>NZ_JBSFUS010000013.1:0-333532 GCF_053591915.1 Streptomyces sp. NPDC002853 | reverse complement strand
GGGCTTCAGCCGGTGCCGGTCGGGGTGGCGGGGGAGTTGTATGTCGCCGGCGTGGGCCTGGCCCGTGGTTATGTGGGCCGCCCGTCGCTGACGGGCGAGCGGTTCGTGGCCTGCCCCTTCGGCACTGGTGAGCGGATGTACCGGACCGGGGACCTGGCGAAGTGGAGCCCGGACGGGCAACTGCTGTTCGCCGGGCGTGCGGATGAGCAGGTGAAGATCCGCGGTTTCCGTATCGAGCCGGGTGAGATCGAAGCCGCCTTGCTCACGCACGCGGACGTCAGGCAGGCCGTGGTGATCGCCCGTGAGGACACCCCGGGAGACAAGCGCCTGGTCGGCTACGTGGTGGCCGTTGGTGACGAAGAGCCCGAGGGCCTGCGGGAGTTGGTGGCCGCGCGGCTGCCGGAGTACATGGTCCCGGCCGTGTTCGTGACGCTTCCGGAGCTGCCGCTGACGGCCAACGGCAAGCTCGATCGCAAGGCCCTCCCGGCACCGGAGTACGCCACCGGCACGGGGCGTGCGCCGGCGACGGTCCAGGAGGAGATCCTGTGCGCGGCCTTCGCCGACATCCTCGGCGTGGAGTCGGTCGGGGTCGACGACAACTTCTTCCGGCTCGGCGGGCATTCACTGCTCGCGGTTCGGCTGATATCGAGGATCCGCGCGGTGCTGGGCGTGGAGGTCAGGGTCCGGTCGTTGTTCGAGGCCCCGACCATGGCCGGACTGGCGGCCCTGCTGGCAGAGGACACGGGGCAGGCCCGTACCCCGCTGCGGGTTGCGGCACGTCCGGAGCGGGTGCCGTTGTCGTTCGCCCAGCAGCGGCTCTGGTTCCTGGCCCAGCTCGAAGGCCCGAGCCCGACGTACAACATCGCCACCCCGATCCGCCTGCGCGGTGACGTGGATGCCGCGTCGCTGGAGCAGGCGCTGCGGGATGTGATCGAGCGGCACGAGTCGCTGCGGACGGTCTTCCCCGCCCAGGACGGCAAGCCGTACCAGCAGATCCTCGACTCAGCGGAACTGGACTGGGAGCTGCAGGTCCGCCGGCTGGATCGAGGCGAGATGGCGGATGCCGTGGGGGAGGCCTCGCAGTACGCGTTCGATCTGTCGACCGAACTGCCGATCCGGGCATGGCTGTTCCACGCCGGATCGGACGAGCAGCTCTTGATGGTCGTCATGCACCACATCGCCGGCGACGGCTGGTCGATGGGTCCGCTGAGCCGGGATGTCGCCACGGCCTATGCGGCTCGGCGGCGCGGCCAGGTCCCGGACTGGGAGCCGTTGGCGGTGCAGTACGCCGACTACACGCTCTGGCAGCGGGAGTTGCTTGGCGAAGAGTCCGACCCGGACAGCCTGCTCTCGAGGCAGACGGCATACTGGCGGCGGACGCTGGCCGGTGCTCCGGAGGAGCTGGCGCTGCCGAGCGACCGGCCGCGGCCGGCAACGGCAAGCCACCGGGGACACCGGATACCGGTGCGGATACCGGCTGAGGTCCATCGGTCACTGGTCGACCTCGCCCGTGCCGAGGGCGTGACGGCGTTCATGGTCCTGCAGGCGGCGATGGCGGTGACGCTCTCACGCCTGGGGGCTGGTACGGATGTGCCGATCGGGTCGCCGATCGCGGGTCGTACGGACGAGGCGTTGGACGATCTGGTCGGGTTCTTCGTCAACACGTTGGTGATCCGTACGGACTTGTCGGGTGATCCGGAGTTCCGGCAGGTGCTGGGCCGGGTGCGGGAGGCGAGTCTGGGTGCGTTCGCGCATCAGGACGTGCCGTTCGAGCGCCTGGTGGAGGAGTTGGCGCCGACGCGGTCGATGGCGCGGCACCCGCTGACGCAGGTCTTGTTGTCGATGCAGACCAGCGACGACGCCTCGCTGGAGCTGCCGGGCATGCGTGCCGGCGCGGGCACAGGGGTGTCCGACGAAGCGGCACCGTCCTCGGCCAAGTTCGACCTGAACTTCGGATTCACCGAGGTACTGGACGGCAACGGCCGGCCCGCCGGCCTGCACGGTTCGGTGACGGTGGCGGCGGATCTGTTCGACGCGCCGGCGGCGGGACGTATGGCCCAGTGCTTCGGCCGTGTCCTTGAACAGGTGGTGGCTTCCCCCGATGTGCCTGTGTCAGCGGTGGATGTGCTGGAACCCGGGGAGCGGGATCGGGTGCTGGTGGGGTGGAACGACACCGTGGCGGAGGCGGAGTCGTCCTCGGTGGTGGAGCTGTTCGAGCGGCAGGTGCGAGCTGTCCCGGACGGGGTGGCGGTGGTCGCCGACGGGGAGCAGTTGACGTACGGCGAGCTGGATGAGGCGGCCGACCGACTGGCGTGCTACCTGCGTGATGTGGGTGTGGGCCGTGAGTCGGTGGTGGGGTTGTGTCTGCCGCGTGGTGTGGGGATGGTCGCGGCGATCTTGGCGGTGTGGAAGGCGGGGGCGGCGTATGTGCCGATCGATGGCGCGTTGCCGGCGGAGCGGGTGGCTTATCTGCTGGCTGACAGTCGTGCGCAGTTGGTCCTCGGCACCCAGGAGGCCCTGGACGAGCGTTCGGCCGGCCAGGTTCGGATGATCGCCCTCGATGACCCCGCGACCGTCGCCCTGCTGGAGGGCTACGCGGGCACCGCGCCGGAGATATCCATCACCCCGGCCGGACTGGCGTACGTGATCTACACGTCGGGTTCGACGGGGACGCCGAAGGGGGTGGCGGTCACACACGGATCGTTGGCCAACTACGTGGAGTCGGTCTCCGAGCGACTCGGCTGGACCGCGGTCGGGGCGCGGTATGCGCTGTTGCAGGCGCAGGTGACGGACCTGGGCAACACGGTGGTGTTCTCCAGCCTGGCCACCGGAGGCCAGTTGCATGTGCTGGAGGAGGCGGCGGTGACCGATCCGGAGGAGGTCGCCAGGTATGTGACCGAGCAGAACATCGACGCGTTGAAGGCGGTGCCTTCGCATCTGCAGGCGTTGACGGCCGCGGCCGGCGTCGAGGCGTTGCTGCCTGCTCGTTCCCTCGTGCTGGGTGGCGAGGCCGGGTCGCCCGGCTGGGTTCAGGAGCTGGTGGAGGCGGCCGCGGCCGGTGGCCGGCGTGTGTTCAACCACTACGGGCCGACAGAGACCACGATCGGTGTGGCCACGGCGGAACTGACGCCGAATATGGTCGGCGGCGGGGTGGTGCCGATCGGTACCCCGATCGCCAACACCCGCTTCTTTGTGCTGGACGAGACACTCCAGCCGGTGCCGGTCGGCGTCACGGGTGAGCTGTACGTCGCCGGCGCCGGTCTGGCCCGCGGCTACATGGGTCGTCCGTCGCAGACCAGTGAGCGGTTCGTCGCCTGCCCGTACGGGGCCGGTGGCGAGCGGATGTATCGCACCGGGGATGTGGCCAGGTGGAGTGCGGACGGGCAGTTGGTCTTCGCGGGCCGGGCGGACGAGCAGGTCAAGATCCGCGGGTTCCGCATCGAGCCGGGTGAGGTCGAAGCCGTCCTGTCCGCGCACCCGGAGGTGGCGCAGGCCGCGGTGTTCGCCCGCGAGGACACCCCCGGCGACAAGCGTCTGGTCGCCTACGTGGTGTCCGTCGACGGCGATGAGCCGGATGGGCTGCGGGAGTTCGTTGGCGGGCGGTTGCCGGAGCACATGGTGCCGGCCGCCTGCGTCACCCTGCCGGAGCTGCCGCTGACCGCCAACGGCAAACTCGACCGCAATGCGCTGCCCGCCCCCGACTACGCCGCCGGAGCGACCGGCGCGGAGGAGAAGAGGAACCTCGCCACGAGCCTGGAGTACCTCGTCAGCGACGTATTCGCCGACGTTCTCGGGCTCGACGAGGTCGGCTTCGACGACGACTTCTTCCGGCTCGGCGGACACTCCCTGCTGGCGGTGACCCTCGTCACGCGGTTGCGGGAGAAGGGCATCTCGACCACGGTGCGGAATGTGTTCGCCGCGCCGACCGTCGCCGGCATCGTCCGCCAACTGACCCTGGCGTCGATGAGCGACTCGCTCGGCAGGGTCCTGCCCATCCGGGCCGGGGGAGACCGGCCGCCGTTCTTCTTCTTCCACCCCGCCTCCGGCCTGAGCTGGTGCTACCGACCGCTGACACGCTACGTACCCGATGGAATTCCGCTCTACGGGCTGCAGGCCGCCGGAATGGACGGCAGCGGCACGCTGCCGAGCACGATCGACGACATGGCGTCGGACTACGTCGAACAGATCCGGACCATCCAGCCACACGGCCCCTACCACCTCGTGGGGTTCTCGTTCGGCGGTATCCCCGTCCACGAGGTGGCCGTTCGCCTCCAGGAGGCGGGCGAGACCGTCGCGGCGCTCGTCGTCATGGACACCTATCCGGCCCAGCACAGGGGAGAGGAGACCGTCCGGCCTCCTGAGGACGTGCGGCCGGCCGTCGAACAGCGCGACCCCGAGACGCAGTTGCGGGAGGACGCGGCGCGGATCCGAGGGGAGGTCGGCGACATCATCGACGGAATCACCGAGGAGGAACTGCTCCTCATCACGAAGATCTTCCGCAACAACACAATGCTGCGAAAGCGTCATGAGGCCGGTGTCTTCCACGGTGACATGCTGGTCATCGTCGCCGAGGGCGGCGAGGACAGCGAGTCGCATGACTCGCAGCTATGGCGTTGGGAACCCCACGTCCGCGGCTCGATGTCGGCGGTCGGCCTGCCCTGCCGGCACACCGACCTCATGCTCCCCGACATGCTGAGCCGGGCATGGGAGGCGATAGCCGCATGGATGGAGTCGAGGAGCGCGGAATCCGGGACGTGAGCGGAACCCCGGGCCGGACCCGGACCGGAGGTGCCGGCCACCTCCGCTCCCGGCGGCCCGCGGATCAGGCGGACAGCACCGGGGCGTGTACCGGCAGGGCCACGCGGACCGAGAGCCCGCCCTCAGGGTTGGCCGTCGCGTGCACGCTGCCGCCATGGGCGTTGGCGATGGCGACGACGATGGAGAGCCCGAGGCCCACGCCTTCGGACGAACCGGTCCGGTCCGCGCGCAGCCGCCGGAACGGCACGAACAGCTCGTCGACCTGCTCGTCCGGAACCTGCGGGCCGGTGTTGTGGACCACGAGACCGCCGTCGGGGGACAGGTCGATCAGAACGTGCCCGCCATCGACGTTGTGCCGGATCGCGTTCTGCACCAGGTTGGCGACGAGACGGGTGAGCAGCACTTCGTCTCCCGAGACGATGACGGGAGGAGCGACGGCCGTGAGGCTGATGTTGCGGCGTTCGGCCAAGGGGAGTTGTTCGGCGATGACCTGGTCGACTGCGGTGGCGAGATCCACCGGATCCCGGGTGGTGAGCTCCTGCTCTCCCTGCGCGAGTACGAGCAGGCCCTCGATGAGCCGCTCGAAACGCATGGTGGCGCGGAGGAGTTCTTCGCGAATCCGGGTCACCCGCTCCGGGGTCGGGTCGTTCAGGCCGATCTCGATCGCCGTCCGCTGGATGGCAAGGGGGGTGCGCAGCTCGTGGGAGGCGTTGGCGACGAAACGGCGCTGGCTCGCCACGGCGTTGTCCAGTCGGTCGAGCATGGCGTCGAAGGCGTCGGCGAGCTCCTTGAGTTCGTCCTGTGGCCCCGACAGGGCGATGCGTTCGTGCAGGGTGGACAGTGACAGGCGGCGGGCGGTGGCGGTGACGCTGTGCAGCGGACGCAGCAGCCGTCCGGTGAGCCACCAGCACACCACGATGGCCAGCAGCACCAGCACCCCGATGGCGATCAGGCTGATGATGAGCTGGGTGTCCGCCAGTGCCTCCTGCAGCTGCTCCTTCTCGCCCACGATGATGGCCGATGGCTCGGACTTGGGGAGGTCCGGAGAGACGGCGTCGGACGCCTCGTACGGGAGGACCGAGCAGGGTGCCTCCGGAGGCCGGAAACGGCAGGGGATCTTGGCGATCGAGCCGGGTGAGACGAAGTAATTGTCCACCTTGTTGCTGACGGCGCGCTGCTGGAATCGTTGCGTGACGATCAGCACTGCCAGGGTGATGATCGTGAACATGCCGCTGTAGAGCAGCGTCATCCGGGCCCGGAGCGAGCCACTGAACGCCGAAGGGATGCGCCGCACGATCCGTACCAGCCCCATGACCTGCGCCCGCTTCCTGCGATGGTGACGACAACGGCGGGGTCGCCGACATCTAGTGACGCAGATGCCCTGTACGGAGGGGGTTAACGCCTTCGGTCACCTTGCGGAAACCATCTTGGCCTTTCTCCGCACAACCGACCGGAACGCGAATCGGCCGCCAGGCGAACCTGACGGCCGATCATGGAAGGATGAAGCTCAGTCCGTACCTTTCATGGCTTCTATCAGGCTCTTGGGCCGCATATCGGTCCACGTTTTCTCGATGTACTCGAGGCACTCATCCCGTGGCGCCTCGCCGAACGTGGTCTTCCAACCGTCGGGCACATCCACGAAGACGGGCCACAGCGAATGCTGGCCTTCATCGTTGACCAGGACCAGATAGCTTGCGTCGGGATCCTCAAAAGGGTTTGGCACGACACCGTCCTTATTTCTCGCGACAAGAGACCGCAGCGACGAGCGGATCCACTGTTGCATAGGCCCTCACGGGTCATCAATGGGTGACGGTGCATACAGCTTTACCGCTGAAGGCGGAGCTGTTCAACTGCGGCGTTTCGCCGGTTGGACGGGGGTCGGCCGACGTTGACGCAGCTGGGGCGCTGTGGTGCGTTAGTAACCACGCGCGGCGCAGGCGTATGCGCGGAATCAGTTCGCAGGGAACCGGGTGCCGGTAAAGCGGCAGCGTAAATTCCGTACAGGAGGGCCCAGATGCCTGACAGCCGAGACCGAATATTTCTCCGCTCGAATGCGATCATCGAACCACTGGTCGACAGGTTCTATGCGTGGATGCATATTGTTGCGCCCGCTCAGGCGTCCATGAACCTGGCGAATGTGCAGGTGCCGCTGCTCGAGTCGTACCTCCAGTCTCCGCAGGTGCACATCTCGGCCAGCAGCAACCCGGCTCTGCGCGGCGGATACTTCGTCGACGTCGAGGAGTCGCGGGCTGCGGAGGTCGGCGAACTGCTGGACACCATCAAGCGCGAGCGCGCGGACATGCTCGCGTTCGCCGCTGCCATAGCCGAGGCGGACGAGCTGCTGCGGCAGAACGCCACCGGCTTCGATCTCACGCCGCTGTACCCGAAGCTGCCGGCGGCGCTGAACGGCTTGGTGGAGCTGGCCTACGACACCAGCAACCAGGCGTCCGTGCACCTGATCGAGCCGCTGCTGTACCACAGCAAGGCCTTCGACCGGGGCCGCCAATCCGTCCAGCTCTCCCTCGACGACGGTGTGGAGCGGCCGTTCATCCTCAGCACCCCCCGACTTCCCTCACCCGACGTGCTGGACCTGCAGATCCCGTTCGACCACCCCGGTCTTGACGAGCTGATGAGGGCGCGGATCGAAGGGACGACCGCCGCTCGCCTGCACGAGGCGCTCGGGCTCGACGGCGCCCAGGCCGCCCAGCTGGACCGGCTGCTCGTCCCGGAGCCGAGCCTCGCGCCGGACCGGCACATCGACAGCGGCGGCCGGATCCGCTACTTCGGGCACGCGTGCCTCGTGCTGCAGAGCCCGGAGGCCGCTGTCGTGGTGGATCCCTTCATCAGCACGGACAACCGGCACGGCGACCGGTACACCCTCGACGACCTGCCGGACCACATCGACCTGGCGCTGATCACGCACGGGCACCAGGACCACATCGTCCTGGAGACCTTGCTGCAGCTGCGCTCGCGCACCGACGCGGTCGTCGTCCCCCGCTCGTCGCGGGGCAACCTGTGCGACCCGTCGATCGGCCTCTACCTCAAGTCCATGGGCTTCACGGTGATCGAGGTCGACGACTTCGACGAGGTGCCGCTGCCGGGCGGCGCCCGAGTGGTGGCCACGCCGTTCCTGGGCGAGCACTCCGACCTCGACATTCGCTCCAAGTCGACCTACTTCGTGCAGTTGGCCGGTCTTTCGGCGTTCATCGGCGCGGACTCCTCGGGCATCGACCCGGTGCTGTACCAGTACATCCGCTCGCACCTGGGCGGCGTCGACAAGGCGTTCCTGGGCATGGAGTGCGACGGTGCCCCGCTGACCTGGCTCTACCAGGGACTGCTGACCCGCCCGGTGACCAAGAAGATGAGCGACTCGCGCAAGCTGTCGGGTTCGAACGCGGAGCAGGCAGGCGCGATCATGACCGAGCTCGGCGCGGGAGAGGCGTACGTGTACGCCATGGGTGAGGAGAGCTGGCAAGGCCACGTCATGGCGACGACGTACACGCCCGACACGTACCAGATCCAGCAGATAGAGGAGTTCCTCACCTGGTGCAAGGCGCAGCAAATCCACGCGGAACACCTGTTCAACAAGCGCGAGTGGCGCTGGTAAGAGGTCTTCGACGATGCCATATCTCCAGTCCAACGGGATCCGGCTCGCCTACCAGAGGTCCGGGCCGGGCAGCGAGACGGTGCTGCTCATCATGGGGTCGGCCGCGGCCGGCTACGCATGGGACATGCACCAGACGCCGGCGCTGCACCGGGCCGGCTATGCGACCGTCACCTTCGACAACCGCGGGATCGCGCCCTCGGACGCCCCACCCGGCAAATACACGCTGGCGGACGTGGTCGCCGACACCAAGGGCCTGATCGAGGCGCTGGATCTGGCACCGTGCCGGATCGTCGGCACCTCGATGGGGTCGCTGATCGCCCAGGAAATTGCCATCAGTGACCCACACCTGGTCCGTTCGGCGGTGCTCCTGGCCACCCGCGCCCGCTCGGACGTGCTGCGCCGGGCGCAGACCGCGGCGGACCGGGCCCTGCTGGAGAGCGGGGTCAAGCTGCCGCCGAAGTACCGGGCGGTCAATTCGGTGCTCCACATGCTGTCCCCGGACACCCTCAACGACGAAGAGGCAGCGGCTTCCTGGCTGGAGATATTCGAGCTGGCCGGCGGCGACGGACAAACCGTCGCCGCGGGCCAGCAGTGGATCGACACCGACCAGGACCGCCGATCGGACCTCGGCAGGATCATCGCACCCTGCCGCGTCATCACCTTCGCCGATGACGCCGTCACCCCGCCGCGCCTCGGCGCCGAAGTGGCGGACGCCATCCCGAACTGCGACCTGGTGGAGATTCCGGGCTGCGGGCACCTTGGGCATCTGGAGCGCCCGGAGCCGGTCAACGAGGCGATCGTGGAGTTCTTCGACAAATATTGATCCATGTCATTGGCGGGCCGGCGGCGAACGAAGCGGCGCCGGCCCGCCAACGGGCGTCGCAGCCCCTCCGTACCGGCCTCACAGCCTGTACCCGCTTCCCGGTACGGTGACGATGACGGGCGGATCGCCGAGCTTGGACCGGAGCTTGCTCATCGTCACCTTGACGACGGTGGTGAACGGGTCCGTGTGCTCGTCCCAGGCCCGTTCCAGCAGCTCCTCCGTGCTGACGACCGCGCCTTGAGCCTGCATCAGCACTTTCAGCACCGCGTACTCCTTGCGGGACAGCGGCAAGTAGCGCCCGTCGCGGGACGCCTGCCGACGCGCCGTGTCCAGCGTGATGTCGCCGCACTCAAGGACCGGGGGCAGCAGCGGCCCGGCGCGGCGGCCGAGCGCAAGGACCCGCGCCACCAGCTCGTCGAAGGCGAAGGGCTTGGCCAAATAGTCGTCGGCCCCCAGGTTCAGTCCCGCGACCCGTTCGTGTACCGCGCTGGAGGCGGTGAGCATCAGGATGCGTACACGCCCCCCGAGTTGGGCCATGGCGCGACAGATCTCGTCGCCGTGTACCCGTGGCAGGTCACGGTCCAGGACCAGTACGTCGTAGTCGTTGACGGCTAGTCGCTCCAACGCGGTGGCACCGTCATAGACGACATCGACCGCCATCGCCTCATCATGAAGCCCCTCGGCCACCAGGTCCGCCAGAAATTGCTCATCCTCGGCCACCAGAATTCGCATGCTCAACATTGGCACACATCCGCCGTAATGCGGCGGTGAACAAACACAGTTCGAGCCGGTGGAGATCAGGCGGAGGTGTCCGCGGTCAAGGACGTCAGCAGGTCGTTGAGCCGGGTGACGAATGCGGCCGGCTCGTCGATCCGGGCACCTGTGGCAAGGACCGCCTGGTCGAACAGGACATGCGCCCAGACGGGCAGGCGCGGGTCGTCCTGTCCGCGGTTGAGCCGCTTGACCAGGGCGTGGCCGGGGTTGATCTCCAGGATCGGCTGGTGGGGCAGACCCGAGCCCCGTAGCCGCTGCACGGCGGTGACGTCGGTTTCCGTCCCGTCGGTGACGATGCAGGCGGGGGAGGTCGTCAGCCGGCTGGTCACGCGTACGTCCCACGCCTTGCCCGCCAGGTGCGCCTTGAGCCGGCCGAGGAGCGCGGCGTAGTCGGAGCTCGCCTGGTCGGCGGCCTGTTTCTCGGCGTCGTCCGTCAAGTCGCCGAAGCCGGGCGGCCCCTGGGCGACGGACTGCAGCCGCTTGCCCTGGTACTCGCGCAGCGGGCCGGAAACGACGAAGCCGTCCACCGCCTCGCCCAGCAGGAGCACTTCGATGCCCTTGGTGCGGAACGCCTCCAGGTGAGGGCTGGCCGCGGCGGCGGCCGGGCTGGGTGCCAGGAGGTAGTAGATCCTGTCCTGGCCCTCCTTCATCCTGGCCACGTAGTCGCTGAGCGAGACGTCGGCGTCCTGCGTGCCCGAGTAGGTGGAGGTGAAGCGCAGGAGCTCGGTGATGTCCTCCCGGTGGGGAGGGTCGTCGGAGATGCCTTGCTTGAGCACGCCGCCGAACTGCGTCCAGAAGTCCGTGTACTTGTCCGGCTGGTTGTCCGCGAGGCCCTTCAGCAGCTTCAGCACCCTCTTGACCGCGCTGGAGCGGATGTGGTCGACAGCCTGGCTTCCCTGGAGGATCTCCCGGGAGACATTCAGTGGCAGGTCGGCCGAGTCGATGACCCCGCGCACGAATCGCAGGTAGTCGGGCAGCAGCTGCCCGGAGTCCTCGAGGATGAAGACGCGCCGAATGTGCAGGCGTACGCCGCCGCGGGCCCGCGGAACCCACAAGTTGTGCGGTGCGCGGGACGGGATGTACAGCAGGAGCGTGTACTCGTACCGCCCTTCGACCTTCGTGTGCAGATGGGCGAGCGGATCGGAGAAGTCGTTGGTGAGGTGCCGGTAGTAGGAGTGGTAGTCCTGCTCGCTCAACTCACTTTGCGGGCGCGCCCACAGGGCCGATGCCTGATTCACCGGGGCTTCGTCCTGCCCCATCACGATCGGCTGGCTGATGTGGTCCGAGTAGCGATGGATGATCGAGCGCAGCCGGTGCTCGTTCAGCAGCCCGTCCTCGCCCTCGCGCAGTTCGAGCACGATCGTGGTGCCGCGATCGGCGCGCTCGACGGCCTCCAGCGTGTACTCGCCCTTGCCGTCCGACGACCAGCGCACTCCCTCGGACGCCGGCAGCCCGGCCCGCCGCGAGGTCAGCACCACTCGTTCGGCGACGATGAACGCGGAGTAGAAGCCGACACCGAACTGGCCGATCAGTTCGGCATCGCGGCGCTGGTCCCCGGTGAGCGTCCGGATGAACTCGGCGGTGCCCGAGTGGGCGATGGTGCCGATATTGTTCATCGCTTCCTGGCGGCTCATGCCGATTCCGTTGTCGGCGATGGTGATCGTGCCCGCGTCCTTGTCGAACGTGACGCGGATCTGCGGCGCGTCGTCCTGCTCACCACTGGCCGATTCCGGGTGGGAGTACTGTTCGAACCGTAACCGGTCGATCGCGTCCGAGGCATTCGAGATCAACTCGCGCAGGAAGATGTCCTTGTTGCTGTAGAGCGAGTTGGCCATGAGGTCGAGAAGCTGCGCCGCTTTGGCCTGAAAGGTGCGCGTCTCCGGATGTGCCTGCAGTGTCATCGCTTACCTTCCGTACCGGCAGTAGAAGAATTCCCCACAGCTCACAGGCACTGCTGGTAGTCACGTTTGCCGAGCTGTTCGGCGATCTTCGCCCAGCTCTCGGCGTACTGCCGGGCCAGGTCGGCCGTCGTCCGGGTGCAGTGGTGCGGGACCGCGTCCATCAGCTCCGGCCACTGGCTCATGACGGTCACATTGTGGTGAAGGAGTCGCAGCAGCTCGCGGCCGGTCTGTTTGTGGCGCAGCGAGGGATCGCGCATCAGCATCTTCAGCGCGCGGCCGGGGTCGACCTTCTCCGGGGCTTCCCGGCGTCGGCTCTGCGAGGGCCTCGCCGGTTCCGTCGGCCGGCCCTTGGCGCCCACCACAGGCGGGGAGGACAGTGCTTTCACCGGAGGTTCTCCCGCCGCGAGCCGCCTCTTGACGTCCGTCACGGTCGCGGGTGAGATGCCGGCGAACCTGGCCACCTCACGCAAGGACGCGTCCGGACGCTCGGCAAGCACGTGGGCAGCCCGCAGGCGTCCCTCGGTGCTGTTCAACGGGCGGACCTTGCCGTCGATTCCGACCCGCACGTGCGGCGCGGGGGAGGCGGCCCGTCCCCGGAGGGCGGCAATCGTCTTGGCCCCCAGGCCGGTGGCACGAGCTATCGCCCGGTCCGACATGTGTGCGTGCGAGACGAGGATCCTTTCCGCCGCAGTGCGGCGATCCGCGAGTGACAGCGGAAGGCCGTGCGTGACATTGGCCTGGACAGCGCATAAGAAGGCGTCGTCTTCGCTGCCGTCGAAGAAGACGGCTCTGATTTTGGTGTCGCCTCGCAGGACGGCGGCGAAGACGCGATGCACCCCGTCAATGACCTGCATGGTGCGTTTGTTGACGACGATCGGTGGCAGTGGGCTATCGGTTTCTGCCAGGCGAATGATATGCAGCCGGTCTTCTCCCTCGACTCGGGGAGAATCGCCCGAGCGCAGTGCGGAAATCTCGACTGTGGTGAATTCCTGCTCCTGCTCGGCGGGGTGCTCATGCGTTCGTTCTTTTAGATCATTGGGCGACTGCCGCAGGACAGGGGCAGTGATATCGATGTCAGACTGCTGCAATGCGATCACCTCGCGTGTGGATTGCTGCTGTTTCGCGTGAGGGCGCAGCAGCAGGAATTATGCGATGGGTCAGCGGTTGTCCAGTGGGAGTGCGCCCGGCATCTCTGCCATGTCAACTCGCCGGCGCCGTCTGGTCCTCCTGGCCTGCGGCGAGTTGGGGTGAGCCTGCTGCGAGTTGGGTCAGGGGAGCGCCCGCTCGTCCAGCGCCTGCGCGAATTCCCGCCAGGTGTCCGCGTTCTGCTGCGCCAGCGCGATGACCAGGTCGCCGCAGTGCGGCGGCACGGCGTCGGCCAGCTCGAGCCACTGGTAGACCCCGACAAGGTTGCTCCGCAGCGAGCCGACCAGCCGTCTCCCCAGTTCCGTGTCGAGTATGAGCGGGTCGTGCAGCAGGGGTTCCAGCAGGGATGTCGGCTTCTCCTGCGTCCCCTGCTTCTCCGGCTTCTCGGGCTTCTCCTGCTTCTCCGGCGTCTGGATCTGCCGGGGCTCCGAGGCCGGATCGGAGGGCGGCTCCGCCGGCGGCTCTGGAGTGGTGGCGGCCGGCCGCGTCGACTCGCCGACAACGCTTTCGCCCGCGAGGATCCGCTTGCGGACATCACTCGCCGTGGCCGGCGAGATCCCGGCGATCCGGGCCACTTCCCGCACGGAGGCCTGCCGGTTCTGGGCGATCACCTCTGCCGCCCGGTGCCGGCCTGCCGCCCGGTCGAGTGGCCGGACTCTGCCGTCCTGTCCGGTGCGGGTGTCCAACTCCGTCCGGGACGCAGTTGAACGCCGGATGGCGGCCACGCTCTTGGCGCCAAGACCCGATGCTTGTGCGATCGCCCGATCGGACAGGTGGGGGTGGGAGGCGACGAGCCGTGCTGTCGCCGCACGCCGGTCGGCCAGCGACAGAGGCAGGCCGTGTTGCGAGTTCGATTCGATGGCGAGCAGGAAGGCATCGTTCCGTGATAGATCGACGATGCGTGCCTCGATGGTTTTCTGACCTCTGAGGAGGGTGGCCAGAACGCGATGTACGCCGTCGATGACCTGAATGTTCCGCCGGTTCACCAGTATGGGCGGAAAAAGTGTATCGCTCTCTGCGAGTTGCTCGGCGTATTTCCTGTTCTGCCCCGCAAGGCGGGGTGACTCGCTGAACTGCAGCAGCGCTATGGGGAGTTTCGAAATTTCCCCGGTCCGGGACGACGTATTTCTCTCTGCATCTGCCGATCCGCTTGCCGACTCGATGTGCGCACTCTTCGTTCTGAACTCAAACAGACTCAAACTATCCCCCGTTGGAGTTTGAGCTACAAATACTGGAATGGATAGGCTACATTCGAGTGGAACGTCCCGCCGATATCAGTACGTGAAACATCGACAGGCATAACGATGCGACCGGCCATTTCCCGCAACGCAAAGAAAGACCTCCCCCTGCCGCAGCGCGGTTACCCCTTCGCTCCCGCTGTGCTTGCTATCGAAAGAATAGCCTCTGGTATTGACGCGTCAACCGCGGAAAATGGAGAACGATCGTCCACTCCTGCGTCATTGCGGGTCGCCATGGGAGCTGGCGTACGGTTATGCCCCTGAACGATCAACGGGTTCGGAGACCTTGATTATCTGAGGTCGCGTCCACCATGTGGACATGGGGCCTGCCGGGGCGTACGAAAAGGATCACGGTCAATCCGAATATTGAGAGTGCCCGCGTCCATCCGTAGCATCCTCAGCCGCCAAGGGAATGGATACGGTCACCATGGAAAATGCCCTCGTGGTCGGCACGGGTTTGATAGGGACCTCCGCCGCGCTCGCCCTGAACGCCCGCGGCGTGACCGTGCATCTGCGGGACGCGGATCCCGCCGCGGTCAGGATCGCTTCCTCCCTCGGAGCCGGCACAGTGGAGGCCCCGCAGGAACGCGTGGATCTGGCTGTCGTGGCCGTACCCCCGGCGCTGGTGCCCGATGTCCTGGTCGGGCTGCAGGCCGACGGCGTGGCGAGGCACTACACCGATGTCGCCAGCGTCAAGGCCGGACCGCAGCAGGAGGCGCTTGCCCTCGCCTGTGACACCGCGCGCTACGTCGGCGGCCACCCGATGGCGGGCCGTGAGCGCGGCGGGCCACTGGCCGCCCGGCCGGATCTCTTCGTCGGGTGCAACTGGGTGCTCACACCGACGCCCGACACCGACACCGACACGCTGAACAGCGGGCTCGAACTCGTGGCCCTGTGCGGGGCCGTGCCGGTGGTGATGGACGCCGTCGCGCACGACCGCGCGGTCGGCCTCGTCTCGCACGCTCCGCACGTCGTGGCGAGCCTGGTCGCCGCCCTCCTGGAACGGGCCGACGAGCGCGCGGTGCGCCTCGCGGGCTCCGGCGTCCGCGACCTCACCCGCATCGCGGCCGCGGATCCGGGCTTGTGGGTGGACATCCTCGGCGCCAACGCGCTGGTGGTGGCCGATCTTCTCGAAGAGCTGTCGGAGGGCTTGGACGACGCAGTCGCCGGCTTGCGCGCCATGGCGGCCACCGACGAGGACAAGCGCGACAGCGGCGCACGCACGGTCGAGAACCTGCTGCGCCGCGGTCAGTCCGGGCGCGTCCGCATTCCGGCCAAGCGCGGCGTGCTGCCGGAGCAGTACGAGACGGTGACGGTCGTGATCGGCGACCAACCGGGCGAGTTGGCGCGGCTCTTCACCGATGCCTCGCGCGTCGGCGTCAACGTCGAGGACGTACGCCTGGAGCACTCGGCCGGCCAGTCGACCGGGCTGGTTCATCTGAGCGTGGCCCGGGATCTGATGGACGTGCTGGTGGCGGAACTCCGAAACCGTGAGTGGCGGCAGAACTGAGCGGCTTCACCGGCGGTCCGGCGTGCCCGGTCCGCCGGCGCATGCGCTGTTCGGGTCCGCAGGCTGCTGCACGTCAGTCGGTGCGGACCCGCAGGCTGCTGCACGTCAGTCGGTGCGGACCCGCAGGCTGCTGCACGTCAGTCGGTGCGGACCCGAAGGCAGCTGTACGTTAGACACTGAGGACCCGAAGGCGCCTGTCTCGCGTGGCCTCGACGGCAGGCGACCGATCGGCTCAGTCCTCGATCCAGCCGTGACTCCCGCCGAACTTCACCAGCTCATGGCGGAGTTGCAGAATCTGATCTGCCGTCAGTGATGATCCGGCCTTCAGCAGGAGTTCGGTGATGTCCCTCGTGTACTCCTCACCGGTGAGCACGTCACACATCGGATACTCGCCGTCCGCTGCCTTGGCCGCCTCGCCTCGCCCTCTCGGTGACGAGGGCATCGGCGTCGCCGAGACGTCCGGCCTGGTCCGGACCGCGGCGGGCGCAGCGGAGGCGTCGGAGGTGCCGGACTCGGCGGAGTCCTGAGCGAGCCTGATGCTCGAGGCCTTCAGCCCGCGCCCACCGTCCTCGACCTCGAATTCAACCGCCAGTCCCGACCGGAGATACATCTCGGGGATCAGCAGGTCATTCACATGCAGAAAGATGTCCTCACCGGCATCGTCCGGAGCGATGAAGCCGTAACCCCGCGTGCTGTCGAACCGCACCACACGTCCTGAAGTCATACGAACCCCTAACACATCCGGGCCCCTTGCCCGGCCCCATGTACCGGCACCGTAACTTTTCCGCGGACATGGCGGTGTGTCCAGTGATGGTGCTCAACGGCTCGGGAAGCGGCCGGCCTCATCTCCGCAGCCGGCCAACTGACCTGCCCAGACGCCCAAATGATTAAGGTGCACGGCTGCGGTGGCCGGCAATGTCCGAAAGGCGGCCCGGCGGGTGTTCAAGTGCGTATCGCGTCAGTTGAACACGGCTGTGCAGCTGTACGGACTTGTTCCTGAGGAACGTGTCGCGCCATAGTGCGGCGGGCCCTATTGCGGTTGAAGAAAGGCGCATGCGGCACCCAGTCGAAATCCGCCAATTCAAAGCCAGCCCGCCAGGGAGGCAGCTCATGGCTGTGCACGACGTCGAATACGTTGAGCTGTACACGAGCAAGAAGAAATCGTTCGTCGACTATTTCGTCTCGTCCATGGGGTTCAGGCAGACGGCGGAGGCGGTGGGCCCCGACCGGAGTTCCGCACTGCTGCAGCAGGGCAGCGTGCACATCGTCGTCACCACGGGGCCGGCTACTTGGGAGTTCCTCGGCTCGCACGGGGACGGCATCGCCGATATCGCCCTGGCCTGCGATGACGTCGCCCAGAGCGCACAAACGGCTGAGGCCGCGGGAGCCACGCTGACCGCTACCGCGAAGGACACCCGGACCATCGCCGGATTCGGCAGCGTCGTGCACACCCTTGTACCCCGCACACCCCGCTCGGCCCTCGGCCCGCGCGGGTTCGACTGGAACGCCTTGCCGGACGCGTCGAGCGGCCGGCCCACCGGCCGGATCCAGTTGCTCGACCACATCGCGATCTGCGTGGAGGGTGACTCGCTCGACACGTACGAGGCCTTCTACCGCGACGCCTTCGGACTGTCCCGCTACTCCTCCGAGTACGTGGACGTCGGCGAGCACGCCATGGACTCCGTCGTGGTGCGCAGTTCGTCGGGCCGGGTCACCTTCACCCTCGTCGCACCCGACCAGCGGAAGGGCACGGGCCAGCTCGACGCCTTCCTCGAGCGGAACGACGGCCCGGGGGTGCAGCACCTGGCATTCCTCGTGGAGAGCATCGTTCCGGCGGTCCACGAGTTCCAGGACCGGGGGGTCGAGTTCCTGACCGTTCCGGACAGCTATTACGACGGCCTGGCCGAACGCCTTCCGGGGCTGCGGGCGGAGATCGACGTGCTGCGCTCGGCGCGGGTGCTGGCGGACCGCGACGAGTGGGGCGACCTCCTGCAGCTGTTCAGCCGCTCGCCCCACGAACGCAACACCCTGTTCTACGAGCTGATACAGCGCCGCGGCTCCCGCGGCTTCGGCGGCGGCAACATCCGCGCCCTGTACGAAGCGATCGAGCGTGACCGGCTGGCCGCCGAATGAACCACGGTGCCGATGGCGCGGGCGGCCCGTTGACCTTGGCTGACTATGCCGAGCTGGCGCGGCAGCGCCTGGACCCACAGGTCTGGGACTTCGTCGCCGGCGGCGCGGGCGACGAGCGGACGCTGGCAGGCAACGCGGTCGCCTTCGACCGCGTCCGGCTCCACCCCCGGGTACTGTCCGGCGTGACGCAGCCCGCCCTCAACACCCCGATACTCGGCCGCACTTGGGCTGCACCGGTGGGCGTGGCACCCGTCAGCTACCACACGCTGGCCCACCCCGACGGGGAGGTGGCCACGGCTGTGGCGGCCGGCGCGGCCGGAGTTCCGCTCGTCGTCAGCACCTTCGCCGGACGTACCTTCCACGACATCGCCACTGCTGCCACGGCCCCCCTCTGGCTGCAGCTCTACTGCTTCCGCGACCGCAAGGTGACCCGCGGGCTCGTCGAGCGCGCGGAGGAGGCAGGCTTTGAAGCGCTGGTCCTCACCGTCGACGCCCCCCGGCTCGGCCGTCGGCTGCGGGACGAGCGCAACGGCTTCCGGCTCCCGCCCGGGATCGTGCCGGCCAACCTCTCCGGCACCGGCTTCTCCGCACCCGGCGAGCACGCCCGCGAGGCCTTCGACGCCGCCCTCGACTGGACCGTCGTCGAGTGGCTGCGCTCCATCAGTCCGCTGCCCGTCCTGCTCAAGGGCATCCTGACCGCCGATGACGCACGCCGGGCGACGGAGGAGGGCGCGGACGGCGTCATCGTGTCCAACCACGGCGGCCGCCAACTGGACGGAGCCGCGGCCACCCTCGACGTCCTGCCCGAGGTCGCGGCGGAGGTCTCCGGCCGCTGCACCGTGCTGCTCGACGGCGGCGTCCGGCGCGGTGGCGATGTCCTGGCCGCTCTGGCACTCGGGGCGGACGCGGTGCTGATGGGCCGCCCCGTGCTGCACGGTCTGGCGGCGGCGGGACGCGACGGTGTCGCGGACGTACTCGGCATCGTGACGGACGAGCTGGCGGACGCGATGACGCTCTCCGGCTGCCCCTCGGTCGCCGACGCCGGCCCCGGGCTGGTCTCGGGGAGCGCTGTGCCCCTGGCGCGAACCGGCGGGCGCCCGGCCGCGGCAGAGCGGCCGCGCACGCATGTCTCCGGGCTGCTGAAGGAGGAGTTGCACGGCAGCGTCTCCGACCCGGTGCTGGACACGATGAACTTCCTCAACGAGATCACGCACCGCTACCCCGATGCGATCTCCTTCGCCCCCGGGCGTCCGTACGACGGCTTCTTCGACTCCGAGCAGCTCTTCACGCACATCCGTCGCTACATGGACCACCTGGCCGCCGCCGGTCGTTCTCCCGCCCAGGTTCGCGATGCCCTCTTCCAGTACGGGCCCACCAGCGGGCTGATCCGCGGGCTCGTCGCCGACTCACTGCGCCTGGACGAGGGCATCGACGTGCCGGCCGAGTCCATCGTCGTCACCGTGGGCTGCCAGGAGGCGATGCTGCTCGTCCTGCGTGCCCTGATCGCAGGACCGGACGACGCCCTGCTCGTCTCCAGCCCGTGCTACGTGGGCATCACCGGTGCCGCTCGCCTGCTCGACATTGAGCCGACCGCGGTCGAAGAAGGCGCCGACGGGTTTTGCTGCGAGGCTCTCGAAGCGGCCATCAGGACCGAGCGCGCCCGCGGCCGCCGTCCCCGCGCCTTCTACGTCATCCCCGACCACTCCAACCCGTCCGGCAGCACCATGGCGATCGACGAGCGGCACGAGCTGCTGAAGCTCGCCGACCGTGAGGACTTGCTCATCCTCGAGGACAGCCCCTACCGGCTGGTGAGCCCGGGACTGCAACTGCCGACACTCAAGTCCCTCGACCGCGACCGTCGCGTGGTCCAGCTGGGTTCCTTCGCCAAGACGCTCCTCCCCGGCGCCCGGGTGGGCTACGCGGTCGCCGACCAGCTCGTCACGGCCCCGTCGGGCAGCACCTGCCTGCTCGCCGACGAGCTCAGCCGGATCAAGAGCATGGTGACGGTCAACACCTCGACGCTCAGCCAGGCCTTGATCGGCGGAATGCTCCTCGCCGGCGAGGGCGGCGTGAGCGAGCACAACGCCGGTACGGCGCGCCACTACGGGGAAGCCATGCAGGCCACCCTCCGGGCGCTCGACGCCGCGTTCACCGAAGCCGAACGGGAGGATCTCGGCGTGAGCTGGAACCGGCCGAGCGGCGGCTTCTTCCTCACCGTCACCGTCCCGTTCCCGGCCGACAACGCCGCACTCACGCGCTCGGCCGAGGAATTCGGCGTCATCTGGACGCCCATGTCGTACTTCTATCCGCAGGGCGGCGGGGAGCACACGCTCCGGCTGTCCGTGAGTTACCTGACCCACGCCGACATCCATGAGGGAACCGGTCGCCTTGCACGGTTCATCAGGACGGCGGCGCACTGAAAGGACGACAGGAGTGCTCACCATCGTGCACCGTCTGCACAGCAAACCCCGCATGTGGGGGTGGACCTTCCGATGACCGCCACCATCACCCGCCCGGCCGGTGGCTCTCTGCCGGCTCCTCCAGAGCTCCAGCCGAAGCCCTTCGCCAACTCCAGCCGCATCATCGGTGTCGGCACCGCCGTGACCGAGGTCTCCTACTCGCAGCACGAGCTGCTCGACCGCTTCCGGATCACCGACCCCAAGATCCGCTCAGTGTTCCTGAACAGCGCCATCGAGCGGCGCTACCTCACCCTCCCGAACCCCAGTACGACGGAGCCCTTCTCTCAGGAATCCCAGGGCGAGTTGCTCACCAAGCACAAGCGGATCGCCCTCGACATGGGGGCGCGGGCCGTGCGCGCGTGTCTGCGGGACGCGGGCATCGAACTCGCCGACGTCGACTACCTGTGCTGCGTGACCACCACGGGTTTCCTCACCCCCGGCCTCAGCGCGCTGCTCATCAAGGACATGGGCATGGGCGCCGGATGCAGCCGGGTGGACGTGGTCGGCATGGGCTGCAACGCGGGCCTGAACGCGCTCAACGCGACGACGGCCTGGTCGATGGCGCACCCCGGACAGGTCGCCGTCCTGCTCTGTGCCGAGGCATGCTCCGCCGCCTACGTCATGGACTCCACCATGCGCACCGCGGTCGTCAACAGCCTCTTCGGCGACGGAGCCGCCGCCATCGCTCTGTTCGCCGATCCACCCGACGCCGCCGGGCCCGCGCCCGGGGAACTGCCGACGGAACACGCGGGATCCTCTGCCGGCCCGTGCCTGCTGGGTTTCGCCAGCCACCTCATTCACGAGGCTGTGGATGCCATGCGCTACGACTGGGACGACGACGCGCACAAGTTCAGCTTCTACCTCGACCCGGACATCCCGTACGTGGTCGGGGCCCATGCGGAGCGGGTGGTGGACCGGCTGCTGGCCGACGCGGGGCTGCGTCGCAGCAGCGTCGACCACTGGCTCGTGCACTCCGGCGGCAAGAAGGTCATCGACGCGGTCCGCATGAACCTCGGCCTCACCCGCCAGGACCTGCGGCATACCACCGGGGTGCTGCGCGACTACGGCAACCTGTCGAGCGGATCGTTTCTGTTCTCGTACGAGCGGCTGCTCGAAGAAGGCCGCGTCAGAGCGGGGGACTTCGGCGTGCTGATGACCATGGGACCTGGGTCCACGATCGAGACGGCGCTGGTCCAATGGTGAGGGCGGAGCAGCAGGCAGCGGAGACGAGGCTCCGGGTGGACGGCGGACGGCCGCCGACGCCGGAGGCCATCGCGGCGATCAGTGCCGTGTGCGACCGTGCGGAGGACGCCGGGGGACGCAGCCCAGTGATCGTCGAGTTGTCCGGTACCCCGGACAGTGGTTGGGCCGATGAGCTGACGGTGGGTCTTGTCAGCAAGTGGGAGCGAGTCCTGCGCAGACTTGAGCGGCTGCCCACCACCACCATCGCGGTCGCCGACGGCGACTGCGGCGGCCCCGCTCTGGACGCCTTGCTGGCCACCGACATCCGCATCGCCACCCCTTCATCGCGGTTGGTGCCGGCCATGGCCGACGGGGCCACGTGGCCCGGAATGGTGCTGCACCGGCTCGCCCAGCAGGCAACCGGAACCGCGGCCATCCGGCACGCGGCGCTGTTCGGCACCCCGCTCGACGCCGCGCAGGCGCTGGCGCTGCACCTGATCGACGAGGTGACGGACGACACCGCGGTCGCGGTGGCGGCGGCCGCCGAACGCACCGTCGGCTTCGCCGGAACCGAGTTGGCCATCAGGCGGCAGCTGCTGCTCGATGCCCACACCGTCCCGTTCGAGGAGGCGCTCGGGGCCCATCTGGCGGCCTGCGACCGAGAGTTGCGGCGGATCTCGGCCGAGGCCGCGACGTGACCGGCACCGTACCGGCGTCCGTCCAGCCGGCGAGCACGGGGGAGATGCGGGCGAGTCTCCCCCGTGCGCGCGCGGCGCTCGCGCGCGCGGCACAGCAGTCGGCTGCGTCGCCCCCGGACCGGATGAGGACGCTGCGCAGCGCCTTCCTCGATGCACATGGCGACGCCGTCTACGCCGAGCTCACCGCGGACCGTACCCGCGGCCTGCGTCTTGGCGAGCTGGCCGCCGCGGGGGCGGGCGCGTTCCCGGGGCTCGTCCCCACCGCGGCCGAGCTGGCCGCGGACCGCGCGCTGCCCCAGGCGCAGAAGGCGGGTCACGAGATCGACCTGGGCATCTTCTTCTGCCGGATCCTGCGCTCGCCGTGCTCCGGCGGCCACCTGGTGGACGCCATGCTCCACCCCACCGAGCGGGCCCTGGAGCTGCTGCCCGCGTTCACCGCCACGGGGTGGGCCGACCTCGGCTCCGTGCGGATGGAGCGCCGCGACGGGGTTGCCCGGCTGACGATGTGCCGTGACGACTGCCTGAACGCCGAGGACGACCGGCAGGTCGACGACATGGAGACAGCGGTCGACCTGGCTCTGCTCGACCCCGCGGTCGAACTCTGCCTGCTCCGTGGGGGAGAGATGACCCATCCCCGCTATGCGGGGAAGCGCGTGTTCAGCTCCGGGATCAACCTCAAGAGCCTGCATGCCGGGGACATCTCGCTCGACGGCTTCCTGCTGCGCCGCGAGCTCGGGTACCTGCACAAGATCTGGCGCGGCGTCCGCGTCGACGACGGCGCGTCCTGGCATGCGTCGGCCCGGTCCAAGCCGTGGGTCGCGGCCGTCGACACCTTCGCCATCGGTGGCGGGATGCAGCTGCTGCTGGTCGTCGACCACGTCCTTGCCTCCTCCGACGCCTACCTCAGCCTGCCCGCGGCCCGGGAGGGCATCGTTCCCGGAGTCGCCAACCTCCGGCTGACCCGGTACACAGGGCCGCGCCTGGCACGCCAGATCATCCTGGAGGGCCGCAGGATCCAGGCAACCGACCCGGAAGCCCGGCTCCTCGTGGACGAGATACACACCCCGAACGAGCTGAACGCTGCTGTCGAAGCCAGCCTCGACCGGCTCCGGGGTCCGGCGGTCACGGCGAACCGGAAGATGCTGAACGCCGCAGATGAGGACGTCGACGTGTTCCGGCGCTATATGGCGGAGTTCGCGCTGGAGCAGTCGATGCGCCTGCACAGCGCGGATGTGGTCGACAAGGTCGGCCGCTTCTCCGCTCGGGGCACGGAGGCCGGGCAGAGCCCTTGATACGAGCCGGAGGGGCATCCGGCCCCGGCTCACAGGCCTCGCGCGAGTTAGGCGTGGCCTTGGCAGGGGAGTTCTCCAGCGTCATGGCCGCCGATCGAGCGCTCGATGTGCGCGTTTGCGCAGAGACGCACGCGCCTGCCCGACTGATTGCATCGGGTAGCTGACGTGTCGGGTTGCCTGGAGCGCAACGACGCTTCCAGGCAACCGACTTCAGGCTCTAGAAGAACCCAAGCTTCTTCGGGCTGTAGGAAACGAGAAGGTTCTTCGTCTGCTGGTAGTGCTCCAGCATCATCTTGTGCGTCTCGCGCCCGATGCCGGACTGTTTGTAGCCGCCGAATGCGGCATGGGCGGGGTACGCGTGGTAGCAGTTCGTCCAGACGCGGCCCGCCTGGATCGCGCGGCCCGCGCGGTAGGCGGTGTTCATGTCGCGCGTCCACACTCCGGCGCCCAGGCCGTACAGCGTGTCGTTCGCCGTCTTGATGGCGTCGTCGAAGTCGCTGAACGACGCGACCGAGACGACCGGGCCGAAGATCTCCTCCTGGAAGATCCGCATGCGGTTGTCGCCTTCGAAGATCGTCGGCTGGACGTAGTAGCCGCCGGCCAACTCGCCGTCGTACGTGATGCGCTGGCCGCCCGTCAGGACCTTTGCGCCCTCCTGCTGGCCGATGTCCAGGTAGGAGAGGATCTTCTCCAGCTGGTCGTTGGAGGCCTGGGCGCCGATCATCGTGTCGGTGTCCAGCGGGTGCCCCGGCACGATCTGCTCCGTGCGGGCGACCGCCGCTTCCATGAACTCGCTGTAGTGACCGCGCTGAACGAGAGCGCGGGACGGACAGGTGCAGACCTCGCCGTTGTTGAGGGCGAACATCGTGAAGCCCTCGAGCGCCTTGTCGCGGAAGTCGTCGTTTGCGGCCCACACGTCGTCGAAGAAGATGTTCGGCGACTTACCGCCCAGCTCCAGCGTCACCGGCTTGATGTTCTCCGAGGCGTACTGCATGATCAACCGCCCCGTCGTGGTCTCACCGGTGAAGGCGACCTTCGCGACACGCGGGCTGGAGGCGAGGGGCTTGCCCGCCTCGACGCCGAAGCCGTTGACGATGTTGACGACACCAGGCGGCAGCAGGTCGGACACCAGGCTCAGCCAGTAGTGGATGGAGGCCGGGGTCTGCTCGGCGGGCTTGAGGACCACCGCGTTGCCCGCGGCGAGGGCCGGCGCGAGTTTCCATGTCGCCATCAGGATGGGGAAGTTCCACGGGATGATCTGCGCGACGACGCCCAACGGCTCATGGAAGTGGTACGCGATGGTGTCCTCGTCCACCTCGCTCAGCGACCCCTCCTGCGCGCGGAGGACCCCCGCGAAGTAGCGGAAGTGGTCGATGGCGAGTGGGATGTCGGCGGCCAGCGTCTCGCGGACCGGCTTGCCGTTCTCCCAGCTCTCGGCAACCGCGAGACCCTCGAGGTTCGCCTCCATCCGGTCGGCGATCTTCCGCAGGAGGTCCGCGCGGTCGGTGGGGGAGGTGCGGCCCCAGGCCGGTGCGGCGGCGTGCGCCGCGTCCAGGGCGCGCTCCACGTCCTCGGCCGTACCGCGGGCGATCTCGGTGAACGGCTGCCCGTTGATCGGGCTCGGGTTCTCGAAGTACTGGCCGCGGGCGGGCGGGACGTACTCGCCGCCGATGAAGTGCTCGTAGCGGGACTGGTAGGAGACAACTGCGCCGTCGGTGCCGGGCGCTGCGTAACGGGTCATCTTGGTGGCCTCCCGGGGAAGGCTGCCCGCCGTTGGGCAGCTCTCGCCCGGAGGCTAGGAGGGCGGACGTTGCAGGTACGTTGCGGGAGTTGCTCGGGGGCCGGCCAGCGCCTGATCGCCGACTCGTCGGGAGGGGGGAGAGCGCGGCCGTATCGTCCGCCTGCCCCCCGGCGCCTGCGCCGCCACGCCGAGTTCAGCGTCCAGCCCGCACGCGTGGCCCGCAGCCCACCCGGCGGCTGCGGTTCGCTCGGTTGCTGCAGCTGGCCTACCCCGCGCCGGTCAGCTCCGCGTCCAGCTGACGCAGCCGGGCCAGCACCGGCGGGGTCGCCCGTACCTGCGCCAGCGCCCGCCACACCACCAGGTCGTCCTCGCCCCACGGTGTGTGCACCCAGTCGGCCAGGAGGTCGGGGTCGCGGCGAGCGATGAGCGCCGCCCGCAACTGATCGGCCAGCCTGCGCCGCAGCCGCGCCACGGCAGGTGCCTGCGAGGCGGGCAGGAGAGGGCCCGCATACGCGGCGGCCGCCGCCGCGACCGCCCCCGAACCGAGTCGTCGCTCGACGGCGTCGACATCCGACTCGACCGGCACAGAGAGCCTGTACGGGCGTGACCTCAGCAGCTCCGGCCCCAGAAGCCGCCGCAGCCGAGCCAGCTCGGCCCGCAGCGTCACCGGCGTCACCGATTCGTCCTCGTACAGCGAGCACAGCAGCTCATCGCCGGTCATCCCCTCCGGGTGGCGGGCCAGCAGAACGAGGATCTCACTGTGCCTGCGGCTCAGCCGCACCTTGCGACCGCCGGTCAGCAACAGGGCCTCATCACGCCCGAGCGCGGTGAGCCCCACGGAGTCCCTGCTCTCCACCGGGGGTGTCAGCAAGGCCAGTTGTGACTCCGCGGCACGAGCGACCGCCTGCACGAAGGCGAGGCTGTGCGGATGCGCGAGCCCGTCGCCCCCGGTGATGTCCACCGCCCCGAGCAGCCGCCCGGTCCGCGGGTCGTGCACCGGGGCAGCCGCGCACGTCCACGGCTGGACGCGCCGGATGAAATGCTCGGCGGCGAAGACCTGCACCGGCCTGTCCACCGCCACCGCCGTCCCCGGGGCGTTCGTCCCCATCGCGGACTCCGCCCACCGCGCGCCCGGAACGAAGTTCATCCGTCCCGCCTTCTGCCGCGTCGCGGAATGCCCCTCGACCCAGAGCAGCCTGCCGTGCGCGTCGCACACCGCGAGCAGATGTTCACCGTCCATCGCGAACGTGCCCATCAGCTCACGGAACAGCGGCATCACCCCGGCCAGCGGATGCTCGGCGCGGTACGAACCGAGGTCGCCGTCGGTGAGCTCCACCGCCGCGCCGGTGTCCTCGGGGCTGACCTTGGCCCTGGCCGAGCGCCGCCAGGATTCGGCCACCACGGAACGCACCGGTCGCGTGAGCGTCCCCGCCTCGGTGAACCTCTCGTGCGCGCGCCGCAGCACCCGCACCCGCTCGGCAGGATCGGCGCCTGCTTCCAGGGCCACCCATGGTTCGGACAACTCGGCCTCCCGGGACGGCGATGGATGCAGCCATCGTCGCCCCGCGAGGCTGCCCCGACAAGCGCTGCGGCAACCGCCCTGACAAGCGCCTCGACACCTGCCGGGGTGCGAGCCGGTGGCGGTCAGGCAGAGTTGACCAGGCGGATATAGCGCGTCCAGTCCCAGTGCGGACCTGGGTCGGTGTGGTCGGCTCCGGGTACTTCCGCGTGCCCGAGGATGTGCTCGCGGTCTTTGGGGATGTCGTACGTATCGCAGATGGCCGAGGTCAGCAGCGCGGACTGCTCGTACATCGCGTCGGTGAAGTACTCCGGCTGATCCACCCATCCTTCATGTTCGATGCCGATGCTTCTGGTGTTGTAGTCCCAGTTTCCCGCGTGCCAGCCGACGTTGCGCTCGCGGACGCACTGGGCGACGTGCCCGTCCTTGGATCGCACCACGTAGTGGGCCGAGACCTTCTTGGCGGAGTTCTGGAAGATGGCGAGTGTGTCGGCGTAGGTCTCCTGGGTGACGTGGACGATCACGTAGTCGACGGGGTAGGTGCTGGGGCGGTTGGCGGCCGTGTAGTTGGAGGTGCTTGCCGGAACCCACTCGGCAAGTGGATAGTCGACCGCCCGAGGCCGGGCCGTGGCACGGGTGGCCGGGAGGAGCGCGGTGGGGACGGCGGCCAGGGCCGCGCCCTGCAACAGCCTGCGCCTGCTGGGGTAGCGTCTTGCTCGATCCATGGCTGGCCTGCCTCTCGGTGGGGGGAACAGCTGGACTTCTCAGTGGGGCAGCAGCGCTGCCGTCTCTCGCAGCCGCGCGTGGAGCCCCCGATGAGTTTCGCGCGCGGGCAGCCACTCCTTGCGGAGCTTGGCCACGCACGTGTAGTTGGTGTCGCAGACGTTGGCGAGCGGCGACTCGACGGTCTGGGTCGCGAACTGATAGGCGTCGAGCTCGCTGAAGCCGTAGTCGCGCACCAACCACTGCACCAGGTCGAGTTGCGATATTCGGAAGGCGTCCTCCAGCGGGCGTGCCGAGCCGGTGGAGATGATGTGGCTGTCGGATTCCAGGCGCGGCCAGGGCGTGGCGATCCCCTTCAGGAGTTCGACGATCACGACTGTGTTCATCGCACACTCGACGGCGACTCCGCAGGTTTCCCCTTCTCCCTGCCGGGCGTGTCCGTCACCGAGGCTCAGGAGCGCGCCCTCCACGTTCACCCCGAGGTAGCAGGTGACCCCGGCCCGCATTTCGGGGGTGTCCATGTTGCCGCCGTGTGCGTCTGGCACGAGAGCCGAGCGCACCTCCAGATTGGCCGGTGCGACGCCGACCGTGCCGTGCATCGGATCCATCGGCAGCGCTACCTCGAAGTCGCCGTCATGTGCGCTGAAGTGTGCGGTGCGCCGGCTCCGGTCGAGCTGCCAGATCCATACGGTCTCGGGCAGTGGAGGCTGGAGTGAGGCGGTGGTGTGGGTGGAGGTGAGCGCTCCGAAGAGGGGGACCGTGGTGGACGCCGCCCAGTCGCGGGCCGGTTCGATCGATACGAAGTGCACGGCGACGGTGTCACCCGGTTCCGCTCCCTCGACGTGGAAGGGGCCGGTCTGCGGATTCAGGAACGGGAACTGGCAGACCTCGGAGACCAGGTCCTTCTCCGAGCGCACGTTCCCCGCGAAGCAGTCCTCCGTGTACAGGTCGAGCACCGTACCCGGAGCGATCCGCGCCACGGGTGGCGCACCGCCGAATGTCCACGCGTACTCGCCGGGTTCCGGCCGCACGGTCAGGATGCGAGGCTGGTTCATGGCTGGACCGCACTCCTCAGTCGCTCCGTGGGGAACTCGTGGGCCTCGCGCGGCCCGACGGCCCCGCGACGCAGCTCGCGACGGCTTGCTCCCGACACCTGAATCCCCCGATCCGCGTGAACACGAAACCGCCGCCCAGGCGGTGGTGCCCCGCGTCAATCACGTTACGGCGCTGGCTGGTTGAGGCGGAAGGGCCCGATCTGAATCTGTGTACGGCACCGTGATTGTGGATAACGCGGTCACTCTTGAGGGTGCCGAGACTGCTGAGGAAGCCCGGGCGCGCCGAGGGCGTCGAGGCGATGGCTCGGGTACCTCAGCTCAAGCCGGCCGTCCTGAGTCCGGAACAATCCACCACCTCAGCGCAAGCCGTCCTCACTCCAGAACAGCCCACCACCGCAGCTCAAGCCTGCCGCCCCCAGCTCCGAGCAGCCCGCCACCTCAGTCAAACCTGCCGTCCCCAGCACCGAACAGTCCGCCGCTGCAGCTCAAGCCGGCCTGCCTCAGCCAAGGGCAGCGACACCCGAGGCGGCCTGTTCCTCCGCGCGGGTGCGGGCGGACTCCGCCTGAGCCGTGTCGCCAAGCCGGTCCGCCAGCCGGGCGCGGGCCCGCCAGTTGTAAGGGCAGATGGGACGCAGGTTGATGCGTTCGCTGAGCAAGGTGCGCGCCAGGTCGTGGCGGCCGGAACGGATGGCCGCTTCCACGAGCGTCCGCTGAATGGCGTCGCGCTGCGCGTGACTGCCGCCGAAGGAATTGAGGTGATGGCGGATCGGCGCGAGCAACTCGACCACGCGGGCGTACCGGTGCTGGCCGTAGGCGATGAGGGCGCGGCACACCGGGACGCCGATCTCGCGTGTCATGGCGTGATTCGACACCGCGGGGTCGCCCCGGTCGAGCCAGTGCTCGCGTTCCTTCACCAGCCGCTCGGCGTCGGAGAGCCTCCCGGCCCCCACATACGCCATCACTGCGTGAACGTCGTTGAAGGCGTAGTAGGCACCGTCCTTGCGCCCGGCCCATGCTTGGGCGAGCGCCGCCCAACGGGAGGCAACGTCAACGTCGACATCGACCAGAAGCAGGCGCCACAACAGGGCGGAAGCGTCCAGGAGTTCCATGGCGATGGCCTGCGATGCCTCGTTGTGGAGGGTGTTGTCGTAGACGCCGAGGACCCGATCGATGCTGCCCGCCTCCAGCGCGTACAGGGCGTAGTGCCACGCGTTGTGGACGGAGAGGTAGTTGCCGTCGGCCCAGTCCTCGGTCCGCGCGTCAAGGTAACGGATGCCCTGGCCGAACATTCCTCGCATCTCGTACGTATGAACGACCGCATGGATGCCCCACACATCCCGCGGGTGACGTTCGACGGCCTGAAGTCCGATCTCCTCGGCTTGGCCGTAGTGCCCGGCCTCTTCGAGCCCGAAGGCGTACATCCCCTGCAGTGGACCGAAGTGCGGGTCGTCACCGTCCCACGCGGAGAGCGCGCCGCCGATCCGGTCACGCAGCCGTTGCGCGTCTCCGGTGAAGAAGTCGATCTGGTGACCGACGGCCAGGGCGAGCGCGTCGCGAGGGAACTGGGTGCTGATCTCACCGAGGATCTCCCCGGCCCGCAGCATGTCCCCGCCCAACCACGCTTCGGCCGCCGCCGCGTGCATCGTCTCGCGAGGCGAGAGCCCGGTTGAATCGACAGCGGCTCGTAAGGCACTGAAGGAACGCCGGGCATCGGTCGCATCCTTCTCCTCGGTGCCGAGAAGCCCGAGATAGGCGCCGAAGACGTGCGCCATCGCCGAATCCGGCGATGCCACCACCATCGCCTGGGCATGGTCGGCGACTTCGGCACGGAAGAACAGCAGCGCGTCGAGCGCTCGCTCGTAGTGGCGGGCGGCTTCGCCGCTAGTGGCACTCAGGACGTGGGCGTGCCGGTCCTTTTCCATCGCTGTCCCCTCACGTACCGGCTCTGTCCGGTCCATCCGGTTTCGGTCGGTCTGTTCAGTCAGCCCAGTTTCGGGGTTCTGCCCGCGGGATACGAGGGCGACGCTCGGTTCGTCGAACCGACATGGAGCCGCATTGTTCTACGAATGTCTTGCCTGAGGTCCTGCTTGAGGTCTTGCCTGAGGCCCCGTCACAGCGTCCGCTGACGCGTAGTCCGACCGATCGCCGCAGCCAGCAATGCGACCCCAGGGATCAGCAACAGCGCGGTGCCGCTCCCCTCGTCCGCTGCGATGTGTGCGAACACCGCCGCGCCCACCGCGCCGCCGACCATGTCGAAGCTGCTCAGCCACGACATCGTCTCGGTGATGCGTCCCTCCGGCGCGAGGTCGCCGACGGTCGTGCGCAGCGCCGCGAACGTGCAGCCGATCACCAGCCCGGCCAGAGGACAGACCAGGAGCATGAAATGAGGCGACACCCTGGTGGTGAGCGCCAGCGAGCCCGTCCCGGCCGCGAAGACGCAGAGCAGTACGGACACCTTGGAGCTGTGCGAGAGGAGCTTCGGCACGGCACCCAAGACGAGGCTGCCCAGCACGCTGCCGACGGAAAGGGCACCGAGGTACAGACCGGTGAACCCGGCCGCCTGGTGCTCTTGTGCGTAGATCGGCAGCACCACATCCACCGCGGTCACCGCCATGACAAAGAGGGCGTCAGCGGCCAGCAGGCGCCGCAGCGGAGCGGAAGCCGGAGGGACGGGCCGACGTCCGGGCCGGATGGGGAGCGCTGGCCGGCCCGGCGAATTGATCAGGAGACCGACCGAAGCGGCCATCAGTAGCACGACGACCGCGAACGGCGCGACCGGCGAGATCGACAGGCTCAGCCAACTGGCGAGCACGGGTCCGGTGACCAGGGCGGCGCCCATCATCGACGCGTCGAGGGCCATCGCAGTGGCCAGCAGCCCGCCGCCCGAGGAACTGCCCTGCGAGCCGCCCGTGGAGCGATGCCAGGCCGAGCGCATCATGACGGTGACGGGGGGAGCGCTCGCACCCATCGCCGCGGCGAGCGCCAGGATCGCGGCGACGGACCCGCCGCCGCGCACCACCATGATCAGCAAGAGAACGGCCGTCAGATGTGCGGCCAAAAGACCCAGGAGGACCGGGCGTGGTGCGTGTCGGTCGATGAGTCGGCCGCGCAGGGGAGCGGTGCCCCCCTGGCCGACTGCCAAGGCACTCACCGCAAGCCCCGCGGCCCCGTAGGAGTGGTCTCGCCCCACCAGAAGCAGCAGACCCAGGCCGACCATGCTCGGCGGCAGCTTCGACGCGATGCCGGTTGTAGCGAGCCGCCAGAAGTCGGGTACATCCATCAGTTCCCGGTAACTGGAGAGGAGCCGTCGGGGCGCTGCCTCTTTCGGCTCGGTGGAGTCGGTGTGGGTCGAGCCGGATCGGCCCACTACCGGGGGAGGCGAGCGCGCAGGGCTCGGAGCGTCCAGTCGAGTACCGGCGCGAGACTTTCTGGCGCGGGCCACCCGTTGATGACGGCGAGCAGCACCAGGTAGCGATCCCGCCTGGGGTCGTCCATGGCCGCCAGGCGGGAGACCAGGCGTCGGCGGAGGGTGGTGTCGTCGGGGAGGACGAGGATGTGCGCGTAGTGCCCGGCGAGCGCCGTGACGATCGGTTCTGCCTCGGGCGAGGCCGGATCGGTGCCTGCCGCCAGGGCCGGCGCGACCTGTGAGCGGACGGCCTCGGCGAGGACGCGTGGCAGGCCGGTGCTGTTGTCCGGGGCGCGGTCGGTAGCCAGGTCTCGGGCCATGCCCCGCATCGTGGAGCGGAACCCAGGGTCCTGGAACAGCTCGGCCAGCTCCACCCAGGCCTCGACCTGATCGGCATCGGGGTTGTCCGGCAGCTCGGGCGTGAGGGAGCGGGCGACCCCCGCGAAGGCGGGGTGGTCGTCCAGCCCGTCGAAGATGGAGCAGAGAAAGTCGTCGATCAGACGATTGCGTTCTTCCTCGGAGAGCTTGGCCAGCTTGTGCATGAGATCCAACTCCTCAGGGGTGGAGCCGCGCTTGGCCACCGCCGTCAGGACCGCGCGTCGCAGGCGCAACACTCTGATCTGCACTTCCAACGCGTCCGCGTGCGCTGCGGCCACTTCGGGGAGCGAGACCTCCCGGTCGACGACCTTCCGGATGGTGGCCAGGTCGAGACCCAGGTCGCGCAGGGTGCGTACGAGGTCGAGGCGGGCGACGGCGTCGGTGCCGTACAGGCGGTAGCCGGCCGGGCTGCGGTCGGTGGGCGGCACGATCCCGGCGTCGGAGTAGAACCGGACGGTCTTGACCGTCAGTCCGGTCCGCCGTGCCAGATCACCGATCGAGTGGAGCGTGTCGCCGTTCATGGCCTCACCTTCCTGTCTCCCCTTACTGGAGACTCAAGCCCCGCCATCCCCGGGGGTCGGCCCCAGTACTTACTGCGCACGCGTTGCCTCCATGGCGTCGAGCAGATGCTGCGTCGCGGAGGACAGTGGCCCCGGCCGCACGGCAAGGCTGACGGCCGAGCGCGCGCCGAGCAGCGGGCCGAAGACGATACGCCGAGCCCGCGGAAGATCACCCACGAGGTCGAAGACGGTCCAGGAGGGCGAGCCGCTCGCCGCGTCCGCGGCGAGCGCCGTCAGAGTCTCTTGCAAGGTGGTGAAGGGCGGGCCGGCCGGCACATCGACGCCCGCACGCCGCATCAACCCCGTCACCAGATCGTGAAACGCCGGGTTGTGGTCCCGTGGCGCCAACCGCAGCGGCAGGCCCGCGAGATCGGCTGGCTCGAAGCGGGGCAAGGCTGCCAGCGGATGCGTGGCGGGCAGCGCGACGATCAGCGGATCGTCCCAGACCGGCGTTACCGAAAGCCCCTGCTGCGGACCGTCCCCTCGGACGAGTGCAGCATCCAGCTCCCCACTCCGTAGTGCCTCGATACGCCGCTCACGCGTCGCCTGGAGCAGCCGGACCTGTAGCCCCGGGACGCGTTCCGCCAGCAGATCGAGCGCCGGATGCACGCGTTCCGCGAAGGCCCGGGCGGTGCCGAGACGCAACACGCCCTCTGCGCCGGAGACGATCTGGTCGGCTACATGGCTCACGCGGGCAGCGGCGGTGAGCGCAGCCTTCGCCTCTGGCAGCAATCGTTCCCCGGCCGCTGTGAGCCCCACACGGCGGGTGGTCCGGTCGAAGAGGCGCAGGCCCAACTCCCGCTCCAGACGCGCGACCTGCTGGCTCACCGAGGCCTGTACGACGTGCAGCCGCACGGCCGCTCGACCGAAACCGCCCTCGTCCGCGACCGCCACGAAGTACTCGAGTTGCCGAAGCTCCACTGTGTCCGCGCTCCTCCCGCATCCCATCCACGCGAGCACATTCATCGGCTCAAGTGATCACTGCCTTGATGAACAGCTTCTTGGACGCGCCGTGTTCCCGCGATGGACTGGTGCCTCACGAGCCTGCACCGCACCCGAAGGAGCACGACGTGTCCCACGACCCGCACGCCCTGATCGTCCACGCACGAGACGCGGAGGAGGTGCCCCTGCCCGGAGGCGGCCGGTTCCGGCTGCTGGAGGACAGCCTTGCGACCGGCGGACTGCTGGGAGCCAATCGGCTCGCCCTGCCCGCCGGCGCCGACGGCACGCGCCCGCATCACCACCGTCTGTCCACCGAGCTCTTCCATGTGCTCGACGGCACCATGGAGTTCCTGATCGACGGCGTGATCACGGCTGTGGACAAGGGCGGTCTCATCGTGGTGCCGCCCGGCACGGTGCACGCCTTCGGAGCGTCGACCGATGGCCCGGCGGAGTTCTTCGCCGTTCTCACCCCGGGGATCGAACGGTTCGGCTATTTCCGGCAGTTGGGTCGCATCGCACGAGGAGAGGCGGGGTGGGACAGCATGGACGAGCTGCACGAGAATTACGACGTGCACTTCGTAGGGGGAGCGAAGTGGCGCTGACAAAGATGCGGCCCGCACCAGCTGACAGGGCACGCGGCCCGCAACAAGAAGAGCCACGACAACAAGAAGGGCCACGACAACAAGAAGGGTCACGACAACAAAAGAGGCCGCAAGGAGCCTTGCGACAAGAGAGCGCGGGCCCCTACGCCGCCACCCCCGCCGGATCATCCAGGACCGCCCGTACGACCGAGTGCGCCGCCCCCAGCAACGGACCGTCGGAGCCGAGCCCGGACACAGTGACAGCGCAAGCCGTGCCCGAGGTACGGCGCCCCAACTCGCCTTCCAGGGAGGGCAGCATCCACGGCGCGAGCCGGGACAGGGCGCCGCCGAGCACCACCGAACGCGGATCCAGCAGATTCACCGCACCGGTGAGCGCGATACCCAGTGCGGCTCCCGCACCTCGCAGCGCCTCTCGTACGTTCTCGTCGCCCTGCGCGGCGCGCTCCGCCAGCACGCCGACGCGGTCCGTGCCCGGATCAAGGCCCGCCGCACGCCACACGGCTTCCTCGCCCGCGTACTGCTCCAGGCAGCCACGCCCGCCGCACGGGCACGGTGGACCGTCCGGCCATACCGGCATGTGTCCCAACTCGCCCGCGAAGCCGCGTGTCCCGCGCAGCAGCCGCCCGTCGACGACCAACGCGGCTCCGATGCCGATCTCCGCCGACACGTGGAGGAAGTCCTGGGGCGCTTCTTCGCCGAGCCACAGCTCGGCCAGTGCCCCGAAGTTGGCCTCGTTGTCCACCGTCAGCGGCAGCCTGCCCGGTACCAGGGCACTGAGGTCGACGTCGTGCCAGTCGAGGTTGGGGGCGCGCACCGCCACTCCCGTGCCGCGGGCGACCAGGCCCGGGACGGCGAGGGCCAGTCCCGCGGGGCGCAGGCCCGCCTGGCGGACCTCCTCGCTCACCTGCCGTACCAGCGCGACGAGTTCCTCGATGACGGGTTGCGGGGCGCGTCCCCGGTTGTCTCCTTGCCGCACGGCACGCGCGCGTACCTCTCCGCGCAGGTCGACCACGCAGACGGCGAGGTGATCGACGCCCACTTCGGCGCCGATGCCGGCGGGCCCGCTCCTGCTCACCGCGAGCGCGGAGCCGGGGCGCCCCACCTTGCCGGGGCGCTCGGGGCCCAGTTCGTCCAGGAGCCCGGAGCGGATCAACTCGTCCACCAGGGTGGAGACGGCGGCCCGCGTCAAGCCGATCCGGGTGGCCACGGCGGCACGGGACAGCGGCCCGTGCGCCGCGACGGCGTGCATGACGCGCGAGAGGTTGCGGCGGCGCATCCCCTGCTGTGTGTCGGGCAGCGGAACTCCGGACGTGCCCCGGCGCGCGTCGTGCGGTGGTGCGGTCATGCCCCCGTCAGTCCCTGTTCTTCCGTCCTCATGGCCGTGCGTCCTCGTGGCCCCCGGCGCCGAGCAGCGGCGTCGCGTCGGAGACTACCCCGGCGATCCGCGCGAGCGCCGACTCGTCCCGCTCCACGGGCGGCAGCACGGGCCCCTCGGCCGTGCCCCAGCGGCGCGCCACGGCCGCCGGGTCCTCACCCGTGAGGAGGCCCGCTGCTTGGGCGGCAGCACCGAGCGCGACCAGTTCCTTGGCCTCGGGCACCTGAACGGCCCGTCCGGACAGCCGCCGCACGGTGTCCTGCCAGGCCCTGCCCCGCGCCCCGCCGCCGATGAGCAGCAGCGGAGCCGAGCGGTCCGCGTCGGCGTCCAGGACCAGGTCGAGGGCGCCGAGCAGCGAGTGCACAGCCCCGTCGTAGGCCGCCTGCAGCAGCTGCCCCGGAGTCGTGTCGTGCCGAAGGCCGTGCAGCAGTCCCGAGGCGTGCGGCAAGTCAGGGGTGCGCTCGCCGTCCAGGTAGGGCAGCAGGGTGACGGCGCCGCCGGCCTCCACCGCCTCGCGGTCCAGGCTCAACAGCGCGGCCACCCGGTCCACGGCCAGGGTGCAGTTGAGGGTGCAGGCCAGCGGCAGCCAGTCGCCGCGCGCGTCGGCGAAGCCGGCCACCGTGCCCGTCGGATCTGCCTGGCGCCGCGTGGAGACCGCGTACACGGTGCCCGACGTTCCCAGGCTCAGCACCGGGGTACCGGGGCGCAGGCCCAGCCCGAGTGCCGCCGCCGCGTTGTCGCCGGTCCCGGGGGCGACCAGTGTGCCCTTGGAGAAGGGCAGTTCGCCGCTCCCACGCACGGTGCCCGCGACCTCGCCGGGCCGGACCACGCGCGGCAGCAGGTCGGGGTCAAGGCCCACGAGCCCCAGGATCTCCTCGTCGTACGCTTCCGTCGCCGATGCCCACCATCCCGTACCGGAGACGTCGCCCCGGTCGGTCGTGCCGCTCCCCGTGAGGCGTTCGGTGAGGTAGTCGTGGGGGAGCCTTACGGCTGCGGTGGCGCGGGCCGCCTCGGGCTCGTGCTCGCTGAGCCAGGCCCACTTGGTCACCGTGAAGGAGGGCCCCGGCACGCTGCCGACGCGCTCGGCCCACGCCTTGGGGCCACCGAGACGGTCCACCAGGGTGCGGGCCTGCGCCGCCGAGCGCACGTCGTTCCACAACAGGGCGGGACGCACCGGCCTGGCCTGCGCGTCCAGCGTGACGAGCCCGTGCTGCTGGCCGCCGACCGACACCGCGGCGGCTTCGCGCGCCGCAGCGCCGCACTGGTCGAGGGCCGCGCACAGGGCGTTCCACCACTCCTCGGGGTCGCTCTCGCGGGCGGCGCCCGAGCTGACGCTGTGCGGGGCCTGACCGCTTGCCACCACCCTGCCCGTGGCGGCGTCGACGACCAGGACCTTGGTGGACTGCGTGGAGCTGTCCACGCCGACGACGAGGGGCCCGTCGGCTGCTGGCGCTGATGACATCGGGGGTCTCCGTTCCCGCGGCTTTTCCGGGCACGCCCGGACTTCCTTCCGTCCGACCTTCCCAGGGATGCCTTCGGATACTAATTTGTTAAGCGCCATGACGAAATAGTCGCGGCAGCCGCACATGAGCGGGCGCGCAGCCGTGCCCGGCCCGGCCTCACCGCCGTGCACCAGTCATCAAGGGAGCCGCACATGACGTACCAGCCCACTCCTGAGGACAAGTTCACCTTCGGCCTGTGGACCGTCGGCTGGCAGGGGAGGGACCCGTTCGGTGACGCGACGAGGGCGGCCATCGACCCGGCCGACTCCGTGCGGCAACTGGCCGAACTGGGTGCCTACGGAGTGACCTTCCACGACGACGACCTGATCCCCTTCGGTGCGTCGGACACCGAGCGCGAGTCGCACATCAAGCGCTTCCGGCAGGCGCTCGACGCGACCGGCCTCGTGGTGCCGATGGCGACCACGAACCTCTTCACGCACCCCGTCTTCAAGGACGGCGGCTTCACCGCCAACGACCGCGACGTGCGCCGCTACGCGCTGCGCAAGACGATCCGCAACATTGACCTCGCGGTGGAGCTGGGCGCCCACACCTATGTCGCGTGGGGCGGCAGGGAGGGTGCGGAATCCGGTGCGGCGAAGGACGTACGCGTGGCTCTCGACCGCATGAAGGAGGCCTTCGACCTGCTCGGCGACTACGTGACGGAACAGGGCTACGACCTGCGTTTCGCGATCGAGCCCAAGCCGAACGAGCCGCGCGGCGACATCCTGCTGCCCACCGTCGGGCACGCCCTCGCCTTCATCGAGCGCCTGGAGCGCTCCGAACTGTTCGGCGTCAACCCCGAAGTGGGCCACGAGCAGATGGCGGGCCTCAACTTCCCGCACTCCATCGCCCAGGCTCTGTGGGCGGGCAAGCTCTTCCACATCGACCTCAACGGCCAGACCGGCATCAAGTACGACCAGGACCTGCGCTTCGGGGCGGGCGATCTGCGCAGCGCCTTCTGGTTGGTCGACCTCCTGGAGAGGGGCGGTTACGAGGGGCCGCGGCACTTCGACTTCAAGCCGCCGCGTACGGAGGACTACACCGGCGTGTGGGCGTCGGCTGCCGGCTGCATGCGCAACTACCTGATTCTTCGCGAGCGTGCGGCCGCGTTCCGTGCCGACCCCGAGGTCCAGGAGGCCCTGCGGGCGTCCCGCCTGGACGAGTTGTCCCTGCCGACCGCCGAGGACGGTCTCGCCGGGCTGCTCGCCGATCGCGGTGCCTTCGAGGCCTTCGACGTGACCGCGGCGGCGGACCGTGGCATGGCCTTCGAGCACCTCGACCAGCTGGCCATGGATCATCTGCTGGGGGCGCGCGGCTGACCGGAGGCTCCAGCTCCGTTATCGCCGGCAGGTATCAACTTGCGCGCGGGGGTCGCATCTTGACCCTTTCGAGGCGACTCTGGACGGTATGGCCATGCCGCCCGTACCGCCGCCGCCTCCCCCTCCGCCGGGTGACCCGCCCCCGCCGGGCGATGGGGGCTTCGGACCGCCCGGGGGTGGGTACGGCCCGCCGCCGGGTGACGGATTCGGGCCGCCCCCGGGCGGCGGAGGGTGGCCTCCCGCGGGCGGCGGAGGTGTGCCCCCTGGAGGGGGCGCGTGGCCGCCTGCTCCGCCGCCGGGCGGGCCGTCCGGTCGAAGGGGCGGGATGTTCATCCTGCTGGCGGTGATCGTCGCGATCGGAGCCGTGGTGGCCGTGGTCCTGGTGGCCACCAGCGGTGACGGCTCAGGCGACGAGAAGGGCCCTTCCGAGAGCAGCGAGAGCTCGGGAGGCAAGCCCAAGCCGTCGCTGAGCATCCCGTCACAGATCCCCTCCGAGCTGCCCTCGGAAGTGCCGACAGAGGTGCCGACGGAGGCCCCCTCGAACCTGCCGAGCGGCCTGCCGTCGGAGCTGCCCAGCGAACTGCCGACCGGCCTGGACTCCCTGGTGCCTTCAGGCGCGGACAACGAAGTGCGCTACTACTTCCTGAAGGTGCACGTCACCGAACCGGCGTCCTGAACGCTGCGTCGCACACGGGGTCGGCAGTTCAGATGCCCTTCGGCAGCCGCACGTACGTCACCGTGGTCTCCACGTCGCTGTCCACGAGCCGGCCCTCCTCGTCGAACGCCTCCGCCCCGTCCGTCATCCCGAAGTCGTTGTCATTGATCAGGGCGAGAGTGTGACCGTTCACGCGGGCCACCCCCTCGATCTTGCCGGGCACGCCCTCGATGCGGGCCAGGTCGACCAGCAGGCGCTTCTTCAGGACGGGCACTCCGGAGGCCGCCGGATCGTCGAGCTCCTCCAAGGAGGGGCTTGTGGCGTCGTCGTCCCACTGCTCGCCGAGAACGTCGGAATTGCGGTCGAGCCTCACCGTGTGCAGCCGCGCGGCCTTGTCGGTGCGCTCTTCGACCATGAGCCGGTCACGGCCGACGGCCACCACGGAGGAGATCTTCAGCTCGGACGTGTCGTCCTCGCCCGGGTCGACGACACCCACCGCGTCGAAGCGGTAGGCGTACTCGGCGGTGACCGCCTGCTTCTTCGGCGAGAAGCGCAGCAGTCGCGTCGTCCGTGACGCGTCGCCCGCGTCCTCGTCCGGCACGGACAGGGGGCTCTGGACCGCCATCACCAGGTCACCGCCGGGGAGTTGCGCGAGCCCCTCGAAGCCGCGGTTGCCCTTGCGGTGCAGAAGGATGCCCGGAAGCGCCTCGGCGACCGGGTAATCGGCCCCCGACAACTTGAGACCCTCGGGTACATAGCGCTTGAGCACCTTCCCGCGCGCGGAGACGTGGACGAGCGACGGACCGTACTCGTCGACCAGCCAGAAGGTGCCGTCGTGCGCCCGCACGATGCCCTCGGTGTCGAGGCCGTTCGGGTCGTAGGTCAGTGCCGTTTTCGCGTCGTAGGTGTACGGCGCCTCATCGCGCCCCTCCTGGTTGGGCAGGCCGGTGACGGCCTTCCCGGAGGAGGTGGTCACCGGGAGCGCGTCGATGATCTCAACGGTGTCACCGGAGACGCGGATCTTCACGATCGCCGGATCAAAACCGGGCACAGGGAAAGTGCGGCGCTTCTTGCCGTCCACCTTGATCTGGCCGTTGGGCCCGCGGTCGGTGACCGTCCAGAACTCGCCCTTGCGGCCCGCCGGATAGATGTCACTGCCTATGCCGCCGAGCGCCACACCGCGGTCGTCGCTCACCGTGCCGGGCATCAGGTCGTTGCTGAACGTCTTCAGGGGGACCTCCCCGAGTGTCGCCGTCGAGGTGATCCGAGGCGCCTTCTCCTTGCCGCCGGTCTGGGCGCCCGTGGCGGTTCCGGTCACCGCGATCGCGGCGAGCACGGCCATCGGCACACCCGCGGCGACGGAACGGCGGACGCGACGCTTACGGGCGGCGTGCGGGGACATGGGTGCCTCCTGGGGCGCAAGTGTTCGGTGACAGCGATCAGACTTCGCCGTCGTCGCGAACACCGGGAGGCAGGGAGGTGAACGGGAGGGGGCACGCTGACGGCGCCTCCCGCGAGGGGCGGGAAGCGCCGTCGTCATGCTCGGGCCGGTCAGCGGCAGTTGGGCACCTGGCCCGGGTCGCCCCCCTTCGCCTGGATCGCGCTGATGTGCTCCCGCACTCGGGGCCCTGCGGAACGGGGGAGTCCAGTCGCGGTCAGCACCCCCTGAACCGATGTGATCCACACTCTCGGATGTCATGCCCGCGCTCAATCGCTGGCCAGGGGGAGTGCTCGCGCCGGTGTTCCCGGCGCTTTTGTGAGTGGCTGGAGTGCGCCGGTGGCCGTCGCGCCCGTCACCAGATGGGGCGGCGCGGGTGCTCGGGCCCGGGTGCGGGCCCGCGGAAAGCGGATCCGGTGCGGGCCTGCGGAAGGCGAGCCGGTGCGGGCCTCCGGGAAGGCCCGCACCGGACTCGCCTTGCCTATTCGCCGCCGGTGGCCACGGCCAGTGCCGTCGCGGGGTCGTGGGCCGCGGGGCCCGCCGGGGTCCAGCGGCCGCGCTCCTTGCGGTAGGGCCACCAGCGGCCGTCGGCGCTGTGCCGCAGCTGGGCATCGCTTCCGACCACGGTCCAGCGATTGCGGGCGGCGCGCAGCTGGGGGCGCTCCTCGTCATCCCACGCCGCCTCCAGCGCGGCACGCGCGCGTGCCAGCGCGTCCGCCGCAGGTGTCCACTCCTCCTCCAGAACGGCCAGCGCTGCCGGGCCGCCGTACTCCCAGGCCCGCACGGCCAGGGTGAGGCCGTCCTTGCCGCGGCCGGCGGCGGTCGCAAGGCGCGCGGCCACCGGCGCGGGTGCCGAGAGGGCGAGGCGAACGGCGTCCTCGTCCGGCGTGAACTCCTTCTCGACCGGCTGGCGCTCGTGCCCGGGGGAGAGCGCTTCGGCCAGCATCCGGTGCGCCTCCACGGCCGCCTGCGCCGCCAGGAATTCGAGCGCGGTCACATCAAGGCCGGGCGCGGGCTCCGCTTCGGTGTCGAGCGAAGGCGGCAGGCCCGGCTCAGGCGGCAGCGGAGGCAGTTCGGGCAGCGGGGGCAGGATGGCTCCCTCGGCGTACGCCTCGTCGGCGTCCACGCCCTCCTGGGAGCCCTCCTGCTCCTGCGCAGGCACCTCCTCGGCCTCCGCGTGCGCCACGCTGCGTACCTGCAGCTCGTCCAGCAGCTCGCGCTCCGCGCGGCCACGCATCAGGAACAGCACGAACGGATCCTGGTCGAGCAGCCGTGCCACCTGGTAGCAGAGCGCAGCGGTGTGCCCGCAGTGGTCCCACGCGTCACAGTCGCACTCGGGCTCCAGGTCCCCGATGCCGGGCAGGAGTTCGACGCCGGCTGCCGCCGCGTCCTCCACCAGGTGCGGCGGCATCTCGCGGTCGAGCAGCGCCGCGATGTGCCCGGACCGCTCGACGGCCATGCCCAGGAAGCGGTCCCACTCCTCCTCGCTGAGCCGCTGCAGCAGTACGTCCGAGCGGCGCGGGGTGCCGTCGCGGTCCTGGACGACGGCGGTGATCCGGCCGGGGCGCACCGAGACCGCGCCCACGGCTCCCGCGCGCGCGAACCTGCGTCCGGCCTTCAACTGCTGCAGATCCAGGGCTGTGTCCTCAAGCGCCTTCAGCCACGCCTGGCCCCACCAGCTCTGTGCGAACCCCCGACCGTGCGTGGCCGGCAGGGCGGCGAAGGTGCGTTCGTACTCGGAGGCGCCTTCCCCGTGTCGGCTGTCTCCGCGTGTCTCGTCGTTCGGCTCGTCGTACATGTCGTCGCTCATCGTGTCCCCCCTCGCAGCTCCACCAGATCGGACAGCTCGGCGTCGGTGAGTTCGGTCAGCGCCGCCTCGCCGGAGCCGAGCACCGCGTCCGCCAACTCCCGCTTGCGCAGCAGCATGTCGGCGATGCGGTCCTCGATCGTCCCCTCCGCGATCAGCCGGTGCACCTGCACCGGCTGCGTCTGTCCGATGCGGTACGCCCGGTCGGTGGCCTGCGCCTCGACGGCGGGGTTCCACCAGCGGTCGTAGTGCACGACGTGTTCGGCCCGTGTCAGGTTCAGCCCGGTGCCCGCCGCCTTCAACGACAGCAGGAAGACCGGGACTTCGCCGTCCTGGAAGCGCTCCACCATCGCCTCGCGCGCCGCGATGGGCGTGCCGCCGTGCAGGAACTGCGACGGGGTGCCCCGGGCCGCCAGGTGCTGCTCGATGAGGCGCGCCATCTGAACGTACTGCGTGAAGATGAGCACGCTCGCGTCTTCGGAGAGGATCGTGTCGAGCAGCTCGTCGAGGAGTTCCAGCTTTCCGGAGCGGCCCTCGATCCGCGGCTTGTCCTCCTTGAGGTACTGCGCCGGGTGGTTGCAGATCTGCTTGAGACCGGTGAGCAGTTTGACGATCAGGCCGCGTCGGGTGAAGCCGTCGGCGCCGGCGATCTCGGCGAGGGTCTCGCGCACCACGGCTTCGTAGAGGCCCGTCTGCTCAGTGGTGAGGGATACGGCGCGGTCGGTCTCCGTCTTGGGCGGCAATTCGGGTGCGATGCCCGGGTCGGACTTGCGCCTGCGCAGCAGGAAGGGGCGTACGAGCTGGCCGAGCCGTTCGGCGGCTGCCGGATCCTTGCCGTTCTCGACGGCCTGGGCGTAGCGGGTGCGGAAGGTGCCGAGCTTGCCGAGCAGGCCCGGTGTCGTCCAGTCGAGGATGGCCCACAGTTCGGAGAGGTTGTTCTCCACGGGGGTGCCGGTGAGCGCCACGCGCGCGCGTGCGCCGATGGTGCGCAGCTGCTTGGCGGTGGCCGAGTACGGATTCTTGACGTGCTGGGCCTCATCGGCGACGACCATGCCCCAGGGGGTGTGCGCCAGGCTGTCCGCGTCGAGCCGCATCGTGCCGTACGTGGTGAGCACGAACTCCCCGTCGGCGAGGTCCTCCAGGCTGCGCCGAGAGCCGTGGAAACGGCGCACGGGGGTGCCGGGGGCGAACTTCTCGATCTCGCGCTGCCAGTTGCCCATGAGGGAGGTGGGGCACACGACCAGGGTGGGCCCCGCGGTCTCGTCGTGGGTCTGCCGGTGCAGGTGCAGGGAGATCAGCGTGATGGTCTTGCCGAGACCCATGTCGTCCGCGAGGCAGCCGCCAAGCCCCAGGGAGGTCATCCGGGCCAGCCAGTTCAGGCCGCGCAGCTGGTAGTCGCGCAGATTCGCGGCGAGCGCTTCGGGCTGGCCGACGGGCTCCATGCCCTCGGGGTCCGCGAGGCGTTCGCGCAGCGTGGCGAGCCAGCCCGTCGGCTGGACGTCCACGCGCTGCCCGGCCAGTTCGGTGGTGCCCGTCAGGACGGCGCTCAGGGCGTCGATCGGGGTGACCTTGTGGTCCTGGTGTGCGCGAGCGCGCCGGGCCTCTTCGGGGTCGATGAGCACCCACTGGTCGCGCAGGCGCACCACGGGGCGGTTGGCTTCGGCGAGCTGGTCGAGCTCCGCGCGGGTCAGTTGTTGATCGCCCAGCGCGAACCGCCAGTTGAAGGCGAGCAACGCGTCGGCGGAGAGGTACGACGGCGTGTCCGACGACGGCTTCTCTGGGCCCTTGGTCTCCTCGTCGGGCGGGCCGATGACCGCGCGGGCGGTCAGGTTGCGCGCCAGTTCCCTGGGCCAGTGCACCTCGACACCCGCGGTGGCGAGCATGCGGGACCCCTCGCCCAGGAGCGAGGTCACTTCTTCGTCGGCGAGCTCGATCGCATCGGGGACGGTGGCCGAGAGCAGCGGGGCCAGCGGCGGCCACGCACGCGTGGCGCGTCGCAGCGCGAGCAGGGCGTCCATCCGTGAGCGAGCCCCGAAAGCCTGCCCCGAGGCGCCGGAGCCGGCCCATGCCTCGGCCGCGTCCGCGACGAGCGAGGGGTCGCTGACACTGTGCAGTTGCAGTACGGCGCGGAAGGGCAGCCGGGTCCCCTCGAAGGTGTCGGACACCAGGCCGGGTACTTCGACGCGCAGCGAGATCCGTACGCCGGCGTCGTGCCCTGCGGCGACGTCGGTGGCCCAGGGGCGCTGTTCGGGGATGTGTTGGGGCTGGGGCGAGGCGAAGGGCGCAGCGCCCGCGGCCAGAGACGCGGCCGGGGTGCGCGGCAGTGTGTCGGCCACCGCGTCCAGGAACTGGCGCAGCAGCCGTTCGGGGTCGGGCAGCCGCAGGGGTTCGGCGCCGCCCTCCAGCGGAAGGGCGTGCGCGGCGGGGGGCATCGCCGCGGCGAGGTCGCGCAGGCGTCGCAGGTCGTCGGCGCCCAGCGGACCCGAGCGCCACGCGTCGTGATCGCTCGCCGTCAGTCCGGGCAGCAGCAGTCCGCGCGCGGCGAGTTGCAGCGCGAGCAGGCCTGCCGTGCCCCAGAACGCCGCCGTCGGGTGCACGCCCGCCGCGGCACGCGCGCGTGTCAGGACGGGCAGCGCCGCGCGCATCGGAAGCACGGTGGCCGATACGTCGCTGAGGTGGACTCCCTCGTCGCCGGGAACCGCGATGGCCAGTTCCTCGACGGTGCCCGCGGCGCAGGCGGGGGGCGCGTCCCCCTCGGGGTGCCAGAAGGCGACCCGGCCGGTGCGTGCCGGGTCGGCGGAGACGAACAGGACGGAGCAGCGGGACAGTTCAGAGATCTCGGAAGATGACGCGGCAGAGGGCCTGGGCACGGCGATGGCGCATTCCTCAAACTTGACTACTGGGGGTGGAGCGGCCGAGAGTACAACACGTCGGCCCCCGGGCGTGAGTGATTACGGGGTGATCCGCGTCACGAAGCGCCGAAGGTGTAGCTAACCCCCCTCCCGGGCGGTGCTGTCCCCCTCCCGAGACGGGTGAAGGCGCCATGGTTGTCCCAGGTCACGGGCTCATACGTTGAGTCACGCCAGCCCGATCCAGTCAGAGACCGGAGACCTCACCATGTCCCAGGCCGCCGCAGCAGTCGCGGAACGTTCCCCAGGCACCACCACGAGGCAGCCCGCCGGGAGCGATTTCGCGCCTCTCCTGCGCACCGTCAAGGAGCAGGGGCTCCTGGGCCGCCGCACCGGCTGGTACGCCCGCACCATCGCGATCAACGCCGTGGCCCTGGCCGCCGTGGCGACGGGCATGTTCCTCGTCGGCGGTTCCTGGTGGGTGCTGCTCCTCGCGCCCGTCCTTGCCGCACTGTGTGCCCGTACGGCGTTCATAGGCCATGACGCCGGGCACTCCCAGATCACCGGCGACCGCGGCGTGAGCCGAGCCATCGGACTGATCCACGGCAACCTCCTCCTTGGCATGAGCTCGGCCTGGTGGAACGACAAGCACAACCGGCACCACGCCAACCCCAACCACATCGAGAAGGACCCCGACGTCGCCGCGGACGTCCTCGTGTGGACGAGCAAGCAGGCCAAGGTCCGTGTGGGCTTCCGGCGCTGGCTCACCCGCAACCAGGCCTGGCTCTTCTTCCCGCTGACGCTGCTCCAGGGCGTCGCCATGAAGCTCTACGGCTTCCAGGACCTGCGCCGCCAGGCGCCTCGCGAACGACTGCTCGAGGGCTTTCTCCTGGTGGCCCACCTCATCGGCTACGTGACGCTGCTGCTCGTCACCATGCCGGTGGGGCACGCGCTTGCTTTCGCCGCCATCCACCAGGCGCTCTTCGGCCTGCACCTCGGCCTGGCCTTCGCGCCCAACCACAAGGGCATGGAGATGCCCGACCCCGACGGGGAGCGCTGGGGCCACCTCAGCCGCCAGGTCCTCACCTCGCGCAACATCCGAGGCAGCGTGCTGACCGACTGGTTCCTGGGCGGACTCAACTACCAGATCGAGCACCACCTGTTCCCGAGCATGCCCCGCCCCAGCTTGCGGCGCGCCCAGCCCCTGGTCCGCGCCCACTGTGCCGAGCTGGGCATGCCGTACACCGAGGCTGGATTCATCGACTCCTACCGACAGGTACTGCGCCACATGTACGAGGTCGGCGAGCCCCTGCGGGTCGAGTAGCAACGCGCCCCGGACGCGGCTCAGGGTTACGTCAGGGTCGCTCCTCAGGGGTCTATCAGGGGAGCAGTCCGGAACCGTGGACGGCCCGATCCCGTTTCTCAAGACAGAGAGCGGCAGCAGCCGCGAAGGAGGCGACACACATGTCGAAGAACGCGAAGATCGCCGCAGGAGGTGTGGCGGCCGGACTCATCCTGTTGTTCTGGCTGCCCTGGTGGGCCGCCTTCCTGATCGTGCTCGGAGTCCCGGCCGCGGCTTACCTGACCCTCGACCCCGGACAGCGGCGCAGGCTGCGCCGCGTCTCGCGCAAGGAGTTCGGGCACTGATCCGGCACCCGCAGCGGGTAACGCGCCGGTGAGAAGCCGCCCGATGCGCAGCGGCTGACGGCAACTCCGCTCGCGGTCCCGCCCGGGGCGGCACCGCGAGCGGAAAACCCCTTGCGCCCCGGCAGTTGCGCGGTGACCATGGCGCACATGACTTCCGGAAAGGAGGCCCAGCGATCCCACGGTGATCGCTGATGGCCGCACAGGAGGCGTCGCAGACGCCGTCCCTCCCGCCGCAGCCCTCTCCCGCGCCGCTGACGCCGGCCTGGCTGACGGCTCACTTCGACCCACTGCCCTTCCCGGCCCGCATGAGCGCCCTCGCCCGCTACGCCCGGACGCTCACCGAAGACGCGTACGGCACACTTCGCGCGGCCCTCGCCGCCGGTACCCCTGACGAGCGGCACACCGCCCTCTTCCTGGCCGTGGCCCGGCGCGACCTCACCACCATCGCCGAAGCCCTCGCCGATCCTTTCCTGCGCCGCCGCGCGCTCTCGGCGTCCATCCGGCTTCCCGTGTCCGAAGCGGCCCTGGAACAACTCGCGTTGAGCGACATCGCGGCGGCACGCCGCGAGACCTACCGCGTCCTGCGCCTGAGCCGCCGGCGCGCCCTCGCCGCACGCCTGCTGCCCGAGGTCCACGAACGGTTCGGCGCACGGGACGCGGTCCACCTGCTGCCCGCCTGCCCGGCCGAGACGGTCGGAGCATGGCTGCCCCGCCTCGATCCACCTGTCGCCGTCCTGAACGCGCTGACCCGCACCGCACCCCTTGCCCTGGCCCAACTGCTCGTCACTCGGAGCGAGAGCCGCGCCAACCGCGACCGCCATCGCTTCGTGAGCCGCAACCGAGCGATCGCGAGCGTGGCCGCGCAACACGACCCGGAGGCCGGACTGCTGCTCCTGGCACAGACTCCCGATCTCCTGACCCCGCGAGCGGCCCGAACCCTGCTGCATCACCCCTCCAGAGTCCTGGAGATCCTGCGAGCCGCACCCGACCAGGACGGCTCTCCCCGCGAACTGCGTATCTCTGCCGGAGCCCTGCCGCCCGCCACCCGACGGGTCCTGCACGCGCTCCCGCCCGCGGAACTGCTGGAACTCGCCCGCCGCTGCCCCGTGACGCAGCCACGACACCGAGGGCCGGGACGCCACGACACCGAGCCCGACAGCCTGGTGGCCATGCTGCCCGCACCGCAACGCCGTCGCCTCGTCGAGGAACGCACCGCCCGGCCCCGCTCGGTGCGGAGCCTGCCCGTGGCCACACTCACGGCCCTGGAGCCTGCCGACAGGGCGGAGATCGTCATGCCCTGGGTGGAGCGCTTCTCGCGTAGCGAATGGACGTTGAGCCGCCTTGCCGTCGGCCTTCCGCTCGCGCTGGGAGAACCGGTGTTGCGCGACATGGCAGGGCAACACCGCATCCACCAGCGCCAGATGGCCTGGCCCGCGCTGCTCGCCTGCGCCGAACTCGAAGGCGATGCGGAGCAGTTCGCGCGGATCGCAGAGGACTGCGAGCGGGCCTGGCACGACCAGGAGGAGGTACGCAGAGTTACCCTCCAGCAGCTCGCGGGGGCGCCCCCACGTCTGCTCACCGCGCTGCCCGACCGGGTCCTGCGTGACGCGGCACTGACCACCGTCCAGTCCCGCGACTCGACCACCCACACCCTGGCCGCCGCGGAACAGCTGCTCCGCCGCGCCACCGAGAGCGCCGCGGCGACCGGCAGGCTGCACCGCGCGGCCTACGCGGTGGAACTGCTCTGCCACGTCGTGTCCGACCCGCGCTCCCGCAAGACCGCCCTGCCGCTGCGCATCGACGAGGAAGCGGCGCGTGCCGTCTGGTCCGCCGCAGCGCAGGGCACACCGGCGCCCCCCGGCCTGCGCACCGCCCTCGCGGAGCTTCTCGCGCCGCACCTCACCGCACTGCCGGAACTCGACGCTCTGGTGCGCGCGATGGCGCTGGAGTCCGACGACCCGGACATCGCCGCCCGCGCGGCGGCCGCCTGGGTGGGTCCGGTGAAACTGCGAGAGCGGCGCAGTGCCGAACTGATCGGCCATGATGCCTCGTTCGCGTCGGTGCCGGTCATCCTGCGCACCGTCGTCACCCGGCGCACCGACCTGCTGGACTCGGTGCTGCTCGCCGCTCAAGACGGGCTCAAAGGCCGCGTGCGCCCCCGGGCCGTCGCCTGGGCCGCAGACCGGCACGCAGGCGTCACCGGTCGCTGGCTGCCGGCGCAACGCCGCGCGTGGGACGAGCACCACGCGCGCGTGGCCGCCGACGAGCCGGCCCCCTTGCGTACCCGTGCCGACGCGGCAGCTCAGGTCCGTGACGCCGCGCTGCTGACCGCACTCGCGGAATCAGCGCCGCAACCCGTCGCCGCGGCGGCACTGGGCGTGCTGGGCGAGGTCGTCGGTGAGGCGTACGACGCCGTACCACCTGCCACCGAGGCCCTACTGGGCACACTGCTGCGACACGCCGCGACGGGCGGCGTCCGGGGCCGGGCGGCCATGGCGTCCGTGCGCCGACTCCTGGCGGTGGTGCCGGACCCGGAAGCGGTCGCCCTGCTCGGCCCCGTGGCCTGTGCTGCGGACGCCCCCGTCGGCTCTCGGAAAGAAGCCGTCCGCGCCCTTGGCGCGCTCACCGGGGACGCGGCGTTCGACGCTCTGGTGGCGGCCTGGGACGCGCCGCGGCAACACCGTGACGTACGCGCCGTAGTGGCCCGCCATCTCCTTGCCGCGATCCACCGACCCGGCATCGCGGAGCGCCTGGCCCGGTCGGCGGACCAACCCGCGGTACGGGAAGCAGTGATCCACGCGCGCGTGGGGCTCGTGAACGAAGGCGCCGGGGAGGCCTACGCGGACTTTCTGGCCCGCTTGGTGAGGGACGGCGACGAAGAGACCGTGGTTGCCGCGTGCCGGGCCCTGCCCGCCTGGTTCACACCCCGATCGGCCGACGCCATGAGGGCCGTCGCCGATGTCGCCACGGACCTGGGGCGGAGCCGACGGGAGTGGGACGCGGCCGCTCAGCAGTGGGCCTGGTTTCCCCCGGGCGCGGCCGGAGGGACCATCCTGAAGAGCGTTATCCGGCGGCTTCAGGACCGTGCCGGCACGCCGGACCCGCAGGTGCGCGCCGACGCGCTCCGTCGTCTCTCCGGCATCGCCGAGGCCGTGCGCGTTCGCCGCGGCTCTGCCCAGACGCTCCTCGTCGCCGACTCCTTGGCCCTGGCGCTGCACGCCGTGGGCCTGTACCCCGACGCGGCAGCTCTGACCTGGGACACGTCGCTGGCCGCCGTGCGCCACGGCCGACACAGCGTTGCGCGCTGGGAACGGCTGCTGGTTCTGGTGGGGGAGCGCCCCGAGCGTCTGCCCTTGGCGAGCGCATTGCATCTCGACGTCCCGACGCCACCCGCGCGTGCGGCCCTGCTCGCGGCCGCGCGTCTGCTGCGTGAGCGAGGAACCCCGGTGGCCGGGGTGATGGCCCTCGCACTGGTGCGGGCGGGTGGCCGGGCGACGTCGTGGGACGAGACCTGGCGCGCCGAACTGGTGGCGTTGCGCGAACACACGGACCACGACACCGCGATGGGTGCGTTGATCCTCGCCGCCGAGCGGAACCGCTGAGAAGTCGCCCGCCCCGGAAAACGCGTCGATCAGAGGGGCGGCGGTCAGGCGGGGCGTACGGCCATCTTGTCGAGTGCGTCGAGGAGCGAGGGGAGTTCGGGACCGCGACCCACCGGCAGCACCTCGCCCGGCTCCTCGTCGAGCAGCACGAACGCGATGTCGTCGGTCCTGGCGACCATCGACCAGCCAGGACCGTCGGCACGAAGAATGCGTGCCTCACCGGAGGCGAACGAGGAGCGCACGCGGCCCAGGGGCGGCGGGGTGCTCACGTACGCCCGCGCTTCGGCCAGCACGCGACGCACGCCGGTGAGGGGCGCCTGAGCGGCGTCAGCCTCGACAGCGGCATCGGTCGCGGAATCTTCGCCGCTGCCGGGGCCTGCGTCGCCCTCCTGCGCCGCGTCGCCATCGGGGCTGTCGGTCGAGAAGTCGGCGTCGTCGATCTGCTCGCGCCACGCCGCCCACTGGAGCGCGATCTCGTCGGCGCCCAGCCGGCGCTGAGCGGGGCCCCAGAAGTCGGACTGCGGAGGTGAGAGCGGCTTTTGGTCCGCTTCCTCGGGTTCGGGATCGTGCGGAGCGGGCACGTTGGGCGCCGCGACGGCGACCGCCAGCGGCCAGCCGGGCAGTGCGGCGACCACCGTACGTTCATCGGGCGACAGGTCGTACTCCATGCCGCAGTCCCAGGAGGCGATGGCGACGGCCACGAGTGACACGTCGTCGACGACGACGGTCCACCGGGCGCCCGCACCATCCTGGCCGAGCACCAGACCGTAACCGGTGGCGAGTGGTGCGAGCCCCAGGGCCGCGCATGCCTCCGGATAGTCGTCGCCGAGCACACTGGGGAACTTCGCGGGTGTCAGCAGCACCGCGGTCAGCACGTACAGCGCGTCGTCCTCGGCGGCGACAGCGTCGTCCGTTCCGGCCATGCCAGCCTCCCCATCGCTTCTTCCGTCGGCGCACCCTAACCACAGGTCCGGTTGATCGTCGAGGGGCGCGTGACCAGGAAGGGTGCTCATAGGCGCCGCGAACTCGCTCGTGTGCGCCCGCGACGGTCGCCTAGGGTGCCTGTCATGCCTGGAGCCAGTGCGCACTACGTCTGCCTGCCGTGCCGTGCTTCTTTCAAGAAGCCGGCCGACTACGGCCGGGTGCGTGCCGATGTCTGCCCGCAGTGCCAGGGCCAGTTGCTCAACGCGGGATCGGCGCTCGCCGTGCCCAAGCGCCGCGACACGGCGGCTTGGCGCGCCTTGAGCGTGGTCCTGCTGTCCGGCCTTCGCTTCCGCCAGGGCTGCTGCGGCGACGGCCCCGGCTATCGCCCTCGCACGCCGCGCGAGGTCCGAGAGCGCCTCGCACACGCGGCCGAGGCAGGCACCCCCCTCCATGAGGCACTGGCCTGCCCCGATCCCACGCACACCGACGTCAGGCGGCAGGCAGGCCGAGGAGCGTACGCGCCACGACCGCCGGCGATTCGTCGCGCTCCCGGGCGAGGGCGATGACCGCTCGGCAGGCGAGTTCACTGACCCCGAAGGACAGGGCCTCCGGCGACACCCAGCCCGCGGCTTCGTCCGCCCGGTCCTGGTCGTCGTCGGCGGACGCGGCCACGTAGACGGCGGCCGCCTCGAAGAGGTTGTGCGGGCGGCGCCGCTCCTGCTTGCCGTGCACAGCTTCGTCCGTGCGCCACAGCTTGCGGAGTTTGTCGAACATGTGGGCCACCTTCCCCCGGTCGTGGTTGCCGCTGATGATCACTCATCTGTTGTACCCCAACGTAGAGTTGGAGCTCCGGCGACAGAAGGGGGTCCGTGCGGTGAAGCGCTATGACCGGCTCAAGGACATCCGGCGTCTCGATCCGGAGAAGGACGCCCTGGAGATCTACCGGCTCACCGCGACGTACGAGTTCCCCTGGGACTACACCCGCGCTCTCGAGCTCGCGCTCTACCGCACCTACGCCGTCCCCAGCATCGGACGGCTCCTCGCCGAGACCGCGGAACTGACGGACCGTACGCAGAAGCGGTACGACGACACGGCTCTGCTCCTGGACACCGTCGTGGAGCACGGCTTCGGCACGGACACGGGCCGCACCGCGATCCGCCGCATCAACCACATGCACCGTAGCTACGACATCAGCAATGAAGACATGCGGTACGTGCTGTGCACGTTCGTGGTGATGCCCAAGCGCTGGATCGACGCCTACGGCTGGCGCAAGCTGTCGCGCCACGAGACGACCGCGGCCGCCGTCTACTACCGCACCTTGGGGCGGCACATGGGGATCCAGGACATCCCGGACTCCTACGAAGCCTTCGAAAAGTGCCTGGATGCCTACGAAGAGGCGCACTTCGCGTGGGACGAGGGCGCGCGCAAGGTCTCCGACGCGACCCTCGATCTCATGGCCTCCTGGTACCCGCGCCCTCTGGCGCCCTTGTTGCGCGCCTCGACCCTCGCTCTGCTCGACGAGCCCCTCCTGCGTGCCTTCCGCTACGAACCACCGAGCTCCGCCACCCGCACGCTGGTCAGGCGCGCGGTGCGGTTGCGCGGCCGGGCCGTGCGCCTGATGCCGCCCCGCACCGCGCCGCATTACGCCCGGCAGAACTGGGAGATCAAGGGCTACCCGCAGGGATACCGGGTCGGCGAGCTCGGCACGTTCCCCGTGCCCGGCGTCCGTGGATGCCCGGTGCCGCACAGTGGCGGGTCGGAGGCCACGTCAGCGCAGTGAGCCCAACGTCGTGCGCAGCCAGGCGAGTTCGGCGCGGCTGGTCGCGCGGGCGATGGTGAGGATCCCGCGTCGGAACGGATCGTCCAGATCCTCGGCGCGCAGCGGGTGCTCGCCGTCGTAGAAGAAGCTGGCCGGCTCCTCGAGGAAGGCCAGGCGGCGCTCGAGGACCGCCGCCTGTGCCGCCCTGTCGTCAACGTGGCGGAGGAAGGCGAGAACCGTGAACCAGCGGTTCTCGTCGGTGATGTCGGCCTGCTGCGGCTGCGTGAGCCTGCGGCGCAGCTCGCTCCTGCCGTCCGCGGTGAGGTCCAGGACGTGGCGGGGGGCGGCCACGGAGCCGGGCTGTGTCTCGCGGGCCAGCAGTCCGGCCTTCTCCAGCCGTTTGATGGCGGGGTACAGCGTGCTCTCGGCGACCGGACGCACGTGCCCGGTCAGGGCGGCGATGCGCTTGCGCAGCTCGTAGCCGTGCAGGGGCGCTTCGTAGAGGAATCCGAGGATGGCCAGTTCGAGCATGCCGTGCATTCTGCCGCACGGCCGGTGTACCTCGCCCTCGCAATACATCGGTCACGATGTATTGTCCTCTCGGAGTAGGTGGGGACGAGCCAGGGAGTGGCGATGCGGCAGGCACGGTTCGACGCGCAGGGCAGCTGCGTCCGATGGACGGAGAGCGAAGGATCCGTCCCGGCCCGGGTGTACGTGCACGGGCTCGGCGCGGCGTCGTCGGTCTACCACGCTCACATCGCGGCCAGAGCCGAGCTGCACGGACGCCGATCGCTCTTCGTCGATCTGCCGGGCCACGGCATCAGTGACCGCCCGGCGGATTTCGGGTACTCCCTGGAGGACCACGCGGACGCCTTGGCCGCGGTATTGGACGCGGCCCAGGTGACCGGCGCGGAGATCGTCGCGCACAGCATGGGCGGCTCCGTCGCCATCGTGCTCGCGCACCGACGCGCCGACCTGGTGTCCCGGCTGGTGCTCACCGAGGCGAACCTCGACCCCAATCCGGCCGTGACAGCGGGCAGCAGCAACATCGCCGCCTACGAAGAGGAGGATTACGTCGCCGACGGCCACGCGCGCGTGCTCGACACGATCGGCCCCCTGTGGGCGGCCACCATGCGGCTGGCCGACCCCCGCGCCCTGCACCGCAGCGCCACGGGGCTGGTGAGGGGAACGCAGCCGACGATGCGCGCGATGCTCGTGGAGCTGCCCGTCGAGCGTGTCTTCCTGCAAGGCGCGCGCAGCGGCGAACTCCCGGGGGCAGAGGAGCTGTCGGCATCCGGGGTGACGGTCGTGACCGTGCCGAAGGCGGGGCACAACGTCATGTTCGACAACCCGGAGGTGTTCGCCTCAGCCGTCGCCGGACGCGGTGAGAGTCGCCGGACGCGGTGAGAGTCCGACGCCACGGTCCTAGTCCTCTCGTACAGCCAGGGCGAGATACCGTGCGTCCTCGTCGACGTAGGAGGTCATCCGCCAGCCGGCGGCGGCCAGAATCGGGCGGAGGTTCGCCTCGGCACGCAGATCGTCCTGCGTGATCTGGCGACCCTGCCGCGCCGCGAGCGCCGCCCGGCCGATGGGATGGAAAAGGGCAAGGATCCCTCCGGGACGCACGACACGCCTCAACTCCCGCAGGTTCTCGGCCGGATCGGCAAGATGGGAGATCAAGCCCGCGCCGAACACGGCATCGAGGGACGCGTCGCGCACCGGGAGGCGGGACACGTCCGCGAGCAGGAGTTGCCCGTCGCGGTCCCTGCCCGCCCGTGTGGCGGCCTCCAGCATGGCGGGCGTCAGGTCGGCCCCGAGCACGACCCCCGAGGGTCCCACGACCTCCCTGAGCGCGGGCAGGGCACGTCCGGTGCCGCACCCGGCGTCGAGGACACGGCCGCCGGGGCGCAGGCCGAGCTCGGCCGCGGCGGACCGATAGGCGGGGCCGTCGTCGGGGAAGCGGCTGTCCCAGTCGGCCGCTCGGGCGGAGAAGAAGTCACGGACACGCGTGTGGTCATCGCTCATGCGGCCATGATTGCTCAACGACGCGCATGTACGTCGGGGGCACACGTTCGAGCGTCACGCGATCGTTCAGGACCCTCTCTCTGTCATCTTTCAACACCTTTCGAACTGCGCCCCCGTTGTGCGCCCCTGTTCGGACTAGCGTCCCGGAGCCATGGGACACCTGGACCACGCCACCTTCGGCTGGCTGACCCCCGTGCTGTCGTACGCGATGGCCTGTATCGGCGCCGCTCTCGGGCTGCGCTGCACCGTCCGTGCGCTCGGCGCCACGGGCACCTCGCGCCGCAACTGGCTCATCACCGCGGCCTCCGCCATCGGCGCGGGCATCTGGACGATGCACTTCGTGGCCATGCTCGGCTTCGGCGTCACCGGCACGGAGATCCACTACAACGTGCCCCTGACCATCCTGAGCCTCGTCGTGGCGATGGCGGTCGTCGGAGTCGGGGTCTTCGCCGTCGGCTACGGCCGTAACCGCGCACGCGCGCTCGCCCTCGGCGGCCTCACCACCGGGCTCGGCGTGGCGTCCATGCACTACCTGGGCATGGCCGCGCTACGGCTGCACGGCAACGTGCGCTACGACCCCGTGCTGGTCGGCCTCTCCGTGGTCATCGCCGTCGTCGCCGCGACCGCGGCCCTGTGGGCGGCGCTCAACATCAAGTCGCCTCTGGCCGTCGCCGTGGCGTCACTTGTCATGGGCGGTGCGGTGAGCAGCATGCACTACACCGGCATGCTGGCCGTGAGCGTGCGGGTCACCGAATCCGGCGCCGCACTGTCCGGCGCGACGACCATGCAGTTCATCTTCCCCCTGGCGGTCGGCCTCGGGTCCTATCTCTTCCTGACCTCCGCGTTTGTCGCGCTCTCCCCGACCTCAGGGGAGCGCGAGGCCTCCGTGGCGGCCCAGCGGCCGGTGGAGGGTGCCGCCGGATAGCGGCGCATCCGGGCCGGTCGCGGACGGGCCGACACACCCCGAAATCTCTCCGAGCGAGGAGGCCATGCCTACACCCCGCAGGACCCCTGACCCGGCCGACGGCATATCGCCGCCGCAAACCGGTGCCCCGGCACGCGGTCGACGCGCACACGCGGGCCCTCCCGCCGACGAACGGCCCGACACGCACGCCCCCTCGGAACCCGCTCCGCCTACAGCCCCGGCGTCGCGCGACCGCGCGTGGTGGCCCCGCCCTCGCACCGTACGAGCCAAGATCGTCTGCCTGCTGATGGTGCCGGTCGTCTCCCTGATCGGGCTGTGGGGGTACGCCACGGTCAGTACAGCTCAAGACGTGGCGCACCTGCGGCAGTTGCAGCGCGTCGACACGGAGGTGCGCGGTCCCGTCGACGCGGCCATCGCCGCACTGCAGGCAGAACGTGTGACAGCGGTGCGCTACGCGACCCGGCCCGCACCCGACGGCGGCAGCGAACTCAACAGGCGAGCGGAGCGCACGGACCGTGCGATCGGGAAGCTGCGCCGTGGCGAGGGCCGGACGGTCGCCGACGGCGCCGATCTGCCCACCGGCGTGGCATCCAGGCTCGCGTCCTTCGTCACTGCCGCCGAGGGCCTGAACGCCTTGCGGGCCGACGTGATCGACGGGCGCACGGGCTGGGACACGACCTACGGCCAGTACACGAAGGCCATCTCGGCCGCCTTCGGGGTGGGCGGCGCGCTCACCGGCGTCCAGGACGCCGAACTCGGCTCCGACGCGCGCGTGCTGCTCGAATTCGCCCGAGCCGCCGAAATGCTGGCACGCGAGGACGTCGTCCTGTCCAGCGCCCGGCTCGACGGCGCCCTCGACGGTGAGCGACTGCGGCAGTTCACCGGAGCCGTCGACACCCGGCGCACCCTGACCGAGGCGGCGGTCGCGGACCTGCGCGGGTCCGAACGAGCAGCCTGGCAGGACCTCGCGGAAGGGAGCGCGTACGCCGACGTGCGCACCGTCGAAGACAAGGTGCTCCTCGCACCACCGGGCCGCAAAGCCGTTGACGCGGCATCGGCTGCCAAGTGGGACAACTCCCACGCGGTGGTACGCGACGAGCTGCGCGCGATCGACGCGGGCGCCGACCGCGACGCCGCGGGCCGGGCCGACCCCCTGACCCGCGGGCTGCTCACCCCGGCAGGTGCCGCCGTGCTGCTCGGGCTCGTGGCCGTCGCCGCCTCACTGGTCATCTCCGTACGCATCGGGCGCGGCCTGGTCGTCGAGCTGGTGAGCCTGCGCAACGGCGCTCTGGAGATCGCCCGCCGCAAACTCCCGCACGCCATGCGGAGGCTGCGGGCCGGCGAGGAGATCGACATCCACGCCGAAGCACCCCCAGGGCCACCCGCGCAGGATGAGACGGGACAGGTCTACGAAGCGCTCGGCACAGTGCACCGGGCGGCCCTGCACGCAGCCATCGAGCGCGCCGAACTCGCCAGCGGCATTTCCGGCGTCTTCGTCAACCTCGCCCGCAGAAGCCAGGTTCTCGTCCACCGCCAGCTCAGCCTCCTCGACGGCATGGAGCGCAGGGCGGACGACCCGAGCGAACTCAGCGACCTCTTCCGGCTCGATCACCTCACCACCCGCATGAGGCGACATGCCGAGAGCCTGATCATCCTCTCCGGAGCCGCACCGGGGCGCGCCTGGCGCCTGCCCGTGTCCTTGACGAACGTGGTCCGCGCGGCCGTCTCCGAAGTCGAGGACTACGCGCGCGTGGAGGTGCGCCAGCTCCCCGCCGCCGCGGTCCTCGGGACGGCCGTCGCCGACCTCACCCATCTCCTGGCCGAACTCGTCGAGAACGCCGCCCAGTTCTCGCCGCCCCACACCAAGGTGCGGGTCAACGGAGAACCGGTCGGCAACGGCTACGCACTGGAGATCGAGGACCGTGGCCTGGGAATGGGCACGGAGGCCCTGGCAGAGGCCAATCGCCGCATCGAGCAGTCCGAAGCGCTCGATCTCTTCGACAGCGACCAACTGGGCCTCTTCGTCGTCAGCAGGCTCGCCGCACGCCACGACATCAAGGTGCACCTGCGCACGTCCCCCTACGGCGGCACCACCGCGGTCGTTCTCCTGCCCACCGCACTACTGCAGAGCACCACGCCGGAGAGTCCCGGAGATCACACCATGGAACGTGACCGCGAACTGCACGCGCACGCACGCGTGCCCGACACCGCCCCGCTGAACGGCAACTCCGTGCCCGCCCCGGCCGCCCGCCCCGCACTGGCCCCCTCGACGGAAACCCCGACGGCGACTCCCCCGGGCGTCACGGCCCTGCGCCCGCACAAGCCGCCGGCAACGGAACCCGAAGCCGCCCCGGAGCCTTCGGACGATCTCCCGCGCCGCGTACGCCAGGCCAGCCTGGCCCCCCAGCTGCGCGAGCGCCCGCGCGATGTGGCGGCCGGATCCGTGAGCGTCCGCGAAGACCCCGAACGCAGCCCCGAAGACGTACGGGACCGCATGTCCGCCTACCGCGAAGGCTGGGCCCGCGGCGGCGGCCGCAGGCCCGGCATCGTCGGCGCGGTCCCCGACATCCCGGGGCCGGCCCCGGCCAGTGACAGCACCGAAGGAGACCACGCATGATCCAGGATCAGAGCATCACCGCCGGCAGGACCGGCGAACTCGACTGGCTGCTCGATGACTTGGTGCTGCGCGTCGGAGAGGTACGGCACGCCGTGGTGCTCTCCAACGACGGACTCGCCGTCGGCGCCTCGACCGCCCTCACCCGCGAGGACGCCGAACACCTCGCCGCGGTCGCCTCCGGGTTCCACAGCCTCGCCAAAGGCGCGGGCCGGCACTTCGGAGCAGGGGGAGTGCGCCAGACCATGGTGGAGATGGACGACGGCTTCCTGTTCGTGGCAGCGGCGGGCGACGGCTCGTGCCTCGCCGTACTCAGCTCCGTGACCGCCGACATCGGCCTCGTCGCCTACGAGATGGCCCGCTTGGTCAAACGCGTGGGCGAGCATCTGCACACCCCTCCGCGCTTCGCGGCGCAGCCGCCGGCCGTCGGATGACACAGGGCGGCCGACGCGGATGACCGAGGACAAGAGCGCCGACCCGCGCGACGCGGGCAGCCAGTGGTACGACAACGAGGCCGGGCCACTGGTCCGCCCCTACGCGATGACCGGCGGGCGGACCCAACCGGGCCCCAGCGGAGTGCGCTTCGACCTGATCGCACTCGTCGCACTGGACGCGAACGCTCCGAGCCCCGGGGACGACACCGCGCTCGGCCCGGAACACCGGGCGCTCATCGAACTGTGCCGCACCGAGACCCAGTCGGTGGCCGAACTGGCGGCCGACGCCGATCTACCCGTGGGGGTGGTCAGGGTGCTGCTGGGCGACCTGCTGGAAATGGGCTGCGTGAAGGTGAACCGACCCGTGCCACCCGCACAGCTACCCGACGAGAAGATCCTGCGAGAGGTGATCGATGGGCTCCGAGCACTCTGACGCCGACGGCGGCGACACGACCGCCATGGCGTTGAAGATTCTGGTCGCGGGCGGCTTCGGGGTGGGCAAGACCACCCTGGTCGGCGCGGTCAGCGAGATCCGCCCGCTGCGCACCGAGGAACTCCTCAGCGAGGCGGGCCAGTCGGTGGACGACACCGGCGGAGTCGACCGCAAGACCACGACGACCGTTGCCATGGACTTCGGCCGCATCACCATCAGGTCCGGCCTGTCGCTGTACCTCTTCGGTACGCCGGGGCAGGACCGTTTCTGGTTCCTGTGGGACGAGTTGTCCCAGGGCGCGCTCGGAGCCGTCGTCCTCGCGGACACCCGGCGGCTCGAGGACTGCTTCCCCGCCGTCGACTACTTCGAGCACCGGCACATCCCGTTCGTGGTGGCCGTCAACTGCTTCGCGGCCGCGCGTACGTACGGTGCGCACGAAGTGTCACGGGCCCTGGACCTCGACCGCGGCACCCCCGTGGTGCTGTGCGACGCACGGGACCGCGATTCGGGAAAGGAGGTGCTGATACGCCTGGTCGAGTATGCCGGGAGGATGCATACCGCCCGGCTGCTCGACACGGTGGGCTGAGGTCAGGCGCCGAAAGGGCGTCAGTCGGCGACCGCGCCCTGCGCGATCACCTTGTCGATCTTGACTCGGACGAGGAGTTCACCGGGCACGCCATTGCGCTCGCCGAACTCCTCGGCGCGACTTTCGCCCATGTAGCGGGCGCCGAGCCGGGCAGCCCAGTGGCGCACCTCGTCGAGATCGTCGCTCAGCCGCGCCTGGCCCTGCAGGATCACGAACGTGAAAGGAGGCCTGTCGTCGTCCACACAAACGGCGACACGCCCGTCTCGCGCCAGATTCCGCCCCTTGACGGTCTGTGCCCCGGTGTTGAACACCAACTCGTCCCCGTCCAACAAGAACCAGATCGGTGCGATATGGGGGCTGCCGTCCGACCGGACGGTCGACAGCTTGCCGGTACGGGTGCCCTGCGAGACGAAAGCCCGCCACTGGTCCTCGGTCATCTTCTGTGCCATGTCCTCATCATGCTTGCCGGAGGGCCGATGGTGGGGAAGGCTGGCAGGTCAGTTCCTCCGGCCAGGGGGAATCGAAGGCGGGGAGACGGGAACATGGTGCAGAACACGGGCCTCGGTTGGCTGCTCGACGACTTGACCAAGCGCATGGAGCCCGTACGGCACGCGCTGGTGCTTTCCAACGACGGTCTGGTGACCGGCGCGAGCTCGGAACTCAAGCGCGAGGACGCGGAACACCTGGCCGCGGTCTCGTCGGGTCTGCACAGCTTGGCCAAGGGCTCAGGCCGGCATTTCCGCGCGGGCAGCGTGCGCCAGACGATGATCGAGTTCGACGACGCGGTGCTGTTCGTGACGGCAGCCGGCGACGGCAGTTGTCTGTGCGTCCTGAGCTCCGCGGAGGCGGACATCGGCCAGGTCGCGTACGAGATGACACTCCTCGTCAACCGTGTCGGCGAGCACCTCGGCGTGGGCGCCCGGCAGCCGGAGCGAACACCGGTTGTAGACATCTGACCTGCGGAAACGTCGACGAGTCGAGAGTTATCCACAGGCTCGGCGCCGATCGCGTTGATCGCGCTACGGTTTTCCCGAGAGCAAAGACGCCTCACGGGGGAGAACCACGATGACAGGTCACACGATCACGCAGGAAGCCGTCGGCACGGCAGCGCAGACCTCGGTCGCACAGAGCCGAGCAGCACGAGAACTGGGCTTGCAGCGCGGCGAGTTCGAGCTCGCCGTGATGCTGGGACGCGTCCGCACCGTCGCCGGCACGGATGGTGGGCGTCGCCGCGTCACACGCGAGGAGATCGAGCGCGTCCGTGCCGGGGACGGCTTCCCGGCGGCATGGCTCGAGGGCATCAGAGCCGTGGGCACCACTGAGGGCGCGGCTCTGATGGGTATCTCCTCGGCCCGGTTCACCCGGCTCACACGCGCAGGTTTCGTCACCCCGGTGAAGTTCTACCTCAACCGCTATCGAGCGGTGGTCTGGCTGTATCTGGCAGAAGAGCTGAAGCACTTCGCCGAATCCGAGGTCAACGCCGGACTGCTCACCGGCCGAGCCCCCGGCACGATCCGCGCCCAACTGGAGGCGGGCGTCGACCTGCGGGCACGGAACTGGCGGGGCCGCCACGCGGGAGCGCTGCTTCGTCAGTCGGACGACCCCTGGGAACGCGCCGCGGTCGTGGCCTCGCTGCTCGACCCGGTCCAGATCGCGGAGATCATCAGGGATCCGTACGAACGCGCTTACCTACGAAGGCTCATGCCTGACCCCTTTGGGCAGGGCGTGACGGAGTCGCCGGCCGGGCGGATCATCCACAAGATCATGACCGCGGACCATCCGGACGAGATCCGCTGGCTGCGGGCCAATCTCACCATCGGTCTCTCCCAGGCCCGGGGAGAGCGCCCGGCGCCGCGGCCCGTGCCGAAGCCTGGACCCGATGCGGCGGCCGGCGTCGTTCCCGGCCCTCGCGTAGATCTCGCTGCCGAGCCAGGCGTGCACGACCAAGGCCCGCACGCCCCAGCCCTGCACCGGGCGCCACAGCCCGCGCCGCACCGCGAGGCTCCGCCCGCCGTGCTTCCCGAGGAAGGCGGAAGGGGGCGGGCGTCGGAGCCGAGAGGCCTGCTCAAGTGGATGCGCCGCAGGGGAGCGTAGTCACGCCCGCGGGCGTGAAGGCGGGCCTCCGTGCGGAACGCGCCGCTACATGGTGGCGTCGAGGTCTTTGGCGTAGTGCTCGATCGCGGGCCGGTAGGTGGCGATGTCCGGGTCCTGACTCGTGGTGGCGAGCAGGGTCAGCAGGATCTCCATCGCGTCGTGTGCCCGGCCGGTGTTGTAGAGAGCCATGGCCAGGAAGGTCTTGAGGGCGGCGTCGTCCGGGAATTCGGCTGCCGCGTCCCCCAAGGTCGCGATGGCCTCCGCATACCGGCCCAGGACGCGGTAGGTGCTGCCCAGGCCCAGGAGCGCACCCCGGCGGTCATCGGGGGAGAGGCCCGGCGTCTCGACCGCGCGCACGTAGTGCGGCACGGCTTCGGCCTCCAGACCGAGTGCGTCGTGCACCCACGCCGTCTGGTACGCCACCTCCGGGTCCCGGGGGAACTGCTCGCACAGGGCGAGCAGTCGTTCCCGGGCTTCCTCCCGCCGGCCGTTCTCGCGGAGCCCAATGGCTTCGGCGAGCAGGCGGTCGCGGTGCGCGGCCAGGTCCCCGTCCTTCATCAATGCCCCGTCCCTCTCTCTGCCTTGTCCGAAGCCTTGACCGAACGATCGGAGGCATCAATGTCATTCTGCCGGAAATGGATCCGCCGCCTATGGGCGTTTCGGTGGCGGGGCCGTGGACCCTCGTGGCGTGAGGGTGGGCGTAGGCACCTGGTGAGGTGCGACGCGTCGGCCGGACAGGACCTCGTAGAGGGAACGGGCCACGTCCGCTCCGAAGGCGTAGATGTCATGGCTCATCGCGGAGAGGGTCGGGTGGGTCAGCTTGCACAACTGCGAGTCGTCCCAGGCGAGGAGGGAGATGTCGGCGGGCACCCGCAGGCCCATCTCGGCGGCGACGGACAGCCCGGCCACGGCCATCAGGTCGTTGTCGTAAATGATCGCGGTAGGCCGTTCCGCGGCGGCGAGCAGCGAGCGCGTCGCTCGGGCCCCTGCCTCGCCGGAGAAGTCCGTGGCCAGCTGGCGCCCCTCCGGCAGTCCCAGGTCGGCCATGGCCGTGGTGAAGGCGGCGCCGCGTATCACGCTGTGCCCCAGCTCGGCGGTGCCGCCGACCCGGGCGATGGAGCGGTGTCCCAACGCCGCGAGATAGCGCACTGCTTCGGTGACCGCGGTGGTGTCGTCGGTCCACAGTGAGGTGAACGGCCCCGTCAGCGAGGGGTGGGCGACGGCGACCACGGGCATCCCGAGTTGCGAGAGGGCGGGGACGCGGGGGTCGTGCTCACGGAAGTCGACCAGGACGGAGCCGGCGATCTGCCCGGACCGCCACCAGTGACGCTGCAGTTCGATCTCTTCGTCCAGGCTCTTCACCAGGCGCAGGAGCAGGGCGCTGGACTGGTCGGACAGGACGCTCTCCAGGCCGGAGATGAACTCCATGTAGAAGGGTTCGAGGCCGAGTTGGCGTGCGGGGCGGCTGATCGCGAGCCCGATGGTGCCCGTGCCCTGCTTGTTGAGCGCCCGAGCCGAGCGGTTGGGCTCCCAGCCCATCGACCGGGCGACCTCCATGATCCGGGTGCGTGTCGCCTCCGATACCCCTGGCTTGTTGTTGAATGCCAGCGATACGGCCGCTCTCGAGACCCCGGCGCGGGCCGCGACATCCCGGATGGTCAGTCTCTGCTCGGTCATGCGGGCTCCACCGCGAAGAGAGCTGCCTTGACCGCGGCGAGGGTGCGCGCGTCGTCGGAGCCCATGCTCCAGCCGCGTACACCGATCGTCACGCTCTCACCGGGCAGCAGCGTCACGAGTCCTCGATCCGCCGTGGCCGTGGGCGCGATTCGGTCGGCCTGCAGCAGCAGGTCCCGTAGCAGCGTGCGGGCAGTCACCACGACGTCGACCCTATCCTCGCGCCGGACCACGTCCACCTCGTACGAGGGAACGGGATACGCGAACTCCTTGTCCGGTACGGGCAGGTGCAGGGCGCGCAGTCCGTCCGCGTCGGCGATCAGGAGTTCCTTGTCCGAACCGGCGTCGGGAAGCAGTTCGTTGGGGACATCCACGCACGCGACCGAGCGCCCGGCGGCGCGTATCGGGAGGATCGTCTGGGCCAGTGTGCGTCCGTCCGCCGTCATCCGCCGCAGGCGCACGTCGGTGGCCCAGGCGGTGGCCGACTGGTTGACGGCGGCCACGGCCAGGCGGCCGTCGCGCGACTGGAGGGTGAGCAGGCGGTCCGCGTAGAGCCGGCGCAGCTCGTGGTAGAGGGGCTTGAGGCGGCCGTCTCCGTCGATGGCGGCCCAGGAGGTGACCGGCCAGCAGTCGTTGAGCTGCCAGACGACGGTGCCTGCGCAGCGCGGCCAGTGGGAGCGCCAGTGCGAGATGCCGGTGGCGATGGCGCGGGCTTGGTTGACCTGGGTCAGGTAGTGCCAGCGGTCGAAGTCGTCAGGGAGGGTGAAGTGATGTTCAAGTCCGCGTGCCAGCTTGCCGTTTCCGTCCTCGGCTTTCTGGTGGTGGAGCATGCCGGGAGAGTCGGGTCGCAGTTGTTCGCCGGGCAGGGCGCGTCGGAGGGTGGCGTGGGCGGGCGGTGCCTGCCAGCCGAACTCGGCGACGAAGCGGGGCACCGTGTCGAGGTAGTCGGTGTAGTCGGTGCGGTTCCACACTTCCCAGGAGTGGGTGGTGCCGTGATCGGGGTCGTTCGGGTGGTGGTCCCAGGTGCCGGACCACGGGCTGCCGGCCCAGTAGGGGCGGGTGGGGTCCAGTTCGGCGACGATGCGGGGGAGCAGGCCGAGGTAGTAGCCCTCGCCCCAGGAGTCGCCGGCGAGTTGTTCCTCCCATTGCCAGTCGCGAAAGCCCCAGAGGTTTTCGTTGTTGCCGTTCCACAGGACCAGAGAGGGGTGTGGCATGAGTCGGGTGACGTTCTCGCGGGCCTCGGCCTCGATCTCGGAGCGCAGGGGCTGTTCCTCCGGGTAGGCGGCGCAGGCGAAGAGGAAGTCCTGCCAGACCATGAGGCCCAGTTCGTCGCAGAGGTCGTAGAAGGCGTCGGCCTCATAGATGCCGCCGCCCCAGATGCGTACGAGGTCGATTCCGGCCTCGGCGGCCTGGGTGAGGCGAGTGCGGTAGCGGTCGGGGGTGACGCGGGAGGGGAAGACGTCGTCCGGGATCCAGTTGACTCCGCGGGCGAAGAGGCGCTCGCCGTTGACGGCCAAGGTGAAGCCGGTGCCGTGTTCGTCGGCGTCGGTGTCGAGGGTGACCGTGCGGAATCCGAGCTTTCGCTCCCAGCGGTCGAGGGTCCTGCCCTCCTCGTCGATGAGCCGGAGCTGGGTCTCGTGCAGTATCTGTTCGCCGTATCCCCGGGGCCACCAGAGGTCCACGTCCGGTACCTCGACCGTCAACGTGGCGCTGTCGTCGGAGAAGGTGACGGACGCGGTGTGCTCGCCGATGCGGGCGCGTGCGGTGAGCGGGCCGCTGCGGGTTCGCTCCACCTGGATGCGCAGTTCGGCGCGGCCCGTCGTTCCGTCGACCGTGACCAGCGGGCGGACCTGGTCGAGCCGGGCAGTCGACCAGTGCTCCAGGCGTACAGGGCGCCAGATTCCGGCGGTGACCAGGGTCGGGCCCCAGTCCCAGCCGAAGGAGCACGCCATTTTGCGGATGAACTGGAAAGGCTCCGGATAGGAGTTGGGGCGCTCACCGAGGGAGGTTCGTACGGCTTGTGCCTCGGTGTAGGCGGAGGTGAAGTGGACCGACAGGGGAACGTCGGTGCCCGGGCCTGCCTCAGCGAGCCGACTGGTGATGTCGAAGCGATGGCTGCGGTGCATGTTGCGGGTGCGGCCGATGGTCTCGTCGCCGAGCGTGATCTCGGCAACCGTGTCCAGGCCGTCGAAGACCAGATCGGTGCGCTCGTGGGCGGTGTCGCGTGGGCGGAGCGCGGTGTCGTAGGTCCAGTCGGTGTGGCCGACCCAGGCGATCTCCTGCTCGTTCCGGCTGAGGAAGGGGTCGGGGATCCGGCCCGCGGCCAGCAGGTCGGTGTGGACGCACCCGGGGACCTGGGCGGGTATCGCGGTGTTCTCGTGCCGCAGCGTCCAGCCTTCGGTCAGGGTGGTGACGTCCTTCATGAACCGTGCTCCATTCGAGGCAGTTGAGGGGGCTCGCACATCCGGTGAGGGGTCTTGCCCGCCCGGGTGCGGAAGGGGTGGTGCGGTCACGACTTGACGGCCCCGTCCACGAGGGCGTTCTCCATGCGGCGCTGCAGTGCGATGTACACGGCGTAGACCGGGGCGAGGGAGATCAGGCAGGCGGCGGCGAGAGTGCCGTACTGGATCATCGTCGCGGAGGTGAGGGAGGGCAGTGCGACCTGCACGGTGCGCAGTTCTGGGTCCGGGCCGAGGATGACGAGGCTGAAGAGGTATTCGTTCCAGAAGCCGAGGAAGTTGAGGATGGCCACGGTGATCACGCCGGGCGCCGACATGGGGACGTAGATCTTCCACAGGACCGCCCAGCGTCCGGCGCCGTCCATCATCGCGCTCTCCTCCAGTTCCGGCGGGATGGTGCGCATGAACTGGGTGAGCAGGATGACCGAGAGGGGCAGGGCGGTGGCGGGCAGGAAGAGGATGAGGAAGGCCTGCATCTGGAACATGCCGAGTTCGATGGCCAGCAGTACGGTCGGCACCAGGGCGGCGAAGGCGGGGACGAGGAAGCCGAGCCCGAAGATCTTCTCCACGACGGCGGCGGTGCGTCCGCTGCTGCGGGCCAGGCCGTAGGCGGCGGGGAAGGCCAGGGCCAGGGTGATGGCCTCGGCGCCGGCGGTGACGAGGACGGAGTTGCCCAGGGCGGAGCCGAGCGAGGCGAGGTCCCAGGCGTTCGTGAAGTTCTCGAAGAGCCACTGCGAGGGCAGGGCGAAGGGGTGGTCGAAGACCTCGGGGTTGTCCTTGAGGGAGGTGGTGAGGAGGTAGTACAGCGGCAGGATGAGGAGCAGGGCGTAGAACCAGGCCAGGATGTGGCCGGTCAGCAGGCCGCTGCTGCGGCGGGGTGCCATGGGCAGCCTTCCCAAGTAGTTCGGGCTTTGTGGGTTCTGGCCAGTGGTTCTGGCTAGTGGTTCTGGCGGAGGAGGCGGCGGATGACGACCATGCCGATGAGCCCGGTGACGAAGAGGAAGACGCCGACGGCCTGGCTGTAGCCGACGTCCTGCTGGAGGAAGGCGCGTTGGTACATCAGGTAGGACAGGGTGGTGGACGAGGTGCCGGGGCCGCCCTTGGTGAGCATCAGGACGGTGGCGGCGGAGCTGAAGAGCGTCCACAGGAACTGCAGCATGGTGGCGACGCCCACGAACCCCTTGCACATGGGGTACGCCACCTGCCACATCCGGCGCCAGTGTCCGGCTCCGTCCAGGGCGGCCGCCTCGTACATGGCCTCGGGCACGCTGGCGAGGCGGGCCGCGAAGAGAACCGCCGTGTAGCCGATGCCGCCCCACACGTCGACGACGATCACGGTGGCCAGGGCAGTCGAGGGATCGGCGAGCCAAGGGGTGGTCGCCGAGCCCAGACCGAGGGACTCCAGCAGGCCGTTGACGCCGCCGTCCGGCGCGAACATCCCCACGAAGATCATCGCCTTGGCGGAGATCGACAGCAGGCCGGGGGTGAAGCACAGGACGCGCAAAGTGCGGTGGCCGGGCGGTTTGAGCTGGAGGTAGTAGCCCAGCATGAAGGCGAGCGGGATCATCAGGGGCAGGGCGACGGCCAGTTGTATCCCGGTGTTGTACACCGCGTCCCAGAAGACCGGGTCGTCGAACATCCGCCGGTAGTTGTCCGCCCCGGTGAACTCGTGCGGCGAGATGAGGCTCGCCCAGTCGTTGAGGCTGATGACGAACATCGCCACGACCGGACCGAGCATGAACACGCCGTACCAGGCCAGCGCGGGAACCGCGAAGAGCGCGGGACCCCGTCCGCGCCGCCGACGTCGGACGGCGGCGCGGACGGGCGGCGGGGAGGCCGGCTCAGCGGGCTTCGCGGTGGCGGGGCCGGATCGGGTCAGTGCCTCCGCCATCACTGGGCTCCGGAGTACGCCTGGTCGAGGGCGCCGCATATCTGCTTGGCGTCCTTGCCCGGTCCGAAGGCGAGCGAGGTGGCCTGGATGAGCGGGGTGTTCGCGGCGGCCGGGATGTGCAGGTCGGGCAACTGGGCGTCCGTGGTGCTGCGCGGGATGTCGTTGATGGCGCTGTTCAGCAACGGGTCGTCGCTCTTGCGGTGCTCGGCATCGAGTTTGACGGCCGGGTAGATGCTGGCGTCGGCGACGAAACGGCCGGCCACCTCGGGCTTGTAGAAGTGGCTGACGAACTGCTTCACCGCATCCTGCTTCTTGTCGCCGTTCGGGCTGATCCAGAAGCCGGTGCTCGTGTAGCCGGTGAACACGGTGGGCTTGTCGAGGGCCGCGCCCTGCGGCAGCGGCAGACCGGCCAGTTCGGTGTCCCCCCGGACCTTGTCCGGGACCTCGCTGAACGCCCAGGAACCCTGGGACATGATCGCGGCCTTGCCGGTGTAGTACTGGTTCTGCATCGCGTCGAAGGTGAAGCCCTGTGCCTTGTCGGCGAAGACTCCCGCGTCGCGCAGCTCGGTGAAGAGTTCGATGCCCTTCATCGCCCCGGTCGAGGCGCAGTAGCCGCCCTTGGCGTCGAGTTTCCGCGCGGCCTGCTTCGTCACGTACGACTGGGATATCTGCAGGAAGAGCTTCTGGCCGCTCCAGTCGTTGCCGCCCACGGCCATCGGCTGGATGCCGGCCTTGCGCAGCTTCTTCGCCGCGGCGATCAACTCGTCGGTGGTGGCGGGGATGTCGGCGACGCCGGCCTTCTTGAGCAGGGAGGTGTTGTACCAGACCGGCCAGGAGAAACCGGCGAACGGGAAACCCATGGCCTTGCCGTCGGGGTTGGTCCACTCCTTGAGCGCCTGCGGTTCGGCCTTGTTCCTGAGTCCCCAGTCGTCGAGGTATTTGTCGACGGGGACGGTGGCGTCGTTCTTCGTCCAGGCGAGGGTCTTGTCGAAGAGGTTGACGAAGACGACGTCGGCTTCCTTGCCGGCGGCGAGTGAGGTCTCGTACGACTCGTCGAGGTCCTCGCCGGCCTCGACGATCTTGACCTTGATGCCGGACTCCTTGGAGAAGGCGTCGACTTCGTCGTAGAAGACCTTGCCGCCCGGCGTCGCCTTCAAGTACTGCGACAGAACGGTCAGTTGCTTGGGATCGTCGGCGCTCGCATCGCCGCCCTTGCCGCACCCGGTCGCCACGGCGAGCAGAGAGAGGGTGCCGACGAGGGCGACGGCGGTTCTGCGTGTCATCTGCCTTGTCCTTCAGGGGAGTTGCGGGCGGCCCTGACGCGGCCCGCTGACCTTGGCGCACAACCTAGACAGGAATTCCGAGCCCCGTCCATAGACCGGTTCAGTTTTCTTTTGCTTGAAAAGACCACGCATTCAAATCGCATTACTGAACCTTTACTTAAATCGCCACCCATCTAGACAACGTTGTCTCCGATGGGCAGAGTGTGCGGTCGACCGCGGGCCGCTCCGGTCTCGCGTCCCCGACAGAGGGGCTTTCCCATGCACGGAAAACGCATCACCGCGTTTCTCGCGGCGGCGCTCCTTGCGCTGTGCCTGACCCCCGACGCCCAGGCGTTCCCGAGCAGTTCCAAGCAGCAGGTGATCAACTACCTGCGTTCCGTCTCGGGTTCGAACATCGTGTCCGGCCAGCACAACAAGGAGCCCGCGAGCAATCCGGGCCAGTACACCCAGCAGGTCAAGGACGTCACCGGGCAGTATCCAGGCCTGTGGGGTGGGGACCTGATGTTCCGGGCGGAGGACGTCGCCAACCGGCAGCGGGTGATCGACCAGGCCAAGACCGAGTGGGCCAACGGCTCACTCGTGGCGCTGACCTGGCATGTCTGTCCGCCGACGACGGGCAGCTCCTGTGAGTTCGAGGGCGGCGTCAAGTCGCGCATCACCGACGCCCAGTTCTCACAGGTCGTCACCAACGGCACGGCGCTGAACAACGCCTGGAAGCGCCGTCTGGACGAGGTCGTCCCGTACCTGCAGCAGCTGAAGGCGGCCGGAGTGCCCGTGCTGTTCCGGCCGTTGCACGAGATGAACGAGCAGTGGAACTGGTGGGGCAAGCGTCCGGGCGCGAACGGCGGTGCGCAGCTCTACCGGATCACCCACGACTACCTCACGGGCAAGGGCCTGGACAACCTCATCTGGGTGTGGAACGTCCAGGACAATCCGGAGGGCGGCTGGGCCAACTACTACCCGGGGAACAGCTACGTCGATGTCGCCTCGCTCGACGTCTGGTACAAGAACTACCCGAGCACCTCCGACTACCAGCAGCTGCAGAGCATCGCGGGCAGCAAGCCGATCGCCCTCGCGGAGATGGGCAAGGTCCCCAATTCGGCACTGCTCAACAGCCAGACCCGCTGGTCGTACTTCATGGTCTGGTCGGAGCAGCTGAAGGGGAACAACACCAACGCCGAGATCCAGGCCTGCTACTTCCACCCACGCGTACTCAACCAAGGTGAGGTGAAGCTTCCGGCCGCCCGGGCCGGCGCCCCGACCTAGGCGCGCAAGCGGCCCCTCACGCCCCCTCCCGCGGGGAACGAGGGGCCGTCACCCGTTTCGCCGACCCTGGGTGCCGGGCGCGCTGACGTTGCGTTGAATCCGGAGTGACCTATGCCTCCGGGAGCGAGCATGTCTGTGCCACACGGGCCGAGCGAGCCACCGCCGAGCGCCTCACCGCCCGGGTCGGGCGCCTCTGTGTCCCGGCCGAGCTCCTCCGCGTCCCGGCGAGGGCAGCTCCGGGGGATCGGGCAGTGGTGCGCCCGCCACTGTGTGACCGTCATCGTGGTGTGGCTTGCCGCGCTGGTCGGGCTGCAGGTCCTGAACCACGCCCACGGCGGTGCGTACTCCGACGACTTCTCCCTTCCCGGCACCGCGTCGGAAGAAGGCCTCGACGTACTCAAGGCACACGAGCCCGCAGCCGGCGGCTACAGCGCCCAAGTCGTCCTGCACGACTCGGCCAAGCCCCTCAGCGACGAAAGCGACCAGGTCAGCTCGGCGGTCAGCAGTCTGCAGAAGCTCCCCCACGTGCTGTCCGCGCAGAGCCCGCTGCCCGCACAGCAGCCCGCCGGCACGCCGAACCTGGGACCGCTGTCCTCCGACGGCAAGACGGGCTACATCACCGTCCGCTTCGACGTGCAGCCCTCCACCCTCGGCGACGACTACCTGAACGGCGTCGACAAGGCGGTGCAGCCGTTGCGCTCCGCCGGTGTGCAGGTGGAGTACGGAGGTCCGCTGGGCGAGCTCGCCCGCCCCGAGGCGGACGACCGCACAAGTGAGGCCATCGGGTTCGGTGTGGCGATCGTGGTCCTGCTGATCGGATTCGGCAGCGTGCTCGCCGCACTGCTGCCTCTGGTGACGGCGCTGGTCAGCGTGTTGTGCGGCCTTGCCTGCCTGGGCCTGCTCGCGGCCGCTTTCACCTTCGCCACCGTGTCACCGACGCTGGCCACGATGATCGGACTAGGCGTCGGGATCGACTATGCCCTCTTCCTGGTCACCCGCCACCGGCAGAACCTCCTCACCAAGGACCCCGTCACGGCGGCGGGGCACGCGACGGCGACCAGCGGCCGGGCGGTCCTGGTCTCCGGATGCACGGTGATCATCGCCCTGTCCGGGCTGTGGGTCTCCGGGATCTCGTTCATCGGCAAGCTGGGCCTGGCCGCCGCGGTCACCGTCGTCACGGCGGTGCTCGGCGCGCTGACCCTGGTGCCCGCCCTCCTCGGCCTGATCGGGCGCCGCATCGACAAGCTGCGGGTGCGGACCCCGATCGCCGAGACGAGCACCGGGCCCGGGGCCACGGACCAGGGCGGCTGGCATCGCTACGCACAGCGCGTCGAGCGGCGGCCCTGGTGGTTCCTGGTCGGCGGCGCCGTCGTGCTCGCCGTCCTGTCCGTCCCGGTCTTCTCCCTCCAGCTGGGCCACATCGGCGACGGGGCCGACCCGAAGTCCTTCACCGACCGGCGCGCCTTCGACTTGATGTCCTCCGCCTTCGGACCCGGCTCGAACGGCCCCATGACGCTCGTCATCGACCAGAGCGACGTACCCCAGTCGGACAGGGCGGCGCTGAAGAGCCAGGCGCAGAAGGCCCTCACCGGCGTACCCGACGCGGCCGCCATCACGCCGCTCACGGCCACGTCGGACGGCGACGTCCTGACCTCCACGGCCTATTCCGTGGCCGCCCCGCAGGACGAGCGGACCACCGATCTGCACAAGCACCTGAGTGACGACGTGCTGCCGCAGGCGGTCTCGGGGACGAAGGCGAGCACATACGTCACGGGGACGACCGCCGCGCAGGCCGACTTCCTGGAGATCGTCTCCAAGAAACTGCCATTGATCATCGCGGTGGTGGTGGCGCTCGCCTTCCTCGTCATCCTCGTCGTCTTCCGGGGCCTGCTCGTCGCGGTCAAGGCCGCGGTGCTCAACGTCCTGTCGATCGCCGCCTCGTACGGGGTCGTGGTGGCCGTCTTCCAGTGGGGCTGGGGCGGACCGGCGCTCGGGGTGTCGGGGAAGGTCCCGATCGAGAGCTACGTACCGATGATGATGTTCGCGATCGTCTTCGGCCTGAGCATGGACTACGAGATCTTCCTGCTGTCCCGGGTCCACGAGGCGTGGCTGGGCACGCGGGACGCCAGGGCGAGCGTCGCGCACGCCCTGGAGATCACCGCGCGGGTCATCACCTGCGCCGCGCTGATCATGGTGAGTGTGTTCGCCGCTTTCATCATCAGCGACAACATCGTGGTGAAGATGCTGGGGCTCGGCCTCGCGGCCAGCGTGCTCATCGACGCCACCGTGGTCCGCCTGCTGCTGGTGCCCGCGGTGATGACCCTTCTGGGCAAATCCGCCTGGTGGGCTCCGCGCTGGATGGACCGGCTGCTCCCGCACATCGACGCCGAGGGCGAGAGCCAGGCCGGACCACCGGTCGCCAAGCCCGACTGAGGCGACCGCTCACGCCCCTGTGGCGGGTCGGCCGTCCATGTGGCGCTCGCCGTAGGCCCGGAAGAGCCCCTCCTGGACGACCGAGACCAGCAGCCTGCCCTCGATGTCGTAGATGCGACCGCGCGCCAGACCACGGCCGCCCGTCGCGATCGGCGACTCCTGGTCGTACAGGAACCACTCGTCCGCGCGGAAGGGACGGTGGAACCACATGGCGTGGTCCAGCGAGGCCATGTCGAAACCGCGCGGGCCCCACAGGGGTTCGACGGGGATGCGTACGGCGTCCAGGAGCGTCATGTCGCTCGCGTACGTCAGCGCGCAGGTGTGGACGAGGGGGTCGTCGCCGAGCGGGCCCACCGCCCGCATCCAGACCGCGCTGCGCGGCTCGGCGTCCTTGATCTCCTCGGCGGTCCAGCGCAGCCGGTCCACGTAGCGGATGTCGAAGGGCTGGCGCCGCGCCATGCGCTCCAGCTGCTCGGGGAGCTCGCCCAGATGCTCGGTGATCTCCTGCGCGACCGTCGGCAGCGTCTCGGGGTCGGGAGCCGTGATGCGCGGCGGCAACTGGTGCTCGAAGGCCCCTTCCTCGGGCTGATGGAAGGAAGCCGTGAGGTTGAAGATGGTGCGGCCCTGCTGGACCGCGGTCACCCGGCGCGTGGTGAACGAGCGCCCGTCCCGCACCCGCTCGACCTGGTACACGATCGGCACGCCGGGACGGCCGGGCCGCAGGAAGTAGGCGTGCAGCGAGTGCACCGGGCGCTCGCCCTCGGTGGTGCGGCCCGCGGCCACCAGGGCCTGCCCGGCGACCTGCCCGCCGAAGACCCGCTGCAGGGACTCCTGCGGGCTGCGGCCACGGAAGATGTTGACCTCGATCTGCTCCAGGTCCAGCACGTCGACAAGACGGTCGGCGGGATTGTTCATGAAGGTTCCTCGACTCCTGTCCGGGGGAAGCTCGGGGCGGTCAGCGGTCAGCGGTCAGCAGGTGTCAGCCGACGGCCGTCAGAGCTGGCCGACGTCCGTGACGCGGACGACGGCGCGGCCCTCCTCGTCGGAGGCCGCGAGATCGACCTCCGCGCTGATGCCCCAGTCATGGTCGCCGTTCGGGTCGGCGAACGTCTGCCGGACGCGCCACAGACCGTGCTCCGTGTCCTCCTCGATGAGCAGCAGCTTGGGGCCGCGAGCGTCGGGACCGGTGCCGAGATCCTCGTACTCGTCCCAGTACTTGTCCATGGCCGCGCCCCAGGCGTCCGCGTCCCAGCCGGAATCGGCGTCCAGTTCGCCCAGCTCCTCGACGTGGTCGAGCGCGGCGAGCTCGACGCGGCGGAAGAGCGCGTTGCGGACCAGGACGCGGAAGGCGCGGGCGTTGGCGGTGACCGGCTTGACCTGGTCGGCGCGCTCCTGGGCCTCCTCGGCGGTCATCACCTCGGGGTTGGCGAGCTGCTCCCACTCGTCGAGGAGGCTGGAGTCGACCTGACGGACCATCTCGCCGAGCCAGGCGATGAGGTCCTCCAGGTCCTCGGACTTCAGGTCGTCCGGGATGGTGTGCTCAAGTGCCTTGTACGCGCTCGCGAGATAGCGAAGGACGATGCCCTCGGTGCGGGCGAGCTCGTAGAACGACGTGAACTCCGTGAAGGACAGCGCCCGTTCGTACATGTCGCGGATCACGGACTTGGGGGAGAGCGGGTGGTCACCGACCCACGGGTGGCTCGTCCTGTACGTGTTGTACGCGTGGAAGAGCAGCTCTTCCAGCGGCTTGGGGTAGGTGACGTCCTGGAGCCGCTCCATGCGGTCCTCGTACTCGACGCCGTCCGCCTTCATCAGCGCGACGGCCTCGCCGCGTGCCTTGTTCTGCTGGGCGGCGAGGATCTGGCGCGGGTCGTCCAGGGTGGACTCGACGACGGACACCATGTCCAGGGCGTACGAGGGGGATTCCTGGTCGAGCAGGTCGAAGGCGGCCAGGGCGAAGGTCGACAGCGGCTGGTTGAGCGCGAAGTCCTGCTGCAGGTCGACCGTCAGACGCACGATGCGGCCCGAGGCGTCCGGCTCGTCGAGCTTCTCGACCACACCGCCGTCGAGCAGCGAACGGTAGATGGCGATGGCGCGGCGGATGTGGCGCAGCTGCTGCTTGCGCGGCTCGTGGTTGTCCTCAAGGAGGTGACGCATCGCGTCGAAGGCGTTGCCCGGACGGGCGATCACCGCCAGGAGCATGGTGTGCGTGACGCGGAAGCGGGAGGTCAGCGGCTCGGGCTCGGAGGCGATGAGCTTCTCGAAGCCGGACTCGGTCCATCCCACGAAGCCCTCGGGGGCCTTCTTGCGCACCACCTTGCGGCGCTTCTTGGGGTCGTCGCCCGCCTTGTTGAGCGCCTTCTCGTTCTCGATGACGTGCTCGGGCGCCTGCGCCACGACCAGGCCCGCCGTGTCGAAGCCCGCGCGTCCCGCACGGCCCGCGATCTGGTGGAACTCCCGGGCGCGCAGGGTGCGTACGCGCGTGCCGTCGTACTTGGTGAGGGCGGTGAACAGCACCGTACGGATCGGGACGTTGACCCCGACGCCGAGGGTGTCCGTGCCGCAGATGACCTTCAGCAGACCGGCCTGCGCCAGCTTCTCCACGAGCCGCCGGTACTTGGGCAGCATGCCCGCGTGGTGCACGCCGATGCCGTGGCGCACGTACCGCGAGAGGTTGCGGCCGAACTTGGTGGTGAAGCGGAAGTTGCCGATCAGTTCGGCGATCTTGTCCTTCTCCTCGCGGGTGCACATGTTGATGCTCATCAGCGACTGCGCGCGCTCGACGGCCTGTGCCTGCGTGAAGTGCACGATGTAGACCGGCGCCTGCTTGGTCTCCAGGAGCTCGGTGAGCGTCTCCGTGATCGGCGTCAGGCGGTACTCGTACGAGAGCGGGACCGGGCGGGTCGCGGAGCGGACCACCGAGGTGGGGCGTCCCGTACGGCGCGTCAGGTCCTTCTCGAACATCGAGACGTCGCCGAGCGTCGCGGACATGAGGATGAACTGGGCCTGCGGCAGCTCCAGGATCGGGATCTGCCAGGCCCAGCCGCGGTCCCCCTCCGCGTAGAAGTGGAACTCGTCCATCACGACCTGGCCGATGTCGGCGTGCTTGCCGTCCCGCAGCGCGATCGACGCGAGGACCTCGGCGGTGCAGCAGATGACCGGGGCGTCGGAGTTCACGGACGCGTCACCGGTCAGCATGCCGACGTTCTCGGTGCCGAAGAGCTTGCACAGGTCGAAGAACTTCTCCGACACCAGCGCCTTGATCGGAGCCGTATAGAAGGTGACCTTGTCCTGGGCCAGCGCCGTGAAGTGCGCGCCTGCCGCGACCAGGCTCTTTCCGGAGCCGGTCGGCGTGGACAAGATCACGTTGGCTCCGGAGACCACCTCGATCAGCGCCTCCTCCTGAGCCGGATAGAGAGTGATCCCCGTCTCCTCGGCCCACGAGGAGAAGGCTTCGAAGAGGGCATCGGGGTCGGCATCCGGCGGCAGCTGATCAATGAGTGTCACACCCCCATCTTGCCTTCCTTCTGCCTCGATCAGGGAACCGGCGGCCCGGACGAAGATCACGAACGCTACGCTGTGTCGCCAACGGGGCGTCAGCACAACGGAAATGGGGCGGGCAACAGCCATGATGGGTCCGGCACACTCACTGTCGGGGGCCGCGGCCTGGCTCGGCGTCGGAGCGGCCGCGGCGGCCGCTGGGCACACGATGCCCTGGCCGGTTCTCCTGGCCGGGGCCCTGATCTGCGCCGGGGCCGCGCTCGCACCGGACCTCGACCACAAGTCGGCGACCATCTCGCGAGCCTTCGGACCCGTGTCGCGAGGCCTGTGCGAGATCGTCGACAAGCTGTCGGCCGCCGTCTACAAGGCGACCCGCAAGCAGGGCGACCCGCGCCGGGCCGGCGGGCACCGCACCCTGACGCACACCTGGCTGTGGGCCGTCCTCATCGGGACGGGAGCCTCCGCCCTCGCGATCTTCGGTGGCCGCTGGGCGGTCCTCGCGCTGCTCTTCGTGCACATGGTGCTGGCCATCGAGGGCCTGCTGTGGCGGGCCGCGCGCGGGTCGAGCAGCGATGTGCTGGTGTGGCTGCTCGCCGCGACGAGCGCCTGGATCCTCGCCGGAGTCCTGGACAAGCCCGGCAACGGCGCGGACTGGCTGTTCACCGCGCCGGGCCAGGAGTACCTGTGGCTGGGTCTGCCGATCGTGCTCGGCGCACTGGTGCACGACATCGGGGACGCGCTCACCGTCTCCGGTTGCCCGATCCTGTGGCCCATCCCCATCGGCCGCAAGCGCTGGTACCCCATCGGGCCGCCGAAGCTGATGCGGTTCCGGGCGGGCAGCTGGGTCGAGCTGAAGGTCCTGATGCCGGCCTTCATGCTGCTCGGGGGAGTGGGCGGGGCGGCCGCCCTCAACTACATCTGAGGACGGATCTTCATCCGGGTGCGCCCCGGCGATGAGTTCTGGCCGAGGGCGGGGTCTACACGACCATGACGACGCACACGCTCAAGACACCTGGCGCAGAGCTCACCTACGACGTGCACGGCCCCGTGCCGACGACGGACGGGCGCCCTCCGCTGTTCATGATCGGCCAGCCCATGACCGCCGACGGTTTCGCGGCCCTGGCGGCCCGCTTCCCCGACCGCACCGTGGTCACCTACGACCCGCGCGGCCTCGGCCGCAGCACGCGCAGTGACGGCAGGGACGACCACGACCCGGAGGCCCAGGCCGGTGACGTGCACGCCTTGATCCACACGCTGGGGGCCGGGCCCGTCGAGCTGTTCGGCAGCAGTGGTGGTGCCGTGGTCGCGCTGACGCTGGTGGCGGCGTATCCCGACGACGTGACCACCCTGGTCGCGCACGAGCCGCCGCTGTTGGCCGCTCTCCCCGACGCCCGGGCCGCCGAGCGCGCCCGGGCCGGTGTCCGCGACGCGTACGACAAGAGCGGCTGGGGCGCGGGTATGGCGGCCTTCATCGCGATGACGTCCTGGCAGGGCGAATACACCGACGCCTATTTCGCGCAGCCCGCACCCGATCCCGCCGCCTTCGGCCTGCCGACGGAGGATGACGGCTCGCGCGGTGACCCGCTGCTCTCCGACCGGTCCTGGGCGGTCAGCGGCCATCAGCTCGACGTCGCTGCGCTCGCCGCGGCGCCGACGCGGATCGTGCTCGCGGTGGGGGAGGAGTCGCAGGGCGTGGTCACCTGGCGTACCGCCGAGGCGGCTGCCGAGCTGCTGGGGCAGCGGCCGGTCGTGTTCCCCAGCCACCACGGAGGCTTCACGGACGCCAGTTCCGGCTACCCGGGCAAGCCGGACGAGTTCGCCCTCAGGCTGCGCGAGGTGCTCGACAACGGCCCTGAGTCCGCGGGCAGCTGAGCGTAGGCGGGCCGCCCTCGGTGTCCTGTTCGGCGGGACGCAGCGAGAAGGACCGCTGCGTCCCGCCGATGCGGGGCCTCTACCCGTGCCAGGACCGCCACAGCGCCGCGTACGCGCCGCCCGTCCCCACCAGCTCGTCGTGGCTGCCCAGTTCGCTGATCCGGCCGTTCTCGACCACCGCGATGATGTCCGCGTCGTGTGCGGTGTGCAGTCGGTGGGCGATGGCGACGACGGTACGGCCGTCCAGGACGCGCGCGAGGGAGCGTTCCAGGTGACGTGCCGCGCGCGGGTCGAGGAGTGAGGTCGCCTCGTCGAGGACCAGGGTGTGCGGGTCGGCGAGGACCAGGCGGGCCAGCGCGATCTGCTGGGCCTGCGCCGGGGTGAGGGCGAAGCCGCCCGAGCCCACCTCGGTGTCCAGGCCCTCGCCCAGGGCCCGCGCCCAGGTGTCCGCGTCGACCGCGCCGAGGGCCGCCCACAGTTCGGCGTCCCGCGCCCCGGTCCTCGCGAGCAGGAGGTTGTCGCGCAGGGAACCCACGAAGACGTGGTGCTCCTGGTTGACCAGCGCGACGTGGGAGCGCACGTCCTCCGCGGGCATGGCCGACAGCTCCGCGCCGCCCAGCGTCACGTGACCGTCCCGCGGCGCGTAGATCCCGGCGAGCAGCCTGCCCAGCGTGGACTTGCCCGCGCCGGACGGCCCGACCAGGGCGACCCGTGAGCCCGGCTCGACGGCGAGGGAGACCTCCCGCAGGACGTCGACGCCCGCGCGGTAGCCGAAGTGCACGTCGTCGGCGAGCACATGGCGTCCCTCGGGAGTGATGGAGCCGTCGCCCGCGTCCGGTTCGATGTCCCGTACGCCGACCAGGCGGGCCAGCGACACCTGGGCAACCTGCAGCTCGTCGTACCAGCGCAGGATGATCCCCAGCGGATCGACGAGCATCTGCGCGATCAGCGCGCCCGTGGCCAGCTGGCCGACACCCATCCAACCCTGCAGGACGAACACTCCGCCGATCATCAGGACCGAGCAGAGCACGAGGGTGTGGGTGAAGGTGATGACCGGGAAGAGGACGGAACGCAGGTAGAGCGTGTGCCGTTCCCATGCCGTCCATTCACGGATACGACGCTCCGACAGGTCCACGCGGCGCTTGCCGAGCCGGTGCGCCTCCACCGTCCGCCCCGCGTCGATGGTCTCGGCGAGGGCGGCGGCGACCGCGGCGTACCCGGCGGCCTCCGAACGGTAGGCGGAGGGTGCGCGCTTGAAGTACCAGCGGCAGCCGACCACGAGCAGCGGCAGCGCGAGGAGGACGGCGGGTGCCAGCGGCGGCGCGGTCACGGCGAGACCGCCGATGAGCAGCGCGGCCCACACCACGCCGATCGCGAGCTGGGGCACCGCTTCCCGCATGGCGTTGGCGAGCCGGTCTACGTCCGTGGTGATCCGTGAGAGGAGGTCGCCCGTCCCGGCGCGTTCCAGTACGCCGGGCGGGAGCCCGACCGACCGCACGAGGAAGTCCTCGCGCAGATCGGCCAGCATCCGCTCGCCGAGCATCGCGCCGCGCAGCCGTACCTGATGGACGAAGAGGGCCTGCACGACAAGAGCGACGGCGAACAGGCCGATGGTGCGGCCCAGATGGAGGTCGCGGGCGCTGTCCGCGACGTTCTCGACCAGATCGCCCAGCAAGTAGGGACCGGCCATCGAGGCGATCACGGCGCAGGTGTTGACCGTGATGAGCAGGGCGAAGGCCCGGCGGTGCCGCTTGACCAGCTCGCGTACGTAGGCACCTACCGTCGCGGGCGCGCCCACGGGCAGGGTGTCCGCGGTGGTCGGGGCCGCCGGGTCGTATTCCGGTGGCGCCAGGCCGATCATGCCGTCTCCTCGATGTCGATCTTGATGTCGATCTTGATGTCGGTCGGCGCCTTCGGCGCCTGTTCCTCGTCGGTCTCGCGGGTGACGACCGCCCGGTAGCGCGGCTCGGTGTGCACCAGTTCGCGGTGCACACCCACCGCGGCGACCTCCCCCTCGTCCAGGAAGACGACCCGTTCGGCCCGGTCGAGGAGCAGCGGCGAGGAGGTGAGGACCACGGTCGTACGTCCCTTGCGCAGCCCCTTGATGCCGTCGGCGACCCGCGCCTCGGTGTGCGAGTCGACGGCGGACGTCGGCTCGTCGAGCACGAGGACGCCGGGGTCGGTGACCAGCGAGCGGGCCAGCGCGAGGCGTTGCCGCTGGCCGCCCGACAGGGAGCGGCCGCGCTCGGTGACATGGGCGTCCAGCGGGGCCTCGTCCACCGATGCCTGCGCGAGGGCGTCCAGGACGTCCGCACACTGCGCGGCGTCCAGGGCCTCGTCGGCGCTCACCGCCCCCGACGCCGGTACGTCGAGGAGTCCGCGGAGCGTGCCGGAGAGCAGCACCGGGTCCTTGTCCTGTACGAGGACGGCGGTTCGGGCGGTGCCCAGCGGCACCTCGTCGAGCGGTACGCCGCCGAGTCGTACGGACGGCAGCTTCTCCGCGTCGTCGAACGCGGCGTGTCCGCCCAGGCGTTCGGCGATCCGTCCCGCCTCGTCCGGATCCCCGCACACGACGGCGGTGAGGCGTCCCGAAGGCGCGAGGAGCCCGGTCGCCGGGTCGTAGAGGTCGCCCGTGGGTGTGTCCACGTCGTCGCGCGGTTCACCGGCATGCGTCGTGCGCTGCAGGGAGAGCACGCGGGCGGCTCGTTTGGCCGAGGGGCGCGAGAAGCTGTAGGCCATCGCGATCTCCTCGAAGTGCCGCAAGGGGTAGGTCAGGAGGGTGACCGCGCTGTAGACGGTGACCAGCTCGCCAATGGTGATCCGGCCCTCGCGGGCCAGGTTCACGCCGTGCCAGACGACCACGATCAGGAGCAGCCCCGGAAGGAGCACCTGGACGGCCGAGATGACCGCCCACATGCGGGCGCTGCGCACGGCGGCGGTACGCACTTCCTGCGAGGCGTGGCGGTAGCGGTCGAGGAAGAGTTCCTCGCCGCCGATGCCGCGCAGCACCCGCAGCCCCGCCACGGTGTCCGATGCCAGTTCGGTCGCGCGTCCGGCCTTTTCCCGCTGGTGATCGGCTCGCCGGGTGGCGCGCGGCAGCAGCGGGAGCACGGCGAGCGCGAGCACCGGGACCCCCACCGCGACGACGACGCCGAGGGCGGGTTGGTACACGACCAGGCCCACGCAGACGAGGACGACCGTGAGCGCGGCCGCCGCGAAGCGTGAGGCCGCCTCCACGAACCAGCCGATCTTCTCCACGTCACCGGTGGACACGGCGACCACCTCACCGGCGGCGACGCGTCGCGTGAGCGCCGAGCCGAGCTGGGCGGTCTTGCGGGCAAGGAGCTGCTGGACACGGGCGGCCGCGGTGATCCAGTTCGTGACCGCGGTGCGGTGCAGCATGGTGTCGCCCAGGGCGATGGCCATACCGCACAGCAGCATCACCGCGCCCGCGACGGCGAGGCGTTCCCCTGACCGGTCGACCACGGCCTGCACGGCGACGCCGACGACGTAGGGGAGCACCGCGATGGAGCCGAAGTGCAGCAGGCCCCAGGCGAGGGACTTCAGTTGGCCGTCGAGCTGGTTCCGCCCGAGCCAGCGCAGGAAATGGGGGCCCGAGCGGGCATCCGGCATGCCCGGGTCGGTGTACGGAAGATCGCGAATCTGCATGACGTGTGACGTCCCAGGGTCGGAGAGACAAGACCGTCGGTTCGGCGGAGCGTGCCGGCGTGAACGGACGGTGCTGAACGGGCGTTGGCGAACGGGCGGGGAGCGGCTCCGCAAAGGGAGGCGGCCGACATCGAGCGGAGGTAACAGGCCGTGAAAGGTTCGCCTCGCACGGTGGCGCGAGGCAAACGATTTTCCCTCGGCGAGTAAAGATTCGGCCCCTTCTCCGTCGCGGGCCGGGCGCCGACGCGGCTCGCGTGAACCGAGTGCGACCATGGACGGATGCGTATAGCCGGTGCGGTGCGAGCGGTGGCCGCCGTCGCGGCCTGCGGTGTTCTTCTGACGTCCTGCGGCAGTTCGGACGGCGGGGCGGGGGCCGGGGCCAAGAACGATCAGGGCGCGGGCCGCGCGAAGAAGGCCGAGGCGTCGCCGACGACCGGCCTCAAGCGCATCCCCGACGTGGGTGAGCGTCTGCAGAGCAAGATCCCAGCGGACTCCCGGCAGGTCGTCGCGGTCTACGGACAGGGCGTGGACTCGGCGGAATCGACGGTCGTCCTGTACGAGAAGTCCGGCTCGACCTGGGACAAGACCCGCAGCTGGGCCGCGCACAACGGCAAGAAGGGCTGGACGACCGACCACCGCGAGAACGACAAGCGCAGCCCGGTGGGTGTCTTCACGCTCACCGACGCGGGCGGCGTCCTCGCCGATCCGGGCGCCGGACTCCCCTACACCCGCAGCGCGTCGATGCAGGCCCCCCACTACTGGGCCAAGTCGCACTGGCACGACTTCGACTACGTCATCGCCATCGACTACAACCGCGCCAAGGGAACCCCGCCCAACGACCCGACCCGCCCCCAGGGCCAGTCCAAGGGCGGCAGCATCTGGCTGCACATGGACCACGGCAGCGGCACGTCGGGCTGCGTCAGCCTGTCGAAGGAGGGCATGCGGTACCTCCTGAAGAACCTCGACCCGAAGCAGCACCCGGTCGTGCTGATGGGCGACAAGGCGAACTTGAAGGACTAGGACCCTTCTGGCATCACCTTTCCCCGGGACGGGCAGCGGCTACCCCCGGGCCGACAGGCGACCCCGCGTCCCGGAGGGGTTCATTCCGGTTCGGCGGCTTGGAGCAAGATCCAAGATTTTCGCCGATGTGATTCGTAGGTCTTTTGCGGAGTCGATCACTCCGCCATAGTGGCGCATCGCGGAAACAAACTTCCGCATGCCAGAAGTAGGTTGAAGCCTCACCACAGGAGTGCCCGTGCCGCAGTCCGTACCGTCCATATCGCGACGCGTAGCACGCACATTGCGAACCTCACTGTTCGCGCAGGTCGCCTGCGCGTTGGTGCTCGGAGTCCTCGTCGGCCGGCTGTGGCCCGACGCGGGGACGGCCGTCCAGCCGCTCGGCGACGGTTTCGTACGTCTCATCAAGGCGATGATCGCCCCGCTCGTCTTCTGCGTGGTCGTCGCCGGAATCACCAAGGCCGGAGACCTCAAGGCTTTCGGGCGCATCGGCATCAAGGCCCTCATCTGGTTCGAGGTCGCGACGACGGTCGCCCTCGTCGTCGGCCTGGTCGCCGGAAATCTCGTCAGCCCCGGCACCGGCATGAACGTCGACCCCGCCAAGCTCGATGCGTCGGCCGTCGACGAGAAGACCGGCGGCGGCGAACTTCCCTCGACCAGCGAGTTCATCCTGCACTCGCTGCCCGACAGCGCGATCGGGGCCTTCGCGGAGAACTCGCTGCTCCAAGTCCTCGTCCTGTCCTGCCTGGTGGGCGCGGCCCTGCTGCATCTGGGCAACACCAAGGTCCCCGCGATCCTGCCCGCCATCGAGCAGGGCCAGGAGGTCGTCTTCGCGATCGTCGGCTTCATCATGAAGCTGGCGCCGCTCGCCGTCTTCGGCGCGACTGCGCATCTGGTGGGGGAGTACGGGCTCGGCGCCCTGTCGACGTACGGCAAGCTCATCGGTGTCTGTTACGCGGTGGCCCTGATCTTCCTCGTCCTGCTCGGCGTCGCCCTGAAGGCGCTGACCGGCCTGAGCCTGTGGAAGTTCATCCGCTACACGCGCGAGGAGATGCTGCTCGCGCTCGGCACGGCCTCCAGTGAGGCCGTCATGCCGCGCATGATGCAGAAGCTGCGCCAGGCCGGCTGCCGCGACGACGCGGTGGGCCTGGTCCTGCCGACGGGGTACTCCTTCAACCTCGACGGCGCCTCGATCTACCTCTCCGTCGGCACGTTGTTCATCGCGCAGGCCGTGGGCGTGGACCTGAGCCTGGGCCAGCAGATCACGGTCGTCCTCGTCCTGATGCTGACCAGCAAGGGCATGGCGGGCGTGCCCGGTTCGGCGTTCCTCGCGCTGTCCGCGACCGCTTCCGCGCTCGGGGTCATCCCGGCCGGCGCGGTCGCCCTGCTGCTCGGCGTGGACCGCATCATGGACGCCATGCGCGTCGCCACGAACCTGCTCGGCAACTGCGTCGCCGTCTTCGTGGTCTCGCGCTGGGAAGGCGCACTGGACACGGCACGGGCGAAGAAGGTCCTGGGCGGCGAGATCGCCTTCGTGGAGGAACAGACGGAGGGGACGCAGGAGCCCGGCAGCGCCGACGTGCGCACCGCCGGGCCCAAGTCCCTTACGCCTGCGGCTTCTGCGAGTCCACTCCCGGCCGCGCCTTCTTCCACATCCCGCGAGTGAAGTCCGGGATGGCCTGCGGCGCGCCCTTCGCCTTGATCGAGAGATGGCTCAGGGGGACGGGCGACGTCCAGACCGCGGCGTCGTAGACGTCGAAGTCCGGCACGAGGCCGAGCTGCATGGTCTGCATCAGACGGAAGATCATGATGTAGTCCATGCCGCCGTGCCCGCCCGGCGGGTTGGAGTGCTCCTTCCACAGCCAGTGGTCGAACTCGCCCGCGTACTTGCCGAAGTCGCCCCACTCGTCGTTCGTGTGGTCCGGCTCGATGTAGATGCGCTCGGGGTAGTCCTCGAAGACACCCTTCGTGCCGCCGAGACTGTTGATGCGGCTGTAAGGGTGCGGAGTGGAGACGTCATGCTCCAGACGGATCACCCGCCCCTTCGCCGTCTGGACCAGACTGATGGTGCGGTCACTCTCGATGTACGTCTCCTTCCAGCTCGGATCGCCCGCGGGCATGTGCGCCTTGCGGTACTCGGCGAGGCCGAGGGCGGGCGTGCCGAAGCTGGAGATGTGCGTGACGCGGTCGCCGCGGTTGATGTCCATGTAGTTGGAGACCGGACCGAAGCCGTGGTTGGGATAGAGGTCGCCGCGCAGCCGGGTGTGCCACAGGCGCCGCCAGGGGCCTTCGTAGTAGTCCGGGTCGAACATCAGGCCGCGCAGATCGTGGTTGTAGGCGCCCGCTCCGTGCAGCAGATCACCGAACTTGCCCGCGTGGGCCATGCGCAGGACACGCATCTCGTTCTTGCCGTAGCAGCAGTTCTCCAGCTGCATGCAGTGTCTGCGGGTGCGCTCGGAGAGGTCGACCAGTTCCCAGAGCTGGTCGAGCTGGAGGGCGACGGGACACTCCACGCCGACGTGCTTGCCGTTGAGCATCGCCGTCTTGGACATCTCGAAGTGCCAGTCCCAGGGCGTCGCCACGTACACGAAGTCGACGTCACCGCGCTTGCACAGGTTCTCGAAGTCGTGATCGCCCTTGGTGTACGTCGCCGGGGCGGGCTGCCCCGCGTCGGTGACCTTCTTCGCCGCGGCCGCCGTCTTGTCCTTGACCGGGTCGCAGAGCGCGACGACCTTCACTCCCGGGATCGCCAGGAAAAGGTCGATCATGCTGCCGCCGCGGTTGCCGAGTCCGACGATGCCGACCCGCACCGTGGAACGCCGCTGGAACGGTACGCCGACCATGGTCTTGCCCTTGCGCGGCGGCGCATCGGCGGCCGTGGCCGCGCCCGCGGGCGCGCCCTGCGGGGCGTCGGCGTGCGCCGTACCGCCGGTGAGTGCGCCGAGACCGAGCCCGGCTCCGGCGAGGCCGGCGGTGCGGAGCACGGCGCGGCGGGAGGCGCCGTCCGCGGAGTCTTCTGGGGTCGCGGACTCGTCAGGGTTCGGGGTGGCGTGCTCGTCGTGCATCGGACCTCCGTGGCTTGGATGCCTGCGCTGGAACGGATGCCACCCTGATGGCGGGATGGGCGTGGCGCAAGGGACCGAAGTGGCCAGGGAGTTGGATTTATTTCATCCGGCGTGTGGTGCTCACGGACGCGTGGCGCGCTCCAGCTCCAGGAGTACGGAGTAGTAGGAGCGGCCCGTGGCGTGGTCCATGCCCACCTCGCACATGCGGTTCGCCGAGAGGTGCGCGTCGAAGGGCCGGGCGGTGACCTCGGCGGCTTCCTTGCGGGTGGCCGACTCCGTCAGCTCCTTGTGCAGCATGCCGCGATCGCCCGCGAAGGCGCAGCACCCCGCGTCGTCCGGGACGACCACCTCGTCCGCACAGGCCTCGGCGAGGACGCGCAGGTGCGCCTCGTCGCCGAGATGGCTCATGGAGCAGGTGGGGTGCAGGACCGCGGAGCCGACGGTGCGGTGCACGGTCAGGTGCCCGAGCAGCTCGTCCGCGGCCCAGACGAGGGAGTCGACGACGGTCAGGGCCTGGTGCAACTCACGGTTCTCGGCGGTCAGATAGGGCACGACCTCGTGCGCGATGCCGAGCGTGCAGGACGAGGCGTCCACCACCAGCGGCAGCCTGCCGCCCGCCGTCCAGGCCCAGGCCGCCTCGACGATGCGATTGGCCATCACCGCGTTGCCCTGGTCATAACCCTTGGAGTGCCAGATCGTGGCGCAGCAGGTCCCCGCCACGTCGTCCGGAATCCAGACGGGCCTGCCCGCGCGCGTGGCGAGGGCGACCATCGCCTCCGGCAGGGAGCGGTCACCGGGGCTCCCGAAGATGCGGTTGACGCACGCCGGGTAGTACACGGCGCTCGCGCCCGTGCGTGACGTGCGCGGCAGTTTGCGGGCGGCTGCTCCGGGGATGTCCGGCAGCCACTCGGGGACCAGGTCGGGGCGGACGGCCTTGCGTGCGGCGCGCGTGACCGAGGTCAGGAGCCGGTCGCTGATCCGGTCGGCGGCGGCCACCGCGAGCCTCGCGGCGGCCTCGACCGCCTTGAAGTTCCTGGCGGCGACGGCGGCCGCCCGCTCCTCGCGCGGCGAGTGCCGTGCGTGCCGGAAGTCCTTCATCAGGGCTCCGGTGTCGATGCCCACCGGGCAGGCCAGCTTGCAGGTGGAGTCACCGGCGCAGGTGTCCACGGCGTCATAGCCGTACGCCTCGACCAGGCCGTCCTCGACCGGGGAGCCGGGTGTCTGACGCATCATCTCGCGGCGCAGCACGATCCGCTGGCGCGGAGTGGTCGTCAAGTCCTCGCTGGGGCAGGTCGGTTCGCAGAAGCCGCACTCGATGCAGGGGTCCGCGATCATCTCCACCTTCGGGATGGTCTTCAGGCCGCGGAGGTGGGCCTTCGGGTCGCGGTCCAGGACGATGCGCGGCGCGAGCACACAGTCCGGGTCGATGACCTGCTTGGTGCGCCACATCAACTCCGTGGCCTTCGGCCCCCATTCGAGTTCCAGGAACGGGGCGATGTTGCGTCCCGTCGCGTGCTCGGCCTTGAGCGAGCCGTCGAAGCGCTCGACGGTCAGCCGGCAGAACTCGTCCATGAACGCCGCATAGCGCTCCACGTCCGACGGCAGGCCCGCGTCGAAGGCGAGCAGGAAGTGCAGGTTGCCGTGCGCGGCATGCCCCGCGACGGCGGCGTCGAAGCCGTGCCGCGTCTGCAGTTCGAGCAGCGCCCCGCAGGCGTCGGCGAGCCGCGACGGCGGCACCGCGAAGTCCTCGGTGATCAGTGTCGTCCCGGAGGGGCGAGAGCCGCCGACCGCCGTCACGAACGCCTTGCGGGCCTTCCAGTATCCCCCGATCGTCTTCGGGTCGCGGGTGAAGGTGTTGGTCACCGAGGCGACGGGCGCGACGAGTTCGAGCCCTTCGACGACCTTGGCGGCCGCCGCCTCGTACGCCTCCCGGCCCGCCTCGTCCGGTGCGCGGAACTCCACCAGGAGCGCGGCGGTCGACTTCGGGAGCCGCGCCCAGTCGGCGGGCACTCCCGCGACGCTGGTCGAGGCGCGCAGGGTGTTGCCGTCCATCAGTTCGACGGCCAGTGCGCCCGCTTCGTTGAAGAGGGGGACGGCCGCCGCGGCGGCCGGCAGGGAGGGGAAGAACAACAGGGCCGTGGTGAGGTGCCGGTCCAGCGGAAGGGTGTCGAAGACGACCTCGGAGATGAAGCCGAAGGTGCCCTCGGAGCCGACCATCAGGCCACGCAGGATCTGCACGGGCGTCGCGCCGTCCAAGAACGCGTCCAGGCGGTAGCCGTTCGTGTTCTTGATCTCGTACTTGGCGCGGATGCGGGCCGTGAGTTCCTGGTCCGCCTCGATCTCGCGCTTGATCTGCAACAGGCCCTCGCACAGGGCGGGTTCGGCATGCGCGAGCTGTTCGTCGGCGTCCGGGGCCGCCGTGTCGACGACCGTGCCCGTCGGCAGGACGAAGGTGAGTGAGGCCACCGTGCGATACGAGTTGCGGGTGGTGCCCGCCGTCATCCCGGAGGCGTTGTTCGCGACGACCCCGCCGATCGTGCAGGCGATGGCGCTCGCCGGGTCGGGGCCGAGCACACGGCCGTGCCGGGAGAGCGTGGCGTTGGCCCGCAGGATGGTCGTCCCGGGGCCGATGCGGGCCCGCTCGCCGTCGCCGATGACCTCGACGCCCGCCCAGTGCTTGCGCACGTCGACCAGGATGTCCTCGCCCTGGGCCTGGCCGTTGAGCGAGGTGCCCGCCGCGCGGAAGACGACCTCGCGGCTCCTGCCGTGCGCGTACGACAGGACGGCGGAGATGTCGTCGATGTCCTCGGCGACGACCACGACCTGCGGCACGAAGCGGTAGGGGCTCGCGTCGGAGGCGTACCGCACGAGGTCGGAGATCTTCGTCAGCACCTTGTCCTCGCCGAGCAGCGCGGACAGCTCCGAGCGCAGGGGCTCGGGGGTGCCCTTGGCCTGCCGGTCCGGCACCCGGTCGTGCGCCGGTGCCTCCGGGTGCGACACGGGGCGCAGGGCTTCCGGCTTGGGCTCCAGGAACGGCATGAGCTCTCCTCGGCGGGGTCGGACGGTCGGACGGTCGGGCGGTGGCGTTGGGGGACGCTCCAAGAGTCAGCGGCTGGGGACGTCCTGCACTTCGAACAGCGCGTTCAGCAGTCCGCCGAGCTGCTTCCGCTGTTCGGCGTCCAGTGGAGCCAGGATGTCCTCCGCGGCGGCCAGGCGCGCGCCGCGCAGTTCCCCGAGGGCCTTGCGGCCCGCGCCCGTGAGCTCGATGCGGATCACCCGGCGGTTGGTGGGATCGGGGACGCGCCGCACGAGGTCGCCGGCCTCCAGGCCGTCGACCAGGCTCGTCACGGCACGCGGGACCACTTCGAGGTGCTGGGCGAGATCGGCCATGCGCGGCGGGGTGTCGTACTGCACGAGGGTGCGCAGCAGGCGGGACTGGGCCGGGGTGATGCCGATCGGCACCAGATGGCGCTTCTGGATGCGGTGCAGCCTGCGGGTCAGCCGCAGCAGCTGTTCGGCGAGGAGTCCATCGGCGTCCGGGGTGTTCATGCGGGAACATTATCAGGACCTTGTGCATTGTGAGTATAGGTAACAGTGAGCTATGCTCCCTCAGTCATCGTCGGCTGTATCTCTGTCGGCGGCCGTCTCACCTCCCGTAGGAGCCCATGCCTCACGACGAACCCAAGTGGACACCGCAGCCCCTGGCCCCCGGCCAAGAGGAACAGCCGCGGCAGATCCGCCGCATCCTGCGCCTCTTCCGCCCCTACCGCGCCCGCCTCGCGATCGTCGGCCTGCTGGTCGGCGCCGCCTCCCTGGTTTCGGTCGCCACCCCCTTCCTGCTGAAGGAGATCCTCGACACCGCGATCCCGCAGGGACGGACCGGCCTGCTGAGCTTGCTCGCCCTCGGAATGATCCTCAGCGCCGTCGTCACCAGCGTCTTCGGCGTCCTGCAGACCCTGATCAGCACGACGGTCGGGCAGCGCGTCATGCACGACCTGCGCACCGCTGTCTACGGCCGCCTGCAGAGCATGTCGCTCGCCTTCTTCACCAGGACCCGCACCGGAGAGGTCCAGTCCCGCATCGCCAGCGACATCGGCGGCATGCAGGCCACGGTCACCTCCACCGCCACCTCCCTGGTCTCGAACCTCACCAGCGTGATCGCCACGATCGTGGCGATGCTCGCCCTCGACTGGCGCCTGACGGTCGTCTCGCTGCTCCTGCTGCCCGTCTTCGTGTGGATCAGCCGCCGGGTCGGCCGCGAACGCAAGAAGATCGCCACGCAGCGGCAGAAGCAGATGGCCGCGATGGCGGCGACGGTCACCGAGTCGCTCTCCGTCAGCGGCATCCTGCTCGGGCGCACGATGGGCCGCTCCGACTCGCTCACCAAGACCTTCGCCGAGGAGTCCGACCGCCTCGTCGACCTGGAGGTCCGCTCGAACATGGCGGGGCGCTGGCGCATGGCCGTCATCTCGATCGTCATGGCCGCCATGCCCGCCGTCATCTACTGGACCGCGGGCCTGGCCTTCCAGATGGGCGGCCCGACGGTCTCGATCGGCACGCTCGTCGCATTCGTCTCGCTCCAGCAGGGCCTGTTCCGGCCCACCGTGAGCCTGCTCTCCACCGGCGTGCAGATCCAGACCTCGCTCGCGCTCTTCCAGCGCATCTTCGAGTACCTGGACCTGCCCATCGACATCACCGAGCCCGAGCGCCCGGTGCGCCTCGACAAGATCAAGGGCGAAGTCCGCTTCGAGGACGTCGAGTTCCGCTACGACGGGGAGGACGGCCAAAGCCGCCCGATCCTCGACGGCATCGACATCACCGTCCCCGCCGGCGGCAGCCTGGCCGTCGTGGGCCCCACCGGTTCGGGAAAGTCGACCCTCAGCTATCTGGTGCCGCGGCTGTACGACGTGACGGGCGGCCGCGTCACGATCGACGGGGTCGACGTGCGCGACCTGGACTTCGACACGCTGGCCCGCGCGGTCGGTGTCGTGTCCCAGGAGACGTATCTCTTCCATGCCTCGGTCGCCGAGAACCTGCGCTTCGCCAAGCCCGACGCCACGGACGAGGAGCTGATCGCCGCCGCCGGGGCCGCCCAGATCCACGACCACATAGCGTCCCTGCCCGACGGGTACGACACGGTGGTCGGCGAGCGCGGCCACCGCTTCTCCGGGGGCGAGAAGCAGCGCCTGGCCATCGCCCGTACGATCCTGCGAGATCCGCCCGTGCTCGTCCTGGACGAGGCGACCAGCGCTCTGGACACGCACACCGAGCGCGCCGTGCAGGACGCCATCGACGCGCTGTCCGCGGACCGGACGACGCTCACGATCGCCCACCGGCTCTCCACGGTCCGCGGCGCCGACCAGATCGTGGTCCTGGACGCGGGCAGGACCGCCGAGCGCGGTACGCACGAGGAGCTCCTGGAAAAGGACGGCCGTTACGCCGCTCTGGTCCGCAGGGACGCACAACTGGAGCCTGCGACATGAAAATATGCTCGGTATGTCCGCATTCGCACGATAATGTGCCCGCATGCTGCAGACCAAGACTCCGCGCCGGGGCACGATTCGACTGACGCGTCGGGGCCGGATCGCCCTGATCGCGACCGGAACCGTCGCCGCGGTCACCGCCGTGGCGGTGCCGCTGCTGCTCCCGGACGACGACGCAGGCCCCGAATCACTGACGATCCCGGAGGGCTGGCGCACCAGCCAGGTGTACGAGGCCGTCGACAAGGCCCTCGACGTACCGGCGGGCACCACGAAGAAGGCCCTCCCCCAGGCGAAGCTCAAACTCCCCGGCGACGCACGCGGCAACCCCGAGGGTTACCTCTTCCCCGCGACGTATCCCATCGACAAGCAGTCGACCCCCGCATCCGTGCTCTCGTACATGGTGAACACGGCGGCCAAGAAGTTCGGCGGCAATCAGGTCACGGCGGGCGCCGACCGCAACACCATGAACGTCTACCAGACCGTCACCATCGCCAGCATGATCGAAGCCGAGGCCGGCTCCAAGGCGGACATGGGCAAGGTGGCCCGGGTCATCCACAACCGCCTCGAGCAGGGCATGCCGCTGCAGATGGACTCGACGATCAACTACGCCCTGAACCGCTCCACGCTGAAGACCCGCGACAGCGACACGAGGATCAACAGCCCGTACAACACCTATACGCGCATGGGCCTGCCCCCCACCCCGATCGGCAACCCCGGCGAGGAGGCGATGCGCGCGGCGATCAATCCGACACCGGGCAACTGGCTGTACTTCGTGACGGTGAAGCCGGGGGACACCCGCTTCACCGCGAACTTCGAGGAGCAGCAGAAGAACGTGGCGGAGTTCAACAAGAACCAGAGCAAGAACAAGGACGAGGCCAAGCAAGCCGGCTAGGCCCCGGGCGTCCCGGTCCCGGGTCTCACACCGTGACCGGGGCGTCCGCCAGCAGTCGCTTGATGTCCCGTACCGCCGCGCGTCCCGCGCGGTTCGCGCCGATCGTGCTGGCCGAGGGGCCGTAGCCCACCAGATGGACGCGGGGGTCGACGACGGCGCGGGTGCCCTCGATGCGGATGCCGCCGCCCGGCTCGCGCAGCCGCAGCGGTGCCAGGTGTTCGATGGCCGCGCGGAACCCGGTGGCCCAGAGAATGATGTCGGCGTCCACGCGGCGCCCGTCGTCCCACTCGACGCCGCTCGGCGTGATGCGGTCGAACATCGGCAGCCGGTCGAGCACCCCGTCGGCCCTGGCCCGGCGGATGGCGTCGTTCACGGGCAGTCCGGTCACGGACACCACGCTCTGCGGCGCGAGCCCCTGCCGCACCCGCTCCTCGACCATGGCGACGGCCGAACGCCCCCAGTTCTCGTCGAAGGGTCCCTCGCGGAAGACGGGCGGGCGCCGGGTCACCCAGGTGGTCTGTGCGGCGTACGGGGCGATCTCCATCAGATGCTGGGTGCCCGAGGCCCCGCCGCCCACGACGATCACCCGTTGCCCCTCGAACGCCTCGGGCCCCGGGTAGACGGCCGTGTGCAACTGCCGTCCACGGAACGTCTCCTGTCCCGGGTAGCGCGGCCAGAACGGGCGGTCCCACGTCCCCGTGGCGTTGATCAGCGCGCGCGTCGACCAGACCCCGGCCGATGTCTCGACGAGCAGCCGCCCGCCCTCGCCCTCACGCACCCGGTGTACGTCGACGGGACGGTGCACCCGCAGGTCGAAGCGCCGCTCGTACTCCTCGAAGTACTCCTGGATGACCTCCGACGAGGGGCGTGCGGGGTCGGCGCCCGTCAGTTCCATGCCGGGCAGCGCGTGCATGCCGTGCACTTTCCCGTAGGTGAGCGAGGGCCAGCGGAACTGCCAGGCGCCGCCCGGCCGGGGCGCGTGGTCCAGGACGACGAAGTCCCGGTCCGGCGCGAAGCCGGCCTTGCGCAGGTGATGGGCGCTGGACAGCCCCGCCTGCCCGGCGCCGATGACGACCACGTCCACCTCGCGTGCGGCTTCGTCGCGTACCGCTTCCTGTGCGGCCGCATCCCGCGCCGCCGCGTCCCGTACCCCGATGTCGTTCACGCTTCTACTAACTCCATCGGGGTACGGGATCTTCCCGCGCGGGCCCGCGGGTCAGCGCCCGCCCGCCACCAGGAGCGGGGCGCCGCCCGGAGCGGAGGCCGGACGCCCGTTCGCCGCGGGCACCCCGGCCAGTTGCGAGGCCGGAATCCGGGGCAGCAGCCCGCGCGCCGCCAGGTCCGGGATCACGCCCTCGCCGAACCAGTACGCCTCCTCCAGATGCGGATAGCCCGAAAGCACGAAGTGCTCGACCCCCAGCGCGTGATACTCCTCGATCCGGTCCGCGACGTCCGCGTGGCTGCCGACGAGTGCGGTGCCCGCGCCACCTCGCACGAGACCGACGCCCGCCCAGAGATTCGGTGAGATCTCCAGCTCGTCGCGGGAACCGCCGTGCAGCGCGAGCATCCGCTGCTGGCCGACCGACTCGCTGCGGCCGAGCGCCTGCTGTGCGGCGGCGATGGTGTCCGGGTCGAGATCGTCGAGCAGCCGGTTCGCCGTGGCCCACGCCTCGGCGGCCGAGTCGCGCGAGATGGTGTGCAGCCGGATGCCGAACCGGACCGTGCGCCCCTGCTCCTCGGCGAGGCCACGAATCCAGTCGATCTTCTGCTTGACCTGCTCGGGAGGCTCGCCCCAGGTCAGGTACACGTCCGTGTGCCGCGCCGCGACAGGACCGGCCGCCGCCGACGAGCCGCCGAAGAAGATCTCCGGCAGCGGGTCCGGCGGCAACGCGGTGAGACCGCCTTCCACGTCGTAGTGCTCGCCGTGGAAGTCGAAGGGCTTTCCGCCCCACACGCCCCGCACGACGGACAGGAACTCGTCCGTGCGGGCGTATCGGTGATCGTGGTCGAGATGGTCGCCGAAGCGCCGCTGCTCGGTCGAGTCGCCGCCCGTGACGACGTTCAGGAGCAGGCGTCCGCGCGTGATGCGCTGATACGTGGCCGCCATCTGCGCGGCGAGCACCGGGGAGATGACGCCGGGCCTGAACGCCACCAGGAACTTGAGCCGCTCGGTGTGCTGGGCGAGGGCGACCGTCGTCAGCCAGGCGTCCTCGCACCACGTGCCGGTCGGGGTCAGCACGGCCTCGAAGCCCAACTGCTCGGCCGCCTTGGCGATCTGGATCAGATAGTCGATGTCGGGGGCCCGCACCCCGCTGACCGGGGTGACGCGGGAGCGCTTGATGCCGCCGTCGGTGTAGGCGTGCCGGTCGACGAGGGTGCGGCCGTCGCCGCCGGTCGGCAGGAACCAGTTGAGGTGGACGGTCATGGTCAGGACTCCTTGCGGTACGTGCGCGGCTTGCTGGTCGAGGGCGGCAGGTCGCCGTTGAAGCGGGTGTCGACGAAGTCGCCGAAGTCGATGCGGCGCGGAATGAGCTTCTGGCCGGCGAAGGTGTCCGCGATCTCCTGCTCGGAGGCGATCACGTTCTTGTCGACGGCCACGGGGACGCGCGTGCCGTTGCTGCGCTTGACGGCGGCGAGCGCGACCTCGTAGGGCAGGCCGGTGTCCTTCGCCCAGACCTTCGCCCATGCCTCCGGGTGGTCGTAGACCCAGTCCTGGGCCTTGCGCAGCCGCTTGAGGTAGTCGTCGATCGCGGCGGACTTCTTCTTGTCCTTGAGCGCGTGCGGCGCCGCCACCTGGAAGGTGAGGCCGTTCACCAGACCGTCGCCGTCGGTCAGGACGTGCCCCTTCTTGCTCTCCAGAACCTGCGAGGTGTACGGGTCCCAGACCGCCCAGGCGTCCACCTTCCCGCTGGTGTACGCGGCCAGCGCGTCGGCCGGCTGCAGATACTTGACCTTGACGTCCTTGATGCCGAGCCCGGCCTCCTTGAGGGACGCGATCAGCTGGAAGTGGGCCGACGAGCCCTGCGCCACGGCGACGGACCTGCCCTTGAGGTCCTCGGCCTTCTTCACGGGAGAGCCGTCGGGCACGAGAATCGCCTCGCCCGAAGCGGTGCCGTGGTTCGCGGCCACCACGGAGATCTTCGAGCCGGCTCCGGCGGCGAAGACGGGCGGCGTGTTGCCGACGGCGCCGATGTCCACGGCCTTGGCGTTGACGGCCTCCAGGAGGGGAGGCCCTGAGGTGAACGTGGACCAGCGGATCTTGTACTTCAGGTCGTCGAGCTCCCCGGCGGCGCGCAGCACGGCCTCCGAACCGCCCTTCTGGTCACCGACGTTGAGGGTGAGCGACCCCTGGCCGTCGGTCCCGCCACCCGCGCCCGCGGACGAGGTGCTCGCGGAGGAGGAGCCGGAGCAGGCGGCGAGCAGCAAGGCCAGGGGGAGGAGCAGGGCGGGGGCGGCGAGATGTCGTCGCATGGTGAGTCCGTTCGGTCTGGTCGGGCTGTGCGTTTTGTTCGTGCGGGTTGTGCGGGAGGGGGAATGAGCGGGGATCACGCCGCGGCGGCTTCCGCGATGTGGTCGGGCGCGTCGACACCAAGGCGCTGCAGCAGTTCGGCACGCAGTTCGCCGAAGCGCGGATCGGAGATGCCACGCGGCCGGTCAAGATCGATCTCGGTCTCGTACGCGATGACCCCCTCGTCCATGACGAGCACCCGGTCGGCGAGGAGCACGGCTTCCTCCACGTCATGGGTGACCAGCAGGACGGCGCATCCGCGCCGCTGCCACAGCTCGTCGACGAGGCGCTGGGCCTTGATGCGGGTGAGCGCGTCGAGCGCGCCGAACGGTTCGTCGAGCAGCAGCAGATCGGGCTCGCGCACCAGGGCGCGGGCCAGCGAGGCGCGCTGGGCCTCGCCGCCCGAGAGCGTCTTGGGCCAGGCGTTCGTACGGTGCTTGAGGCCGACCTCCTCCAACGCCCGCTCCGCGACGCCGCGTTCGGGCTTTCCCCGCAGTCCGAGCAGGACGTTGCGCCACACCCGCTTCCAGGGCATGAGCCGGGGCGCCTGGAACGCGACGGCCTTGCGGCGCGGCACGAGGACCGTCCCCTCGATGTCCCGGTCGAGCCCGGCGAGGATGCGCAGCAGGGTGGACTTGCCGCAGCCGCTGCGTCCCAGCAGCGCCACGAACTCGCCCGGCCGCACGTCGAGGTCGAGTTGATCGATGACGGCGCGCCCGTCGAAGGAGCGGGTGAGACCCTCGACCCGTACCGCCGAAGTGGGCGCTGTCGTACGGGTGTGGGGAGTCACCGGCCGGTGAACGTCGGTCGCCATTGCAGCAGCAGCCTTTCGAGGGTGCGGACGATGAAGTCGGCGATGAGGCCGAGGAAGGCGTAGACGATCAGGCAGACGACGATCACGTCGGTCCGCAGGAAGTCACGCGCCTGGACCATCAGGAAGCCGATCCCGGAGTCCGCGTTGATCTGCTCGGCGAAGACGAGGGCGAGCCAGGCGATGCCCAGGGAGTAGCGCAGCCCGGTCATCGCGCCCGGCAGCGCGCCCGGCAGGATGACGTGGCGCACGAGCCCCCACCGTGAGAGCCCGAGGGACTCGCCGGCCTCGATGAGCTGCGAGTCGACCCCGCGGATGCCCGCGTACACGTTCAGGTAGAGCGGGAACGAGACACCCAGCGTGATGATGGCGACCTTGGGCGCCTCGCCGATGCCGAACCAGATGATGAACAGCGGGATGAGCCCGACGAACGGCACGGTGCGCAGCATCTGCACGCTGGCGTCCACGAGATCCTCGCCGACGCGGAACAGCCCGGAGATGAGCGCGAGCGAGGTCCCGACGACGGTGCCGAGCAGCAGCCCCACCGCGACCCGTTGCAGGGAGACCCCCATGGCGGAGGTCAGCGAACCGTCGACGAGGAGATCACGGGCGACGCCCGCGATGGTTCCCGGCGACGCGAGGATGTCTGCGCTCAACGCCCTTGTGGAGCTGAGGAGTTGCCACAGGGCGAGCAGTGCGAGAGGGCCCGAGGTGCGGCGCAGCCAGCGAGGGACGCGGGCGCCGCGGGTGGAAGAGGGGACGATGGGAACGAGATGCGGTTCGCCCGACCGGACGTCTCCGGCGTCCTGGGCGGGGTGGCCGGACTTGGATATTCCCGAAATGTCCGGCGGGGAATCCGGCGGGGCGTGGCTGATGCTCATGGCTGCTCCACGGCAGGAGGGAGGGATGCTCGAACGGCCTACGCGCAGGACGGGGAAATCAACCGCGCGACGGCGTCAGGGCAGAGAAGGAGGAGAAGAGAGAAAAGAACTGAGAAGGCGTCAGCAGCCGCGACGACACGCGGCGGAGGCCACCCGCAGCAGGTCGATGTGACCGCGCGTGGTGAGCAGGGCTGAACGCAACATGCCGCAGAACGTAGCCAGGTCGTCCGCGTACGGTCAATGCCGTCTCGAAAGGCGGACGCCGCGTATCAGCGAACGAGAGACCTCTGCGAGAGGATGGACCCATGTCCGATGCTTTCACCACACGTGTCCTGAACGTCACCACCGGGTCGTCCGAGAAGGTCTTCGACCTCACCGGTGACATCGAGAGTTTTCTCAGTGAGGCGGCGGCCGGCCGCGATGGCCTGCTCAATGTCTTCGTGCCCCACGCGACCGCCGGCGTGGCGATCCTGGAGACCGGCGCGGGCAGCGACAACGACTTGCTCGCCGCGCTGCACACCCTGCTCCCCGCCGACGACCGCTGGCAGCACCGTCACGGCAGCCCCGGCCACGGCCGCGACCATGTCCTGCCCGCCCTGGTGCCGCCGCACGCGACGTTGCCGGTGGTGGGAGGCCGCCTTGAGCTGGGGACGTGGCAGTCGGTGTGCCTGGTGGACACCAACCGGGACAACCCTCGTCGCGAGGTGCGGCTGTCGTTCCTCGGGTGAGCTGTGGGGGAGGGGGCGTCCGTGTGCTGTGCGGTGGCTCCGAACGAGTGGACTTCTTGACACGGGGACGGGCGGTCGGGACCGCGTCGGGGGCCGAGGTGGTGATGTTCGTGACGTCCGCCCCCTTGTCTGGAAGATCCCCCTGCCTGGAAGAGGCACCCCCGAATGAGACGTTCCACTTCCCGCCGTACCCTCTGTGCAGCGCTGCTCGTCGCGTCCTTGTGGGCGCCGACGGCGGCCCATCCCGCCGCGGCCGATCAGCGGCCGATCGCCGCCCACCCCGATAAGGGCGACTGCCCGAACAGCCTGGGACGCAAGCTCACGTCCCGCCTCGACAAGACCATGAACGACGTCGGAAAGAAGGCGGGCATCCCCGGGGCCGTCGTCGGTCTATGGATGCCGGGCAAGGGTTGCTACGTCCGGTCCATGGGCGTCGCCGACACCAGGACCGGTGAGCCGATGGCTGCCGACTCCTTCGTCCGGATCGGCAGCGAGACCAAGACGTTCACCGTCACCGCGCTGCTGGAGCTCGTGGACGAAGGCCGGGTCAAGCTGGACGATCCGATCTCCAAGTACGTCAAGGGCGTGCCCAAGGGCCACCGCATCACGCTGCGCCAGCTCGCGGAGATGCGCAGCGGTCTGTTCCCGTACACCGAGGACGCCGGTTTCGTCCGCGACCTGCTGAGCGACCCGCAGCGCACCTTCACCCCGCGCCAGTCCCTCGCGTACGGCTTCAAGCACCGCAACACCTTCGCCCCGGGCAAGAAGTTCCAGTACTCCAACTCCAACCTCGTCCTGCTGGGCATGGTGATCGAAAAGGTCACCGGCCACCGGCTGGCCGACGTCATCCACCACCGCGTGCTGCGCCCGGCGCACCTGCACCACACACTGTTCCCGCAGGGCAACGAGTTCCCTCAGCCGCACCCGCGCGGCTACACCGACCAGACGCTGAGCGGTGAGGTCGCGGACGCGACGAACTGGAACCCCAGCTGGGCCTGGGCAGCGGGGGCGATGATCTCGAACCTGCACGATCTGCGTATCTGGGCCAAGTCGGTCGCCACCGGGCAGCTGCTCAGCCCCGAGACCCAGAAGCAGCGGCTCAAGACCTTGCCCACCGGCTTCCCCGGTACCACCTACGGTCTCGGCATCCTCAAGACCAACGGCTGGATCGGGCACAACGGCTCCATCCCGGGCTACGAGACCGTGACGGTCTACCTGCCCTCGAAGAAGGCCACCCTGGTCGTCATGATGAACACCGACATCACGAGCCAGGGCCAGGAGCCGTCCACCCTGCTCGCCCGTGCGATCACAGCGGTCGCCACCCCGAAGAACGTCTACGACGGTTCGGCCACCGCGCCCTAGTCCGCGCCGGTGATCCCTCGTCAGCGGCGGCCGGTGGACAGGGTGACCAGGAACTGGCCGCCGCCCGGCTCGATGTCGGCGGTCACCGGCAGCCCCGGTACCAGTCGGGAGAACCGGTCCACCAGCCAATCGGCCGCGTCTTGAGCGTCCCGCCTGGTCGGACAACGCCCCACCATCTCGCGGCCCCCCTTGCGCTCCAGCCTCCCGGCGACGGTGATCAGCGGTGCGGGTTCGACCACGTACAGGCGATCCGGCCAGGCGATGACCACCTTGACCGCGCCCTTGCGGGTGTTGCATCCGCGGTGCGCGAGCCGCTCGACGACCTTGGCCTTCCGGTCGGCGGTCCGGCTGTCGACGCTGGGCCCCCGCGGGTCGTTCACCGACTCGTCGGAGTCGACCGCTTCGTCACACACCCAGCATCGCCAGCCGTCGCGCTCGGCCACATCATCAAGAAGACTCATCCGAGTAAGCTAGCCTGCCCGGCCGGCACCCGCGCACCAGGACCCCCTGCAGAGTCCTACCTGCGCATATGCCGACTCCCTGGGTGAGCTGTGGCTCCTCGGGTGCGAGGTGACGGGTGGGGATTCGCCCGGCGGTATCCGGCCGGATTCCCCCCGGATCATGGCCGAGACGTGAGCGGTCCGTTGACAGGTTTCCGAGGCCTTCGTAGCTTTTCAAATCGTTGGGAACATCGATGATTTGAGAAGTAGATCATTTAGATCTCGGGGGAATGATGTCCGGACGAACGACCTCGGCGGGCGGGCGGGGGTGGACCCTGGCCGTGGTGTGTGTGGCCACGTTCATGCTGCTGCTCGACCTGACCGTGGTGAATGTGGCGCTGCCCGACATCAGGGACGCGTTCGACGCGAGTTTCACCTCGCTCCAGTGGGTGCTCGACGCGTACGCCCTCGGTCTCGCCGCCGTGCTGCTGACAGCCGGATCACTGGCCGACCGGCTGGGGCGCAAGCGCGTCTTCAACATCGGCTTCGTCGTGTTCCTGGTGGCCTCGCTCGCCTGCGGCCTGGCGAACGACGCCGCCGTCCTGTCCGTGGCCCGAGGGGTCCAGGGACTGGGCGGTGCGGTTCTGTTCGCCGTCGGTCCCGCGCTGATCGGCCAGGAGTACCAGGGCAAGGACCGGGGCAGGGCCTTCGGCATCTTCGGGGGAGTGGTCGGGCTGTCCATCGCCTTCGGCCCGCTCATCGGGGGTGCGCTCACCGACGGGCTGAGCTGGCGCTGGATCTTCCTGGTGAACGTGCCGGTCGGGCTGCTCGCCATGGCCGTGAGCGCGCTGCGGATGCGCGAGTCGCGAGCGGAGTCGGCCCCGGCGGTGGACTGGTGGGGGATGGTGCTGTTCACCGGCGCGCTGACCCTGTTGGTCCTGGGGCTGCTGCGAGGGGAGGCCGAGGGCTGGGGCAGTGCTCCCATCGTCGGCATGTTCGTGGCCGCCGTGCTGCTGCTCGGGATGTTCGGCGTCGTGGAGCGGCGGCGGGGTGAACGGGCCATGTTCCAGCTGTCGTTGTTCAGGAACACGACGTTCAACGGGGTGTCGGTGGTGACGCTGCTGTGCGCCGCCGCGACCATGTCCGCGATCTTCCTCCTGGTGTCGTACGTGCAGAACGTCCTCGCGTACTCGCCGTGGGAGACCGGTCTGCGCTTCCTTCCGCTGACCGGGACACTGTTCGTGGCGGCCGCGATCTCCGGGTCACTGACCACCCGGGTGCCGCAGCGGCTGCTGATGGGCACCTCCCTCGCGCTCATCGCGGCCGGGCTCTTCCTGGTCGCGCTCACCGGTCCGGACACCTCCTGGACCGCGCTGTTGCCGAGCATGTTCGGGATCGGCCTTGGCATGGGGCTCTTCAATCCGCCGCGTGCCTCGCTGTCCATCGCCGTCGTGGAACCGTCCAAGGCGGGCATGGCCTCGGGGATCAACGAGACGTTCCAGCAGGTGGGCGTCGCCATCGGCATCGCGGGATTCGGTGCGGCGTTCCAGGGCAGGGTGACCGATCTCTTCGTGCAATCCGACGCGGGGCGTCAACTGGGTTCATCCGCCCACGAGTTCGGTGAGGCCGTGGCGGCGGGCGGCGGCGCGGAAGCCGTCGGCCGTGCGCCCTCGGGGACGGCCCCCGCACTCGAGGCGGCGGCACGCGCCGCCTTCGTGGACGGGCTGACGGACGTGATGTTCGTGTGCGCGCTCGTCGCCGCCGTCGGTGCGGTGGTGGGATTCGCCTTCATCCGTACGCGCGATCTGCACGAGAGTGCCCTGGGCGAGACCGTGGAGGATAGCGGTCGGACGGCGGTGAACACCGTTGAGGCGCAAGGGCTCTTGGAGAAGGAGAGTGCCGGGACGCCGGTCGTGGCGCAGTCCGCACATACCGGGGGAGACGGGTGAGTCACCGAGTCGGGGGAGATGGGTAACCCGGTCGGAGACGGCCGGGCTACCCGCCCCGATCGCCCACGGCACCGTCCCTGACACCGGCCTTGGAGGCCGGTGTCAGCGCCAGTACCCTTGACGTGATCGACGATCGGCGCGGGGGATGTTCGGCATGGCTGGGGAACCACATCCCCTGGCCCGGTCCCTTCACCGAGATGTCAGCAGCAGAACCGAGAGTCAGCCAGTAAAGGGGAGCGGCCCGGATGACTGAGGCGACGCCCATTCCGGCGCAACCCGCCGGGCTCGACTTCCCCCTCGTCCGCAGGACCGGCTATCTGCTGAACAAAGCCGGATCGATCCTGATGGAGGACGCGGAGAAGGCACTCATGGCGCAGGGCATGCGGCTGCGCTATTTCTACGTTCTCGCGGCACTGGAAAGTGATCTGCACCTGTCTCAGCAGGATCTGAGCAGACTCCTGCACCTCGATCCGACGACCATGGTGGCCCTGATCGACGAGATGGAGCGGGCCGGCCATGTGGAGCGGCGGCGCAACCCGTCGGACCGCAGGCGCTACATCCTGCGTCTCACCGACGGCGGCCGCGAGGCACTCGAGCGCGCGGGGCGTGCCGTCGACGCCGTGGAGCAGGACTTTCTCTCCGCCGTGCCCGAGCAGGACCGCGAGCGGCTTCGCACCCTGCTCGGTGATCTGCTGGCCGACCGCTGGCCGCGCGTGATCGCCTGCGAGTGACTCCGGCGAAATTCCGCGAATTCTGCGGTGCAACTGGAGTCAAAGAATCCCCATTTGAGGTTTACTTTGGGTCGATCTGTGGAGGCCATCACAGATTACCTTGACTAATTGCTTTCCCCTTGATGTGCCGGATAGTGTTTTTTCTGTCCGGGTCACATGACTCGCGACACGGGGGAAGGTAAACGGGGAATGAGTAACAAGGAATTAGTATACGGATCTTTGGAAAGTTGCCTCGGGCCGGGCAGCTCCCGCTTTTTCGGGAGCGGATACAAACGCGTCACCCAAGGCCTCAAGGACATCACCACCGATGGCTCCGCCGACCCGGGTGCGCTGGTCACCGCGCGCGGCACGCTCACCTATCCGCGCGACTGGTCCCGCAAATCGGGCGCCGGTGAGCTGCGCCCGCATCTGAGCAGCATCGACGCGCTGGTGCTCGCCGCGAACCTGGCGGAGACGCACCTCGGCCGGGCCTTCGGGCTCGGCGCCGCCGAGCGGCGCAGGATCTGGCTGCGCAGCGCGGACGTACGGGCCGGCAGCTCGCCGCACGAGGATCTCGCGGACTTTCCCGTGCGCGGCAGGCTGCTCGCCGTCGACGGTCCGACCGGGGAACTCGCCACGCTGGCCAGCACGTTCGACTGCCGCGTCGGGAGCCTGAAGGTGCGCTGCACGCTCGTGCACGAACAGGGCAGGCGGACGGGGACCCCGGTCACGTACGACGACGAGAAGCAGGCGCTCGGACCGGCGCGAGCCCGCCACTACGGCGTGGGCTACAAGCAGCGCGACCAGTACGCCGAGCAGGTCCGCGTCGACCTCGACCGGCAGGAGATCCAGGGACGGCAGCGCGTCGTCGCCACGGACGGGGACGCGCACACCTGCGGGGCGGAAGCGGCCTACGGGCCGTCGGTCTCCCTGGTCGACGCGCTGGTGGGAGTGGCCCAGCTGGCCCAGGTCCTGCTCTACGCACAGGACGGGCTGTCCCGCGGCACCACCGACACGCTCTGGATGAGGCGCTTCGTCATCAGCGCCGGCACGCCGGTGCGCCCCATGGGGCACAGCTTCACCCCGACCGTGCGCACCGCGAGCTCCCGGCTCCTGTCCATGGGCGACGCCCGCTGGCGTACCGCGGAACTGAGCGTCGACGACTTCGCGGGGATCGACGGCCGCTGCTGGCTGGCGCACCGTCTGCCCGCCGTCGCCGCATAACCGCACGGCCCAATTGGCTCTGCCCGGACAGGTATTCCGGCACGCTGGAATTACGGGCAGGCGCGAAATGTAAGGCACGCAAGGATCGCAAGAAACGCAAGAAATGCAACGGGGGAAAGAGATCATGCGCTTCACGCCCACGCTCCGATCAGGAGACGTGCTCGTCGTGCTCGAAGGGCCTGCCCGTCTGCTCTGGGAGGAGCACACACGCGGGGTTGGACCGAGGAACTGGACACCGACGGGATTATGGCCGGACGAAAGGCAGCGTGCCGAGGTGCGCGAGCACCTGGACGCGGAACGGCCGCTGCTCGTCCTTCTCGACGAGGCCCGCTGCCGCGTACCCATGCTGCGCGAGGAGTGGCGGGCCGCGCCCCCTCAACTGCGTCGCGCTCAGGGGGACATCGGCTTCGAGGGGGCCGGGGACGACGAGGTCGTCGAGGTCGGAGTGCCGTTCCTCGACTGGCTGCCCGAGGTGCACAGGGAGCGCGCGGCGCGCTTCCTCGCGCGGACGGACGCCGAACTGGCCCGTACACCGATGGCGTTCCTGCCGCCGCTGATGACCGAGGAACCGCGTGACGGAACACCGCCGAGCCCACGCTTCGCCCGGCGGCTGCTGCCCAGCGCGCTGACGGCCGATCGCCTCGCGGCGGCCATCGAGCACCTGTTCGCCGATGCGTCGCGCTGCTGCGTGGCGGCGACCGGCTCGGCGAGGTGATCCCGATGGACGAGCACGCGATGGACGAGCACCTCAGCCTGGGGGAGATCGGCCTGCTGATCGCCACGACAGCCACCCGGAACCTGGTGCTCAACGGCCGGCGTACGGCGGAACTCCGCCGTAGGCAGGCTCAGCGGACTCATCAGGCGAAGGACGCCAACACCCCGGGGAGCCACTGATGGGACGCTCGGTCATGGTCACCGGCGGCAACCGCGGCATCGGACTCGCCGTGGCCACCGCCCTGGCGGCCGACGGTGACCATGTCGCCGTCACCCACCGGGACACCGCACCGCCCCACGGGCTGCTCGGTGTCCGCGCGGAGATGACGGACACGCAGAGCATCGACGCCGCCTTCAAGGAGGCGGAGGCCGCACACGGGCCGGTCGAAGTCCTCGTCGTCAACGCGGGCATCACCCGGGACACCCTGATCCTGCGCATGGACGAGCAGGACTTCACGGACGTCGTCGACGTCAACCTGCACGGCGCCTTCCGCACGGTGCGACGTGCCGTACGCGGCATGGTCCGGGCACGCTGGGGCCGCATCGTGCTGATCTCCTCCATGACCTTCGCGTACGGAGCGCCGGGCCAGGTCAACTACGCGGCGGCCAAGGCGGGAATGCTCGGCATGGCCCGCTCCCTGGCCTGGGAGCTCGGCCCGCGCAACATCACGGTCAACATCGTCGCGCCGGGCCTGATCGACACGGACATGAGCCGCGCGATCACCGACGACCGCCGTGAACACCTGCTGTCCATCACTCCGCTCGGTCGCGTCGGGGAGGCGGCCGATGTCGCCGCCGCCGTGCGCTACCTCACCGGCGAATCGGGCCGCTTCGTCACCGGAGCGGTCCTGCCCATCAGCGGAGGCCTGGGCCTCGGCGGCTGACCCGATCACCCACACCCCGGCTCCGGCCGGGCCACCCACCACGGGAAGAGAACACACCATGGGGAACACAAGCACCCCCACACCCGCCCCGATCGCACAGCAGGGCCTGCACCTGGCGATCTCCGGGACGTACTCCAGCGGCAAGAGCACCACGACCGAGACGCTGTCGATGGCCACGGGCATCCCGCGCACGCACGCGATGACGTCGCGGGAGATCCTCGTGGATCTCGTTCCGGGCAAGCAGGTCCAGGAGCTGAGCGCGATGGAGCTGACGATGCTGGGGTTACGCCGGCTGGAGGAGCGGATCCATCACGAGGCGGGCGAGGGGCCGTTCATCTCGGACGGCTCCGTGATCCACGAGTGGATCTACGGTGAGGCCCGCATGCGGGTCGGCATCAACCCCGGGGCGAACGTGCTGCTGCGGGCGGTGAAGAACGTGGCCGGACTCCCGGTCAAGCGGTTCTACCGCCAGTACATGGACGCCTACGGCGCGGTCGCCAAGGCCCGTGCCAAGCGGATCTACGACGCCTATGTGCACCTGCCGGTCGAGTTCGAGATGAGGGCGGACGGCCACCGGCCGGTCTCCGAGAAGTTCCGGCGGATGTCCGACGACCTGCTGATCGAGACCCTTCAGGAGCTGGAGATCCCGTACCACGTGGTGGGCGGCAGCGTCCGCGAGCGCGTGGAGCGGATCGTCGAGATCTTCGACCTGCCCCTGGTGATGCCGCTGGACGAAGCAATCGAACGGGCCGGGGTGAAGGTGCGCCGGGCCACCGAGATCCTGGAACAGGACGCCCGCTTCCACGAGGCCCAGCGAACCAAGTCCCTGCGGCGGCGCGCTGCTTACGCGGTGCGTTTTTGACCGCACCTTCCGGTGGGCGGCTACGGCCGCCCACCGGAAACGGGGTCCGGCCGCTTCAGGCGGTGAGCTCCTCCAGGACGGCTTCCCCCGCCGCGCGGTGTTCCGCCGCCGTGGTGGGGTCCGTCGCGTCGAGGATGGTGGCGATGCCCTCGTGTGCCAGTACTTCCTCGTTGCGGTAGCCCAGTCGTGGGGCGAGGTCGAGAGCCTGGCGGTGCAGGCGCAGGGCCTCTTCGGGCAGGCCCGCGAGGCGGCAGGTCTCTGCGTAGCCGTTGAGGAAGTGGATCTTCCAGTGTTCCTCGAAGAGCTCGTCGAGCAGCGCGAACGCCTTGCGGTGGCTGGCCAGCGCCTCTTCGTGGCGGCCCATGCGCCGGAGCGCGACACCCAGGCAGTTGAGGCACCACGCCTCGTTGTGCAGGTGCCCGTCCTCGCGGGCCAGTGCCAGTGCCTGATGCAGCTGCTGCGCCGCCTCGTCGGGCTCCTCGTCGGCGATGGCCACGCCGAGGGTGATCCGGGCCGTCAGCGCGGGCGGCGACGCGGGGTCCGCGTGGGGGATGGTCAGGACCTCCCGGGCCCGCTGCGCCGCCTCCTCGCGGTGTCCCAGTTGCAGCATCGCCCAGGCTTCGGACGCCGCTGCGGCGGCCCTGCCCGTCGGGCAGTCGGCCTGCTCGTACAACTTCCCGGCCAGCCGGAAGAGTTCGAGCGGCTCCTCGACAAAACCCTCGTCCCACTTCAGGTAGCCGCGCCGCAGGGTCAGCTCGGCCTCCGACCCCAGGCCCCCCGCCCGAGAAGCCGCCTCGTACGACGCGGCGGCCTCCGCCATCCGGCCCGCGTTGTAGCGGGCGAAGCCCAAGTCGCTGTGGGCGTCCGCCAGTTGGAGTGGATCGCCGATGCGTTCGGCGGCGGCCAGAGCCCGCTCGAAGAGGACGTTGAGGTGCGTCGTGCCGCACCGCCGCGCGAAGTACGCCCGCAGGAAACGCGGCAGCTCGCACACGTGCGCGTCGGCCCCGACGGCGGCCGCCGTCTCGAAGGCGGCCACCAGGTTCTCGTACTCCAAGACGAGCCAGGCGAACGCCGCGTGCTTGTCCGGGAACTGATGCAAGGCGACCGGAGCCGGGCCCGCCGAGGGTGCCCGGCCGGGGGACAGGAACGGCATCGCGGCGTCGGCGGCTGCCGCCGCGTGCACGTAGTAGTCGAGGAAGCGGCCGAGGGCCCGCTGCCGTTCGGCCGGTGAGTCCTGCTCCTCCCCGGCCCGGCGCGCGTGCTGGTGCACCAGGTCGTGCAGGCGGTAGCGGCCCGCCGTCGACTCCTGTACGAGGTGCGCGTCGACCAGGTCCTCCAGCATCGCCCGCGCGCTGCTCAGCGGCACGTCCGCCAGGGACGCCGCCAGGTACTCGTCGAAGGAACCCCCCGGCAGCAGTCCGAGCAGCCGGAACAGGCGGGCCTGGGCACGGTCCAACTGCCTTACGGACATGGCGAACGCGGTGTCGAACTCGCTCGCCCCCTCGGCCATCCGCTCGACGAGGATGCCCACGGTCCAGCCCGGCCGGTGCCGCAGCCGGGCCGCGGCCAGACGCAGCGCCAACGGCAGGTGGCCGCACAGCCGCAGCACCTCCGCGGCGGCTTGCGGGTCACGGGCGAGGCGGCCGTCGGGACCGACCGGGTCGCCGCTCGCACGGGCAAGGAGTTCCGCGCTCTCCTGCGGGCTCAGCACGTCGAGCGAAACGGGCGGCACCTCGTCCAGGCCGAGAAGCCGGTTGCGGCTGGTGATCAGGGCGACGGACGGACCGGCTCCCGGCAGCAGAGGGCGGACCTGGTCGGCGTCGGCGGCGTTGTCGATCACCACGACGACGCGCCGGTCGGCCAGCTCGGACCGCCAGCAGGCGGCCAGTTGCTCGACGCCCTCGCGCGGGACCTTCTCGGACGGCACGTCCAGCGCGCCGAGCAGCATGCGCAGCGCGGAGTCGGGGTCGAGCGGTTCCCGGCCCTCGGTGAACCCGTGCAGATCCACGTAGAGCTGCGCGTCCGGGTAGTCGGCGGCCAGCCGGTGCGCGGCATGTATCGCCAGACACGTCTTGCCGACCCCCGCCATGCCGTCGACGGCGACCACCCGGTGGCTGTCCACCGCTGCGAGCACCGCCGCGAGCTGCCCCTCGCGACCGGTGAAGTCGGGCACGTCGCGCGGCAGGTCGTTGCGGGGCTTCGGCCTGCCCTGGCGGCTGGACTTCGGGGGCGCGGGAAGGGGGTTGGAGGAGCGTTCCCACAGGGGGCGCAGCGGGCGGGGGTCGCGCTTGACGAGTCGGCAGAGCGCGACCACCGCGGGCCACGGCGGCAGGGTCTGGCCGCTGAGGTAGCGGGACAGCGACGAGGAGCTGAGGCCCGCGTCGCGGGCGAGGGCCCTTACGCCGAGTCCGGACAGTTCCTGGATCAGGCGTAGCCGCGCCGCCAGTTCGTTCTGCGGATCCGTCTTCGCCGTGCGTTGCGGCTCGTCCACCAGATACCCCCCGTGTCCCGTGTGGCCAGAAACCTACCGGGCCACGTCGTCGCTGCTCAAGGGTGTTTCAGCTGTCCCACGGTGTCCCACCGCCGTGGTCGTGGGGAGCGGTTCCCGCTGATATGGAGTCACGCCCCGAAGGAACGGGGGCCGACACAGAAGCCGATCCGCACAGAGGAGAACACGAGATGCAGTCCCGTATGCAGAACCCCGCCGTTGTCCTGTCCGACGCCATGCCGGCCATCCAGACGCTCTTCAAGGCCGTGCACTCCGGAGGGGTGGAGGCGCAGACCCTGGAGCTGGTGCACCTGCGGGTCAGCCAGATCAACGGCTGCAGCGCCTGTGTCGACGGCGGCGCGAAGTCGGCCCGCAAGGCGGGCGTCAGTGACGAGCGGCTCGCCGCGGTCGCCGCCTGGCGCGAGGCCCCGTACTTCACCGAGGCGGAGCGGGCCGCGCTGGAGCTCGCCGAGGCCGCGACGCGCCTCGCCGACCGCGCCGACGCGGTGAGCGACGAGGTGTGGGACGCCGCCGCCACCCACTTCGACGAGAAGCAGCTGGCCGCGCTCGTCCTCATGACCGGCGTCACCAACCTGTTCAACCGGCTCAACGCCGCGACCCGTCAGATCGCCGGTGCGTGGGGCTGACACCCCGTCGGGAGGAGCCGCGACCGCGGCTCCTCCCGGGCACCGAGCAACCACGCACTCCCCTCCTCCCGACCCACGCCACACACGTAAGGAAACCCGCGATGACGACCACGCAGAAGCCCGCCAGGACCACCGCCACGAAGTTCGACGGATTCACGGACGAGGAACGCGGCGCGATGAAGGCGCGCGCCCAGGAGCTCAAGGCGTCCGCACGCCGCGCATCACGCGCCGACAAGGCCGCGGAGGAGGAGGCCGCCGTGGTCGCGAAGATCGCCGAGATGCAGGACTCGGACCGCGTCATGGCCGAGCGGATCCACGCCGTGATCAAGGAGAACGTGCCGGAGCTCTCGCCGAAGCTCTGGTACGGGATGCCCTCCTACGCCCAGGACGGCAAGGTCGTGTGCTTCTTCCAGAGCGCGCAGAAGTTCAGCGCCAGGTACGCGACGTTCGGCTTCAGCGACAAGGCGGACCTCGACGACGGCGCCATGTGGGCGGCGTCGTACGCCCTGACGGAGCTGACCGCCGAGGGCGAGGCGAGGATCGCGGCGCTCGTGAAGAAGGCAGTGAACTGAGGCGGGGCCAGGGGCTCCGCGAACCCGCCCTCGCGCTCACGGGGCGGGAACTGCCTCCCCCGCGCCGCTCGTCCACGCGCAGTGGGCGTCCGAGAACTCCGGCGCCTTCGCCGCGCCCCGTTGGGTCAGTACGCCGCCGTGAACCGGGCGCGGTGGTGCTTGGGTCGCTCGGCCTCGTCCAGGAGGGCCACCGCCAGGTCCTCCATGGAGAGCGCGGATACGCCGTGGGCGTCGACGATCAGTTCGTCGGTGCCCAGACGGAAGCGGCCGGTGCGCTCGCCCGCTTCGAGGAGGGACGGCGGACTGAGGTAGGCCCAGTCGACCTCATGGGCGGTGGTGCGGCACGCGTCGAGCTGTTCGTTGCAGGCCAGGGCGATGGGGCGCAGGGACGGCGGGAAATCGGGGGCGTCCACGACCAGGGTGCCGTCGGTGCCCGGGACGGTGAGGCCGGCGGCGCCGCCGACGAGCAGGAGCCGTACGCCGGTGGCGTGCAGCCCGCTGAGCAAGGACCGGGTGACGGCGGCTAGTTCGGGCTCGCGGCCGGGTGCGGGGCGGGTCGTGGTGATCACCAGGTCCTGTCCCGCGGCGAGTGTGGCGACGGTGCGTGGGTCGACGGCGTCGCCGGTGCGGATCCTGGCGGCGGTGGGCAGTGCGGAGGCTCGGGCCGGGTCGCGGACGACCGCGGTGACCCCGTGCCCGCGGGCCAAGGCCTCGGTGACGACCCGGCGGCCGACGTTGCCCGCGGCTCCGAAGACGGTGATGTTCATGGTGTTCTCCTGAGTGGGTACGACAGGTCATTCGGCGGGGCGCAGGTGATCCCAGGCCCACACGGTGACGGCGCCGGTTGCCAGGGCGGCCCCCAGCGCGCAGGCGCCGGGCCACCCCGCGGCGGCCCAGACGACGGAGGCGAGCGCGGAGCCGGTGGCTCCGCCGAGGAAGAGGCTCGTCGCGAAGGCCGAGTTGATGCGGTTGCGTGCCTCGGCGTCGAGCGCGAACAGGATGGTCTGGCTGCTGTTGAGGACCGCCTGTTGGCCGATGTTCAGGGTGATCACACCGACCGCGAGCCAGATCAGGGACCGTTCTCCCGCCAGCAGGGTCAGCCAGCCGGTGAGCAGCAGGGCGGTCGCGACACCGGCCACGTGCTGGGCGTGGCCGCTGTCGCTCAGGCGGGCCGCGAAGGTCATCGACAGGATGCCCACGGCGCCGACCAGGCCGAACAGCCCGATCGCCGGGGCCGCCCAGTGAAAGGGCTCATCGGCCAACAGGAAGGTGAGAGCCGTGAGTTGCACGCTGTAGGAGCCGAAGGACAGGGCGCCGAGGAGGGCGCGGCGGCGCAGCACGCTCTCCTCGCGCATCAGAGAGAGCGTGGAGCGGAGCAGGGCCGGGTAGCGCAGGTCGGCGGTGACCGCGAGGTACGGCAGGCGGCGGTGGAGGACGACGGCGGCGCCTGTCATGAGGGCGGCTAGCACCCAGTACACGGTGCGCCAGCCGCCCAGTTCGGACAGACCGCCCGCGGCGGTACGGGCCAGCAGACCGCCGAGCAGCACGCCCGACATGACGGTGGCGACGGCGCGGCCCCGGGTCGCGGCGGTGGCGAGAGCGGCGGCGTGGGCGACGACCACCTGGGCGCCGACGGAGGTGAGGGCGGCGAGGACGGTGCCTGCGAGGAGGACCGGGCCACTGGGGGCCAGCGCCGAGACGCCGAGGAAGAGCGCGGTGGCCAGGAACAGGGTCACCGCGAGGCGGCGGCGGTCGATGACGTCGCCGAGCGGGACGAGCAGCAGAAGACCGAGTGCGTACCCGGCCTGGGACGCGGTGACGACCAGCCCCGCAAGGACGCTGCCGAGGCGGAGGTCGTGGGAGATGAGGTCGAGCAGCGGCTGGGCGATGTAATTGCCCGCCGCGGACAGGCCGGTGGCGACGGCCATGAGGAGCAGCAGGCCGCGGCGCGGGCCGTCGCGCTCGTCCGGATCCCTTGCGCGAGGGTGGTCAAGTTCCGTCTGCGTCATGGCAGTCAGCCTGCGGCCGGCCCCATCGATGAGTCCAACACATCCTTGTCATCCGAACGATCGCGCAGCACGATGGATCGCATGGAGCTGCAGCAGTTGCGCTATGTCGTCGCGGTCGCCGAGACGGGTGGGTTCACGCGGGCCGCCGAGCGGTGTCTGGTCGTGCAGTCCGCGCTCAGTCATCAGATCGGGAAGCTGGAGAAGGAGCTCGGGGCGCGGCTGTTCGAGCGGACGAGCCGACGGGTGGCGCTGACGCCGGCCGGTGAGGCGTTCCTGCCCGCCGCGCGGCAGGCGCTGGAGGCGTCGGAGCGGGCACGGGCCGAGGTGGCGGCGGCGACCGGTGAGATCCGGGGGCGCCTGGCCATCGGGGCGATCTCGTCGGTGACGGCGGTCGACGTGCCGAGCCTGATGCGGGCCTATCACGCCGCCTATCCGCAGGTCACGATGCGGCTGATCGACGGCATGAGCGAGGTCCTGGTGCGCGCGGTGCGGGAGGGGGCCCTGGATCTGGCGTTCCTGGGGGTGCCGCCGTCGTTCCGTACGGACGAGCCCGGTCTGGGCAGCCGGACGCTCGTGGTCGACCGCCATGTGGCGGTGGTCGCCCCCGGTCACCCGCTGGCCGCTGCGGCGTCCGGAGCTCCGCTGCCGCTCGAACGGCTGGCGGACGAGGTGTTCGTGGACTTCCCCGCGGGCATCGCGGCGCGGGCGCAGACCGACGAGGCGTTCCAGGCCGCGGGGCTGCGGCGCGAGGTGGCGTTCGAGGCCAAGGGGCTCGAGTTCTTCGCCGACCTGGTGCGCGGCGGGCTCGGCATCGCGCTGCTGCCCTCCCGTCTCGTGCCGAGGCTTCCCCGCCTTGCCGTGGTGCCGGTCGAGGGCGGGCCGGTCCGTGAGGAGCGGCTGGTGTGGAACCGGACGCGCAGCTCACCGGCGGCGGCCGCGTTCCTGGAGTCGATGCCGGACTGATCGTCGGCCGTCGGCGTGGAGAGGCGCCTGCACCTGGGTGAGCCGTGTCTCACCAGGGCGGCGCCACTTGTCTATGCAACGAGTTGCATAGCAGGATCGGGGCATGGCGCTAGAGCACGCGATCCTCGTCTCGCTCCTCGAGAAGCCGGGCTCCGGCTACGAGCTGGCCCGGCGGTTCGAGCGGTCCATCGGCTACTTCTGGACCGCCACCCACCAGCAGATCTACCGCGTGCTCAAGCGCATGGAGAGCGACGGCCTCATCGACGTCAGGGAAGTCGCGCAGCAAGCGCGCCCGGACAAGAAGGAGTACTCCGTCGCCGCCCTCGGGCGGTCCGCGCTCTCCCGGTGGCTGCACGAGCCGATCGAACCCGAGAGCGTGCGACACGAACTCGCCGTGAAGATCCGTGGCGCCGCCTTCGACGACCCGTCCGCGCTGATCCGTGAGGTCGAGCGGCACCGCCAAGCGCACGCCGACCGGCTCGCCCGCTACCTCGCGGGGGAGCTGCGTGACTTCACCGGGCCCGACGCGCCCGCCACGCCCGACGCCGGGCAGGAGCTCCAGCACGTCGTGTTGCGCGGAGGCATCGCCTACGAACGCATGACGCTGGCCTGGCTCGACGACGTGCTCGCCACCCTCCACCGGCTCGGCCCCCGGGGCTGAACCGGCCTGGCGCTCCACCCACCACCCCTCAATTCGAATCCCGCCGAAACCTCCCGAGCCGGAAAGGCGAACACCCATGGCCGACCCGCTGCTGTTCAACCCGCGCACCTACGACCCGAAGCAGTTCGACCCCGAGACCCGCAGGCTGCTGCGCGCCACCGTCGACTGGTTCGAGGCCCGTGGCAAGCGCCGACTGATCCAGGACTACCGCGACCGCGCCTGGCTGGCGGACTTCCTGGAGTTCTCCGCCAAGGAGGGCCTCTTCGCGACCTTCCTCACCCCGGCGTCCGCTGCCGGTGACAAGCCGGACGCGCGCTGGGACACGGCCCGGATCGCCGCCCTGAACGAGATCTTCGGCTTCTACGGGCTCGACTACTGGTACGCGTGGCAGGTCACCATCCTGGGTCTCGGCCCGGTCTGGCAGAGCGAGAACGAGGCCGCCCGTACCCGCGCGGCCGAACTCCTCGACCAGGGTGAGGTGTTCGCCTTCGGCCTGTCCGAGAAGACCCATGGCGCCGACATCTACTCCACCGACATGCTCCTCGAGCCCGACGGCAACGGCGGCTTCCGCGCCAGCGGTTCCAAGTACTACATCGGCAACGGCAACGCGGCCGGGCTCGTCTCCGTCTTCGGCCGCCGCACCGACATCGAGGGCCCCGACGGCTACGTCTTCTTCGCCGCCGACAGCCGCCACGACGCGTACCACCTGGTCAAGAACGTCGTCGACTCGTCGAAGTACGTGAGTGAGTTCCGGTTGGAGAACTACCCGGTCGCGCCCGCCGACATCCTGCACACGGGCCGCGCCGCCTTCGACGCCGCCCTCAACACCGTCAACGTCGGCAAGTTCAACCTGTGCACCGCCTCGATCGGCATCTGCGAGCACGCGATGTACGAGGCCGTCACCCATGCCACCGGCCGCATCCTCTACGGCCGCCCCGTCACCGCCTTCCCGCACGTGCGCCGCGAGCTGACCGACGCGTACGTCCGCCTCGTCGGCATGAAGCTGTTCAGCGACCGCGCCGTCGACTACTTCCGCTCCGCCGGCCCCGACGACCGCCGCTACCTCCTCTTCAACCCCATGACGAAGATGAAGGTGACCACGGAGGGGGAGAAGGTCATCGACCTCATGTGGGACGTCATCGCCGCCAAGGGCTTCGAGAAGGACAACTACTTCGCGCAGGCGGCCGTCGAGATCCGCGGTCTGCCCAAGCTGGAGGGCACGGTCCACGTCAACCTGGCCCTGATCCTCAAGTTCATGGGCAACCACCTGCTGAACCCCGCCGAGTACGAGCCCGTCCCCACCCGTCTGGACGCGGCCGACGACGACTTCCTCTTCCGGCAGGGACCGGCCCGCGGTCTGGGCGCCATCCGCTTCCACGACTGGCGCACCGCCTACGACGCCTACGCCGAGCTGCCCAACGTCGCCCGCCTGCGCGAACAGGCCGACGCCCTCTGTGAGTTCGTGACCACCGCGGCCCCCGACGAGGAGCAGAGCCGTGACCTCGACCTCCTGCTCGCCGTCGGCCAGCTGTTCGCGCTGGTCGTGCACGGCCAGCTGATCCTGGAGCAGGCGCGCCTGACCGGCCTCGACCAGGACGTGCTCGACGAGCTGTTCGCCGTCCTCGTACGCGACTTCTCCGCGCACGCCGTCGAGCTGCACGGCAAGGACTCCGCGACCGAGGCGCAGCAGAACTGGGCCCTGGGCGCCGTGCGTCGCCCCGTGGTCGACGAGGCGCGCTCGGCACGGGTATGGGAGCGCGTCGAGGCGCTGGCCGGTGAGTACGAGATGGCTCCCTGACCTCCCCGGGCATGCGTTCGGGCGGATGGCGGAGGCGATCAGGCCTTACCATCCGCCCATGGGGCGGGACATGAGAATTGTGCTGAAGGGGCGCGGGGGCGCCATGCGACTGGAGAGCGGAGAGGTGCGTGTGGTGCGGGGGCGCGCGACGTGGCGGATACCGCTGCGGGCCGTGGGCGCCGTGGAGAGTGACGGCAGGACCTCGGTGCGGCTGCGGATCAGCGGCGACACCTCGGGGGACGGCTTCCAGGTGAGCAGCGGCAACAGGAACGCGGTGGGCGCGTTCGCCGAGGGGCTGCGGCAGGCCATGGAGGGCGTCACGCCGGTGGCGGAGGGCGCGGCGCTGGTGACGACCGGGCCCACGCCGCGGACACCGCTCTCGCTGACCACGCGCGCGGCCCGGGTGAGCATGGGAGTGTGCGGCTATCTGCTGCTGCTCGTCCTGCTGTTCATGGTCGTGGAGGCACCGGACCAGGTGAAGTGGCTGGCTCCCACCGCGTTCTTGCTGCCCGGCGGCGCCGGACTGCTGGCGCTGGCCTGGAAGTTCTTCCTCCGCGACCCGTGGGTCCTGCGGCGCCGTGGGGTGACGGTGCCCGGCGAGATCGTCGGGTACCGCACGTCCCCCAAGCAGCAGGCCATGAACCCCATCCTGCGGTTCACCACGACCGCGGGCGTGACGATGACGCACGACTCGACGGTCACCGTGCTGATGCGGCGCCGGAACCCGTCGGTGGACGTCACCTACGATCCGGACGATCCCAGCAGGGTCCGCGGGGGCCGGGCACTCGCCCACATGGGCGCGGGCCTCTTCCTCGGCGCGCTCGGCGCGGCCGCGGCCCTGGTGCCCCTGACCGGATTTCTGCTGACGGTGCTGGGCGATCTGCTGCACGGCTAATTCCTTGCCAAGCACTCCGGGGGTGCCGGGTGGGATCAGACGGCGAAGACCTGGGAGTCGTCGGCGAACGCCTTGAACTCCAGGGCGTTGCCGGCCGGGTCGAGCAGGAACATCGTCCGCTGCTCGCCCTTCTCGCCCTCGAAGCGCACGTACGGTTCGATGACGAACTCGATGCCTGCCGTGCGCAGGCGCTCGGCCAGCTTCTGGAACTCGGGGACCGGCAGGATCAGTCCGAAGTGCGGCACCGGGACGTCGTGGCCGTCGACCGGGTTGTGGACGCGCTGGGCGCCCTTCGGCGCGAGGTGCGTGACGAACTGGTGGCCGTGCAGATTCCAGTCCACCCAGGTGTCCGCGCTGCGGCCCTCCTCCAGGCCGAGCACCTCACCGTAGAAGAGGCGTGCCGCGGCGAGGTCGTCGACCGGCATGGCCAGGTGGAACCGGGGGATGGGGGAGTCGGGAATGGTCATGGCGCTGCCTCCTGTGACGGGAGTTCGGGCGGACCTGGTAAGAGCCCCGGTCACCCGCGGGCGCAGTCCGGGCACATCCCCCGGTACGTCACCTCGGCCGCGGACACGGTGAAGCCGTACCGCTCGGAGGCCGGCAGGGCGGCCAGGGGGTCTCCACCGGGATGTACGTCGCGGATGGCGCCGCAGCCCGAGCACACCAAGTGCTGGTGAGGCTGGTGGGCGTTGGGGTCGTACCGCTTCGCGCGGCCGGTGGACACCTCGATGACCTCGCCGAGGGTGACCAGCTCGCCGAGGGTGTTGTAGACCGTGGCACGGGAGATCTCCGGCAGCCGGTCGGTGGCGCGCGCGAGGACCTCGTCCGCGGTCAGGTGGACGTGTTCACCGTCGAGTACCTCGGCGACCACCCGGCGCTGCGCGGTCATCCGCCAGCCACGTCCGCGAAGCCGTCCCAGAAGATCGCTCATGCTTACCAGCCTATCTGTGCTTTGTCTGACGACTGAATTCGTACGGACCCGTCTGTCGTATTGACTTGGACTTGGTCCATCGTAGGATCAGTTCCGGCCGACGGCCAAGGGACAGGGCAACAGCAGGGAACAGCACGTGACTTCAGGAGACGGGTCCGCTCGGCCCGGCACCCGGTACCCCGCTCGCGGAGAATCAACCCGGCGGGCCCTCCCGGCCGTCGCGGCCCGCGCCACCTCTGGGCGCCCCCAACTGTTCCGCCGTTCGCAGTTCCAGAGCACCGTGATCCGCCCCGTCCGGAAGGATTCCCATGACTGAGAACCATGACGCGATCGTCACCGACCCCGAGCCGGAAGGGACCGGCGGTTGCCCGGTCGCGCACGGTCGCGCGCCGCATCCGACTCAGGGCGGTGGCAACCGCCAGTGGTGGCCGGAGCGGCTCAACCTGAAGATCCTCGCCAAGAACCCCGCCGTGTCCAACCCTCTCGGTGAGGAGTTCGACTACGCCGAGGCGTTCAAGAGCCTCGACCTGCCGGCCGTGAAACGCGACATCGCCGAGGTCCTCACCACCTCGCAGGACTGGTGGCCCGCCGACTTCGGCAACTACGGCCCGCTGATGATCCGCATGGCGTGGCACAGCGCCGGCACGTACCGCATCAGCGACGGCCGAGGCGGCGCCGGTGCGGGCCAGCAGCGCTTCGCCCCGCTCAACAGCTGGCCGGACAACGTCAGCCTCGACAAGGCCCGCCGGCTCCTCTGGCCGGTGAAGAAGAAGTACGGCCAGAACCTCTCCTGGGCCGACCTCATGGTCCTCACCGGCAACGTGGCCCTGGAGACGATGGGCCTCAAGACCTTCGGCTTCGCCGGTGGCCGCGCCGACGTCTGGGAGCCCGACGAGGACGTGTACTGGGGCCCCGAGACCACCTGGCTCGACGACGAGCGCTACACCGGCGACCGCGAGCTGGAGAACCCGCTCGGAGCGGTCCAGATGGGTCTCATCTACGTCAACCCCGAGGGCCCCAACGGCAACCCGGACCCGGTCGCCGCGGCCCGCGACATCCGTGAGACGTTCCGCCGCATGGCGATGAACGACGAGGAGACCGTCGCACTCATCGCGGGCGGCCACACCTTCGGCAAGACCCACGGCGCGGGACCGAGCGAGGCCATCGGCGACGACGTCGAGGCCGCGCCCATGGAGCAGCAGGGCTTCGGCTGGAAGAACTCCCACGGCACCGGCGTGGGCCCCGACGCCACCACCAGTGGCCTCGAGGTCATCTGGACCACCACGCCCACGCAGTGGGGCCATGACTTCTTCAAGCACCTCTTCGAGTACGACTACGAGCTCACCCAGAGCCCGGCGGGTGCCCACCAGTGGGTGGCGACGAACGCCGAGTCGATCATCCCCGACGCCTTCGACGCCTCGAAGAAGCACCGCCCGCAGATGCTCACCACCGACCTGTCGCTGCGCTTCGACCCGGTCTACGAGCAGATCTCGCGGCGTTTCTACGAGAACCCGGACCAGTTCGCGGACGCGTTCGCCCGCGCCTGGTACAAGCTGACGCACCGTGACATGGGCCCGATCGTGCGCTACCTCGGCCCGGAGGTGCCCGACGAGGTGCTGCTGTGGCAGGACCCGCTGCCGGCGGCCGAGGGCGAGCCGGTCGACGCCTCGGACATCGCCTCGCTCAAGGAGCAGATCCTCGGCTCGGACCTCACCACCGCGCAGCTGGTCTCCGCGGCCTGGGCCGCGGCGTCCTCCTTCCGCGGCAGCGACAAGCGCGGTGGCGCCAACGGCGGCCGTATCCGCCTGGAGCCGCAGCGCAGCTGGGAGGTGAACAACCCGGACAGCCTCGCGCAGGTCCTGCGTACGCTCGAGGGCATCCAGTCGTCCTTCAACTCCGGTGCCAAGAAGGTCTCGCTGGCCGACCTGGTTGTCCTCGGCGGTTCCGCGGCGGTCGAGAAGGCGGCCAAGGACGCGGGTGTCCAGGTCGAGGTGCCGTTCACGCCGGGCCGTGTGGACGCCGCGCAGGAGCAGACGGACGTCGAGTCGTTCGCCGCGCTGGAGCCGACCCACGACGGCTTCCGCAACTTCGTCGGCAAGGGCAACCGCCTGCCGGCCGAGTTCCTGCTGCTCGACAAGGCGAACCTGCTGACGCTGAGCGCGCCCGAGCTGACGGTCCTCGTCGGCGGTCTGCGCGTCCTCGGCGCCAACCACGCAGGTTCGAAGCACGGCGTGTTCACGGACAAGCCGGGCACCCTGTCGAACGACTTCTTCGTCAACCTGCTCGACATGGGCACGACCTGGAAGTCGACGTCCGAGGCGCAGGACGCGTTCGAGGGCCGTGACGCGAGCGGCGCGGTCAAGTGGACCGGCACCCGCGCCGACCTCGTCTTCGGCTCGAACTCCGAGCTGCGCGCGCTGGCCGAGGTCTACGCGAGCGACGACGCCAAGGAGAAGTTCGTGAAGGACTTCGTCGCGGCGTGGAGCAAGGTCATGGACCTGGACCGGTTCGACCTGGTCTGAGTTCTCTGATCGCGATGTCCGGGGCGGCCCGCGCGGGCCGCACCGGACATCTTTTTTGATCTCCAGGAGGGCATGCCTAGGCACGATAGAGAAGGCTGGCCGACCTCCACGCTTCCCTCATGCGCTCAGTCGTGCGTTAATCCCTACCGCATACCGTGCGCACGCCTTCCCGGTGCCGGGCCGCCGACGTGTTCTCGCATGCCTTGCCCGCGCAGCCGCAGGACGTGTGGTCCGTCCCCGCCACCGGTGGGCGGTCGAAGGTTGAACCCGCAATGTTGGCTGCCACGGCTCAACGGTCTCAACGCAGGGCGCGGACGTTCTCCTGAAGTTCTGTGCCAAGCGCTTCGACGGCCAGGACGAGCGCGTAGAGGCGGCCCAACCATGCCCCTTGAGAGCGGCTGCGCCTAGCGTGGCGAGTAGCCAGACGCGAACCAGGGCGCCGTATCTGTGTTCATGGCATACGACGCCTTGGCCCTCATGGCGGCTGGCTCAATGGCTCATGCCGCCGCCCGCCCCCTCAGCCATGAGGAGGGCTCTGGCGGCGTGCTTGCCTGCCGGACCTCTGCACCCTCGGCGGCGGACAATTCCCGTTGTGTCTCGTGGATGTCTGCCAGTAGATGCTTCACCCGATCTTCCAGGCATGGGCCGGCGGCTCCCTGGGGGACGGTCACCCAGACCGGCCCTCCTTGCCGCGTATCCCCGACGGCGTGACCGAAGAAGCCTTTTTCGCCGCCCTGGTGCTCCACGATCCGCACGCCGCAGTAGCCGACCAGTTCCTGCAGGGACGCGACGGCTTCCGGGCGGGCGTACTCGTGTCCCTGCGCGATGAACTCATTGAGGCAGGAACGCAGTCGGTCGGCTTCGTCGAAGGTCATCTCCACGTGATGCCACTTCTGGGTGGTGCCGATGGTGAGGTCGATCAGAGGGAGCGGGTCATGCGGCATGTGCTCCATGACGAGATCGAGCGTCTCTGCCTCCCGCCCGTACTTGGAGCGGACCACCGGATGCAGCGCCAACTCCATGCTGTTCTCCTCCGTGGCGTGAAACTGGTCGGCCAGAAGCCCGGTCACGCTGTGCCTCTCCTGGTCCCGGTACTGGCACCAGGGCGGGCAGGGGGCGACGAGTTCAAGTGGATGAGTGGCGTCCGGGTAGAGGTCGACGGCTTCGGCGGAACCGCCGAGGATGACGGCCTCGAACCGGTGTCGCAGCCCTCGGAGCCGCAGGGCGAAGTTCTCCAGGCCGGTAATGAGCTCCCCCAGGGCAGCGGAGTCCAGTTCGGCCGTACGGTCGACGGCCGAGAGCCACAGCCGGGGCTGCTCGTCACGCGCTTCCTCGTCATGTCCGAGGCCGACCTGCACGGACATCAAGGGACCTTCGAGGCTCGGGCTCATCGCTGCGGGGACGGGCAGACGCACCGGGGTGCTGACATGACTCCCGACTGCCTCCGCGTGTGCATCGCGGGCGCACCAGGCGGGGCACTCCGGCTCGGCTGAGTGCAGGGGCAGGACTGTCGTGGTGGACATGATGTCTCCTTTGGTGGGAGTGACTTCCTGTCCAGCAGTTTTGATCCCGCTCATGGGCATCACGCCCTAAGCTCACAAACTGGGTATATGGCCCGTTCGTTCAGATCAGGCTGTCCCCTGGGGCAGTCGGGGCCGCTTGACGCGCTGCCGTGCCAGGGGACAGCTGTGTTGCCCGGTTCCCGGCCCGTGATCGTCGCTGACGGTTCAGGCGACACGCTGCGATTGGCGGAGGAAGGGGGAGTCGTTGACATCTGCTTTGGGAGTTCGGTCCAAACACAGCCCGGCTGTGGCATCGCGCGGTCGGTTGGCTGCGCCGGGCTGTGCATGTGTGCCTGAGTCCGACGCTGTTGATGTCACTGGTGGATGTCAGCTCGCTGTGTCCGCAGAGGGCCTCTCTTGGCGATCAGTGATGGCGAACTCCATCCACTCGATGCCGGCGACGCTGAAACTGGCTCCGACGTTGGAGGACGCGATGCCCCAGAACTCATGACGTACCCCTGACTCTGGGCCGCTGAGGCTCCAGGGCGTCGCGATCTTCCATGCCCACTGAAGGGTGGTCAGGAGTGCGTCCTCCGGGGTGCTGCAACAGAGGGGAGAGACGAACCGCAGCTCGGCCAGTTCTGGAAACTTCCAGTACCGCTCGTACCTTTCGATCTCGATGGCGTGCGGCAACAGCTCTCCGATGCGGTCGACCACACGCTCGGCACCACGGCGGTCGCCCACATGCGCGTAGCAGCGCCAACGGATCGTCTCAAACATGCCGACACTGTATGGCTCTTGCGGAACCGTGCCGCGGCTCCTCCCGGCCCGGACCGCCAGTCCACCCTTCGGAACCTCAGCTCGGCAAGCTGAGATGATCTATGGATGGTTGCTCAGCTGGCCTGGGCGGAATCGCTAATAGCGTTGGACCGCTCGGCGGGCTTGCTACCCGGTCTTCCCCGTGGTTCCCCGCAGAATCTGGCGCGGGTGTGGCACGTCTGCTTCCACAGGATCGGACGCACGCTTTCCAACTGTGGTGGTGAGGCTCGAGACTCTGAACGGGGCCGTTCACCTGCGTTCATGCGCGGTCGCCCTGCATCTGAGCCGATGACTCTGGCTTCGCTTGAACGCCTGCGAACGGTGCCGAATGAGACGAAGACTGAGACGGCACCCGGTTAGGAGGCCGCCACAGGACCCGTTACTCCCGAGTGAGGCAGTATTCGGATGGTCATCGCGCGGTGCACATGGCCAGACCAGTCTGATGGCTGACATCGCCGCCAGCCACACCGAGGTCCCTTGGCCATAGGCGATCAGACATCCAGGCTGCATATGAGCGCCTCGATCGTCTCTATTCTCTCGGGAATCGCAACCTTCTGGAATGTGCCGGACGTCGACTGATGCGTAAAGGAGGTGGATTCATAGACCGTGTGAACTACCCTGCAGTCATGAGTCGTTGTACAGCTCCGGCCCGGGGCCATCGAACCGCCAGCGGACGTGCGGCGTGCCCTGCGTGCAGCGGCGGAGGATACGGGTATTCATCCTCCCGGTCCTACTACCCGCCACCGGTTTACACGTCGCGGAACAGTGGAGGGGGAAGCGCGACCAGCAGCAGGACGCGAGCTCCTTGGTCACCGAGCAACTCCTCCGTGACTTACACGGCTGCCGAGGTGAAGGGGCTGGCTCCGGTTCGCGACGCCACTGCGTTGCGTGGGCGTCAACTGCCAGACCTGCGCGATGTTTTCCTCTGCCACGCATGGGATGACCGGCGCGGTGCTGCCAGAGAGTTGTGTGACCTGCTGGAAGCGGAGGGAGTCTCGGTCTGGTTCAGCGAGAAAGACATCGCGCTCGGCCTACCGTTCATGCGGGAAATCGACAAGGGCCTGGCGAGGTCGCGTACAGGTATCGTCCTTGTCACCCCTGCGCTACTGAAACGTCTCGCGCGCGGTGGCGTCTCCGATAAGGAGCTCTCGGAGCTTCTTGCACGTGATTTGCTGCTCCCTGTCGTGCATGAGACGACTTACGGTGAACTTCGGAACATTAGCCCCCTGCTTGCATCCCGTAATGGTTTGGACACGGCGGATGACTCGATGGCAGTAGTTGCCACCAAGATTGCCGAGTTGGTCGCCGTTGAGGAGAACCCGATCGCACCGCCCACACCGGCGAACTAGCCATCCGGAGGGGTATCTGGGCGTCGCTCCTCACCTCTGGCGCCCTGCCGAAGGCACGTGAGTCGGTGGCGCGCAATGCCGCGCAAAGCCTTAAGCCAAGGTGAATCCGATGCCTCTGCATTGAAGGCCGGCAGAGTTCGAACCTGCGATACCCGCATTAGGATCTCGATCAAGCGGCGTCATCGGTGAGGCGCTGTTGACGCTTGAGTCGACGCTGAATACCGCCCGCCTTGGGATTGCCGTGTTTTTGGCTCCGAGTTAGTGGTCAGTATCCACCACTAAGTTTCGACTTCGAGATCAGTCTCCGAATGGACGCCTGTCACAGTAACCTTTGAAACGGGCCTGGAGTTGCGAGGATGGACCGAAAGGGTTCGACCATTCAGGGCGTATTCCAAAGCGTCCACGATGTCGTTAAGATCACGCTTCAGCTGATCTGACGGCAGGTCACCTCCTCTTCTTATCTTGAGTGCACGATTCAACGCGTGCTCAATGGCAGAATCGCTGCGGCGTCCTCGAGGGCGAATTGCCATTCGATCCATTTGAACCAACATCTCACGTTGAGTACGTGCCATCTCTTCTACGCTCGTCACGATCTCAGCCACACTTCTCTCTACGGGGTTTCCAACTTGCATAGAGAGGACATCCAATGTAGTGGAGATAGGGCTTTCCGTGTTCCCGCTTGTGAGAGCCTGCCGCAGGTGAGTTACGATTTGCGCTCGACAGTTATCGGCGCTCCTGAGGTCGGTGTAATCGAACGAGATGATTCGCATTTGAGCGATATCGAATGGGATGTCGCATTCTTTATCTGCGATGAGTACGACCGGTAGCTTAGCTGTATGTCGAACTGCAAGCTCGTAGAACACGTTCGGATTGAGGCCCGTAAGGTCGGCTACAGCAGCCTTGGCGCGCAGAATGTGATCGAGTACCTGTAGATTAATTTGTCCAGGTTCCGCAATCTGGTCGCCGCGTACGGCCGTCAGTTCAAGCTCCTGGGCGGCTCTTTTGACAATAAACTCAAGAACCCCATCAGAGCGGTTCCTTTCGTCGGAACCCTCACTTCCAATCGGAGCGATAAAGAAACACTCCTCATCCATCCCTGGCAGAACAGGACTGTTCAGCTCACTCACCTCACATATTTATCCGATATGAACAGAGATCACGAAAGGGGAGAGTTATTTATCTTTCGAGCGTGTCAGATCAGAATCAATCGACTACGGACAGGAAGAATTGATCTTCTTTCTTGCGCGACTGTTGCAGATGAGGTGGTCTCGTTTTTGCCTGGCCTCGAACGCGTCCTGAATCCAGTTCTGCAGTGTCCCGCCATGAGTCGGGTATGCGTAATACCGGGCAAAGCCGATGTCCCTTGTGCCCTCTCTGATCACATTGTCCTGCACTCGTGGAGGAAGTTTTGCTCCAGCGCTCTTACCGGAAGGCATCTGTATGGCCATCAGTCCATTTAGGCGGTTTACCTTGTCCTTGCGCAAAGAGCTGTAGATTTCCCAGTCGACGAACTTTCTAGCCCAGGTGCACTTACCTACCATGACTATTGTGACGGTCGAGTTCGAGAGGTACTTGCTTCTGATTCGATCCATGATGTAATCATTGTCTTCGCTCTCGATTACGGGGTCATCCTCTGAGACGCCGATGGCCCTTGGGATGAAGTAGTCCCCGAACGACTCAACGAACGACAACACTTCCTCAGCGTCGACAGCGTGATAGCTCAGGAAGCATTTATGGCGAATTGTGGAGTCTGCTTTGTACTCAAACTCTCGAGAGATCTCAGTGAGCCGAGTCTGAGCTAGTCTGGCCTGGTAAGTGAGAGTCATTCGTTTCTCCGTGCGGCCCTAATTCCAACCCTGCGAGCCAGCCACATAGTGTGTTCTCTGCTGATTGCTTGTTCCGCAGAGACTACGTAGTCCGACCATTTCTCCTCGTTTGAGATGCTTTCGCCTGTCGCCCGAACAAAACTCAGTTCGGCAGCGGTCAGCGCATAAGCCGAGGTCAAATTGTCATATTGCTTGACCTCAAGCCACGCGCCTCCGGCGGCGATGGCGGCGGCAAGAGGAGCACCTATGTCGAGGTTCGTAACGTCGAGCAGTGTGATTACGGTCGTTATGATTCCTAGTATTTCGAATGAAATCAAGGTGAGGCGCCAGCGTCTCGCGTCCCGTTGGTTATCATGGGCCTTTCTTTCGTACCATGCTTGTTGGTCTGAAACCCGGAGAGTGAGGTATGTAGCTTTGCGTGCGGGTAGGTCGGATGCTCGGATTTGGCGCATCCTTGGTGTCACCTGATTCTCTCCGACAGAGAGACCAGGGAGGTTTGTAGATGACTCTGCAAATAGATCCTGGATTCGCGCCAAAAGAACATCTTCTGCCCTCTCTGGCGTAAGGCTACCCGGGAACGGTTCCGCTATTACCATATATCGCCAAGCCAATGTCTTGGCCGACTCTGCGATTGCTCTACCGTGATACCAGCGCTCTTCCGGTCTATCGCGAAGTAGATGCGCTTCAAGAATGAGGGCAGTAACGAAAGAAAGCAGAGCTACACATACGAAGGCAGTTTCCAGCCAGCTATCATCTTTGCTGCTGGCCGCCGCGATTCCGCCAGTAGCCGCCAAGACTGCCAATTGCAGGCGTCCGCGTGTCCAGCGTAGATATTCTTTTTGTGACTTCTTTGAGACTTCGTCAGCCGATGCGAAGATGCCGGGCAACTCCCTCTCGGCTAGCGGATTCTGATGCGGCGGCACACGATCCCCGTTCTGACGGTACGACTCAAGGTGCCAGATTACTGCCTCGGGAGTCACGACGTGCGGCCCATGCTGAAGTTGAGGTCGGTGGAGCGGCTTTGGGCTGGAGCTGCTTTGGGGCGAGTGATCATGGCCCCGTAAGCTCATCGCGAGTTGGGCAGTCTGTGGACCTGCCCGTTAAAGCACGACGTTGGGGCCATGATCTTAGAGGCTCGCCCCATGTGGCTGCCTAAAGCCGTGGAGCCGACCGCCCCAGCCACGACGTACTCATTCTCTGAGGTCCGTTGGCCGCCAGCTCTTGTCGCGCGGCTTGGTGGACCGGGCCGGAGCGGGGCGGAGACAGGAGCGGCGGCCCGGGGAGCCGGGCCGCGCGCGGGGAGCGGAGCGAGCCGCCTTGATGAGGTAGAGAAATTTGTAACAGACCCTCGACTGAGCGGCGGTTGGGCTAGTTGCCTTCCATGTCGGTGATCTTGAGAGGGCGGGGAGATTCAAGCACTCGGGTCGACAGTGATCCCCTTGTCGGGCCCCGAGCGGTGCCCCCGGGTGTCGGGTCCGCGCTGGGCAGGCCTGTGTTGGCCTTGTCTGCGCGTCCTGGAACTCAACTGTGGTGAAGCTTCCATACAGATGCCGGGAGGTGGTCGGTGGGGGTGGCGTTGAGTCGGGTGAGGTGCGGGAGTGCTTCGTTGGTGAGTCCCAGGGCCTCGGCGAGGCGGCGGACGGTTGTGTGTGTGGCTCCTCGTGTGGTGGCGGCCTGCTCGAAGTTCTTGATCTGGGTCAGAAGGTCGTGCGGGGCCGTAGGGCTTCGCTGGTGCTGGAGCAGCCCTCGTGCCTTGCTGCGTTCGTAGTCGATCTCGGAAGTGCCGCAGACGGTGCGGCAGGCTTCCTCTGCTTCGTCGAGCGTTGTCGTGGCGGCGATTGCCTGGGCGAGGCGGTTGGCGGTGAACGCCGTTCCCAGGTCGACCTCGTGCACGTTGGGGCCTTCGGCGGTGAGAGGGACCGGGAGGCCTGCGTCGCGGATCTCGCACAGTCCCCGGGCGCCCAGGGCTGTGGCAGTGAGGAGGGCCGTTGCTTCGGAGGGGTGCCAGTTGAGTACCGGGATGATGGACCGGGCGTGCTCGGGCGTGAAGATCGTGCTCAAGGGGCCGAGGCGGGGGCGGAGGACGTCCGCGGGGAGTTCGCCGTCCAGGCCGGGGCCCGCCACGAGGAGGCGTACGGCGGCGTCGGCCTGGGCGCCGGCGGCCAGGGTGAGGGCGTCGGCCAAGGGGCTGCGCAGGGTGGGTTCGTCGCCGTGGGCCAGGATGTCGCCGCCGACGTCCAGGAGGTCGATCGTCTCCGGGGTGAAGTGCTCGATCAGTTCGTTGAGTTGGCCGGTGATGCCTGCTGCCCCGGCGTAAGGGTCGATCAGGGCGAAGGCGTGGGGGAGTTCGGCCGCCAGACGGGGGAGTGTCGCCGCGTGCGGTGGCTTCAGTGTTGCCGTGCCGGGGACTGTCCATACGTGGGGGGTGAGTTGGCGCAGGCCGGTGAAGTCGGCGGGGGAGCGCGGGCCCGGGACTGGGTCGACGATAAGGCGGTCCCAGGAGTACGTCAGGATCAGCGCCGGCTCGCCGTCGTCCCCGTACAGGGCGGCGTGCAGCATCGCCGCCGCTACCGCGTCGCCGCCGCCTCCGGCCGCCACAATGAGCCGTTTCACGAGAACAGGGTAGGGGCGCGTCCTTTCCGTGCACACCTATAGTGGTCACTGGTATTAGCCAGTTGGCAGTCGGTGAAGGGAATGTCGCGTGCCCGAGATCGCTGAGGCCTTGCCCAAGTACCTGCAGATCGCCCAGTACCTGCGCGATCAGATCCTGCGTGGGGATCTGCAGGCAGGCGAAGAGGTCCCCTCCGAGCGGCAGTTGGCTGCCGACTGGAACGTCTCCCGGCCCACCAGCGCACGCGCCCTGGAGGCGCTGCGGCATCAGGGGCTCGTCGAGAAGCGGCAGGGATCGGGGACGTACGTACGTGATCAGCAGGTGCACCGGCGGGCGCGTGAGCGCTACGGGCGGGCCCGGCAGACCGGGCGGATCTATGGCCCGGGGGAGTACGCGGTCATCGCGTCGGCCGGGTACGCCGAGGCTCCCGATCACGTGGCCGACGCACTCGAACTCGGCAAGGAGCGCGCGGTTGTTCAGCGGCGGCGAGTGACCAACTCGGCAGACGGGCCCGTCGAGGCGTCCACCTCCTGGTTCCCGGCCGAGGTGGGCCGCAGGGCACCCCGGCTCCTGGAGCCCGAGCGGATCCGGGAGGGAACGGTCGCGTACGTCGAGGACACCACCGGTCGGCGCGGCAGCTACGGCGAAGACCGTGTCTGCGCCCGCCTTGCCACCCCGGAGGAGGCTGACGAGCTCGGGCTCGAACTGCCCGCCGCCGTGCTGGTAGTTCACCATGTCGTCTACGACCTGCAGGATCGTCCGCTGGAGTTCGCGGAGGCCGTCTATGCGCCGGGACGTTGGGCGTTCGAGCAGGGTTACCCGTTGGGGTGAGCGGTGGGCGGAGATTCCCCGACATCCCTTGCCGCCCGAAGTGGCCAATGCCACTATCCGGTAAGTGGCCTTAGCCACTCACCGGAAGGGGAAGCGCAATGACGCGCACCGACGGCAACGCAGGCGACGACGCCCTACTCCAACCACTCGGAGGGATAGTTCTCTACCCTCTCCCGGAGTCGGTCGGGCGGGCCCGCCGCTGGTTCAGGAAGTTCACCGAGCCCCACCAACTCCGCTGCTCCATCGATGACTGCGTGCTGATGGTCTCGGAGCTGGTCACCAACGCCATCCTCTACGGGGAGGCAGACGAGCCCTGGAGGGTGCGCCTGCGCTGGTATCGGGCGGGCGAAGCGCTGCGCGTGGACGTGCACAATCCCGGCTGTCCCGCCCACGTCCGCCTGCGCTCGCCCCGGGCCACGGAAGCCCATGGGCGCGGCCTGCTCCTTGTCGACGCACTGGCCGACGAGTGGTGGTCCGGCCCAAGTCGGTATGGCGGGACGGCTGTTGTGTTCCAGATGCACCGAGCCTTCAAGCCCGACTAGGGGCGGACGGGCAGGGCCTACCGGCTCCGGGGCCTCGGGGCAGGCCGTCGACAAGCGTCCGAGATCCGGCCTCCCGGGGGCGTCCGTTCCCTGGGCCGCTCTGTCACCTCACCACTCCATAAGACTCCCCGCATCGACCGGCGGAAGCCCGTTGCGAAGGACTGGTTCGCGGCCAGGCCCGTGGCCAGCGAGCGGGCTCCGTCAGCGGCGTCCGCCGCGCGGCCCAGGGGTGCGCTTCACCGGGCAGCCGCTCGCCGAAGAGGTCGGCCAGCATGCACATATCCCCGCCGCCGTGCCCGCCCTCGCCCGTGGGCACCTTCACCTCCCGGGGCTCCTCCCAGAAGCGGCGCAGGAGGAGTTGCGTACGACCCGGCTCGTCCCCGGCCGCCGCGCCGTGCAGCACCGGGCTCGCGTCCTCGGTCCGTATGTCGGGGCGCGTCGAGGTGGATTCCTCCACGAGGAGTTCGACGCGTCCCTCGCTGCCGTGGAACGCAATGCGATAGCCCACCCAGGGCGCGTACGCGGTCAGGTGGTACGTGAGGGTCGCCCCGGACGAATGGCGCACCAGGACCGCCATGTCGCCCTCGATGCTGCCCCCGGGTCCGAACACATTCTGGTCGCGGTGGTAGCCGTCCTCGCGCTCCGCGTCCAGGAACAGGGCGCTGAGCACGGGCGAGTCGGTCAGGCGGACGGTGAACGGATCACTCTCGGCAGCGGGGGAGCCGTGCGCGCGGGTGTAGTCGCGGGCCAGGCCGCGCCGGGCGCCCGCCTCGGCGCCGTAGAAGAAGAGCCCGCCCTGTGCGTAGACGGTCTCGGGCCGCGCGCCCAGCCACCAGTTGACCAGGTCGAAGTGGTGGGTGGCCTTGTGCACCATCAGGCCGCCGGAGTTGACCTTGTCGCGGTGCCAGCGGCGGAAGTAGTCCGCGCTCTGCCGCAGGTCGAGCAGCCACTCGAAGTGCACCGAGCCGACCTCGCCGATCGCGCCGTCTGCCAGGAGCTCGCATACGGCCGAATGCGCCAGGTTGTAGCGGTAGTTGAAGGCGACCCGCACCTCGCGGCCCGTCCGGCGCTCGGCGTCGAGGATGCGGCGGGCGCGCTCGGCGGTCGTGGTCATCGGTTTTTCGGTGACCACGTCGCAGCCGGCTTCTAGCGCGCGCACGATGTAGTGGTCGTGCACGTCATCGACGGTGAAGACCACGACAAGGTCTATGCGCTCGCGGCGCAGCATCTCGTCGAAGTCGTCCGCGGAGTATGCGGGTACGGGCAGGCGGCCGGGAAGGCCGGGACGGCCGGCGCGGGCGGGTGCGATCCAGTCGTTGTGCACGGCCATGCGGTGCGCGTTGACATCGCAGAAGGCGGCCAGCTCGATCCGGTCCGCGTGGGGACCGGCGAGCGCCTCGGTGAAGAGCTGGGCGCGGGCGCCGAGTCCCACCACGGCACAGCGGCGACGGCGCGCGGCATGGGGGATTCCCTTCGGGCAGAGGGGGGAGGGAGGTGCAGAGGGAGGATGCGGGCGTTCGGACGGGACTTTGTGGGGAGGTGGTGAACGCCCGGCGACGTTCGTGAGTAGGCCCGAACCGGGCCTCGCGGGCGCCTCGAGTCGTCGGCCCTTGGCGTCCCCGTGGTGCGGAGCAGGCGGGCGCACCGGCAGGCATTGCAGGAAAGTCCCACCGCGATGCCGGTATTGCCGTATCTGGCTGCGATTTTTCTGCAATCCGCCCGACCGATCCGGGGCGACCGATCCGGGGCGCCCGGTTCCGGACCAGACGCCCTCGCGAGTGCACCCGGTCCGGACCAGGCCGTCCACAGATTGAGTCGTTTCAGTTTTCGGCTCCGAGGTCTTGTCCTGACATTCACGCGGTGCCTAGGGTCGATCTCGGTGCAAGCGCTTTCTGAGCCCGTTCGAGGAGACCGTATGGCTTCCACTCCCACTCGTCCACGGGCCGCCGTCGTCGGCACCGGCGGCATCGTCACCGGAAGTCATCTGTCCGCCCTGCGGGCCCACTCCGACCGCATCGAGCTCAGAGCCGCCGTGGACGTCGACCCGGCACGGCTCGCGGCGTTCCGCGCCGAGGCCGCGGCGCTGGACATGGACGTCGAGGGCTATACGGACGTCGACGCGATGCTCGACGCGGTCCGCCCCGACCTGGTCCTGATCGGCACGCCGCCGTCCCTGCACCGGGCCCAGACCGTGGCCGCCCTGAAGGCCGGCGCGTGGGTGCTGTGCGAGAAGCCGCTGTGTCTCTCCCTCGCCGAGTACGACGAGATCGCCGCCGCCGAGGAGGCGTCGGGAGCGTACGCCTCGGTGGTCTTCCAGCACCGCTACGGCTCGGGCGCCGTCCACGCCCGCGAACTGATCGAGAGCGGCGAGCTCGGCACGCCCCGGGTCGCGCACTGCCAGACCACCTGGCACCGCGACAGCGCCTACTACGCGGTGCCGTGGCGCGGCCGGTGGGCGAGCGAGGGCGGCGGCCCCACCATGGGCCACGGCATCCACCAGTTCGACCTGCTGCTGCACCTGCTCGGCGACTGGACCGAGGTGCGTGCCATGGCGGCCCGCCTCGTGCACGACACGGAGAGCGAGGACGTGTCGACCGCCCTGGTGCGCTTCGAGAGCGGCGCGCTCGCCACCGTCGTCAACAGCGTCCTGTCCCCGCACGAGGTCAGCCGCATCCGTATCGACCTGGCCGACGCGACGCTCGAACTCACCCATCTCTACGGCCACTCCAACGACGACTGGGTCTATACGCCCGCCCCGCACGTGGACGTCGCACGCGCCGACTCCTGGCGCACTCCCGCCGCCGACGTGCCCAGCTCGCACGCCGCCCAGCTCGGCGCGGTCCTCGACGCGTACGAGCAGGGCGTACGGCCGCCGGGCAGTGGCGCCGACGCCCGGCGCACCCTCGAGCTCGCCGCCGCGCTCTACAAGTCGGCGTTCACCGGACATCCGGTGCGCGCGGGAGAGATCGCCTCCGGAGACCCCTACTACCAGGCCATGCACGGCAACCACCCCGACTGGAGCCGCATGCGATGACGATCCAGGTCACCCACATCCACGGCGAGCGGATCACGGTCACCTCCGGCGGTGTCGAACTGCTCAGCTACGTCTACGCACCGGACCCGGACGCCTTCGAGGCCCGCAAGCCCTACATCCACCCCCTGCGCACCCTGGCCGGACACCAGGTCTCCGGGTACCGCCCGAACGACCACCGCTGGCACAAGGGCCTGCAGATGACCGCGAGCCATCTGTCGGGGCAGAACTTCTGGGGCGGCAACAGCTATGTCCACGGCGAGGGTTATCTGCGCCTGCCGGAGCGCGTCGGGTCCATGCGCCACGACGGCTTCTGCGCCCTCGACGTCGACGAGGACCGCCTCCACCTCACCGAGGAGCTCACCTGGATCGAGAACGGCGGCCAGGAATGGGCCAGGGAAGAGCGCGACATCACCGTCCACTCCGTCGACGAGGACGCGGGGTCCTGGGCCGTCGACTGGTCGATCCGCCTGACCAACATCCGCGACGAACCCCTGCGCTTCGGCTCGCCGACCACCGCGGGCCGCGACATGGCCGGATACACGGGCCTTCAGTGGCGTGGTCCGCGTGACTTCACCGGCGGCACCGCCTTCGGCCCCGACGACGAGAAGGACGCCGCCGGTCTCATGGGCACCCAGGGTCCTTGGCTCGCCTTCACCGCCGAGCACGACGACGTCGACGCGCACTCCACGCTCGTCTTCGCGCACGCTCCGGAGAATTTCGAGGGCACGAGCGCGATCAACGCGTCTCACTGGTTCGTACGCTCCGAACCCATCTCCATCGTCGCCTTCTCCTGGGCGTTCTTCGACGAGTTCGTGCTGGCACCGGGCGCATCCTTCACCTACCGCTACCGCGTCGTGATCGCCGACGGAGCCTGGGACCGCGACCGCGTCGCCACCCACCTGAAGGGACTGACATGGTGAGCCTGCCGCACCCCCTGCCCGGAGCCATCGGCCTCTCGCACCTGAGCGCGTACGACTGGGAGGCGGCCGACGGCGTCTGCGGCGGCAGCCCGCATCTGCACCTGGTCTGCACGGAGGCGTACGTCGTCACCGGCGGCCGCGGCGCCGTCCAGACCCTCAGCCCCGAGGGCTATCGCGAGGTCCCCCTGGAAGCGGGCTCCGTCGCGTGGTTCACTCCCGGAACCGTGCACCGCATGGTGCAGGGCGGCGACCTGCGGATCACGGTCCTGATGCAGAACAGCGGCCTGCCCGAGGCCGGGGACGCCGTCTTCACCTTCCCGCCCGATGTCCTAGCCGACCCGGAGCGGTACGCCGCCGCGGCACGGCTCCCCGCGAGGACCGGACCGGAGGCCGAAGCCGCCGCCCGCAAACGGCGTGACCTGGCCGTCGAGGGATACCTGCCGCTGCGCGACGCGCTCGAAGCCGGGGACAACGGCCCCTACCTGCAGTTCCAGCAGGCCGCGGCCCGGCTCGTGCGTGACAAGGTCCCCACCTGGCGCGAGCTGTGGCGGGCCGGCGCCCTGGCCACCGCCGAACGCACCGGTGCCCAGCTCGACGCACTCGAATCCGGCAGCCCCGACTACCTCGCGGGCTCGCTCTCGTACGACAGCCGCCCATCGCGCCTCGGCGGCTACGGCATGTGCGGGCGCCGCGACGAGTACGAACTGCCGGGGACCACGCTGCCGTACTACGGCGAGTAGCCGCCCGCCGCACGCAGCCCGCGGACCCTCACCTCCGTCTACGTACACGGGGGAGGGCCTGCGGAAGGACGCCGGAACGCGGTGGGCAACCACCGGATCACCGACGACCGGATCACCTTCGGCCGCGGCAACGCAAGGGCGGCAAGCAGCCTCCCGTGGTCGAGCCGGGGGAGCGCTACACCTGGATGAACGGCTCGCTCACGCCGGACGGCATCCGCGTCCTGATCACCGGCCGTTCGCCGCTGACGTATCGGCTGACCCTGCGCTGACGTGACCGCGCTGCTCCGGGCGGCGGGCGAGGAAGACCAGCTCCTTGCCGGGGCGGTCCGGGGCGTCGCGGATCTCGTCCACGACGTAGCCGTGCGCGGTGAGCGAGGTGACCACCTCGTCGCGCTCGCGGAAGCGCAGGGTGGAGGCGGAGGTGAAGGTCTCGCCCCTCGCGGTGAGGACGTAAGTGTGGCGGAAGGACACCAGGGGCAGGCTGACGTCGGTGACGTCCACCCAGGTCTCGACGTCACCGACGCCGTCGACGGTGACCGTGCGCAGGGTCGCGTCGCGGTTCCACTCCTCCCACGCCCGCCGGGCCGGGTCGCGGGTCTCGAAGACGAGGTGGCCGCCCGGCCGCAGCGCGGCTTGGACGGCGCGCAGGGTGCCCTCCCACACCTGCGGGTCCACGATCGCCTGCGCGACGTTCGCGGTCATGGTGGCCAGGTCCACCCGCAGCTCGGGTAGGTCCCTCGCGTCGCCGTGGATCCAGCGCACGCGCTCGCTCCCGGGCTTGGAGCGCGCGACGTCGAGGGAGGCCGCGGCCGGGTCGACGCCGGTCACCCGCAGCCCGCGGTCGGCGAGGAGCAGTGCGAACGTACCGGTGCCGCACCCGACATCCAGGACCTGATGTGCTCTCAGTTCCGTCGCGATGTCGGCGTATACGTCCAGATCACCGCGGTCCGCGTCGAGCGGATCGTAGAGCTTCGCCAGCCTCGGGTTCTCGTACGCCTCGTCTGCCACGCCCGGGAGGCTAGCAACGCGAGCGACGGTGGGGCACTCATTATTCGTGCCCCACCGTCGCCGCCGTCGCTCTCGCCGTCGTCTATCGGTTGACGGTCAACTCCTGGATGCCCGCGGGCTTCTTGGCGTCCTTGGAGGTGATGGTCACGCGCACGTAGCGGGCCGTGGCCCCGTCCGGGTCGGCGGTCTTCCAGTGCCGACCGTCGAGCGACGTCCGCACGGTGTGCTTCGTCGGCTTCACGTCCGTCCAGCGCGGGGTGATCTCGGCGACGCGGGAGACCCTGCCGAGGTCCGCGGTGAGGGTGGCACGCGTGGTCTCGGGGACCCAGGCGGTGGCGGTGTTGCCGTCGAGCGCGGCGTCCGCGTACTGGCCCGGCTGCTCCGAACTCGCCTTCGCGCTGCGGCACCTGGCGAGGTTGTCGGTGGGCGCCAGGTCCGGGCGGCGGGTCTTGAGGTGCGCGGGCGCGTCCCGGCTGACGATCTGCTTGCCCTGCGGCGTCTCGATCTCGAAGGGCTCGCCATGGGTGAGGCGCACGGTGGTGTCGTGGGCGCCGATGGCGATGTCGTACGTACGGCCCTGCCAGTGCAGATTGTTCAGCTTCACGCCCTGGGACAGTTGCGGTGGCAGCATCGGGTCGAGGTGCACGCTGTTCTCGCGCATGCGCTGCCCGGTCAGGCCGTTGGTGAAGACCTGGAGGAAGCCGCCCTGGCCGGTGGTGAAGTTCTGCGCGGGGGAGCCCGAGAGCGGGTCGGAGGCCCCCGCCTTCTCGCCGCGCGCCTCTGAGAACAGGTCGAACGGGCCGCGCACGAAGGGGCGGATGGAGCGCGTCAGGTAGGTGTACGCGGAGCAGCCGGGCTCACCGATGGCGGCGGCGTCGATGGCGTGCACCGAGTCGGTCATGGCAGGGCCGTCGGGGTCGGTGCGGGCCGCGTAGTAGTCGAGGGTGTTGGTGGCGGCCTTCTTCGACATCGGCCACTCCAGCGGGTACATCAGGAGCACGGTGTCCGCCTGCTTGATCACCGAGCCCTTGTAGCCGTCGTACTGCTGGAAGACCTGCTTCGTCTTGTCGTAGGGGATGCGCAGCTTGTCGGCGACGGTGTTCCAGGCCGCCGGGGCGTCCTTGCCGAGGAGCTTCGCGGCGCGGGCGGCGGTGCGCAGGGTGGTCGCGGCGCCGGCGTTGGTGAAGACGCCGTCATCGACTCCGTTGCTGTACTCGTCGGGGCCCGCGACGTCCTTGACGGAGTAGCTGCCGTCGGCGTTGCGTGTGGCGCGGTCGGCCCAGAACTCGGCGATGCCCTTGATCACCGGCCAGCCGCGGGTGCGCAGCCAGTGGGTGTCCTTGGTCGCGAGGTAGTACTGCCAGGCCGCCAGGGCGACATCGCTCTGCAGGTGGTTCTGGGTGCGGCAGTGCGGCGGGTCCACGCTGTGGCACTCGGCCTTGAGGTTGCCCTTGCTCGCGCTCGTCCATGGGTAGAAGAGGCCGGGGTGGCCGAGCTTCGCCGCGTTGGCGCGGGCGGCGGTCCGGGTGCGGTAGCGGTAGTCCACCACGGACTTGGCGAGGTCGGGATGGGCGGCGAGCAGCGCCGGGTACATCCAGGTCTCGGCGTCCCAGAAGACGAGCCCGGCATAGTTGTCGCTGCTCAGGCCGGTGGGGGAGATGCTGTTGGCCGAGCCGGTGCGGGAGCTGGAGAGCAGGCCGTACTGGGCGGACCGCACCCATGACTGGAGCTCGCCCCGGCCGGGCACCTCGATGTCGCTGCGCCACAGCTTGCGCCAGGCGGCGGTGTGCCCGGCGAACAGCGCGTCCCAGCCGCGTCCGGCGGCGTGCCGCGAGGCGGCGACGGCGTCGCGCTCGGGGGAGCGGGACGTCAGCGCGGTGTCGACGCCGACGTACTTGGTCAGCTCGTAGGTCCGGCCGGAGCGGACCGGCACGGCGACGGACTGATGCGCGCTCAACTTGCGGGCGGGACGTGAGGTTTGTTCATTTCCTGTACGCACGCCGTGCCCGGCGCGGAGTGTGGAGGCGACCGCCCCCTTGGTCTTCGTGCCGTCCGTGCGGAACCCCACGGACATGGTCCCTTCGGAGCGGGCGCCGCTTCCGGTGGCGGACATGCGCCGGGCGCCGCGTCCGTCGATGCGGTCGGTGACCTTCGCCTCGCCGTCCCAGTGCGGGGTCATGCGCAGACGTACGGCGCCGACGTGGGGGTTGGCGCGGTCCGCGAGGACGTCGTAGACGAGGTCGGTGGCCCGGCCGTCGGCGGCCCTCCAGGTGAGCTCGGTGCGCACCAGGCCGCGGCGCAGGTCGAGGCTCTGCCGGTAGTGCGAGATCCGGGCGGCCGGAGTGGCGGAGGTGAACGTCTCGGAAGCTTGTCCGCCGGTGGACACCGTGAGCGGGCTCCAGGTGGGGATGGCCGCGGCGACCTCGCGGTTCTCGGTGGTGTCCTTGTTGTGCGCGTAGAGCCCGGAGACGAAGGAACCGTCGTAGCGGCGGCTGAACAGCGGCCAGCCGGTCTTGGCTTCGGAGGCGGCGTAGCCGGATCCGTTGGGCGCGACGCGCTGGCCGAGGTAGCCGTTGCCGACGAAGGCGTGGTGCGTGTCCTTCGGATCGATGCGGTGGGACGTCAGCGTCCAGCCCTCGTCGTGCGAGCGCCCGGGCGTCGTCGGCCCGTCGGTTCTCAAGGGCGCGATGTCGGCCGCCGCGGTGGGGGGAACGGCCGCGGCGAGCACACCCACGAGGAGGGGTGCGATGAACCGGGCCGTGCGGGGGAGGGACCTCATTGTGCTCCGTTGCGGGGTCGCCGGGAAGGTCAAGCGACCATAAAGATGTGAACGGTCCGCGTCAATGAATCGCGCGATGTGTTGAAGAATCAAACGAACCGGTGAGTAGGGCCCCGGCCGTGAGCGGGACCTATGCCTTGGTGTCGCGCGCCCAGAGCGAGCGGACATGCCCGAGATGCCGGGCCATGCACTGTTCCGCCCCTTCGGCGTCCCCGGCCACCATCAGGTCCAGGAGTTCGATGTGCTCCTGCGCGGAGGGGATCAGGCGGCCGCGTTCGTCCAGCGCCGTGAGGCCGTAGAGCCGGGAGCGCTTGCGCAGGTCGCCGACGGTCTCGACGAGCCGGTCGTTGCCGCCGAGCGCGAGCAGGGAGAGGTGGAAACGGCGGTCGGCCTCGAGATAGCCGATGAGGTCGTGATCGCGGGCGGCGCGCACGATCTCATCCGCCACGGGACGCAGCTCCTCCAGGTCCGCGCGCGACGCCGACCGGGTGATGCGGCCGATCATCGGGACCTCGATGAGGGTGCGGATCTCGGTGTACTGGTCGAGGTCGCGCTCATTGACCTCGGTGACGCGAAAGCCCTTGTTGCGGACCGGTTCCACCAGACCTTCGCTGGCCAGGTCGAGCATCGCCTCGCGTACCGGCGTCGCGGAGATCCCGAAGTCCTCGGCGAGCACGGGCGCCGAGTAGACCTCGCCGGGCCGCAGTTCGCCGGATATCAGCGCGGCCCGCAGATGATGGGCGACCTGATCGCGCAGCCGCTCCCGGGGAGTGACGAGGGTGCGCTGTGAGAGGTGACCCATGGTGGTGATCCCTTCGTGACCCCGCAGGTCGTGGCCCACGCGCCCGCCCCGAGTGGTTCACCAGCGTACAAGGTCACCTACCTCTCGCCCCGGGATCCGGTGCACGCCGTCCCGGCAGGTGGACGGTGTGAACACGCCCCAGCTGCAGTGGAGTTGTGGGGGAGGAGCCGCGAGACGCCCGGCGTCTGAGGGGTTGTCAGTGCCATTTCACATTACTACGTTACGCATCACATGGCGCGCCCCGCATGCCGCAAGTGGCCCTGCCCGCACGGTGGTTGGGGCCCGTGTGACCTCGCGTCGTGCGCACGCACCGCTTGCCCCACCTCCCACACATCAGGAGCCTGTCGTGCACCAGCCCCGAACCCTGCGCAGATCCGTGGTCGCCGCGGCGATATCCGTGACCTTGTGTGCCACGGCCGCACCGGCTGCCCATGCCGGCGCCCCCGAGCCCGCCCCGCGCGCGGCCGCTCCCGCCGCCGCGCCCGCACCTGAGAAGCCGAGCCCCCTGGACCGCGTCGACCGCCGCGCCAAGGCCCCGAAGTCCGCCACCTGGAAGCTCCCCGCCCCCGGCGGACTCACCGACGGCCGCGTCCCCGGCCCGCGCACGGACCAGGCGAAAACCGCGCCCGAGGTCCCTCGCGCCACCGTCGGCGAGGCGTCGGTTCCCTGCACCCTCGACGGCGTCACCGGCCTGACGCCCGCCCAGTTCGTCGAGTTCCTCGCCGATCCCGCCGTCACCGCCGACGGTTGTCTGCGCGGACTCATCTGGACCTGGGACCGGCGCCTGGCCCCCGTCATGTCGGGCGCGCACATCCAGGCCGTGTCCCGGCGCGTCACCCAACTCGCCGCGTCCCACGACGGCACCAACGGCAGCCACCTGCTGGAGATGTTCACCTACCTGCATGCCGTCTCCTACCAGGGCTTCTCACACGACGAGGTCGACATCACCGACCCGGCCACCCTGGCCGCCATGCGACGCGCCGTGGACGCCTTCGGGACGGCCGCCCACGCCTTCGACGTCACCCGCTCCAACGCCGAGACGCTCCGCGAGGCACTGACGGCGGCCAGTGCCTCGGGGCTGCGTCAGCATCAACTCCCGCTCGTGAAAAGGGTGCTGGCGACCATGGACGCCGCTCACCCCGACACCGCGCAGGACACCGCCTGGGCGGGCGCCGCCCTCTCCGCGCTCACCGTGAACTACCTCGGCGTCTACCCCGGCAACCAGGACACCGCCTTCCGCGCCGCGGTGGCCGCCGACCCCTCCTATCGCGCCGCCTTCAAGGCGTTCGCCGGGCACACCCATCTCAAGGGCAGGCCCAACGCCTGGGTGGTCCGCGACGCGGTGAGCGAATACGGCAGGTTCGGCCAGATCGACGCCCTGCGCACCGAGACCGTCGCCGGGCTCGGCCCGCTCCTGGACACCACCGCCCGCAACTTCGGTGACGGCAGTGCCCCGTGGGCGAAGGTCGTCACCTGGCTGATCGCCTTCGAGGCCTGCGAGCCGTACAAGGTGTGCAGAACCGACATCGAGCGCCGCCTCTTCCCGCGGACCTACGCGTACGACGCGGGTGGCATGAAGGTCCGCACCGCTCTCGACCAAAACACCGTCGACCAGCTCTACTACGCGAGCAAGCAGGTCAAGGCCCAGTTCCACCGCGTCGTCGGCACCCACGAGCCGCTGGGCGGTGACCCCAACACGACCCTCACCACGGTCCTGTACGCCTCCCGCGCCGAGTACGAGAACTTCCACCCGCTCCTGACGGGCATGGGCACCGACAACGGCGGCGTCTACATCGAGAGGGGCGCGACCTTCTACACCTACCAGCGGCGCGTCCCCCAGGACTCCTCGCTGACACTCGAGGAGCTGTTCCGCCACGAGTACACCCACTACCTCAACGGCCGCTGGGCCGTGCCCGGCTTCTTCGGAGAGGGGCCGTGGTACGAGGGCGACCGGACGACCGCGATGGACGAGGGCACGGCGGAGTTCTTCGACGGCGCCACCCGCGACGACGGCATCAAGGTCCGCAAGTCCCTGATCCAGGGCATCATCGACGACACCGCGGGCGGCGGGCCGCGCATGACCGTGGACCAGCTGCTGCACGCCACCTACGACGGGGACGGCTTCCGCTTCTACGACTACGCGGGCGCGTTCTTCGAGTTCCTGTGGACCGAACGCCCCGCGCTGATCAAGGAGATGTACCGCCACCTGCGCGCCGACAACCCAAGTGCCTTCGACGCCTGGCGCGACCGCCTGGGCCGTGACGCCGGGCTGCAGAGCGCCTACGACGCCTTCCTCGACCAGCAGATCGCGCACGTCGACGACCTGTTCGTCCCCGACACCAGCTACGTCCCCGTCGACCGGCTGCGCGCCAGCACGGCGGGCCAGGTCCGCTCCTCGTTCATCGCGACGACCGGCATCACGCCCGACTGCCGCTCCACCAAGTCGGCGGCTCGCCCGCGGTTCGTGTGCACCGGCCGGATCACCGCCAACCTCAGCGACGCGGCCGACCCCGACCTCGTCTTCAAGGACATGTCCGAGACCGTGGACGCCTTCATCCTCGACCGCGCCGCGGGCGGCGACAACAACCTCACCGACATGAACTGCGCCTTCGGCGAGGTGGACATCTGGACCAACGGCCGCGCGGGAACGTCCGCCTACACCTGCGAGGGCCCCCTGCGGGGCTGAGCCCCGGGAAGTCAAAAGCCGTACGACACCGGTGATTTCGCCGATGTCGACACCCTGTCAGCACCGCCACGGTGGGGACCGCAACGAACACGGCGGTCTCCACCGGGGCGTATCTCCCTCTCCCTGGTGGCCCCGCCACGACCGAGAGGACCCCTCCGTGCGCCTGCACGTCTTCTCCCGCCCTGTGGTGCGGGCCGCTCTGGCCGCCGCGGTCGCCACCGCGGGACTCCTCGGCACCGGCCTCGCGCCCGGCGCCCAAGCCGCCGCCGACAACCCGTACGAGCGTGGCCCCGCCCCCACCGTCTCCAGCATCGAGGCCTCGCGCGGCTCGTACGCCGTGTCGCAGACCAGCGTCTCGTCGCTGGGCGTGTCCGGCTTCGGCGGCGGCACCATCTACTACCCGACGTCCACCGCCGACGGCACCTTCGGCGCGGTCGTCATCTCCCCGGGCTTCACCGCCTACCAGTCCAGCATCGCCTGGCTCGGTCCGCGGCTCGCCTCCCAGGGCTTCGTGGTCTTCACCATCGACACCAACACGACGCTCGACCAGCCCGACAGCCGTGGGCGCCAACTCCTGTCCGCGCTCGACTACTTGACCCAGAGCAGCTCGGTCCGGGGCCGCGTCGACGCCTCCCGGCTCGGCGTGATGGGGCACTCGATGGGCGGTGGCGGCACCCTGGAGGCCGCCAAGAGCCGTACCTCGCTGAAGGCGGCGATCCCGCTGACCGGCTGGAACACCGACAAGACCTGGCCCGAACTGCGCACGCCCACCCTCGTCGTGGGCGCCGACGGTGACACCGTCGCCCCCGTGTCCTCACATTCGGAACCGTTCTACCAGTCGCTGCCCAGCACCCTGGACAAGGCGTACCTGGAGCTCAACGGCGCCTCACACTTCACGCCGAACTCGTCCAACACGACGATCGCGAAGTACAGCATCTCCTGGCTCAAGCGGTTCATCGACAACGACACCCGCTACGAGCAGTTCCTCTGCCCGCTGCCCAGGCCGAGCCTGACGATCGAGGAGTACCGGGGCAACTGCCCCCACAGCTCCTGATCCTGATGACCCGTCATGGGGGCCCGTCGTCCGTCGCCGGTCAGCCGGCGGCGGACGACGCGTGCCGTGCCCCGCAACCTGAATTGTGCTCGCGCACACCCGCGGACGGCCGCCGCTGGTGGCGTGCCCAATGCGCCGGACGCGGGGCTTCCGGGCCGTGTTACGCGGAAGTAACGTGCCGGCGTGACCCTTTCGATGACCGACCCCGGCGTACTCAGGGCCCCCGAGCTGCACGGCCGCCGCGCGGAAGTCGCCGCGGTGGAATCCCTGGTGGGGCGCCTGCGGGCCGGCCGGGGCGGGGTACTCGCGCTGACCGCGCAACCCGGCCTCGGCCGCACCGCACTCGTGGAGCACGCGCGGGCGGTCTGCGTCCCGGTCCCCTCGGTTCAGCCGGCCGCCCCGCCGGCGCTGCCGCTCCCGCAGGAGGGCCCGCTGCTCGTGTGCGTCGACGACGCGCATACCTGGCCCCCCGCGGCCAGGACCGCATTCCTGTCCGACCTGCGACGGCTGCCCGCCGAGAGACCCGTGGCCGTCCTGCTCACCGTCGCCGAACACCACGCCATGGCCGGGGAGTTGTACGGACTCGCGACGTTGCGTCTGGGCCCGCTCGACGACACCGCGGCCACCGCCCTGCTCGACCGGCTGACCCGCGGCTCGGCCGACCCGGTCGTCGGAGCCTGGCTCATCCGCGAGGCGGCGGGCAACCCGCGCCTGCTCGCCGCGTTCGCCGCGGCCCTCACCCCCGGCCAACTGGCAGGCCGCACCCCGCTGCCCGATCCGCTGCCCGGCGGGGAGGACGTCCTCCACGACTACGCCGCCCGGGTCGACGAGCTGCCCGGCGACACCCGCGCCCTGCTGCTGCTCGCCGCGGCGGCCGGGGAGCACGAGCCCGAGGGTGCGGGCGCGGACCTGGCCCTGCTGCTGCGGGCCGGCGGCGATCCCGCGGGACTGGCGCCCGCCGAAGCCGCCGGTGCGGTCGTCGGAGCGGGCGGGCGCATCCACTTCACCCACCCCCTGCTGCGCCGGGCCGTGCTGCACCGCGCCCCGCTCGCCCGACGCAGAGCCGCCCACGCGCGCCTCGCCACGGCCTGCCGCGACCGCCTCTCCTGCCTGGTGCAACTCGCCTGCGCCGCGGAGGACCACGACGCGCGGCTCGCCGGAGCCCTCGCCGCCGCGGCGAACGCGCCACGCCCGCACGCCGAGCGATCCGCCGCCCTGGCCCGGGCCGCTGCGCTCACCACCGACACGGCGCTGCGCACCGACCGGCTCGCCGAGGCGGCGGAAGCGGCCCGGCAGGCAGGCGACCCCCTGCGGGCCCGCGCCCTGCTCGCCCGCACCGCCGGCGCACCCGCCCACGGCGGCGTCCACCAGGTGCGCGGACTCCTGTCCCTGGCCGACGGTCCCGCCGCCGACGCCAGGGAGGCCCTGCTCACCGCGGCCGTGCTGCTCCCGCCCGAACCGGCCCGCCACGCGCTGATCGGGGCGGCGGAGGCGGCCTGGGCGATGGGCGACGCCGCCGCGTACAAGGAGGCGATGGCCCGCCTCCCCGTGTGCGCCGACGACCCCCTGCTCGAGGCGTACCGCGCCGGGATGTGCGCGGTCCTCTCGGGCCACATCGCCGAAGGCCACGCTCTGCTGCGCCGCTGCCTGGACGAACTGCCCGGGACGGACGAACCGGCCGGGCTGCTGCGCGCCGGAGCCGCGGCCCTGGTCGTCGGCGAGGTCGAGACAGCCTGCGGGGCGGGCGCCCGCGCGCTGGCCGCCGTACGCGCCTACGGCCCCGAGGTCCTGCTGCCGCGCGCCCTGGAACACCTGGCCTACGGAGAGCTGCGCGCGGGCCGCCACACCACGGCCAGGGCGCACGCCCTGGAAGGGCTCAGGGCCGCGCACCGCACCGGGCAGCCCAACGTCGCGGCCTGTCTGCACGCCGTCCTCGCGCTCGCCGCCTCCGTGGAGGGCGACGCGGAGGCCTGCGCCGGGCACGCGCAGGCCGCGGCCGCGGGCGCGGGTCCGCACGGTCTCAACCAGGCCGCCACCCTCGCCGTCTGGGCCGTCGCCCGGGCGGACCTCGCGGCCGGTCGGCCGGGCGACGCGGCCGCCCGCCTCGCACCCCTGGTCGCCCCGGGACTGCGGCGCGGGCACTTCGCCGTGCGGATGCTGGCCGTCCCCTGCTTCGTGGAAGCGGCCGTCCAGGCAGGGCGCACGGCAGAGGCCCGGAGCGCCACAGCCGAGTTCACCCGCTGGACCGACGCCACCGCCGACCGGCTCGCCCCGGCCCAACTCGCGCGCTGCCGGGCCCTGCTGGCCCCGCAGGCGCAGACGGCTGCCGCGTACGAGAGCGCGCTCGCCCACCACGACCGCTCACCCGGCGAGTTCGAACGCGCCCGTACGCAGCTGCTGTTCGGCCAGTGGCTGCGCCGCAGGCGCCGTACCCGTGAGGCGCGCGGCCCGCTGCGGGACGCGCTGGTCGGCTTCGAGCGGTGCGGGGCACGCGCGTGGGCGGACCGCAGCCGCGGTGAACTCCGCGCGGCGGGCGAGGCGGTGGCCGGGGAGCCGGGGCCGGGGCCGCTGGCGGCGCTGACCCCGCAGCAGCAGCGCATCGCCCGTCATGTGGCGGAGGGCGCCACCAACCGGGAGGTGGCGGTGCGCCTGTCGGTGAGCCACCGCACCGTCGACCACCACCTGCGCAATGTGTTCTCCGCGCTGGGCGTTCGCTCCCGCGTCGAGCTGTCCCGGCTCCTCGCCGGGGACGGAGGGTTGCCGGACCGTGATGAGGAGATTGCCGCCAACCTCTAGGTACCGACCAGGCGGTATGCCATTCTTCGGGCGTCAAGAAGATCCGGCAGTGCGCACACTTCCCGTGGAGGCCTCATGCCACACGTCCTGCGGTCACGGGTCGGGCCCCTGCACGAAGTGCCCGCCATCACCCCGCTCGCACCGGGCGCCCGCTCCCTGCTCGACGCCGAGGCCGTCGCCGTACTGCACCGTGCGGCCCGCGCCCTGCTGAGGAATCTGCCCACGATGACCGACCGGCTCGTGGCGGAACTGCGCGAACAGGAGCCCGCCTACCGCGCGGACATCGAGGCCCGCCCCACCGAGGTGTGGCAGGAGGTCCACCGCTCGCTGCGGTACAGCGTCACCTCGCTCCTCCAGCCGGGGGAGACCAGGGAGGCCGCCCACCGCACGTCCATCCAGATCGCCGGGGTGCGCGCCGAACGGGGCCTGCCGCTCGACGCGCTGCTGCACGCCTTCCGGCTCGGCGGTGCGATGGTGTGGCAGGGCCTGGTCGAGGAGGTGTCCCGCGGCAACCCCGACGACATGGGGCTGCTCATCCATGTCGCCACGGACGTCTGGAACTTCGTCGACGAACACTGCGGTGTGGTCGCCGACGCCTACCGCCGCACCGAACGCCGCATGGCCTGGCGGCACGAGAACCGCCTGCGGCTGCTGACCGCGAGCCTGCTGGACGGCAGCGCCCGCCTGACCGATCTGCCCACCGCCGCCGACGTCCTGGGGCTGCCCGAGGACGGGTGGTACGCCGTGATCGCCGTGGCCGGGGAGGACAGCGGCCTCACCCTGCCGCCGGGCACGCGGACGCTGCGCCACTGCGGCCCCGACGCCCAGTACGCCCTGATCCTGCTCGGTGACGCCGAGGGCGACCCGGCGGCCGAACTGTCCGCGCTCGGCGCCGGTCTCGGCCTGCCGCCGGGGGCCCGCGCCGGCGTCGGCTCACCCGTGGAGGGACTGGCCGCCGTCCCGCACGCCCGCCGCCTCGCCGACACGGCGCTGCGGGCCTGCCCGCGCGGCGGGGGCACCGTGCTCCTCGACGAACGTCTGCCGGATGCCCTGGTCGTCTCATCGCCCGAGCTCGCGGAGGCGCTCGCCGAGCGGGTCCTCGGTCCGCTGCGCTCCCTGGACCCCGCCGACCGGGACCTCCTCCTCGACACCCTCGTCGTCTGGCTGGAGGCCGACGGCTCCGCGCAGCGTGCGGGCACCCGGCTCTACTGTCACCGCAACACCGTCCTCAACCGGCTGCGCCGCGTCGAGCAGTTGACCGGCCGCAGCCTCACCCGGGTCGGCGACCTGGTGGAGATCTCGCTCGCCCTGGGGGCTCGCAGGCTGCTCGGCGGGTGACCGTACGACAGCGGTGGGGCGGCAAGGGAATCCCTTGCCGCCCCACCGCGGGGTCGTACCGCCGGGATCAGGCCACCGGCACCGGGTACGTCGGGTACTCCACGCCGGAGACGTGCTGGACGACGCGGATGACCTGGCACGAGTAGCCGAACTCGTTGTCGTACCAGAGGTAGAGGATCGCGTTGTCGCCGTCGACCTTGGTGGCGCCCGCGTCGACGATCGAGGCGTGCCGCGAGCCGACGAAGTCCATGGAGACGGCGTCGGGAGCGGTCGTGAAGTCGATCTGGCGCTTCAGCGGCGAGTGCAGCGAGACGTCGCGCAGGTGCTCGAGGACCTCTTCGCGAGTGGTCTCGCGGCCCAGGCGCAGGCTCAGGATGGCGATCGAGACGTCCGGTACGGGGACGCGGATCGAACTGCCGGTGATCGGCGCCTTGAGGTCGGGCAGCGCCTTGGCGACGGCGGAGGCGGCGCCGGTCTCGGTGATGACCATGTTCAGCGGCGCGGAGCGGCCGCGGCGGTCGGCCTTGTGGTAGTTGTCCAGGAGGTTCTGGTCGTTGGTGAACGAGTGGACGGTCTCCACGTGGCCGCGCAGCACGCCGTACTCGTCGGCCATGGCCTTCAGCGGCGGGACGATCGCGTTCGTGGTGCAGGAGGCGCAGGACAGGATCTGCTCGTCCGGCTTGATCGTGTCGTGGTTGACGCCGTGCACGATGTTCGGGACGTCGCCCTTGCCCGGCGCGGTCAGGACGACCTTGTCGATACCGGGGCGCAGGTGCTTGGAGAGCCCCTCGCGGTCGCGCCACTTGCCGGTGTTGTCGATGAGGATGGCGTCCTTGATGCCGTACGCCGTGTAGTCGACCTCGGAGGGGTCGTTGGCGTAGATCACCTTGATCTCGTTGCCGTTGGCGACGATCGTGCTGGTCGCTTCGTCGACAGTGATCGTGCCCTGGAACTGGCCGTGGATGGAGTCACGGCGCAGCAGCGAGGCGCGCTTGACGATGTCCTGCTCACCGCCCTTGCGGACGACGACGGCGCGCAGGCGCAGGCCGTTGCCGGAGCCGGCCTTCTCGATGAGCAGCCGGGCGACGAGGCGGCCGATGCGGCCGAAGCCGTAGAGGACGACGTCGCGTCCCTCGCGGCTCTCGATCTTGTTGGCGCCCGTGGCGCCGACGACGGCCTCGGCGGTGAACTCCGCCACCGACATGCCGCGGTCGTCGGTCCTGTACGCCTCGGCGAGCAGGCCGACGTCGATCTGCGACGGGCCGAGATCGAGCGTGGTGAGGGCCTGCAGGAACGGCAGCGTCTCGGTGACGGAGAGCTCCGCACCGGCTATCTGTCGCGCGAATCGGTGGGTCTTGAGGAGGCTGACCACCGACTTGTTCACCAAGGAGCGGCTGTGGAGCAGGACGGTCACGTCCCGCTCCCGGTGCAGCTTCCCGATGATCGGGATCATCGACTCCGCGATCTCCTCGCGGTGCTTCCAATTGGTGAACGAGTCGTCATTGACAGTCACAGGAGTATCTTTCGAGCTAGGCGGCGCTCATATGCTAACCCGACACCACTTTTGATCTTGCAATGGGTGCCGCCTGCCCGTGCTTCAGCGGAGATTCAGAGGGGAACGGCGACGGCGTTGAACGTCGTCCCGGGTTCCTGCGGGCTGGTGAACCGGGCGTTGACCAGATAGAGGCGCTCGCCCCAGCGGGCCGCGGTGGTGGGGACGTCGAAGCGGGGGTCGGTGATCGTGCGGCGCAGGGTGGCGGTGCGTGCCTCGGCGTCGAGGTGGAACACGCTGATCAAGTTCAGCCGGTTCTGTACGACATACAGGGTGCGGCCGACGCGGAGGAGGCCGTCGCCGTTGACCACGTCGTCCGCGCCGACCAGTGTGATCTCGGTGGCGTACCCGGTCTTGAGGCGGACGCGGTAAAGCTTTCCCGGCGAGCTGCTGACGACGATCAGCCCCCGGCCGTCCGGTGTGCCGACGATGCCGTTCGCGTTGATCACGTCCGGTGTCTGCGCCCAGTCGCCGCCGAGCGGCAGCGCGCGCACCTTGCCCTTGCGGCCGCGCGGCACCCCGTACAGCACACCGTCGCGCGAGTCGGTGAACCAGGCGCGGTCGCCGAGCAGCGTGACGTCGTTGATGAAGTGACCGGCGGCCTGGGTCAGCTGGTGGGTGGCCACGAGCTCGCGGGTGCGGGTGTCGAGGACCCGGGCGACTCCGGTGTTCCCGGCGATGTAGAGGAGGCCGTCGTCGTCCACCTTCAGGCCGACCGCGACCGTGCCAATCGCCCCCGCGTAGAAGACCTCGCCCCGGCCGGTGCGCAGGTCGGTGCGGTAGACGGCGCCGTTGGCGCGCGAGCCCATGTAGGCGTACGGCTGCTTTCTGCCGATGGTGATCCCCTCGGGCAGGAAGCCGTCGGGGAGCGGGAACTCGGTCGGCCAGGGGGCGCCCCGCGGCGTGGTGGCCGCGGCGGCCGTTCCGGCGCCGGTCGCCGCGAGGGCGGCCAGGGTGGCGCCGCCGAGGACGGTGCGCCGGGATGGCTGGGGGTGGTTCCGGTGATCGCGGGTCATGGTTCCGGGCCTCCGGGAAGGGCGGGAATGGATGCCGGAGCCCCAACTCGGGGGCGAGCCCGGCCAGTTGACAACGACACGCCGCTCGGCGAAGTTCCCTCGTGCCCCGAGGGCCCCTGCACCCTCCGGCCTGCGCGGCGGAGGGCGGGGTCATGCCGCACCATGGCGGTGGCGCCTCAAACCCAGCCTTCGCCACCCCATAAGCCGTCCTTATGAGGTCATAGGTCAAGGCCGGGTACTAACTTAGGATTGCCTTAGTTTAGGCTTCCCCACGAGCCCCATGTCTTCGCTCGAAGGGAAACCTGATCATGTCTCGCCCTCTGCGGGTAGCCGTTGTCGGAGCCGGTCCGGCCGGCATCTACGCCGCCGACGCGCTGCTGAAATCCGCAGTGGCGGTCGAGCCCGGTGTGTCGATCGACCTCTTCGAGCGGATGCCCGCGCCCTTCGGCCTCATCCGCTACGGCGTCGCCCCCGACCACCCCCGGATCAAGGGCATCATCACGGCCCTGCATCAGGTCCTGGACAAGCCTCAGATCCGCTTCTTCGGCAATGTCGACTACCCGAACGACATCGACCTCGACGACCTGCGCAGCTTCTACGACGCGGTGATCTTCTCCACCGGCGCCACGGCCGACCGGGCGCTCGACATCCCCGGCATCGACCTCGACGGCTCGCACGGCGCCGCTGACTTCGTCTCCTGGTACGACGGGCACCCGGACGTGCCGCGCACCTGGCCGCTCGACGCGGAAAAGGTCGCCGTCCTCGGCGTCGGCAACGTGGCCCTGGACGTGGCCCGCATCCTGGCCAAGACCGCCGACGAGCTCCTGCCGACCGAGATCCCGCCGAACGTCCACGAGGGGCTCAAGGCCAACAAGGCGCTGGAGGTCCACGTCTTCGGGCGTCGCGGCCCCGCGCAGGCCAAGTTCAGCCCGATGGAGCTGCGGGAGCTCGACCACTCCCCGAACATCGAGGTCATCGTCGACCCCGAGGACATCGACTACGACGACGGCTCGATCGCGACCCGGCGCGGCAACAAGCAGGCCGACATGGTCGCCAAGACCCTCGAGAACTGGGCGATCCGCGACGTCGGCGACCGCCCGCACAAGCTGTTCCTGCACTTCTTCGAGTCGCCGACCGAGATCCTCGGCGAGGACGGCCGGGTCGTCGGCCTGCGCACCGAGCGCACCGAACTCGACGGCACCGGCAACGTCAAGGGCACCGGCGAGTTCAAGGACTGGGACCTCGGCGCCGTCTACCGTGCCGTGGGCTACCTCTCCGACGAGCTGCCCAAGCTGCCCTGGGACGTCGCGTCGGGCACGGTGCCCGACAAGGCCGGCCGGGTCATCGAGGAGACCGGCGAGCACCTCCGGTCGACGTACGTCACCGGCTGGATCCGCCGCGGCCCCGTGGGCCTCATCGGTCACACCAAGGGCGACGCCAACGAGACGGTCGCCAGCCTCATCGACGACCACGCGAACGACCGCCTCCACACGCCCACCGCCCCCGACCCGTCAGCCGTCGAGGCCTTCCTCGGCGAGCGGAACATCCGTTTCACCACGTGGGAGGGCTGGTACCGCCTGGACGCCGCGGAGAAGGCACTCGGCGAGGCCGAGGAGCGCGAGCGCGTGAAGATCGTCGAGCGCGAGGACATGCTCAAGGCGAGCGGGGCCTAGTCGCACTGCCCCGGGAGGCCGGGGACGCGGTCGGCGCACGGCCGATACGTGGCCGGCCTCTGGGCGCGTCGAGTCGGGTGGCCCCACTGAACGACCAGAGCTGACCGGGAACCAGAAGCGTTTCGCGGCCGACCACTGGTGAGCACGTCCCGAACGGCTCACTGGATCGAGGTTGCCGCAGCATGCACTGGTACGAGGACGACGGGTTCTGGTCCGACTTCTCCGAGACGATGTTCTCCGAGCGGCGGCGGGCGGAGACGGCGGACATCGTCGCCCGCTCGCCGCTGCTCGCCTTTCCGGCGGGCAGCCGCGTCCTCGACCTGTGCTGCGGCCCCGGCCTCTACCTCGCGCCGCTGGCGCGCCGCGGCTACACGGTCACGGGGGTGGACCTCAGCGCCGCGCTGCTGAAGCGCGCCGAGGCGGCATGTGAGGACGCCGGGGCCGATGTCCGCCTGATCCGGGCCGACATGCTCACCCACGTCGAGCCGGACGCGTACGACGTGGTGCTCAACGTCTTCACCTCCTTCGGCTACTTCGACGACCCGCGGGACAACTTCCAGGTGCTGCGCAACGCCCACGACTCGCTGGTGCCCGGCGGGCAACTGGTGATCGACGTGATGGGCAAGGAAGTGCTCGCAGGCTGGATCGGCCGCCCCCAGGTCGTCGACCTCGACGGCGCGTACGTAGTCCAGCGCGACACCGTCCTGGACAGCTGGACGCGGCTGCGGACCGACTGGACCCTCGTACGGGACGGGATCGCCCGCGAGGCCTCGATCACCTCCTTCCTCTACAGCGCGGCCGAACTGCGCGCGCTCTTCGAGGACGCCGGATTCACCGGCGTGGAGTGCTTCGGTGGCTTCGACGAGGAGCCCTACGACCAGCACTCGCGACGCCTGATCGTCCGTGGGACCAAACCCGGTCTGTGACCGGACAAGTTCGTGAATCTCCGGGAACTCCGCGGCGATGCCCGCCGACTACTGGAGCGTGCCGCACCGCGCGGGAGCGGCCGCATCACTGCGAACACCCCGACGGGCGAAGGGACTTCATGACTGAGGCCACATCCGAGGCCCCAACAGGGAGCGCCTCCCCAGAGGCGGTGCCCGACGGGTCACCGACCGGCAGAGCAGGCCGCGGCCGGCTCCTGACCACGCTGACCGTGCTCTCCGTGGCCCTGGTCATCTCCGTCCTCGCCGGGATCGCGCTCGGTCCCACCGTCGTGCCGCTCGGGGACGTCGTGCGTTTCCTGACCGCCGCCCTCACCGGCGGCAGCATCGGGGCGGACGACGTCACCGGCTACTCGATCGTCTGGCACGTGCGCACTCCACGGGTGCTGCTCGCGGCCGTGGTGGGGGCGGGGCTCTCGGTCGTCGGCGTCGCCATCCAGGCGCTGGTGCGCAACGCCCTCGCGGACCCGTTCGTCCTCGGCATCTCCTCCGGAGCCTCCGTCGGGGCCACCGCGGTCGTGGTGTTCGGGGTGTTCGCCGGACTGGGCGTCTACGCGTTGTCCGCCGCCGCGTTCCTCGGGGCGCTGGGAGCCACCGTGCTCGTGTATCTGGCCGCGCGAGGGCCGCTCGGTCTGACGCCGCTGCGCCTGGTCCTGACCGGCGTCGCGCTGGCCTACGGGTTCCAGGCGTTGATGAGCGTGCTCGTCTTCCTCTCCCCGAACGGCCAGGCCGCCCGCACGGTCCTCTTCTGGCTGCTCGGCAGCCTCGGCTCGGCGTCCTGGGAGTCGCTGCCGCTCGCGGCCGGTGCCGTCCTGGTGACGGTCGTGGTGCTGCTGCGCCGAAGCAGGTCCCTGGACGTGCTCTCGCTGGGGGACGAGACCGCGGCCAGCCTGGGCGTGGACGCGGAGGCGCTGCGACGCGGCCTCTTCCTCCTCACGGCCGCGGTCACCGGGCTCATCGTCGCGGTCAGCGGCGCGATCGGCTTCGTCGGGCTGGTCCTGCCGCATGTCGTGCGCATCCTCGTCGGTTCGACGCACCGCCGGGTCCTCGCCGTCGCTCCGCTGGCCGGCGCCTGCTTCCTGGTCTGGGTCGACCTCGTCGCCCGTACCGCCTTCGCCCCCGAGGAACTGCCGCTCGGGGTCATCACCGCACTGATCGGCGTACCGGTGTTCATCGTGCTGATGCGCCGCCGCGGCTATCTGTTCGGAGGGCGGTAGGTGACCCTCGTACTGCGGGAGCTCTCGGTCGAGGCGGCGGGACGCGCCCTCGTCGACGGGCTGAACATCGAGGTGGACGCCGGACGGGTCGTCGGGCTCGTCGGCCCCAACGGCAGCGGCAAGTCCACCGCCCTGCGCTGCGTCTACCGCGCGCTGAAGCCGACCTCCGGCGCCGTGCTCCTGGACGGCGCGGACCTGACATCCCTCAAACTGCGTGACAGCGCCCGGTCGATCGCCGCGCTCACCCAGGAGAGCCACACCGAACTCGACTTCACCGTCGAGGAGGTCGTGGCCCTCGGCCGCGCCCCGCACGCACGCGGCAACCAGCCCCTGACCGCACGCGAACAGGCCCTGTGCCGCCAGGCGATGGACCGCCTGGACGTCACCCATCTCGTCGGCCGCAGTGTGCTCACCCTCTCCGGCGGGGAGCGGCAGCGCGTGCTCGTGGCACGCGCCCTCGTCCAGGAACCCCGCGTCCTGGTCCTCGACGAGCCCACCAACCACCTGGACATCCGCCACCAGGTGGAGCTCCTCTCCTTCCTGCGCGGATCGGGCCTCACCGTGCTCACGGCCCTGCACGACCTGAACCTGGCGGCCGCGGCCTGTGACAGCATCGCCGTCCTCAACTCCGGCTCCCTGGTCGCCACCGGAACCCCGTCGGACGTCCTGAACCCCGAGCTGATCCGCAAGGTGTTCGGCGTCGACGCCACCGTCGTGCACCACCCCCGTACCGGAACGCCCCAACTCGTCTACGACCTCGCCCCCACCGGCGCCCCGGCACCCGCCGACGCCCTGTCAGAAGGACCGCACTCATGACCCGACCACCGCTGCCCCGCGCAGCCCTGGCAGCCGCCGCGCTGCTGACAACCGGGCTTCTGGCCACCGGCTGCGGCGCCGAGGTGGAGCCTGCGGCGAAGAGCAAGGCGGAGACGGTCACCGTCTCCAACTGCGGCAAGGACGTCACGTACACCCGTCCGAAGCGGCCGGTGGCCTACGACGTCAGCGGCGCCGAGAAGATGTTCTCCCTAGGCCTCGCCGACCGGATGCGCGGTTACGTGATGAACAAGCTCGGCGACCCCTCCATCAAGGGCTCACCCTGGCGCGAGGACTACGCCGACGTGGAGCGCCTCGGAACCGAGCGCATCACCCGCGAGATCGTGGCCGACGCCAGGGCCGACTTCGTTCTCGCCGGCTGGAACTCCGGCTTCAGCGAGGAGCGCGGCATCACGCCCGCCCTGCTGAAGAAGGTCGGGTCCGCCAGTTATCTGCACACCGAGACGTGCTGGGACTACGGCGACAAGAGCGTCGACGTCACACCCCTTGAGGCGCTCTACACGGACCTCGGCAATCTGGGCCGGATCTTCGGCGTGCAGAAGCGCGCCGAGAAGCTCGTCACCGACCTCAAGGGACGCGTCACCGCGCTGAAGAAGACCTGGCCCGAGAAGGGCGACCCGGCCAAGGTCTTCGTCTACGACTCGGGCACCGACCAGCCTTTCACCGCCGGACGCCATGCGGCCCCGAACGACATCATCGAGGCCGCCGGTGCCACCAACGTCTTCGACGACCTGGACAAGGGCTGGACGACGGTGGGCTGGGAGCCCGTGATCAAGGCGAAGCCCGAGGTGATCGTCATCGTCGACTACGCCGACCAGCCGGCCAAGGAGAAGATCGCATACCTGAAGTCGCTCCCCGGCCTGAAGTCGGTCCCGGCCGTCAAGGAGGACCGCTTCTTCGTGATGTCCTACGGCGACGCCGTCAGCGGGCCGCGCAACGTCAAGGGCGCGGAAGACCTGGGCGGTTACCTCCGGTCGGTCGGACGGTGACCCCCTTGCGCACAGCAGCGGCCCCGGTGGTGGCCGCCGCTGCCACCGTGCATGAACACATCACCGACGCGATGAAGACCCCCGACCTGCTGCGGCTCTGCGACAACGTCGTCCTCGCGCGCTTCGAGACGATGAAGGTGTACGCGGCGCTCGGCGCGGTCCGCACCCTCATGGAGCGCGGGACCGTGCGGCCCGGCCAGACCCTCGTCGACAGCTCCAGCGGTATCTATGCGCTTGCCCTGGCCATGGCCTGTCACCGCTACGGTCTCGGCTGTCACATCGTGGCCTCCACCACTGTCGACGCGGCGATGCGGGCCCAGTTGGAGATCCTCGGCGCCACGGTGGACCAGATGCCGCCGTCCGACAGCTTGCGGCTCGACCAGGAGCGACGCGTGCACCGCGTGCGCCAACTGCTCGCCGACCGGGGCGACGTGCACTGGATGCGCCAGTATCACGACGGCGTCCACTACGCGGGTTACGAGGAGTTCGCCGACCTCGTCGAGGCCGCGCTGCCCGATGCCCCGCTGACCGTGGTCGGCGCCGTCGGTACCGGGGCCTCGACCGGTGGGCTCGTGCGGCCCTTGCGCCAACGTGGCCGTGAGGTACGGCTGTTGGGCCTTCAGCCGTTCGGCAGTGTCACGTTCGGGAGCGAGGACTTCCACGATCCCGAGGCGATCATCGCCGGGATCGGCAGCTCCATCCCCTTCGACAACGTGCGCCACGAGCTGTACGACTGCCTCCACTGGGTCGACTTCCGGCACGCCATGGCGGGTGCCGTCGATCTGCTGCGTGCCCACGCCGTGTTCGCGGGTCTGTCCACCGGGGCCGCGCATCTCGTCACGGCCTGGGAGGCGGCCCGCAACCCGGACCGGATGCATCTGGTGATCGGCGCCGACACCGGGCACCGCTACACCGAGCGGGTCTTCTCCCGGCACCAGGAGGCGCTCGACCCGCGCGCCCTCAAGCCGCACCAGATCACGGATCTGGCCGATCTCGCGCTGCCGTGGTCGGCGATGGAGTGGAACCGGCGGAGCTACGACGTACGCACGCACATGAAGCACGAGAAGGAGGGACAGGCATCGTGACGATCGCCGCCCTGGAAGCACTCACCTTCGGCCTCGGACGCCTTGTGGAGGCGGCCGGCGCCGCCGGGCACCGGCTCTGTCTGCTCACGGGCGACCGATCCGTCTACCGGCATGAACTGGAGCGCCTGGAACCGGGATCGATCGACGTCGTCGACGTGGACACCCGTGATGCGGCCGCGTGCGCCGAGGCCCTGGCGGCGGTGCCGGACCTGAAGGGGCTCATCAACTCGACCGACACGTGGAGCGTGCCCGGCGCGGACCTCGCCGCCGGCCTCGGCCTGCCCGGACCCGACCCGGACGCGGTCCGCGTCCTGCGGGACAAGTCCCGGGTGCGCAACCTCCTGCACGAGCAGAACCTGAGCCGCGGCCCCGCCCTCACGATCCCCGCCGAGCCCGCGGCGGCCGAAGAGGTGCTCCGGCAGATCGGCCTGCCAGTGGTCCTCAAGGACTCAGCGGGCACCTCGTCCCGCAACGTCTGGCTGGTCCGCGACGAGCGGCAGCTGCACGCGGCGCTCCGCGAAGCCTCCCGACGCGCCTTCTCCGGGCGGCTGTTCGCGGAACCCTTCTTCGCCGGCCCCGTCTACAGTGCGGAGACGCTCGGCTGGGCGGGCGAGACGAAGCTGCTGGGTGTGCTCAGCCGCCAGATGTCCGCCGAGCCGTTCGTCCGCGAGGAGGCCGCCTCCTTCCCCGTCGCCCTGCCGGACGGTGACTTCGCCCTGATCCAGGACTGGGTGGGGCGTGTCCTTGCGACCGCGGGCCACGACGAGGGCTTCGCGCACGTCGAGTTCGTCCTCACCGCCGAAGGGCCGGAGCTCGTCGAGATCAACCGCCGTATCGGCGGCGCGCTCGTCGGCGAGGCCCTGTGCCGCGCCCTGCGCACCAACGTGTACGACGCGATGATCGCCGTCGCGCTCGGCCTGCGTCCTGCCCTGCTCGACGCACCCGCTGCCACCGGCCCCGCCACCGGCTTCGTCCTCGTCTACCCCGACCGGGCCGGCACGCTCACCGGATGGGCCGGACCCGAGGGCCTCAGCGCCTTCCCCGGCTCGCCCGAGTGGTACCCCACCGCGGCCCCCGGCGACCGCCTGGAACACGTGAGTGATCAGCGTGGCTGCACCGGGATCGTCCTGGCCGAGGGCGCGACAGCGGAACTCGCCCTGCACCGTGCGCTCAGCGCGGCCGGGAGCATACGGCCCCTCGTCGCAGCCGACGCCCGGGAGTGACCCTCCTGGGCAAGCCGCGCGGGCGCCTGCGATCGCGCATCGCGCGGCTCACCGGGCCGCAACGCTTCCTGCTCGCGGGGTCGTTCCTGATCCCGCTGGGCAGCTTCGCCGTCCTGCCCTTCATGTCGGTGCTGCTGCACGAGCGGCTCGGCATGGGGCTCGGCACGGTCGGCGTCGTGCTGGCCGTCGCCTCGCTGGTGCAGTTCTCGGGCGGCGTGGTGGGCGGCGCGGTCGCCGAGCGCATCGGGCTGCGGCACACGATGCTGCTCGCCCTGGCGATCCGCACGGCGGGCTTCGCCTGTTTCCTGCCCGGCTTGCGCCACCCGGCAGCCGCCGTCCTCGCCCTCTTCCTGGTGTCGGCCGGCGCCGCCCTCTACCTGCCTGCCAACAAGGCTTACCTGATACACGAGGTGGACGCCGGGCAGCGCCCCTTGTTGCTGTCCGCGAGCAGCTCGGCCCTGAACGCGGGCATCGCCCTGGGACCGCTGGCCGCGGCGCCCTTCGTCCTCAGCGCCTCTGCCGGACTCTTCACCGCGGTGACGGTGCTGTTCGCGGTGATCACCGTGGGCCACGGCCTGCTGCCGGCCGAGAGCCCGGAGCGCGGGCGGAGTGCCGGGAGCGGACAGCAACTGCCGCCTCCACGCCGGGAGAAGGCGTTCGCCGGGCTCGCCGTGCTGCCCTTCGCGACCACCGTGCTGAGCCTGTACGTCTTCATGTTCTTCCAGCACTACCTCGCGCTGTACGCGGTGCCCCGCACCTCGACCACGTACTACGGACTGGTCCTCGCGCTCTATGCCCTCCTGCTCGTCGTCGCGCAGCCCCTCCTGGCGGAGCGGATCGCGCGGCTGCCCTACGCCCGGGCCTTGTGGCTGGGGTTCGGCGCGATGGCCGCGGGGATGGCCACGCTCGCCGTCGGCAGCCACACCGCGATCATGGCCGGTGCCCTGCTCGTCTGCCTCGGTGAGATCGTCCTCTTCTTCAAGAACGACCTGGAGGCCCTCGACCGGTCGCCGCGTGCACCGGCGGTCGTGTTCGGACATCAGCGGCTCGCGGCCGGGATCGGTGCCTTCGCCAGCGGGATCATGGGAGGCGCGGGCTATCAACTGGCCGAACGCGGTGGCGGTGCCGGTCTGTTCTGGGCCGCGGTGGCCGCGCAGTGCGTCCTGCTGCCGCTGCTCCTGGGCCGCTGGGCCACGGTCAGAGGCCGAGGTCGCTGAGGCCGGGGTGGTCGTCGGGGCGGCGGCCGAGCGGCCAGTGGTACTTGCGGTCGGACTCCTCGATGGGCAGGTCGTTGATGGACGCGTGCCGGGCCCGCATCAGGCCGTCGTCGTCGAACTCCCAGTTCTCGTTGCCGTACGAGCGGTACCAGTGGCCGGAGTCGTCGTGCCACTCGTAGGCGAAGCGCACCGCGATGCGGTGGCCGTCGTGCGCCCACAGTTCCTTGATGAGGCGGTAGTCGAGCTCCCGGTCCCACTTGCGGGAAAGGAAGGCGGCGATGGCCTCGCGCCCCGTGACGAACTCCGCGCGGTTACGCCAGCGGGAGTCCTCGCTGTAGGCGAGGGCCACCTTCTCGGGATCGCGGGAGTTCCAGCCGTCCTCGGCGAGGCGGACCTTCTCGGTCGCGGTCTCCAGGGTGAACGGCGGAACTGGGGGGCGGGTGCTCATGACTGGCTCCATGGGGCGAGGGGAGGAGGACGAGGAAGACGAGGAGAACGGTCGTTCTCCGTCGAGGTCGCCCACGATAGGAGAACGGTCGTTCTCGCGCAACGGTGCGGCGGTGCGCAGCCTCGTAGTAGCCTGGGAGAACGTACGTTCTCACCCTGCCGGGAGCCCTCATGGATCGCGCCGAAGCGGAAGCAAGGCTGCTCGACGCCGCCGACGAGCTCTTCTACGAGCGAGGAGTCCAGGCCGTGGGCATGGATCAGGTGCGTACGGCATCCGGCGTGTCGCTCAAGCGCCTCTACCAGGTCTTCCCTTCGAAATCGGAGCTTGTCCGCGCCTGGCTCGAACGGCGCGACCAGCGCTGGAGGGCGCGGCTCGCCGAGTACGCCGATGCCCGGCCCGCAGGCGCGGAGCGCGTCCTCGGGGTCTATGACTGGCTCTACGAGTGGTTCTCCGAGCCGGACTTCCGTGGCTGTGCGTTCGTCAATTCCTTCGGTGAACTCGGGGCCGTCGACCCGGCGGTGGCCGACACCGTCCGGGCGCACAAGCGCGCCTTCCACGACTACATGGCCGGACTTGTGGCCGCCGCGGGCGAATCGGGGCAGACTGTCGGCCCGTTGGTCCTGCTCGCGGAGGGGGCCATGACCGCGGCCGCCATAGCCGGCTCACCCGAACCGGCGCGCCAGGCCCGGCTGGGAGCGGTTCAGTTGCTGGCCGCGCGGTGACCGCCGGTCACCCGACAGGAAGAAGGCTGATGGCGAAGACGTATCGCGTCGGATTCGGGACGCGTCTGATCAACGGTGTGTTCCGGGCGATGACCCGGCGCGGGGTGGGCAAGAGCTACCGGTACATCCTGACCGTGCGCGGCAGGAAGTCGGGCCGCCTGTTCTCCACCCCGGTCGACGTGATGTCGGCCGGGGGCGAGCGCTGGGTCGTCGGCGCGTACGGGGTGAGCGACTGGGTGCGCAACGCCCGCGCGGCCGGGCAGATCGAGCTCAGCAGGGGCGGCACGTCGCAGACCGTGCGCGTGATCGAGCTCGGCCCCGAGGAAAGCGTCCCCGTACTGCGGCAGTACTGGCGCGAAGTGCCCGTCACCCGCCCCTACTTCGACGTGACGGGCGACTCGACGGACGAGGAGTTCGCCGCCGAGTCGCCCCGTCATCCGGTGTTCCGCCTGGCGTAGGGTCAGCCCGCCTTGGCCCCGGTGTGCAGGGCCAGGGGGCTGCGGGCGGGCAGGGTGGTCCCGATCTTCCCGTCGTCCCCGACGGTGACCGTGTTGCCCTCGCAGGCGTCCGCGGGCGCCTTGGCGACATTGCAGTAGGTGCCGCCGGGCAGGGACGTCGCGAAGGTCTGCGTCAGCTCGCCGTCGCCGTTGTTGAGGGCGACGAACCCCTTGTCGCCGCGGCCGAAGGCGAGGGCGCTGCCTCCGTTGTCCCACCAGTCGGTCAGCTCGGCCGCGCCCACCTCGTTGCGGAATCCGACGAGGCCGGTGATCGCCTGCTGGGCATGGGTGTTCGTCCAGCCGTCCGCGCCGCCGGGCGGACCCGCGTCCTTCTCGGACCACTCGTAGCCGGAGTACACGTTCGGTGAGCCGTAAGGGGAGGCGAGCATGAAGACGTTGGCCAGGGCGTAGGTCGCGCCGTCCTTGTAGGTGAGCGTCGAGCCGTTGCGCTCGGTGTCCCAGTTGTCGACGAACGTACGGGCCGAGCCGCTGCCCAGTTTGCCGTCGGCGACCGATTTCAGCTGGGCTATGTCGCCGCCCTGGAAGGCGCTCTTGAGGTGCCCGCCGTAGCGGAACTCGTCGACGTCCCCGACGCCGGTGTACTCGTCGGGCTGGACGGCCTCGCCGCCGCCGTGGATGACCTCCGACACCCAGAACCCGGGATCCTTCATCTTGCCCTTGATGGCGGCGACGTCAGCGGCGGCCATGTGCTTGGCGGCGTCGATGCGGAAGCCGTCCACGCCGAGGGACCGCAGGTCGTCGAGGTAGGCCGCGATGGTGCCGCGCACCGCGTCGCTGCCGGTGTCGAGGTCGGCCAGGCCCACCAGTTCGCAGTTCTGGACGTTGTCGCGGTTGGTGTAGTCGTTGATGCTGGTGCGGCAGGTGTGGAAGTCGGCGTCCCGGAAGTAGCCGGGGTAGTCGTACTTGCCGTACTGCGTGCCGCCGGTGCCCGTGCCCGAGCCCGCCGCCATGTGGTTGACGACGGCGTCCGCGATGACCTTGACGCCCGCCTGGTGACAGGCGTCGACCATGCTCTTGAAGGCGGCGCGGTCGCCGAGCCGCCCCGCGATCTTGTAACTGACGGGCTGGTACGAGGTCCACCACTGGCCGCCCTGTATGTGCTCGGAGGCGGGTGACACCTGGACGTAGCCGTAGCCCGACGGGCCGAGCTGCTCGGTACAGGCCTTGCCCACGTCCGCGAACTGTCGCTCGAACATGGTGGCGGTGACGGTCTTCTCGCCGGGTGGTGTCGCCTGCGACTGCCAGGGCGCGAACGTCGCGAGCCCGGCCGCGGCCAGCACCCCGGCCGACGTCGCGCCAAGCAGGCGGGAACGGTACTGCATGCTGCGGCTCCTTCGGGACCGGGCACAGCTGTGCCCAAAGAAGGCAACTACTCGTGGGGGAGGCTGCCGTGGGGGGATTCCGAGTGGGAGCCTGCCTCTCACTCATGTACGCGTCAACAGTTTCTGCAAGATATTTCAACCATCCGTCTTGGGGGCGGGGTTATTGCTGCAAGAACTTGCGTCAATTCACTTCTTACTCAGGGGTAGGCTCGCCGCTTTCCTTGTTATACGGTCTGTCTAACAAGCGGGCCGCAGCGCATTGCGGGACGGCGCCCCGGTCCGTTGCCTGAGCGAACACGACGACGTACGCATCAGAGTCAAGGAGCCGCAGCATGGCAAGCAGCACTGTTCGGCCGGCAACGCAGGATCACCCCGAACAAGACGACGTGGCCCGGCGGTTGCTCGACTCGGCCGCCGAGCTGGCCTACGACCCGGCCACCGAAGTCGACTGGGAGACCCCCCTCGACCGGGACTTCCACGGCGCCAGCCCGGAATGGTGCTCCCTGTACGGCACGGCCTACTGGCAGGAGATGACCGAGGCGCAGCGCAAGGAGCTGACGCGGCAGGAAGCCGCGTCGGTGGCCAGCACGGGCATCTGGTTCGAGATGATCCTCCAGCAAATGGTGCTCCGCGACGTGTACATGAAGGACCCGGCCAGCGACGAAGTGCAGTGGGCGCTCACCGAGATAGCCGAGGAGTGCCGGCACTCGATCATGTTTGCCCGCGGCGCCCGCAAGCTGGGCGCGCCCGCCTACCGGCCCAAGCGGTTCGCGATGGAACTGGGCCGTGCGTTCAAGACGGTGGCCTTCGGCGAGGCGGCCTACGCCGCGATCCTCGTGGCCGAAGAGGTCCTCGACGTCATGCAGCGCGACTGGATGCGCGACGAGCGCGTCGTGCCGTTCGTCCGCACGATCAACAACATCCATGTCGTCGAGGAATCGCGGCACATGAAGTTCGCCCGCGACCAGACGACCAAGCGCCTCTCCACGGCGGGCCCGCTGCGCCGCCAGATCAACGCCTTCGTCGTCGCCATCGCCTCGTACTACATCGTCACCAGCATGGTGAACCCCAAGGTGTACGAGAACGCCGGGCTCGACGAGAAACGCGCCTTCGCCGAGGCGAAGGCCAACGAACACCACAAGTCCATGATGCGGTCGAGCTGTTCGGGCCTGATGGAGTTCCTTGCCTCCTCCCGGCTGCTCACCAAGCCGGCCCTTGCCTTCTACAAGCGCGCCCACCTCATCTGAGCCCACCTCTTCTGAGCCAGCCTGATCTGAGTGGGCCTCACTTGAGCCGGCCTCACCAGACCCGAGCGAGTCGAGCCGACGACATGACCTCCTACGCCATCACCCAGACCTGCTGCAACGACGCCACCTGCGTCGCCGTCTGCCCGGTCAACTGCATCCACCCGACCCCGCAGGAAAGGGCGTTCGGCAGCACGGAGATGCTGCACATCGACCCGGCCACCTGCATAGGCTGCGGCGCTTGCGCCGACGCCTGCCCGGTCGAGGCGATCTTCCCGGTGGACAGCCTGCCCGTCGCCCAGCGTGAGTACGAGGCGATCAACGCGGCGTACTTCGCGGACCGGGCACCCGAACCCGCCCCGGACGGGCCGAACTTCCACGCCTGGGACGAACCGTCCTTCCCGCGGGTCCTGCCGTCGGACTTCGCACCGCTCAAGGTCGCCGTCGTCGGCACGGGACCGGCCGGGATGTACGCGGTCCAGGACCTGCTCCTGCACACCAGCGCCGAAGTGACCCTGATCGACAGGCTGCCCGTGACCGGCGGCCTCGTGCGCTTCGGGGTGGCGCCGGACCACCCCGCCACCAGGAAGGTCGGCGACACCTTCGCGCGGTTCCACACGCACCCGAGGGTGCGGATGCATCTCGGACTCGACGTGGGCGCCGACGTCACCGCGCAGGAGCTCGCCGCCCATCACGACGCGGTCATCTACGCCGTGGGCGCGTCGGCCGACCGCACGCTGTCCGTGCCGGGCGAGGACCTGCCCGGCAGTATTTCCGCAAGGGCCTTCGTCGCCTGGTACAACGGCCACCCGGACGCGGCGCCGGACGCGATCGACCTGTCCGCCGAGCGGGTGGTCGTCGTCGGCAACGGCAACGTGGCCCTCGACGTCGCCCGCATCCTGCTCGCCGACCCCGACGCTCTCGCCCGCACGGACATCGCCGACCACGCGCTCGCGGCACTGCGGTCCGCGAAGGTGCGCGAAGTGGTGCTGCTCGGCCGGCGCGGCCCCGAGGACGCCGCCTACACCAAGTCCGAACTGCTCGCCCTCAAGCACATACCGGGCCTGGACCTGGTGGTGGACGACCACGACCCCCGCACCGCCGCCGCCATCGACGAAGGGGACCGGTCGACCGACCCCAAGGGCAGGGCGGCCCTCCTGCGCGGCGTCACGCGCGAGCCCGTCGACTGGGCGCAGGCGCCCGCCCCCGGTCGGCGCATCGTGCTCCGCTTCCACTCGGCCCCGCTGGAGATGCTCGGCGACGCAACCGTCCAGGGCGTGCGCGTCGCGGAGGCGTCGGGGGAGCGGACGATCGGCACGGGCATGGTCCTGCGCGCGATCGGCTACCGCGGGGTGCCGGTCGCAGGACTGCCCTTCGACGAGGCCACCGGCACCGTCCCGCACGAGGGCGGCCGGGTGACAGGACAGCCGGGCACCTACGTCGTGGGCTGGATCAAGCGGGGGCCCAGCGGTGGCATCGGCGCCAACCGCACCTGCGCCGCCGAGACGGTCACCACGCTCCTGGCCGACGCGGTCGCGGGCGCGCTGCCCGCCCGGCGGAGCGCCCCGAAGGCCTTCCACCGGCTCGCCCGGCGCCGCAACCGCAAGGGCAGCGCCGTGCTGAGCCGCTAGGACGGCTCACTTCGCGTGGGCCTCGGCCAGGGTGTGCGCCACCAGAGCGTTGGCGTGCCCGTGTCCCAGGCCGTGCTCGGTCTTGAGCCAGTCCACGAGATCCATGTGCTTGGTCAGCGGAGACGAGGCGATGAGGTCCTTCCACTCCGCGATCGGGCGCCCGTACTTCTTCTCGATCGAGGGGAAGTAGCTCGCAGGGCCCTTGGTGGCTTCGGTCATGGTGACGCCGTCCTGTCTCGCGGAGTGTTGTTGCCAATAGGACCCGAGGGGCGCGCTCGAGTCATCGCGCGGCCGGGGTGTCGTGGGTCACACTCCGGCCGGTGATTTCTGCGATTGGCGGGGTCCGAGGGCCGGGCTTAGCCTGAGAGCGGTGAACGCCGCCGTTCACTGCCTGACTGATCCAACGGCACTCCCATGACAGGCTCGCGTACGACACCCCCGGAGCCTGCCGCCTCCCCGAAGCGGGGCAGCGGCAGCGGTATCGCACTCCTCGTCATCGCCTCGTGCCAGTTGATGGTGGTCCTCGACATCACCATCGTGAACATCGCTCTTCCGCACATCCAGACCTCGCTCGGCTTCTCGACCGAGACCCTGTCCTGGGTGATCAACGCCTACACGCTGACGTTCGGCGGTCTGCTCCTGCTCGGCGGGCGCCTCGGTGACATCCTCGGGCGCCGCAGGGTCTTCATGTTCGGCGTCCTGCTCTTCGTCTTCGCCTCGCTGCTCGGCGGACTCTCCCAGGAGTCCTGGCAGTTGCTCGCGGCGCGCTCGCTGCAGGGCGTCGGCGGTGCCATCGCCTCGCCGACCGCCCTCTCGCTGATCACCACGACCTTCCGCGAAGGACCCGAGCGCAACCGGGCGTTCGGCGTGTTCGCGGCCGTCTCGGCGGGGGGCAGCGCCATCGGACTGCTCGCGGGCGGCCTGCTCGTGGAGTGGCTCGACTGGCGCTGGGTCCTGTTCGTGAACATCCCCATCGGCCTGCTCATCGCCTTCGCCACACCCCGCTACATCCGTGAGTCCGCACGGCACCCGGGACACTTCGACATCCTCGGCGCCCTCGCCTCGACGGTGGGCATGGTGCTGCTCGTCTACGGCTTCATCCGTGCCTCCGAGGACGGCTGGAGCGACAGCGTGACCATCGCGGCCTTCGCGGCGGCCGTCATCCTGCTCGGCCTGTTCCTCGCCGTCGAGCGCCGCTCGAAGCAGCCCATCACGCCCCTGTGGATGTTCCGTGACCGCAATCGCGCCGGTGTCTACGGGATGATGCTGTGCCTGGCAGCGGCCATGTTCGGCATGTTCTTCTTCCTGACGCTCTTCGTGCAGAACATCCTGGACTTCAGCCCACTGCGCGCCGGTCTGGCCTTTCTGCCGGTGAGCGCGATCATCGCGGTCGGCGCGGGGCTCGCCTCGCAGCTGCTGCCCAAGTGGGGGCCCAAGCCCTTCATGGTGGTGGGCGCGGTACTGGCCGCCGCGGGGCTCGGCTGGCTGACGCTGACCGACGTCGACAGCACGTACGTGGGAAGCCTGCTCGGCCCCGTGCTGGTCTTCGGCTTCGGCATGGGCATGCAGTTCGTGTCGCTGACGCTGATGGCGGTGTCGGGCGTGGAATCGCGGGACGCCGGAGCTGCCTCCGGGATCCTCAACGCCACTCAGCAGGTGGGCGGTTCCCTCGGCCTGTCCGTCCTCGTCACGGTCTTCGGCACGGCCAGCCGCAACGAGGCCACGGACCAGGTCCCCCGGTTCATGGCGGAGGCGACCCGGGCCGAGCAGCTTCAGTTCCGCAGGACGGGGGAGCTCCCGGGGCGCTGGGGTGATCAGGTCCTCGCCTCGGGCATCTCCGGTTCCTTCATCGCCGCGGCCGTCTTCGCCTTGGTCGCCGCGCTGATCGCCCTGCTGGTCATCCAGGTGCGGCCCGCCGATCTGGAGCGCCTCCAGGGCGGCGGCGGCATGCCGCTCGCGCCCGCCGCGGACGCGCCCGAGCAGTCCGCGGGCGAGCAGGACGCGGGCGAAAGTTCTCCTCCCCGCCAGGGCCCTTCGGCGCCCGACTGAATCCGCCTGCGCACGCGCCTGCGCGGCGCCCCGCCGACGGATGGCCTGATTCCCTTGGTGTGCACGCGAGTTGATTGCGGGCAGACGTAGTATGACCAGCCGATCGAAGGCGGGGCGGTGGGGGCGGCGCGGGGCAAGGACCCATGGAGACGGGCTTGGACACGGACACCGACTACCGCTTGCTGGGCCCTGTCGAGGCGTGGCGTGCGGGCCGCCGCCTGAGTCTCGGCGGACCCAAGCCGCGCGCACTGCTTGCGGCGCTGCTCCTGGAGCCGGGACGGGTGGTGTCCGTCGACGCGCTGATCGACGCCATCTGGGGCCAGCGGCCGCCGGACACGGCACGTTCCCTGATCCAGTCGTATGTCTCCGCGCTGCGCCGCGCGTTGTCCGCCGATGTCATCGAGACCCGGCCGCCCGGCTATCTGATCCACGCGGACGCCACCCTCGTCGACCGCGTCGAGTTCGAACGCCTCGCCGTACGGGGCAGGCAGGCGGCCGCGGAAGGGGATCATGGAACCGCCGCACGACTGCTCGGGGACGCCCTGGCGCTGTGGCGTGGCCCCGCGCTCGGCGGGATCGGCGAGACGCTGCGCGCCATGGCCGACCAGCTGGACGAGGCGCGGCAGGCGGCCCTCGAGGAGCGGATCGCCGCACAGCTGGCCCAGTCCGGCCGTGAGACGGACCTGGTGGCCGAACTCACCGCGCTGGTCTCCAGGCACCCCACCCGGGAGCGGCCACGGGGCCAACTGATGCTCGCCCTCTACCGGTTGGGGCGCCAGGCCGACGCGCTGGCCGTCTATGCCGAGGGCCGCGAGGTGCTGGCCCAGGAGCTCGGCATCGATCCCGGCCCGGACCTCAGACGGATGCACGAGGCGATCCTGCGCGCCGACGAGGATTTGCTGCCCGCCGGGCGGCTCGCCCCCGAGCAGGCCACCGGCTCCCGGGATGCCGCGGGCGTCCCGGTGGCGGCCCTGCTGCCGCCCACCATCGGCGACTTCACCGGCCGGGACGCGCAGCTGGCCGACGTGCGGGCCGCGCTGTCCGGGCCCCGTGAGGCCATGCCGGTCGTCGTCCTTTCCGGCCCCGGCGGTGTCGGCAAGTCGACTTTGGGGGTGCGGGTGGCGCACCAGGTCGCCGAGGCGTACCCGGACGGGCAGCTGTACGCCGAACTGCGGGGCGCCACGGACCCGGTGGCGCCCGGCGAAGTCCTCGGCCGGCTCCTCTACGCCCTGGGGGCCGATCCGCCCGACGGGGACGCCGAGCGACGCGACCTCTTCCGCAGCCTGGTCTCCGGACGCCGCGTGCTGCTCGTGCTCGACGACGCGGCCAGCGAGTCACAGGTACGCCCGCTGCTTCCCGGCAGCGCCACCTGCGGGGTGCTCATCACCGCGCGGGCCCGCCTGGGCGCCCTGCCCTGCACGCACCGCACCGATCTGGACGTCCTCGACACCGGGCCGGGCACCGAGCTTCTCGGCCGTGTCGCGGGGGAGCGGCACGTCAGGGACGAGCCGGAAGCCGTCCGGCGCATCGTCGAGCTGTGCGGCGGGCTCCCGCTGGCCATCCGGATCGCGGGCGCCCGCCTTGCCACCCGCCGCCACTGGACCGCGCGCATGCTGGCCGACCGGCTCGCCGACGAGCACCACCGCCTGGACGAACTCGCCGTCGGTGACCTGGAGGTCCGGGCCGGCCTCGGCATGAGCTACCGGGCCCTGGACGCCCCCGCACGCACCGCCCTGCGCCGCCTCGGCCTGCTCGCCGCACCCGATGTCGCCGCGTGGGTGGTGACCGCCCTGCTCGACGTCCCGGAAGCGGAGGCGGACCGTGTCGTGGAGCAGCTCATCGACGCACAGCTCCTGCACTGCACCGGCGTCGACCGCGCGGGCCAGCCCCGCTACCGGCCCCACGACCTGGTCCGCGTGTACGCCGCCGAGCGCGCCGACGCCGAGGATCCGCCCGCCGAACGGGCCGCCGCCGTCGGCCGCGCGCTGGGCGCCTGGCTCTGGCTCACCGGCCTCGCCGCGTCCGCCACGCCCTCGGGCGCGGTCGAACTGCACCGCGGGCTCCTGGACTCCACCAGCTCCAACGACTCCGCCCGCTCCCTGCGACAGCTCGTGCGGCCCGTCGGGCCCGAAGCCACCCAGCGGGCACTGGCCGACCCGGCCGCCTGGTTCGAGGCCGAGGCCGACGCGATAGCCGCCGCCGTCGAGCGCGCGGCAGCCCTCGACCTGCACACCCTGTCCTGCGAGGCCGCGGCGGCGCTGTGCTCCTCCGCGTACACCGTCGGCAACCGGTTCGAGGCGTGGTGGCGCACCCATGACGCGGCGCTGGCCGCGGCCCGCCGTGCCGAGGACAGGGCGGGCGAGGCGCTGTTGCTCATCGGTCTCGGCCAACTCCGTTACGAACAGGACCGGTTCCCCGAGTCCCAGGGCTACTTCAAGCAGGCGGCAGGGCTCTGCGCCGAACTCGGTGACGTACGCGGTCGTGCCGCCGCTTTCGCCGGGCTCGGCAGCGCCCTGCGCGAGGCGGGGCGGCTGCGTGCGGCACAGGAGACGCTGGTGCGTGCCGTCGACGGGTTCCGCGAGCTCCACGACGATCCGGGATTGGGCCTGTCGTGCCGGTACGCCGGATCCGTCCAGCTCGAACTCGGCGACTTCGCGGCCTCCCGCTCCTTCCTCGACGAATCGCTGCGGGCCTACCGCAGGCTCGGCAGCCGACGCGGCGAATCCCTCACACTGCGCTCGCTCGGCCTGGTGCACCGCGCCCTCGGCGAGTACGCGGCGGCGGAGGAGCTGTCGGGGCGCGCGGTGGATTTGCTGAGCACCCTGGGGGACCCGCTCATGCTCGCGTACGCGATGCAGGCGCGGGCCAAGTCCCGCATCCGGCTGGGACGTTGTACCGAAGCGGAGGCCGAGATCCGTGACGTTCTCGACATCTGCCGCGGCCAGCACGACCGCTTCGGCGAGGCCCTTGGCATGCGCACCCTCGGCGAGTGCGAGCTCGCCGCGGGCCGCCTGGACGCCGCCGAACAGCACCTGACCGCGGCCGCCGACCTCTGGAACGACCTGGGGCTTCCGCTTCCCCGCGCCCGCACCCTGCGTGACCTCGCGGCGGCGCGCGAGGCGGCGGGGGACCGGGCGGCGGCAGGTGCGCTGCGTGCCGAGGCGCGGGAGGTCTTCACCGCGTACGAGGCACGCGAACGGAACGAGCCGGGGCTCTGAGCCGCCCGAAATGACGGTCCTGCAATCCGCTTGCCCCGGACTTGCAGAGAATTTGCAGCGGCCTGCGTCACGCTGTGGTTGTCGGCGGGTGAACACGCCGACGGCAACGGGGGATCGCAGGAAACAACGGGGGACTCAGCGGAATTCATCGGGGGAAGCACGGGGGAAGGCCACTGATGCCTCGTACGGCCCACACCACCGACACCGTCGGTCGTGTGGGCCGCTCGTCGCGTAGCGCCCCTGCCAGGGCACGGAGGGGACTTCGGGGCCGGGCGGCAGCCCGTCCCCGGAGCTGTGCCCGCCGTCGTCGCCACGAAGGGGCAGAGATGTCGTCGATCATCCTCATGAACGATCCCAGAGTCGTCGGCATACCGGTCCACGACTGCGGCGACGCCCTCGTGGACCTGCGTCAACTGCCTTTCGTCGACGTCGACGACCGCCTCGCCGACCCGGACGGGGCCTACGCCCAACTGCGGGAGGGCGTCGCCTGGCGCCTGGCCCGCGCCGCCCGGCTGCTGCCCGAAGGGCTGCGCCTCCTGGTCACCGAGGGATTCCGGCCCCTGGCCCTGCAGATCCAGTACTTCGAGGAGTACGCGGCCGAGCTGCGCAAGGCGAACCCCGACTGGTCGGAGGAGTACCTCCGCCGGCAGACAAGCCGCTCCCTCTCCCCACCCGAGGTGGGCCCGCACGTGGCGGGGGCGGCGGTGGACCTGACCCTGTGCACGACATCCGGCACGGAACTCGACCTCGGCACCCCGGTGAACGCGAGCCCGGAGGAGAGCGAGGGCGCCTGCTACATGGAAAGCCCGCTGCTCTCCCCGGCGGCCCGCCGCAACCGCCGCACCCTCACCGCGGCCCTCGCCACCGCGGGCCTGGTCAACTACCCCACGGAGTGGTGGCACTGGTCCTACGGCGACCGCTACTGGGCCCTGGTGACGGAGGCACCCAGCGCGCGGTACGGGCCGGTGACGATGGACGTCCCGGCGCCCTGATCACCGGCACACCTCACCCGGAGCGGGCGACGTGCGGCGGGCCGCCGGATCGGAAGGTGCCCGGAAGGAGAGAGCTTCCCGCTACGGAGAGGACACCGTCATGCCGATCGCCGGTGCGGTGCGGCCGCTGACGGGGCGCGTGGTCAAGCAGCTCGTGAACGTCACCATCCTCGACATGGCGACACGGCTGGCGGCGCAGGCGTTCCTGGCCGCGCTTCCCCTGCTCATCGCGGTGTCCTCGTTCAGCCCGGAGGCCGTGCGGCGTGAACTGCTGCGCTCGCTGCGCTCCATGGTGGGCTCCGGCGGGCCCGTGGTGGCGCAGGCCGAGGGTGTGCTCGGAGGCGGGGACACCGCGACGCACAGCTGGGGCACAGCGGGCGTGCTGGTGGCGCTGCTGTCGGCGACCGCCTTCACCCGGGCCCTGCAGCGCACCTGTGAACGCTCCTGGGACCTGCCACGCGCCGGTGTGCGTCTGGTGGCCTGGCGCTGGGCGGCGTGGCTCCTCGTATGGGTGGCGATGCTGATCGTGCAGGGCATGTTGTACCGGGCCTTCGGAGTGGGCCCCGCCCTCGGTGTCCCGCTGCAACTTGTGGCATCGGTCCTGATGTGGTGGTGGACCCAGCACTTGCTCCTCGTCGGCCGCGTTCCCTGGCTGCCCCTGTTGCCGGGGGCGCTGCTGACCGGCACGGGCGCGGTCTCGTTCTACGCCCTGTCGGGGCTCTGGCTGCCGCGCGCGCTCCGGGTGAGCGAGGACCGCTACGGAGCGCTCGGTTCGGTCTTCACCGTGCTCTCCTGGCTGATCCTCTACTTCACCGTCGTCGTGTTCGGCATCGCGATCGGCCGCACGCTCGCGCAGGAGGACTCGGTGCGACGACGGCTTGGGCCGGCGAACGGCGCGTCACGCTAACACGGCGGCCACCCTGCCCTTGCGCACCGCCGAGGCCAGCGCCCGGTGGTCGCGCTCGTTCTGGTCGGCGTACGTCTCCGCGAACCGTGCCAGGGCCTGATCGAAGGTGTCGGAGCCGCCCAGGTAGGCGGCGACGGCGATCCGGTCGCCGGAGCGCGCGTGCGCGCGGGCGAGGGTCGCCCCGCACATCCGGCCGAACAGCCGCATGACGTCGGGGGTCATCAGCTCGGCCTGCGGTATGGCTTTCCAGTCCCGCAACTGCCGCAGATAGAAGTCGCGTTCACGCCCGTCCAACCCCTCGACCCGCTCCCAGCCCAGGAACATGTCGCTGGTCGCCTGCATCAGACGCTGTCCGGCGACGACCCGCTCCCCCTGGTTGAGGTGGCTGCTCGCGCCCGCGAACTCCGCGAGCACCGACGGTTGCGCCTCCTTCGCCTGCAGCAGGAGCGGATCGGTGTCGTCACGGCCGAGCAGCAGGATGATCCAGCAGCGGGTCCCGACGCTGCCCACCCCGACCACCTTCCGGGCCATGTCGACCACCCGGTACTGGGCCAGGAGCGCCCGCCGGTCGGCGGGCAGCGTCAGCGCGTACCGGTCGACCAGCTCCCGCAGCTGGTGCTCCAGCTGCTTGCGCTCGACCCCCGGCAGCAGGTCGTCGAGGGGGGTGATCAGGGGCGGGTCGGGCGCGAGCCGCAGTTGGCCGTCGACCACCCGGGCCAGCTTCTCCATGGCCTGCAGATGGTCGCGGGTACGGGCCTTGCTGAACGTCTTGGACACCCTTCGCCGCGTCCGCGCGTCGAGCTTGGCGGACATCAGGGCGTGCAGATCCTGCGCGTCGATCCGCGAGTACCACACGGCGAGCGTCCGCATCCGGGCGAACTTTCTGATCGACTCCCGGTACGAGCGGACGGTCGCGCGCACCACCCGGGCCCGCTCCGAGGACTTGAAGCCGTTGTCGCGTCCCGCGATGACGAGGCTGACCACAAGGCGTTTGACGTCCCACTCCCACGGTCCGGGCAGCGTCTCGTCGAAGTCGTTGACGTCGAACATCAGATGCCGCTCCGGTGAGGCGAGCAGCCGGAAGTTCAGCATGTGGGCGTCTCCGCACAGTTGGGCCCGCAGGCCGCTGTCCGGTGTGTGGGCCAGGTCGGTGGCCATGATGGCGGCCGCTCCGCGGAAGAAGCGGAACGGCGACTCGAGCATGCGGCCGTAGCGGATCGGCACGAGCTCTCGCAGCCTGCTCGCCGACTGGCGCTCGATCACGTCGACCGGGTCGGGGCGGTCCGGCGCGGGGGTGAACTCGGCGTGGTCGGACCGCCGGGCACGGGACCGGCCGGCCCGCCCCAGGGCCGCCCTTTCCCGCGGGGTGAGGTGAAGATGCGTGGTCTCGGTCATGGCGCGCTCCCTCCAGACCTTGAGGACTCTGGGGGCGGCCGCGAGGCCCGGCGTCACCCCGCCGGTGTGAGGTCGCCTGCCAGGGGTGAGGCCCGACGGGCTCCGGGGCCGCAGACTGAGAGGCATGGAACCGACGATGCGAGTGCAGCGATGGCTGGCCCGTGCGTCCCTGGCATCCGCCGCTGCCGCGGTGCTGGTGCTCGGAGTGTTCGCGGGTGTCAAGACCTTGGCCCTGCTGGGCGTGGGGCTCGCGGGCCTGGCGATCACGGCCGCCGCGATCTGGTGGATCCTCAGCAGGCGGGGCCTGCCACGGATTCTCGCGGTGCTGCTCGCCCTCACTGCTCCGGTCTGGGTGCTGGTGGAGTACACCCAGGCCAGGCTCACCTGGGTGGTCCTGCTGTCCGGTGGGCTGTGGCTCCTCGCGGCGGGTACGGGCCGTGCGGCCCTCTCCCGGCACAAAGCCCCTGATCCGATGCCGGAGCGCCCGGCCGCCGAGTTCCGCCATCCGGTCCTGATCATGAATCCACGTTCCGGGGGCGGCAAGGTGGGCCGGTTCGCGCTGCGAGAGCGGGCGGGCGCGCTCGGCGCCGAGGTGGTGCTGCTGGAGGGGAGCGGCGAGATCGACGTGGCCGCCCTCGCCCGCAAGTGCGCGGCCGAGGGCGCCGATCTGCTCGGCGTCGCCGGCGGCGACGGCACCCAGGCGCTGGTCGCCGAGGTCGCCGCCGCCCTTGACCTGCCCTTCCTGGTGATCCCGGCAGGCACCCGCAACCACTTCGCCCTCGATCTGGGCCTGGACCGTGACGACCCGTCGACGGCCCTGGACGCGTTGCGCGACGGGGTGGAACTACGGGTGGACCTCGGCCGGGCCGGCGGGCGGCCCTTCGTCAACAACGTGTCGTTCGGCGCCTACGCCGAGGTGGTGCAGAGCCCCGCCTACCGGGACGACAAGACACGCACCACCCTCCAATTGCTGCCCGACCTCCTCGTGGGCCACAAGGGCGCGCGACTGACGGCTCGAGCCGGCGAGTACGACTTCACGGACCCGCAGGCACTGCTGGTGAGCAACAACCCGTACGGCACGAACGACATCGCCGGTCTCGGCCGCCGGACGCGCCTCGACGGCGGGGTCCTCGGCTGCGTCGGCATCCGGGTCACCAGCGGCGCGCAGGCCGCGGGACTGCTGCGCGGCGGGTCGGCCGCCGGACTGACGCGGGTGACGGCCACCGCCGTGTCCGTCGACGCCGACCAGGAGGAGATCCCGGTCGGCATCGACGGCGAGGCGGTGCGCCTGCCGACCCCCGTGCACTGCGAGGTGCGGCCGGGGGCCCTGCGCGTGGTCGTGCCCAGGTCGCGGCCGGGGCTGTACCGGGAGCGCCCGCGCCTGGACTGGCGTCAGCTCGTCAGGCTCGGGCTGACCTCCGCCGCACGGGCGCCCTCCGTTACATAGGCGCCCCGTAGACCTTGTGCGCCTGCCGGTGGCCGTACGTGGCCAGCGACCAGATCACCAGGACGTCCAGGGCGATGATGATGGCGGACCACATCGGGTGGTACGGAGTGAAGAAGAAGTGCTCCATGGCGCTGAGTGCCGCGACGCCGATCCCGACCGCGCGGGCCCAGGTGTGGCCGGAGAAGATGCTGAACGCCGCCGCCAGGACCAGGGCACCGGTGAGCATCTGGATCCAGCCGCGGACGTTGGGGTTGAAGTCGAAGGGATACTCGTTCTGCGATTGGTAGTAGTTGTCCTCGAGGATCGTGGTGAGTCCCGCGATCAAGTGGAACGAGCCGATGATGCCCAGTACGCACACCGCGAAGACCACACCGCCGACGGCGACCGGATTGATGCGGGGCTGTGGTTCGGGCGGGTTGGCACGCGACTGACCCGGTGACATCTGCTCAGTCATGTCGAACCTCCTCCTGGGTGGGTCCGGAGCATCCCGCCTGACGGCGCCCGGCCGGTTCACCCGCAAGGGATGAGCCAGGAGCCCCAGGTGATGGCACCGTCACCCGCACAAGGTGATGCTGTCGCCCGTGCTGCCACGAGAATGGCGGCCGATGGCAGAGCCGTCGCACAGGAGGTGGCGCCATGGGCGGGGCACAGCAGGGCTCGGGGCCCGAACCGGCAGGGACACCACCTGGCGGCGCCGATTTCGAGATCCGTGTGCGGGGCCGGATCGGGGAGGCTTTCCGTTCGGCCTTCGGAGAGATGACGGTGGTGCTGCGCCCGGCCGAGACGGTGCTGATGGGCGCGGGACTCGACCAGGCCGCGCTGTACGGGATCCTCGACCGCATCCAGGCGCTGGGCCTCGAACTCATCGAGGTGCGCCGATTGCCGGAGCCGGGCGTCTAGAACGAGTTCCAGGCAAATAGAGCCGAACAGCCTCTTCCGCAGCCGTAGTGGCGGACCCACGGTGTAGGGGTAGTGCATATGCCCTGCACATGGGGAGGTGACGGGCATGTCCACGGCGCTGTGTACAGAGCCGGGAAGTGGTTCGTCGAGAGCGGTGGGTGAGGTCTCCGCCCTGCACGGGCGGCTGAGCCTGCTCAGCCGGGAGGCGCGGGCGGCCGACTCGACCATGACGACCTGCCTGGTGTGGGTCGCGGGCACCTTGGTGCGGATCGCCGGGGACGTGGGCGATGTCCGCAGCGCGGGTGCGCTGGTGAGCGAGGCGGCGGCGGTACTCGCTCTGGTCCCCGCGCAGCCGGAGCGGCCCGGTGAGCGGCCTGGGCCCACGGAGCGATTGACGCAGCGTGAGCTGGTGGTGCTGTGCCGCCTTCAGCAGGATGTTCCGCTACGGCGGATTGCCGACGGCTTGTACGTCTCGGTGAACACGGTCAAGAGCCACGTCCGCTCCGTGTACCGCAAGCTGGGCGTGTGCTCCCGGGCCGAGGCCGTTCAGCGTGCCAGGGCGCTGGGGCTCGTGTAGACGCCTGTCTGTCACAGGAGTACGTCAACACCCGTATGTCCTAGAGGAGTTGAAGCTCGCGGGCGCGCCGGACCGCTGCTGAGCGCCGGGTCACGGAGAGCTTGCGATAGACGCTCTTGAGGTGCGTCTTCACCGTGTTCACCGAGAGGTACAGCTCCTCGGCTATCTCCTCGGTGGTCATCATCTGCGCCAGCCGGTCCAGGACGTCGCGCTCCCGGGCACTGAGGCGCTCGGTGATCGCCGGCGTGGCGGCCGCGGGGGTGAGAGCCGGGTGGGCGGCCGGGCGTGACGGTGTGGCAGTGGCGACCTTGTGGCGGGCGGAGTCGAGCAGAGGCACGCACGCCGGCGTCAGGGACCGCAGCACGGGCCGGGGCAGCCGGGAGGCGGCCACCACATCACCGATCGCAGCGGACGCCGAACGGTCCTGCTCGGCCGCCGTGGCGAGCGCGGTCACCATGGCGGCGACGTCGGAGAGGAACGCGTCGGGCCGTCCCCGCAACACGGCACCGGCGGCGTGGAGTTCGAGTCTGGCCCGGCCGGGCTCGGCGCGCGCGAGCTCCACCCAGGCGCGCACCAGGTGCAGGGACGCCTGCGCCCGCTCGGCCACGGCCCAGGCGGGCAAGGACGGCTGGGTGGCCTGGGCGGCGAGTTCGTCGGCGGCACGGAAACGGCCGCGGAGTGCTTCGAGGAGCGCGAGTTCGACGAGGCAGTCGCGGCGCAGCGCGCCGTTCCCGGCGGCTCCCGCGGCCTTGAGCGCTCCGGTGAGGGAGGCCTCCGCCGCCTTGAGGCTGCCCGCCCGCAGCTCGCCGCCGCCGCGGATCGTCAGCGTGAGCGCGATGATCTCGGGGTGGCGCGCCAGGGCCGTGTGCGGCAGACCCGCGAGGGCGGACTGCGCGTCGGCCGCCGCCGCACGCGCCTCCAGGGGGTTCGGGGAGCGCAGCTGTTCCATCCGGATCAGGGCATGGGCCAGCCGGCACCGGGCCGTGCGTTCCTCGTCCGCCGGCAGGTCGGCAAGGAGTCCGTCGGCCAGGTCGAGGTATCGGCGGCACAGTGGGTCGTCGTCGCGCGCGCGGGCGACCGCCGCGGCGAGCAGCGCGGGCTCGGGGTCTCCTTTCGACGGTGGTTCGGGCGGCCGTCCGGTCAGCTCGCCCGGCAGCCGTTGCCTGGTGAGGCCGAGGACCTGGCCGATCGCCAGTCGGTCCACGATCAGCCGGCCCGCCTGGTCCCAGTCGCCCGCGGCGAGCAGGTGCCGCACGGCGTCGGCCAGCAGACCGTGCTCGCCGAGCCAGGCCGCGGCACGGCGGTGCAACGGGGCGACCAGACCGGGCTTCTCGTGGCGCAGGCACATCCGCAGGACGTCCGCGAACATCTGATGGCAGCGATACCAGCCCTGGCCGACGGGCTGCAGGAACGAGTTCTCCCGGACGAGCGCGGCGAAGTGCCGGCCCGCGTCCTCACCCGAGAGCTCGACCGCGAGTTCGGCGTTCATCCGGTCGAGGACGCTCGTGGTGAGCAGCAGCCTGCGCATCCCCGCGGGCTGCAGGTCGAGCACCTCCTCGACGAGGTAACTGGCGATGGCCTCGTCGTCACCGGCGAAGTGCGCCACGAACCGCTCCGGGTCACTCTGCTTCTCCATGGACATCGCGGCGAGGCGCAGTCCCGCCGCCCAGCCGTCCGTACGCCGCCGCAGCGCGCTGACCGTCTGCTTCGGCACGTCGATGCCGTGCTGCGCGAGCAGCGCCGCCGTCTCCTGGTCGTCGAAGGCCAGATCGCCGGTGCGCAGTTCCGTGACCTCACTGGTGAGCCGCCCGCGGTGCAGGTGCAGGGGAGGGTCCCGGCGGGCCAGCACGATCAGGTGCAGTACTCCCGGCAGATGCCGCAGGAGGCTGCTGACGCCTTCCGCGATCGGGGAGCCGGGAGCGGGCTGGAAGTCGTCGAGGACCAGGAAGACCTGCTCGCCGCACCTGTGCAGATCGGCGGCGAGCGCCGCCACGAGCAGGGGTTCCGCCTGTTCGCCGTGCGGTTCGGGCAGGTCCATTCCGGCCGCGCGCAGCGTGTTGATCACTCGAGGCCAGAAGACGCAGGACTGCTCGGACCGGCCGTCGCAGGTGACCCAGGCGAGCGGTCCGGGCAGCCGCCGGGTGTGCGCCCACTCCAGGGCGAGGGCTGTCTTGCCGGCGCCGACGGGACCCACGATCACGGTCAGCGGTCCGAGGGCGCCTCGCGTGAGGCGATCGGTCAGCCGGGGCCTGGACACGAGCCAGGTCGGCACCGCGGGCGCCGTGACGGCGGATGCCGGAGTCGGGCCGGTGTCATGAGAAGAGGGTGGGCACGCGGCCATGGACGGCACCTCGCTCTCGGAGCAAAGTGGTGCGGCTGCGGCAAGTATGGGGCGCGTACGGACGTGCGAACGCACGGCAGGCGCCATCTCACCCGGGTGAAGTTCCCGGGGGAGACGGCGCCTGCCGGAGCGCCCGGCCCGGAGTGCCGGGCCGCTCGGGTCACTGCGGCTGAAGTGCCGCGATCAGCTCTTCCTCCCTGTCCTTGGTGAGGGAGGTGCGGATCACGGTGGGGTTGAAGGGGCGTACCGCGTCACGGACGCGGTCGGGCGTGGAGCGGCGGACGAGGGCGAAGACGGCGGCACGGCCGGGTTCGAGGGTGCCCGCGATCTCCTTGACGAAGGCGTCATTGATGCCGACGTCGCTGAGCTTTCCCGCGATGGCGCCGGTGGCGGCCCCCACCGCGGCACCGAACACCGGCATCAGGAAGAGCAGTCCGAACAGCGAGCCCCACAGCGCTCCGCCTGCCGCCCCGGTGGCCGTGGTGTTGAAGGTCTGGCTCACATGGAGCTTGCCGTCCATGGTGCGCCAGGCGAGCGCCGCGTCCTCCAGGTCGAGCAGTTCCTGGCGGGACAGTTCCTTGGAGAGCCTCAGCACGCCCTCCGCCTTCTCCTTGTCCGCGAATCCGAGTACGACGAGATCGGCCATCAGGACCTCCTGCGTTGGTTGCGGGTCGTCGGGTCCGGCCGTACCGAGGGTGTGACCGGGTCGCCCAACTTCTGTGCCATTGCCGTGAGTTCGGTCAGTACGGGGGCCAGCGCCTCATCGGTGAGGAAGCCCTCGGCGACGGGGACGGCACCTGCGTCGCGCAGGGCCTTGCGCAGGTACTTGGCCCAGACGTGCTCCAGCAGGACGAAGGCCGCCGCGGCCCCCGGGTCGAGGGACTCGGCCATCTCCCTGATCTCGTCCAGGGTCAGGCCGAAGGCATTCCCCCCGGCCAGGCTCGGGTAGGCCTCCTCCGCGGCTCGGACCTCCTCGGTCGTGATGCCGAGCAGCGCGGCGACCGTCTCGCCCATCCCCTCCGCCTGGAAGTCGAGGGAGAAGAGAGTGCCGCCGGGTTCCTTGCGGACGAAGAGCATGTCGAGGACGCGGATCTGTCCGTTCGCCTCGAGGATCGCCAACTCCTCGATGATCCGGCCCTCGAACTTGGCGTCGGGTCCGAACTCGACCGTCAGGAGTTGTACCGGTCCGATCCCAGCCATCGTGTCTCCTCTCGGGGGATTGCCGCCGTCACGTCCGTCATCACAGCGTCGGCACCCGGCCCGGCGCGTCACCCGCCGCAGGTGAGGGAAGCGGGCGCGAGCGCCATGACGGTGGGGGGCGGAGGTGGCACGCCCATGACGCATCCAGAGACACCAGAGGGCCACACCCGCAGCAGCGCCACCGAGTCCGAGCTCGAGCGCCTGCGCGCGGAGGTCGACCGGCTGCGTGACCGCTCGGGCACCGAGCGGCGGCGCAGGGTCCGTCTGCTGGCCGTCCGGCGCGTCGTCGCGGCCGTGCTGATCGCCCTGGTCGCCGTCCTCGCGGTCACCTCGATCGTGGGGGTGTGGGGAGCGCGTACCACGCTGAACACGGACCGCTGGATCGCCACGGTGGGCCCCCTGCCCGAGGACCCCGACGTGAACGCCGCCGTCTCCACGTATCTGGCGCGTGAGATCTTCGACCAGCTGGAGGTCGAGCAGCGGCTGTCGGACGCGTTGCCCCCGCGCGCCTCCTTCCTCGCGGCACCGGTCACGGGTGCGGTCCACGACTATGTGCGGGACTCCGTCTCCAAGCTGATCGCCGACGACCGGTTCCAGGAGCTGTGGCGTGCGACGAACCGCCGCGCCCACGAGCGGATCGTCGAGGTGCTGGAGAAACGCAACGAGAACGTGCGGGTGGACGGCGACACGGTCACCCTGAACCTGCTGCCTGTGGTCAACAACGTGCTGCGCTCCCTGGAGGAACAACTGCCCACCATGTTCGGCAAGAAGCTGGACCTGCCGCCCCTCTCCTCCGGCGAGATCCCTTCGGGCCTGCACGAGCGCATCGAGGCGGCGCTCGACGTGTCGCTGCCCGAGAACTTCGCGCAGATCCGCATCTACAACCGGGGCGAGCTGGGTCAACTGCAGGAGGCCGTCCTGCTGTTCAAGCGCGCCGTGGTGGGCCTGGTGATCGCCGTGCCGGTGCTGCTCGGGCTCGCCCTGTGGATCTCGCCCCGGCGGCGGCGCACCCTGCTCCAGCTCGGGCTGTGGCTGGTGGTGACGGTCACGGTGCTGACGGCCGTGCTGCGGGCGGTGCGGGACCAACTGCTCGGCCAGGTGCCGGACGGCGTCTACCGCGACGGCGCGCGCGCCGCGATGTGGACGGTCTTCGAGACCCTGCGCGAGCGCGGCGACCAGCTGCTGTGGCTGGGCGTCGCCATCGCCGTGCTGGCGTACCTGGTGGGGCCGGGACGGCTGCCGAAGGCGCTGCGCCGGTATGTGACGCAGGGCGCGCGGGCCACGGGCCACTTCCTGGCCAAGGCCGGCGACCGGGTGGACGGGGCGCGGGTGCGGCCGTGGGTGGCCCGGCACGCCGACGTGCTGCGGGTGGGCGGTGTCGCCGTGGCGGCCCTGATCGCGCTGCTCCTCTCGACGTGGACCGGCCTGTTCGTGGTTGGCGCGCTGCTGGCCGCGTACGCCATCGGGGTCACGCTCGTCGCGCATGCGGCAGGCGGCCCACCGGAAGGCTCACCCCCGGAAGGTGAGGCGGGTCCGGGGCCCCTTGCCAAGACTGGCGCATCCGGTTGACCGAGGCAGGGAGACGCGCATGAAGACGCGGACGCACGCCGGGCGGATCGGACCGATCGGTGACGGCAGCGCACGGTCGCGCCTGTGGGGCCCGTATCTGAGCGAACGGCAATGGGGCACGGTCCGTGAGGACTACAGCTCCGGCGGCGACGCCTGGTCCTACTTCCCGCACGATCACGCGCGTTCACGCGCCTACCGGTGGGGCGAGGACGGTCTGGGCGGCATCTGCGACGACAGGCAGCGCCTGTGCCTGGCCCTCGCCCTGTGGAACGGCCGCGACCCGATCCTCAAGGAGCGCGCCTTCGGGCTCACCAACGGCGAGGGCAACCACGGCGAGGACGTAAAGGAGTACTACTTCTACCTCGACAGCACCCCCAGCCACTCCTACCTGCGGTATCTCTACAAGTATCCGCAGGCGGAGTTCCCGTACAACGACCTCGTCTCCGTCAACCGGAACCGCACGCGCCAGGAGTTCGAGTACGAGCTCATGGACACCGGAGTGTTCGACGAGGACCGGTACTTCGACGTCACGGTGGAGTACGCCAAGGCGGACCACGACGACATCCTGATGCGGATCACCGTCGCCAACCGCGGCCCCGAAGAGGCGACCCTGCACGTGCTGCCCACCCTGTGGTTCCGCAACACCTGGTCCTGGGGCGAGCAGCAGGACGAGCGGGGCGGGCCACGGCTGCGGGCCGCCGAGGGGCCGCACCCGACGATCCGGGCCGACCATCCCGAGCTCGGCAGCTACGCCCTGCGGTGCGCCGACGGGGTGCCGCTGCTGTTCACGGAGAACGAGACCGACAACGAACGGCTCTTCGGCTCGCCCAACGCTTCCCCCTACGTCAAGAACTCCATCGGCCGGTACGTCGTCGAGGGCGAGGAGAGCGCCGTCAACCCGGCGCGGGAGGGTACGAAGGCCGCCGCCCACCACACGCTCAGTGTCCCCGCGGGAGGGTCTCAGACGCTGCGGCTGCGCCTCGGACCCGCGGACGCGAAGCTCTCTCTGTCGCGGGGCTTCGACACGGTCTTCACCGACCGCATCGCCGAAGCCGACGCGTTCTACGGCGAGTTGACGCCCGAGCGGGCGAGCGAGGACGAGGCACGCGTGCTGCGCCAGGCCCTGTCCGGCATGCTCTGGTCCAAGCAGTACTACGGCTTCGACCTGGAGAGGTGGCTGGCCGAGCACGAGCTGACCCCGTGGAGCCCACCGCGGCCGGGGATGCGCAACCACGAGTGGTTCCACATGGTGAGCGACGACATCGTCTCCATGCCGGACAAGTGGGAGTACCCCTGGTTCGCCGCATGGGACCTGGCGTTCCACGCCGTGGGTCTGTCGGTCGTCGACATCGGCTTCGCCAAGGAGCAGCTCGAACTGCTGCTGCGTGACGCCTACTTGCACCCCAACGGACAGATCCCCGCGTACGAGTGGAACTTCGGCGACGTCAACCCGCCCGTGCACGCCTGGGCCGCGTACTTCGTCTACACCGTGGAGAAGGGCACGACCGGCCAGGCCGACCGGGCCTTCCTGGAACGGACCTTCCAGAAGCTGCTCACGAACTTCACCTGGTGGGTCAACCGCAAGGACCCCGGCGGCCGCAACATCTTCCAGGGCGGCTTCCTCGGCCTCGACAACATCGGCGTCTTCGACCGCAGCGCCCCCCTGCCCACCGGCGGAACCCTGGAACAGGCGGACGGCACCGCGTGGATGGCCCTGTACTGCCAGTCGATGCTCCAGATCGCCATGGAGCTGGTCGAACTCAACCCGGCCTACGAAGAGCTGGTCCTGAAGTTCGTCGAGCACTACCTGTGGATCGCGGCGTCGATGGACCGGGTCGGCGACCTGCACGACGAACTGTGGGACGAGGAGGACGGGTTCTACTACGACGTGCTGCGGCTGCCCGACGGGCATGCGGTGCGGCTGAAGGTCCGCTCCATGGTGGGGCTGCTGCCGCTGTGCGCGTCGACCGTCTTCCAGCCCGATCAGCTGGAGCGTCTCTCCGGTCTCGGCGACCGGTTGCGACGGTTCGCCGAGCGCCACCCCTCGCTGTCCGTGACGGTGACCGCGGCGCAGTCCGGCGTCGCGGGTGGCCCACGGCTGCTGTCCGTGCTGGACGAGAAGAAACTGGTGCGCGTGCTGGCCCGGCTCCTTTCCGAGGACGAGTTCCTGAGCCCCTACGGGATCAGGGCGCTCTCCCGCCACCACGCCGAGCACCCGTACTCGTTCTGGGTGCACGGCGAGGAGTACAAGGTCGGCTATCTGCCCGCCGAGTCGGACACCGGCATGTTCGGCGGCAACTCCAACTGGCGCGGCCCGGTCTGGCTGCCGATGAACGCACTCGTCATCCGGGGGCTGCTCAACCTCTACGGCTTCTACGGCGACGACTTCACCGTCGAGTGCCCGACCGGCTCGGGGGTGCGCAAGAACCTGTACGAGGTCGCCGAGGACATCAGCGGACGCCTCGGCCGGATCTTCCTGAGCGACGACGACGGGCGACGTCCCGTGTACGGAGGCCAGCGGAAGTTCGCGGACGACCCGCACTGGCGGGACCTGATTACCTTCTACGAGTACTTCCACGGCGACAACGGCGCGGGGCTCGGCGCCTCGCACCAGACGGGCTGGACCGGTCTTGTCGCGGCCATGATGAAGATCTTCGGCACGCTCGGCCCTGACGACTTCCGTCCCGGCACCGCGAGGAGGCAGAACCGATGACCCAGTTGCCCGCGCAGCCCGTCGTGCACGAGGTCAACACCCGCGTATGGCTGAGGGAGACCGCCCTGCGCACCGGCGGTCCGGCCGATCTGGCGGACGTGCCCAAAGAGGTCTGGGACGAGATCACGCCCGCCGGGGTCGACGCCGTCTGGCTGATGGGGGTGTGGGAACGCAGCCCGCGAGGGCGCGCCATCGCCCTCCAGGACCAGGCGCTGCGCGGCGCGTTCGCCGAAGCCGTCCCGGACATCGGCGAGGAGGACATCGCCGGATCGCCGTACTGCATCCGCCGTTACGAGGTCGACGCGGCGCTCGGCGGTCCCGCGGGGCTGGCCGCGGCCCGGACCGAACTCGACCGCAGGGGAGTCGGGCTGCTGCTGGACTACGTGCCCAACCACCTGGCCCCGGACAGCCCTTGGGTGGACGAGCATCCCGAGTACTTCGTGCAGGGGGACGCGGAGGACGCCCGAAGTGATCCGGCCGGGTTCCTCGACACCGGGAGCGCCGTGCTCGCCCGGGGCCGCGACCCGTTCTTCCCGCCCTGGCCGGACGTGGTCCAGCTGAACGCCTTCGCCCCCGCCCTGCGGCGGGCGACCGCGGAGGTGCTGGACGGCATCGGACAGGTCTGCGACGGGGTGCGCTGCGACATGGCGATGCTGATGATGAACGACGTCTTCGCGCGGACGTGGGGCGAGCGTGCGGGGCTCGTGCCGCAGGAGGACTTCTGGCCCGAGGTCGTGTCCACCGTCCGTCGCCGGCACCCGCACATGCTCTTCGCCGCCGAGGCGTACTGGGACCTCGAATGGGCCCTGCAGCAGCAGGGGTTCGACTTCTGCTACGACAAGCGTCTGTACGACCGGGTGCTGAACGAGAGCGCCGAGTCGGTCAGGGCGCATCTGCGGGCCGACGAGCAGTACCAGCGCGGACTCGTCCGGTTCCTGGAGAACCACGACGAGCCCCGGGCCGCTCGCACGCTGCCCATGGCGAAGGAGCGGGCGGCGGCCGTGCTGATCGCCACGCTGCCCGGCGCGACGCTGTGGCACGAGGGCCAGTTCACCGGGCGCCGCGTCCATCTGCCGGTCTTCCTGGACCGCCGTCCCGAAGAGCCGGCGGACCCATCGCTCAAGGCGTTCTACGAGCGGCTGCTCTCCAGCGTGCATCGCAGCGGCATGCGTACGGGCCGGTGGGAGCTCCTGGACGGCGACGGCTGGCCCGACAACGACTCGGGCCGTGACCTGATCGCCTCGTCCTGGACCGGTGAGTCCGGCAGGTTCCTGACCGTGGTGAACCTCTCGGAGCACCGGGCACAGGCACGCATCCGGTTGCCCTGGCGTGAACTGGGCGAAGGCTCCTGCGAGTTGGTGGGGCTCCTCGACGCCGAGCGGTACGAGCGTTCGGGTGCGGAGCTGACGTCGAGCGGGCTGTACGTCGACGTGCCGCCATGGGGCACCCACCTGCTCTCGGTCGTCGCGGCGGGCTGACCTGGATCAGCTCTCGTCTCCGGCCGACCGGTCCACCGGGGCCCAGTCGGTGCCGCTCTCGGAGCGGAAGGCCTCCACCGCGGCCTCCACGGTGGGATAGAAGCGGTGCGCGTGGAAGGTGCGGGCCAGCCCGTAGCGCTCGACCTTGCGCCGCACCGGGTCCTTGAGTTCCGCGAAGATCAGGTCCACGCCCAGCTCCCGGAGAGTCGCGTCCAATTCCTCCAGGACATCCGCCGCGGTGGTGTCCACGTCGGTCACCGGCTCCGCCGCGATCAACACGCGCCGCGGTGCCGGTTCGGCATGCGTGTATCGCAGGACCTCTTCGCGGAACGACTTGGCGTTGGCGAAGAACAACGGCGCGTCGAAGCGCATGATCACCAGGCCCGGCAGCCGTCGGGCGGTCGGGTGCGACCGTACGTCGTGATAGCCCTCCAGGCCGGACACACGCCCCAGCACGGTGCTGTAGGGCCACCAGGCGCGCCGGAAGACGTTCAGGATGGACAGCCCCACCGCGACCGCGATCCCCGGCAGGACACCGAGCAGCGCCACCCCGAGGAACGCCGCGATGCAGAGCCAGAACTCCGCCTTGCGCTGACGCCATAGCCGCGTCGCGCCCGCGAGGTCGGCCAGCGACAGCGAGGCCGTGATGACCACCGCGGCGAGCGCGGGCTGCGGCAGGTCGCGGAACAGCCCCGGCAGCAGCACGAGCATGAGGACGATGAGGCCCGCCCCGACGAGCCCGGTGAGCTGCGTCTTGGCCCCGGCCCGTTCGGCCACGGCCGTACGTGAGCCGCTGGTGCTCACGGGGAAACCCTGGAAGAGGCCCGCGGCCATGTTCGCCGTGCCGATCGCGATCATCTCGTCGTTGCCGCGCACCTGCTGACCGGTGCGGGCGGCGAAGGCGGACGCGTTGGAGATGGTGTCGGCCAGGGACACCAGGGCGATGCCCACCGCGCCGACGAACAGCGGGCCCAGATCGTCCCAGCCGATGTGCGGGACCGTGAACGGCGGCAGCCCCTCGGGGAGGCGGCCGACGGTCTTCACGCCGTGCTCGTCCAGATCGAGGACGACGGAAGCGGTGACGGCCAGCACGACCATGACGAGGACGGCCGGGATCTTCGGCATCAGCCGCTGCAGCAGCAGGATCACGAGGATGCAGCCGCCGCCGACCGCGAGGGCGGCCGGCTCCGTCGAGCCCTCCGCGATCCCCCGGGCGAAGGCCTCGACCTCGTCGATCAGACCGTCACCGTCGGTCGAGAAGCCGAACAGCTTGGGCAACTGCCCGATGAGGATGGTCAGGGCCAGGCCGTTCATGTAGCCGATCATGGTGGGCCTGGAGATGAGGTCGGCGACGAAACCGAGCCGCGCAACGCCCGCGAGCAGCGTGATCGCGCCGACCATCAGGGCGAGCACCGAGGCAAGCGCGACCGCGCGTCCACTGTCCCCGTCCGCGGCGAGCAGGGGCAGGACCGTCGCGGCGATCATCGGGCCGAGCGAGGAGTCGGGACCGAGCACCAGAACGCGCGAGGGACCGGCGACGGCGTACGCGAGCAGACACAGCACAGAGGTGTACAGACCGGTGATCGGCGGCAGACCGGCCAGCTCGGCGTACGCCATGCCCTGTGGCACGAGCAACGTGCTCAGCACGATGCCCGCGACCACATCCTTGAGCAGCCACTCCCTGCGGTAGTTCCGCAGCGTCCTGACCCCTGGCGGCGTCCCGCGCGCATGCACCGGTCCCTCACCTCTGCCCGGCGCCTTGGTGCGCCCGTCCGTCACTCATGGGCCACCCCGGTCAGTAGACGGTGTCCTTCTCCACCACGCACAGGGCCCAGATGATGAACCCGTCCATCGCGATCAGGGTGATGGACCAGATGGGGTGGTAGGGGAGGGACAGGAAGCTGGCGATGATCATCAGCGAGGTGATGCCGATGCCGGTGATCCTGGCCCAGGTCGCGGCCACGAACAGGCCGAAGGCGACGACCACGGCGATGGTGCCGATGGCCATGTGGATCCAGCCCCAGCTCGTCAGGTCGAACTCGAAGGTGTAACCGGGGGTGCGCAGAAAGATGTCGTCCTCCAGGACGGCCATCAGACCCCGGCAGAAGTCCATGGACCCGGACAGGAACAACAGCACCCCCGCGAAGATGGTCAGCCCGGCGGCCGCCGTCTGTTTGGTGCTGGGGGTATGGCGCTGGGTCGTCGAGGCGGTCATGACAGAACCTCCGTACCGAGGGTGCCGGTTGCACCGCGTTGCCCTGAGTGTTGCCCCCGACCGGTGCCCCCGGTCGTCACCCTCCGAGGGTGACGCCGCAGGGCAGGCCTCCCACGAGGCTGGCCGACGCCGACCCGCCACGGGAGGCACCCGCCAGCGGGAGGCAACGGGAGGCGAGGCGATGACCGTGCCGTCCAGTCCAGAGGGATCACACGCCCGGCAGGAGAAGCGCCCTGGGCCGCGTCAAGTCCTTGCGCCGCTGGCCCTCGCGCAGTTCGTCTGCAGCTTCGCGGGCTCGAACATGACGGTCATGATCCAGGACATCAGCGAGGACCTGGACACGACGGTGCAGGGCGTGCAGACCGCCATCACCATTTTCCTGCTGGTCATGGCGGCGCTGATGATTCCGGGCGGCATCCTGACCGACCGTTACGGCCGCAAGCGCTGCCTCCTCGTCGGCCTCACCGTGTACGGAGTCGGAGCTCTCCTCAGCGCCGTGGCACCCGGCCTGGGCATCCTCATCCTGGGCAACTCGATCCTGGAGGGCATCGGCACCGCCCTGCTCATCCCGCCCGTCTACATTCTCACCACGCTCCTGTTCACGAACGTGACCGACCGCGCCCGCGCCTTCGGGACGATCATGGCGATGGGCGGCATCGGCGCCGCCGCCGGGCCGCTGATCGGCGGGCTCATCACCTCGGCGATCAGCTGGCGGGCGGCCTTCGTCTTCCAGGCCCTGGTGGTCGCGGTGATCATCGTGCTGGCCCGCCGCATCGAGGACCCCGTCCCGCCGGACCCCGAGCGTGTCTTCGACACGGGGGGAGCGGTGCTCTCGGCCACCGGTCTGGTCCTGGTCGTCACGGGAATCCTCGCCGCCGACGAGAACGGCTGGCTGATGGGCGGCTTGCTGCTGGTCGGCACGCTGGTCCTCGTGGCCTTCTTCCGCTGGGTGCGGGCGAAGGAACGCGCGGGGTCCCAGCCGCTGTTGCGCACCGCGCTGTTCCGCAACCGTCCCTCCAACCTCGGTCTGATCACCCAGCACACCCAGTGGCTGATGCTCATGGGGGTGTCGTTCGTGGTGGCCGCGTACCTCCAGGTCGTTCGCGGGTACGACGCGATCAGCACCGGCGTGATCTTCAGCGCCTCCACCATGGGTCTGCTCGTGTCCTCGCTCGGCGCCGCGCGCCTCGCGAAGCGGCGCGAGCAACGCACGCTCGTGATGGCCGGGTTCGCCGTGACGGTCTGCGGCATCGGGCTGCTGCTCGCCATGTCCCGCGGGGAGCCGAGCCCTTGGCACTCCGTCCCCGGGCTGCTGCTGATCGGGCTGGGGATGGGGGTGATGCTGACGCCCTCGGTCAACGTGGTGCAGTCGGCCTTCCCCGAGGACCAGCAGGGCGAGATCTCCGGGCTCTCGCGCAGTGTGTCCAACCTCGGTTCATCGGTGGGCACCGCGATCGCGGGCACCATCCTCGTCGCCGATCCGGCGGCAGGACCGTACGCCGTGGCCCTCGTCGTCCTCGCCGTCATCGGGCTCGGTGGATTCTGGGCCGCCGCCATGCTGCCCCGGAACGCGGCCCCCACCCGGCACGGGTGAGGGTGCGCGGACCGCCTCGGGGGCGGCGGTCAATGCCAGTCGTAGCGCACCGTGCTGGCGACAAGGAGGTCCTGCACGGACGCGCGGCGTCTGCTGAGCGGCACCCAGTACAGGCCCAGCGGGAAGGTGACACACAGCGCCGCACGCACCAGGGACCGGGGCAGCCCGAGAAGCGCGCCGGCGCGGTCGGTGACGCGCAGCCCCATCAGCCGGTCTCCCACCGTGCGCCCGATGGCGGACCACGAGCAGCCGAAGTACAGGACGGCCAGGGTCCAGCCCGAGAGGCCGGTGAGCCAGCCGGGGAGGTCGGGGAAGCGGAACGGGGGCCCGATGAGCAGCAGACGCACACAGCCGGCGCCCGCCTGCACCGCGAGGCCGACGGCGGCGAGGACCAGCACGTCGAGTATCGCCGCGACCCCGCGCGTGACGAGCCCGGCGTGCTCGGGCCCGGCTCCGGCCTGCGCCTCGGTCACCGCTCGGGCTCCGGTGGCGGACCGGCGCCGTTGACCCGCGGCGGCCCGGCACGCCGGAGCAGCCGGTCACTGAACCGGTTGACGCCCCGGTCACCTCGCCGGCCGAGCAGACGCACCGCGTCGGCGGTCTCCGCGGCCATCCCGCCCCCGGTGTCACGGATGACCCGCCCGAGGTCCATCTCTGACAGCACGTCACGGGTGAGTCCCACCAGATCGATCCGTACGATCACCGCGTCGACGTCGACCCGGCCCGCGACCCGGTCGACATCGATCCGGTCGGCGATGCGGTCCGCGTCGACCCGCTCCGCGACGCGGTCCACGTCGACGCGGTCGGCCACGCGGTTGACGTCGATCCGGTCGGCGATGCTCTCCACGTCCACCCGGGCGGCGACCCGGTGTACGTCCACCCGGTCCGCGACGGCGTCCACGTCGACCCGTTCGGCGATCCGCCCCACGTCGATCCGGTCGGCGATCCGGTTCACGTCGACACGGGACACGAGAGCGTCCAGGTCGATGCGGTCGAGAACCGCGCCCGTCAGCACGCGGACGACCGTGCCCGCCGCCTCGTCCACGATGCCCAGCACACTCCGTGCCCGCCGGGCGACGAACGCCAGCGGGCCCCATGCGTCTTCCTCAGCCATCCGGTGATCGCAGCGGGAATCGGCGGCGCTGACATCCTCCGCCGCGGGTGAATCACCCGCGGCGGAGGACCCTCAGTAGTGCGGAACGACGACGACCGGGCATTTGGCGTGGTGGATCGCCGCGTGCGCGGTCCGGCCGAGGTGCGGTCCGACGGGGACACGGCGGCCGATGACCAGCAGGCAGGCCGCCGAGGCGGCCTTGACCACATGGTGGCCCGCCAGGCCGTGCACGAGCTGGTCGGTGACCCGCGTCCGGGGGAACTTCCGCCGCCAGGGGGCGAGTTCGGCCGCCAGCTGCTGCACCTTCTCCGGCATGGGGTCGATGGCGTCGGCCGAGGGCACCAGGGGGGCGGTCCAGACGTGCACGACATGGAGCGGTGCCTGGCGGGACGCCGCCGCGTCGAAGGCGTACTCGAGCAGCTCGTCGCCGGGGCGTGCCAGGTCGATGCCGAGCACCACCGGGTGCTCCGGATCGCCCGTCGGCCCCTGGTGGCTGTTCTCGGCGGGGCCCCGCGCTCCCACCAGAGCCGTCGGGCAGGAGGCGCGTGCCGCGACGGCCTGCGCGACCGAGCCGACCAGCGCCCCGGTGATCGCGCCCGCGCCGTGCGAGCCGACCACGAGCAGGGCCGAGGAACTGGCCGCCGCGAGGAGCGCGCCCACCGGTGACCCGGTGACCTGCTCGTCGAGGATCCGCAGGGTGGGATGGGCGTTCGACAGATGCAGGACGGCGCGGCCGAGCGCGCCGCGCTCACGGTCGTACGGGGCGTCGATCTCCGGCAGGCGGCTGCGCTCGGGCGGCGGGGCGCTGGCATGCACGAGGTGGAGGGGCAGGTCACGGCGCAGGGCTTCGTGGGCTGCCCAGCCGGCGGCCTCCAGGCTCCCGGGTGAGCCGTCGACACCGGCGGTGATGGTCTGCTGCATGGACATGGTGCGCACCTCCGCGTTGCGGTCGGGGCGTGACGGGAACGGGTGTCGGCCATGGTCTGGCGGACGGCAGCGGCGCGGACGGCGTGGTGGCAGTGCCGTCGTGGGGCAGACGCAAAGTTCCCGGGCGGGTCGGAGCCAAACGTGGCCGACGTGCCGTGAGGCGCACTCGTCCGCAGGCCACCAGCTCCGGCGTACCCCCGGCGGTCCCACATCACCGCATCGCCGTACTGCCGCGTCACGGCTTGGCCGTAGGGCCTCCCATGGCTACGTCGACTTCCGGTCGGTGCGGGGGACCACAGTGGCCGGTAGACACCTGTTCGATGTGCGTGACCGGATCTATGGTGACGGAAGCCCCAGACCTCGGCGTTCTGCCTTTCTGTGCTGTTTTCTACTGACAGTGGGAGAGCCTGGATGTCACGTCTCGGAAAGCGGACGGCTGCGGATGGCGGCAGAGGAGCCGCGGCATGAACATCCTGGTCGGATACACCGGGGTACACGGCTCCACCCATGGCATCGCGGAACGCCTCTCGACCCGGCTCGCGGAGTGCGGGCACATCACGGTCATCGTGCCGCTGGCGGCGGAACAGAAGACCGGAGGCCACGACGCGTTCGTGCTGGGCAGCGCCGTGCACCACGGAGCCTGGCTGTCGCAGGCCACCGACTTCATCCGCAGTCACCCCAGCACCCTGGCCACGCATCCCACGTGGCTCTACAGCGTCGGCGTGCCGCCCCACGCGGGCCGGTGGCCCGGCCGTGGCCGTGCCGAGCCCCGGCAACTGGCGGGGGTCCGATCCCTCATCCGCCCCTGGGAGCACCAGATGCTGGCGGGCGCCGTCCACCGCGATCACGTCCCGCGGTGGCGGCATCTGGCCTTCCGGGCGCGCGGCGGACGGTACGGCGACCACCGGGACTGGAAGGCCGTCGACAACTGGGCGGAACGCATCCACCGCGGGCTCGCCCTCGCCGACAGCTCCGGCACGGGCCTGTGACGCCGCGGGCCACAACCGGCAGAGGCGGCTCCGGTCCGCCCGCCCCCGACGTGCGCACGGACTCCGTCCTGGGCGGAACACGCAGCCTGCTGGAGGCGGTCCTGCGCGAACTCAACCAGGGTCTGCACAGCCATCAGGTCAGGGCGACGCCAATAACACGGAAGCAGACGCGGCGGCAACAGGGCTGACACCAGCGGCAGTTGACGACCTTGTGGCGTCCGCCGCCATTCTGCCCCGGTCACGGTGGCTCCTACGGTGGCCCGCACCCCAGCGTCCAGGCCCGCAGCAGGCGGCGGACGAACTCTGGGGTCGCGCGATCCGCCCCGGAGAGCGCGCCACCCTCCGTCGGGAGCCGCCATGCCGTCGTACGACAGACGCCTCAACCCGCAGCCGTCCACAGGGCACCCGCCCCGCGCGACAGGGAGGGCCGGGGCGAGCTGGCGCCGGGCCCTGGGACGCGTGACCGCCGTGGTGGGCCTGCTGGTGACCGCAGCGGTGACCGTGCCCTCGCCCTCGGCGCAGGCGGCCCCAGCCCTGGAGAAGGTCGGCAACTTCGGCGCCAACCCCGGCAGTCTGAACATGTACGTGTATCGGCCGGCGACCCTGGCGGCGGACCCCGCCGTGGTGGTGGCCATGCACGGCTGCAGCCAGAACGCGCAGCTCTACGCCGACAACGCGGGTCTGACGAAGTTCGCGGACCAGCACGGCTTCCTGCTCGTCTTCCCCGAGCAGACGTCCGCCAACAACAGCAGCAAGTGCTTCAACTGGTTCCAGCCCGGGGACACACGACGCGGACAGGGCGAGGCCGCCTCGATCCGTCAGATGGTCGGCCACGCCGTCTCCGCGTACGGCGCCGACCCCGAACAGGCTTACGCCACCGGTCTGTCGGCCGGCGGCGCCATGACGTCGGTGATGCTCGCCGCCTACCCCGACGTGTTCGAGGCGGGCGCCGTGGTCGCGGGCCTCCCGTACGGCTGCGCGAACGACGTGCTGTCCGCGTACAGCTGCATGAACCCCGGCGTCGACCGCACTCCCTCGGCCTGGGCGGGGGCCGTGCGTGACGCCCACCCCGGATACGCGGGGCCGTGGCCGCGAGTGGCGATCTGGCACGGTGACAACGACCCGACCGTCGCCAAGAAGAACGCCGACGAACTGCGTGACCAGTGGACGGCCGTCCACGGCCTTGACCAGAGCCCGGACCGCACCTCCACCATCGGCCCCAACTCGACCCGCAGGGAGCAGTACCTCGGAGCGGACGGGTCCGCCGCCGTGGAGGTCGACCGGGTTCCCGCCATCGGCCACGGCACCCCGGTCGACCCGGGAACGGGCGCGACGCAGTGCGGAGCGACCGGGACGGCCCACTTCATCGACTCCATCTGTTCCAGCCACTGGATCACCGGCTTCTTCGGCCTGGACGGCTCCGCCCCCGACCCCGGCGGACTGCCCGCTCCGAGCGGTCTGGCCGCGACCGGTGCGACCGACGCCTCCGTCACCTTGAACTGGAACCGCGTCACCGACGCCGCGTCCTACGCCGTGTACCGGGACGGCAACCGTGTCGCCACGCCGACCGGTCCGCCGTTCACGGACACCGGCCTCAGTCCCGGCGCCGGCCACACCTACAGCGTGGCCGCCCGCGCCGCGGACGGCACGGAAGGGGCGCGCTCGCCCCAGATCACCGCCTCCACCACGGGCTCCGCGGCCAAGTGCTGGACCGCGAACAACTACCAGCACGTCCAGGCCGGACGCGCCACCACCAGCGGCGGCTACACCTACGCCAAGGGCTCGAACCAGAACATGGGCCTCTACAACATCGCCGTCACGCACACCTTGAAGGAGTCGCCGACCGGCCACTACGTCATCGCCGACGGCACCTGCCCCTGACGCCCACCGCCGCCCCCACGCAGCCGCCGCACGCACGCCCACCGGAGGAACCCGTGCCCGCCGTAGACCCACCCAGACGCACACCCCGTACACCCCGCACACTCCGCATGTCCCGTCGGAGGCGCCCGGCGCGGTCGTTGCGCGGCGCCATCGCCCTGACGGCGCTGCTGGTCACGCTCGCCGCGGTCCCGGCGGTCGCGGGACAGCGCGGAGGAACCGATGACCGAGCCGAATCCCGGGGCAGCGGCACGGGACACTGCGCGTCGATGGCGAAGCTGAAGGTGCCGGGCGCCGAACGCCAGAAGACCTCCTGCCTCGCGGAGTTGACCACCGCGGGGACGGTCGGCTCGGGCCACACCGACCCGGCGGACTACGCGGGGCTGACCCCCGCCGGGCTCACGACGCCGCGCGGTGTCCCCGGCATCCAGATCGACGGCTACTTCCCCGACAGCTCGGCGACCAACACCAACCACGGCTGGGCGCACGACGCGCAGTTCGTCATCCGCCTGCCCGACCGTTGGAACGGCGGTCTGGTCGTCGCGGGCACCCCCGGGGTCCGTGAGACGTACGCCAACGACCGGGCGATCGGCGACTGGGTGCTCTCCCGGGGTTACGCCTTCGCCTCGACCGACAAGGGCAACACCGGCGCCGCCTTCCACCGGGACGGGGCCCGGCCGGGCGACGCCATCGCCGAATGGAACGAGCGCGTCACCCAGCTCACCCGCGCGGCTAAGACCGTGGTGACGCAGCGGTATCACCGGCCCGCCGCGCGCACGCTGGCCACCGGCATGTCCAACGGCGGGTACCTGGTGCGCTGGCAGCTGGAGAACCATCCCGAGCTCTACGACGGGGGAGTGGACTGGGAAGGCACGCTGTGGCGGACCGGGGGGCCGAACCTGCTCGACTTCCTGCCGCCCGCTCTGCGCGCCTATCCGAGGTACGCGCAGGGAGGCGAGGGAGCGGACAAGGCCCGCCAGGAGATGGTCGCCGCCGGTTTCCCGGCCGGTTCGGAGTTCCTGTGGCCCTATCACCACCAGGTGTACTGGGACTTGACCCAGCGGATCTACCGCGAGGAACTCGACCCGGGATACGACGGCGCGACCGAGGCCGGAACTCCCTTCTGCGCCCCGGGGACCCCGGCGTGCGACGCCGACTACTCGTACGCGTCCCGGCCACGGGAAGTCCGCAAGGCCGTGCAGAAGATCGCCCTGACCGGACGTATCGGCAAACCACTGATCACCGTGCACGGCACCCTCGACGTCCAGTTGCCCATCAGCAAGGACTCGGACGTCTACGCGAAGATGGTGCGCGACGCCGGCCGTGGCGGCCTGTTCCGCTACTACCGCATCGAGGACGGCACGCACGTCGATTCGCTCGTCGACGCACACCCCGACAGGCTGCGGCCCCTGGTGCCCTGCCACCGCTCGGCGTTCGAGGCGATGGAGGACTGGACCGGCCGGGGCAAGCAGCCCCCGCCCGGCCGGACCGTGCCGCGTCCGGACACCGCCGACCCGGTGTCCCTGCTCGCCCGCTGCCCTCTCACCGGCCAGTAATAGGGGCCGTGCCCCGGCTGGGGCAGGGGTGCCGGAAGCCCGGCTTCCTCAACGGCCAGCCAAAAAACGCCGAGTTGACCTAAGATCGCCTCGCTCCCCATTCGTAAGGGAGTTCGGTGCGTTCGGGGAGGGTTCGTTCGTCGTGGTGAAGGTCTGCAGGATTGCCGGGGCAAGTAGGCCGTGGTGAGCCGTCTCAAGCGCGGGTCCGTGGGACGCGAGGCCGTGGTCTGGCTGATGGCCGTGATCCTGGCCGTCGCGGGAGCGGTGCTCGCCGCCCTGGACGCCGCGGCGGAGTGGCGGCAGGTCCTGGCCGGTGGCTGTGCCGCGGTCGCGGTGCTGCTGCTCGCCTGGGTCCTCGTGCTCGTCCGGCAGCTGTCCGCCGAGCGGGCCGACCGGGCTCGCCAGGAGCGGCTTGCCGCGGCCCGGGAGGCCGAAGTCGTGCACCTCGCCGGTGTGCGGCTCCCGGCGATCGCGGAGCGCGTACGCGCCGGGCAGCGACTCGAGGGCGTGCCGGGGCCGTTGGCGGCGCCGACGGAGACCGGTGAGGAGTTCGCCGGGGCCCTGTCCGCCGTGGCCGTCGCACTCGGCTCGGACGAGGCGGTGCGCCGCGAGCGCGGCCTGCGCGACTCGGTGCAGGCCGCCTTCGAGTCCGTCGCACGCACCATGCACGCGATGGCCACCGTGCAGCAGCAGGTCCTCGACCGGGTCGAGCGCTCCATCGACGACCCGCATCTCATGGGCGAGGTGATGAAGGCCGATCACGCGGCCGCGCAGATGACCCGCAAGGCCCAGACGCTCCTCGTGATGTGCGGGATCTGGCCCGCCCGCAGGGAGACACGGCCGGTCTCGCTCTACGACTGCGTACGCGGCGCACAGTCGCGGATCGTGGAGTACGGCCGGATCGAGGTGCACGGCGGCCAGACGCTGTACGCCGTGCCGCCCGCGGTCGAAGGGCTGATGCACGCCATCGCCGAACTCCTGGAGAATGCCACGGTGTTCTCGCCCTCGCGTTCCCAAGTCGTCGTCACCATCCGCGAGGTGGGAGCCGGCGCCGTCCTGGAGATCGACGACGCGGGACTCGGGATGCCCCCGGACGTCCTGCACCGGGCGATGGGCCAGCTCCGCGACGACCAGGACCTGGCACGGCTCGGCGCGGTGCCGCGCCTCGGCCTTGCCTGCGTGGGCCGCTGGAGCCGTGAGCTCGGCTTCAACGTGGAACTGAGCGGGGCGTCGGCCTATGGCGGCACGCGTGCGGTGACGTTCGTGCCGTTCCGCCTGCTGACCGAACCCCCTTCGCAGCTCACCGGATCCCATCGCCTCGGCGTCCAGACACCGCAGCGGCCCGCCGAGCCGGAGCCAGCCCCCGTTCCCGCACCGCAGCCGACGGCCCCCGGCGGACCGCCGGAGTACGCCGACGCCCAGCACGAGCCGCACGCACAGCACGACCCCGCCGAGCAGGCGGAGTTGCCCGTACGGAACGCACCGCCCGTGCCTCCCGCGCGCGAGACGCCGGCCGGTCTGCCCAAGCGACGCAACCGGCGCCAACCGGCTCCGGGAGCTCCCCGCCTGCCGGTCCCGGAGCACCGGCAGGCGCCGCCGGCCCCGCCCGCGGCCCCCTGGACCCCGGAAGCGGCGCGCGCGTCGATCGCCAGCGTGGTGTCCGGTTCGCTGCGCGGCCGGGCGGCCGTTGACGCGGACCAGCCGATGGCGCGTGAGGCGAACGCGCCGACCCAATCCCCCACCCCTGACGAGCATGACGGAGGCCGGCAGTGACCGGAATCATCACCCCCCTTCCCGACCTGGGCTGGATGCTGCGCCCGCTGATCGAGATCCCCGGGGTCCGGCACAGCGTGGTGGTGTCCGAGGACGGGCTGCGCCTCGGACACGCCTCCGCGGAGAACCTCTCGGGCCCGGTGTCCGAACTGAGCCTCGCCGAAGCCGAGTCCCTCTCCGCGGCCTGCGCGGCGATGACCATGACGGGCCGGTCCACGACCTCGCTGCTCTTCGGCTCCGGCGCGGGCGTACGGCAGTTGATGCTGGAGTCCGACCACGGGTTCGTGCTGTTCACCCACGCCGGTGTCGGTGCGCACCTGGGGGTCGCCACCGACCTGCAGGCGGATGTCGGCCTGGTGGCCCAGCAGATGCAGCTGCTCGTGGTGAAGATCGGCTCGCACCTGAGCAGCCTGCCGCGGGATCCGGCCACCGCGGCGTCATGACGGACCCCCGGCCGGAGGAGCCGACGGCCTCGGCGATCCGCCCGTACGTGATCACTCGCGGGCGGGCGGCTGCCGACACCGAGGCGCTGGCCTGGGAGTCCCTGGTGATGGCGACGGACGCGGCGTTTCCCGCGTCGCTCCAGCCCGAGCACCAGACCATCCTGGCGCACTGCCAGGGGCTCCTCTCGGTGGCCGAGGTGGCCGCCCACATCGGCCAGCCTCCCTCGGTCGTCCAGGCGTTGCTCTGCGATCTCCTCGAATGGGGGCTCATCGTGACCCGCCCGCCGGTGCCCCCGGCCGAATACACCGATGTGACCATGCTCAGAAAGGTCCTCCATGGTCTCGAAAGCCGCCTCTGACGCGCCGTCCCCCGCGCCCGGAGCTCCGCGACCGCCCGGCTCCGCCGCGGCCCCCGCCGGGCACGGGTCGGGGAAGTACCTCACCTCCAGCGTCGCGGGCGCCGCCAAGATCCTGGTCGTCGGGCCGCTCGGGGTCGGCAAGACCACCCTGATCGGCACCGTCTCGGAGATCAAACCCCTGTCCACCGAGGCCGTCATGACCCAGGCGGGTGCCCGGGTGGACACCGTCGTGGCGAGCGGCAAGACGACCACGACCGTGGCCCTGGACTTCGGCCGGATGACCATCGACGGGGAGCTGGTGCTCTACCTGTTCGGCACCCCCGGCCAGCAGCGCTTCCTGCCCGCGTGGCGGGATCTGGCCAAGGGCGCGCTCGGCGCTCTGGCCCTGGTGGACACGCGTGACCTGGAGGCGTCCTTCGACGCGCTGGGCAACCTGGAGGAGCTCGGGCTGCCCTTCGCGGTGGCCGTCAACATCTTCCCCGGCAGCCCGCAGCACAGTGTGGACGACCTGCGCTCCGCCCTCGACCTGCTCCCCGGCACCCCCGTGGTGACCTGCGACGCACGCGACCCCTCGTCCTCGGTCCGGGCGCTGATCGGCCTCGTCCAGCACCTCATCCACATCGCCACGGAGACCTCATGACCTCGCCCCACCCCGCGGCCGGGCTGCCGCCGACCAGCTGCCCGGTCGCCGGATCTCCGGCGCCGGCGACTGCGCTCTACGGACCGCACCTCGACGGCGACGCCATGTCCTCCCTGTACGAGCAGCTGCGCGGCGCCCACGGGCCGGTGGCGCCCGTGTCCATCGCCCCCGGCGTGGATGCCTGGCTCGTCATCGGCCACCGCGAACTGCTGCAACTGACCCGCGACGAGCAGGACTTCTCGCACGATCCGCGCCGCTGGAGCCTGCTGCGGGAAGGCCGGGTGCCCGCCGACTCACCGATCCTGCCCATGGTCGGCTGGCGTCCCGCCCTGCTGTTCGCCGACGGACAGCAGCACCGCAGGATGCGCGCCGCCGTCTCCGCCGCGCTCGCCGGGATCAACGGCCACGAACTGCGGCGCACGGTACGGGCCGAGGCCGAGCAGGTGATCGTGTCCTTCGCGGAGCGCAGCGAGGCCGATCTGGTGGCCGACTACGCCCGTCAACTGCCGATGCGCGTCATCACCGCGCTGCTCGGCGTGGACGACCGGACCGGGCGGCAGCTGGTGGAGGCCGTCGCCGGAACGGTCGCCGCCACCAGCGCCTCCGCCGACGCCAGCAAGCGCATGGGCGCGATGCTGCTCCAGCTGATCGAGGAGAAGCGGCGCCGCCGTGGCAACGACATCACCTCGGCCCTGCTGCACCACCCGGCCCGGCTCACCGACGAAGAGGTCCTGCACAACCTCGTGGTCATGTTCGTCGCGGGTAACCAGACCACCGTCAACTGGATCGCCACCACCCTGCGCATCCTGCTCTGCGACCCGCAGTTCCGCTCGTCGCTGACCGGCGGCCACCTCAGCGTGGACGACGCACTCGACCTGGTCCTGTGGCGCTTCCCGCCCACGCAGAACTTCCCCGCCCGCTACGCCACCCGCGACATGACCTTCGGCGGGCAGTCCATCCGCACCGGCGACATGCTCATCCTCGGCCTGGCCGGTGCCAACGCGGACCCGCAGATCCTGCCGGACGACGGCACCCCGGTCGTGGGCAACCGCTCGCACCTGGCCTTCGGCGCGGGCCCGCACATCTGCCCCGCCCAGGACCCGGCCCGGCTGATCACCCGCACCGCCGTGGACACGATCCGCCACCGGCTGCCCGACCTCGAACTGGCCATCCCGCAGGCCGACCTGGAGTGGATCAAGTCGCCGTGGAGCAAGGGGCTCGCCTCGCTGCCGGTCCGCTTCACCGCTCCGGTCCTGTCGCAGCATTCCGCCTCGCCGGAGCCGCATTCCGTGCTCTGACCGGACCCACCGCAAGCCCCCGCAGCCGCCCCGCCCCTGGACCAGGAGAGCCCGTTGAACACGTCACCGGTGAACACCGACGCCGCACCAAGCCAGCCGCACCGCTTCGACCCCTCCGGCGGCTGCCCGCACGCGGACAACGCCCGGCTGCTCGCCCGCGGGGCCGTCGCACCGGTGGTCCTGCCCGGTGACGTGGAGGGCATGGCGGTCCTGGGCCATGACGCGCTAAAGGAGTTCCTCGCGCACCCCGATGTCGCCAAGAACGCCGCGCACTTCGCCGCGCTGCAGGCCGGGGAGATACCCGACGGCTGGCCGCTGAAGACGTTCGCGACGGTGCAGGGCATGACCACCGCTGATGGCACCGACCACCGCAGGCTGCGCTCCCTGATGGGCAAGGCGTTCACCGCTCGCAGGGTGGCCGAACTGCAGCCGCGGATCATGGCCCTGACGGCCGAGCTGCTCGACGGTCTTGACCGGGCCGCCGCCGAGGGCGACGGCGTGGCGGACCTGCGCAAGCACTTCGCGCTGCCGCTGCCGATGGGGGTCATCTGCGAACTCCTGGGCGTGGACGCCGAGTACCACGACCGCCTGCACCACCTGTCGAACCAGATCGTCGCCACCGACATCGGCCCCCAGGAGGCGATGGCGGCCAACAAGGAGATGGTGGAGGTGCTCGGCGCGGTTGCCGCGGCCCGGGCTGCGAACCCGGGCGACGACCTGACCACCGCCCTGATCGCGGCCCGCGAGGAGAACGGCGACCGGCTCAGCCCGCACGAACTGCTCGGCACCCTGATGCTCACGATCATCGCCGGGCACGAGACCACGCTGAACCTGATCACCAACGCCGTACGCGCCCTGTGCACCCACCCCGAGCAGCTGGCCCTCGCCAAGGCCGGCAAGGTGAGCTGGGCGGACGTGGTGGAGGAGACCCTGCGCTGGGACAGCCCCGTCAGCTACTTCCCCTTCCGGTACCCGACCCGGGACCTCACGCTCGACGGCACCGTCATCCCCCAGGGCACCCCCGTGCTTGCCGGCTACTCCGCGGCGGGCCGCGACAAGCAGGCGCACGGCCCCGATGCCGACCGTTTCGACATCACGCGGGACAACACCTCCACCCGGCACCTGTCCCTCGGGCATGGCGCGCACTTCTGCATGGGCGCCCCGCTGGCCCGCATGGAGGCCACCATCGCCCTTGAGCAGCTATTCGGCCGCTTCCCCGACCTCGACCTTGCGGTGCCGGAGCCCGAACTGCCCCGCCACGCGTCCTTCGTGGGCAACAGCGTGCAGAAGCTTCCCGTGCGCGTGGGGGGCCGGCAGGCGTAGCGCCGGCCGGCCGTTCAATCTGCCGATCAGGCCAGGACCTTCTCCTTGGCCTTTTCGTACTCCTCGGTGGTGATGTCGCCGTTCTTCCTCAGTTCGGCGAGCCGCGCCAGCTCGTCGACGTGACCGCCGCCCGGTCCTGAGCCGGCTGCCTTCTGTACGTAGGTGCGGAACGCCTGCTCCTGTTCCTTGGCCTGCGCCACATCCCGTTCACTCATGCTGCGGCCGCGCGCGATGAGGTACACGAGGACGCCCAGGAACGGGAGGACCAGCACGAAGATGAGCCAGCCCGCCTTCCACCAGCCGCTGAGCGTGTGATCGCGGAACAGGTCGGTGATCACCTTGAACAGCAGGAAGAACCACATGACCCACAGGAAGAGGTAGAGCATCGTCAGGAACAGATTCAGCAGCGGGTAGTCGTCCACGGCGGGTGCCCCTTTCACGGAGTCCGCGAGGTCGCGGAGTCAATTCCGGTGCATCAGGCATATCCCTGGAAACGAGCGCCCGCATCTCGGGCGGCCTCGGCCCCCGCGGTCAGGGGCCGAGGCGGTACTCGGCGCTGTCCCGCCAGCGAGTGCCGTCGAAGACGATGAGGTCCACCGCCTGGACACGGCAGCTCACCGGCAACAGGGGCTCGAGCTCGGCCTGCAAAGCGTCGTAGGCGGCGTCCTGGGTCGCGGGGCCCTCGTCGTTGGCGACCGTCAGATGCGGGGCGAGCGGGGGGTCGAATATCCCCCGGTAGGGCACGGCCTCCGGCCAGCGCCCGGTGAGGTCCTTGGCCAGGGCCGTGACCGGGGCGTGCGGCCACGGATCGAGGTAGAGCACACCGGGATAGCGGGCGAACTCGGCGAAGGTCAGCGTGAAGGGGTCGTGCCCCGCGAAGAGAGCGGCGAGATCGCGGCGGGCCCCGGCGTCGAGGCGGCTCTCGTGCACGAAGGGGTAGAGCACCGTCACATGGGCGGGGGCCTCCGCCCGGACCAGTGGGTCGGCTTCGGGGACCTTGATCGTGAGGGCGGTGTCACCCGGTGCGTCCGGCCATCCGTGCCCCGCGGACTCCCGCTCGGCACACTCTTCCTCGGCATTCATCACGCGCCATGATCGCACCGGGCACGGATTGCCTGCGATACGGCGGAATGGGTGGGCCTCCACCGGAGTTCGATCAGACATGACGAGCGATCAGCGCACCATCACCAACCCGGACACCCTCCACGACCCGACGCCGTTCGGCTACAGCCACGCCGTATCTGCGCCCGGCGAACTGGTCTTCATCGGCGGCCAGTACGCCTCCGACGCCACCGGCGCCCCCGTGCCCGGTGACTTCGCCGCGCAGGTGGACCTGGCCTTGGACAGGCTGCTGTCGGCCCTGGAAGGGGTCGGCCTCGGATACGAGCACGTGGTCCGGCTCGGCACGTTCATCGTCGCCCACGACCTGGAGAAGCTGGAGACCCTGGGCAAGGCACTGCACGCCCGCTTCGGCGACCGGCTCCCCGCGCAGACGCTGAGCGGTGTCGCCTCGCTCGCGCTGCCGGGCATGCTGTTCGAGGTCGACGCCGTCGCGGCGCGGCCGTAAGGGCAGAAGGGACTTCGAGCATGGCGAACAGTGCTCTCCTCGTGATGGACGTCCAGCGCGAGATCGTGGACCTCGCCGACGACGGCTCGGGGTATCTGCCGCGTCTGCGCCGGGCGATCGACGGCGCCCGCGCCGCGGACATCCCCGTGATCTACGTGGCCATCGCGTTACGTCCGGGCCGGCCGGGCGTCAGCCCCCGCAACAAGGCGCTGACCGCCGTGGTGCGGGCAGGCCTGCACGCCGAAGGCGAACCCGGCACCGAGATCCACCCCGACATCGCGCCGCAGCCGGGCGACACCGTGATCACCAAGCGGCGTGGGAGCGCGTTCTCGGGCAGTGACCTGGATCTGGTGCTCAAGGCGCGCGACATCGACACCCTCGTCCTCACCGGCATCGCCACCAGCGGCGTGGTGCTGCATACCGCGTGTCACGCCAACGACCACGACTTCGGACTCACCGTCCTGTCGGACGCCTGCATCGACCTGGACCCCGAGGTGCACGAAGTCCTCGTCGGCAAGCTCTTCCCGCAGTGGGCGGAGGTCGTCGCCGTAGAGGAGTGGCTCAAGGCGGTTCAAGCGGGGTAGCCCCCGGCTGCCGTCTGCTCAGACCTCGGTGACGGCCGTCAGCACGACGGCCGAGTCGTCCAGCGCGGTCAGGCCGTGGCGCTCGTGCGGGATGGGCGCGAACTGGCCCTCGCCCAGCTCGAGGGAGTCGCTCCCCGCGGTGAGTTCGACCCGGCCGCGCAGGACGAACAGGGTCGCGGCCGTAGGCGTGTCGTGCTCGCCCAGCTCGGTGCCCGTGGTGAGCACGATCAGGCTCTGCCGCAGTGGACCGTCGTGCAGGAGCAGCTCCGCGCTGCGCCCGTGTGCGGCGGTGCGGGCCTTCTCGAGGTGCTCGCCGACGAGGGCGTAGAGGTCGGCCACTGGAGTTCCCTTCGACGGAGCGCTGACGCGGTGGGGTGGTGGGTGCCGTGGGGAGGTGGGTGCGCAAGCGCGTGCGCACCCGCTGTACGGCCATGCGTCCCCCAGTGTTCCCCTTGCCCGCGTGGGCCGCATCCGGCGGCCGGAACCTGATCACCCGATGGTGGCGTCCTAGCAGCCACGCGTCGCTCGTGACAGGGGAGCGGGGGAGACGGGGGAGCCGAATGCAGCAGGCGGACAGCGGGGCGGTGCCGGAAACGCGGGGCGCGGGCCCGCGGGGGAGGCCGGGGCGTGGTGAGTGGTTCCGGTGGGGGAAGGCCGCGACAGGCCGGTCGCCCTGGGTGCGCGGCCGGATTCTCGCCGCGATGGCCGTCCTGACCGCCGCTGTGCTGGCCTTCCACTCCGCGGTGCCCAACACCGTCGGGCGCATCGGCAGCCTCCTGGAGACGTTCCTGCCGTGGCTCGGCCTGGCCGTCCCCCTGCTGCTCGTCCTGGCCCTGCTGCGCCGCTCCGCCCTGGCGCTGGTGGCCCTGCTGCTGCCCGTGGCCGCGTGGGGGCTCCTCTTCGGCGGGCGTGCGGCTGCCGGGGACGGCGGCGCGCACGACATCAGGGCCCTCCAGCACAACGTCAGCGATGTGAACGCCGACCCCGCGGGCACCGCACGCGCCCTGAGCGCCTCCGGAGTGGATCTGATCGCCCTGGAGGAGGTGACGGCGGCGGCGCTGCCGGTGTACGAGAGGGAACTGGCGCCGGAGTATCCGCACCGGGCCGTGCGGGGCACGGTCGGCCTGTGGTCGAAGCATCCGCTGACCGACGTCAGAGCGGTGGACATCAGGCCGGAGGGCGTCGGCAGGGGCTGGAACCGCGGGCTGCGGGTGACGGCGCGTACGCCGTGGGGTGCTGTCGCGGTGTACGTCGCCCACCTGCCCTCGGTGCGCGTGCAGTGGCACGGCTTCAGTTGCGGGCGCCGGGACGAGAGCGCGGGCCTGCTGGGCGCGGCCCTGGCCGCGGAGAAGCTGGAGAAGGTGATCCTGCTGGGTGACCTCAACGGCACGGTGGACGACCGCGGCCTCGACCCGGTCATCACGCGCCTGGACTCGGCGGGGCGAGACTTCGCCTTCAGCTGGCCGGCTTCCTTCCCCGTCTCCAGGATCGACCACGTCATGACCCGCTCGGCGACCGTCACCCAGGTCCGGACACTGCCCGCCACGGGCAGCGACCACCTCCCGGTCACCGCCGCCATCACCTTCGACTCCTGACCAGGGCTCCGGCGCTCCACGCCGACTTGCGCGATGACAGGATGAGGCCGCATGCGGTCGATGGAGGGGGCGTCGCGATGGGATACGACCTGCAAGCGGTGATCGGTGGCGAGGTGCTGCGCGCGGCCGCACGGGAGCTGCCTGCCGCGCGGCTGGCTCCGATCGGGCAGGGCCTGTCGCTCATGCCGATGACCGAGGCCCTGCTCACTTCCTTCGCGGACGGCGGTGACGACGGCGTACTGGGTTTTTGGCGGTTGTCGGACAGGTTCGCGAAGACCCTCGCCGACTGGTCAACTGCCGGGCCGGTGGCCTATGCGGAGGCCGAGTACTTCGGCGGCGCGGGCGAGCAGACAGCTGTTGTCTGGGATGGAGGCACCATCGCCCTCGGCCCCCTCCACGAGCCGGAGAACACTCCCTCTCCGCCCGCCGGCAGCCCCATCTCCCAGGCGCTGAGACGGCTCGGCGTGGTGGCGGCCACCGGCGAGGACGAGTTCACCGCCGTGGGACTGGGCCGCCACCGAAGCGTCGAGGCATGGGCTCGCCCGACCTCCTGACGTGGTGCCGAGCGCTGTGCTGCCGAGCGCCGGTCAGAGGAAGTTGACGTTCTGGGCCAGGGCGAGGTGGCCGGAGTAGTTGATGGTGTTGGTGGCCGGGCGCATGTACGCCCGCCAGGCGTCGGAGCCGGACTCCCGCCCGCCGCCCGTCTCCTTCTCGCCGCCGAACGCGCCCCCGATCTCGGCGCCGGACGTGCCGATGTTGACGTTGGCGATCCCGCAGTCGGAGCCCTCGCAGGACAGGAAGAGTTCGGCCTCCTGCTGGTCGCGGGTGAAGATGCTGGAGGAGAGCCCCTGCGGGACGTCGTTGTGCAGCGCGACGGCCTCCTCCAGGGTGTCGTATGTGAGCACGTACAGGATCGGGGCGAAGGTCTCCTGGCGTACGACGTCGGTCTGTTCGTCGACGCGGACGACGACCGGCTCGGCGTAGGCGGCCCGCGGCGCCGCGTCCGCCAGACGCCGGTTGCCGCCGGCGAGGATCTTGCCTCCTTGCGCCTGTACGCGGGTGAGCGCGTCCTGCATGCCCTCGAGGGCGGCGAGGGAGATGAGCGGGCCGACCAGGGTGCTCTCGTCGAACGGGTCACCGATCGGCAGCTTGGAGTACGCGGCCGTCAGGCGCGCGACGAGGGTGTCGGCGATGTCGCGGTGGACGATGAGACGGCGCAGCGTGGTGCACCGCTGGCCCGCCGTGCCCGCCGCGGCGAAGACGATGCCCCGCACCGCCAGGTCGAGGTCGGCCGACGGCGCCACCACCGCGGCGTTGTTGCCGCCGAGTTCCAGCAGGCTGCGCCCGAACCGTGCCGCCACGCGAGGGCCGACCTCGCGGCCCATGCGGGTGGACCCGGTGGCGCTGACGAGCGCGACGCGCGGGTCGTCGACGAGCCGCTCGCCCACCGTGCGGTCGCCGAGCAGCAGCCGGTGCACGCCGGCCGGGGCGCCGGTCTCCTCCGCGGCCCGCGCCAGCAGCCGGTCGCAGGCCAGCGAGATCAGCGGGGTCAGCTCGGAGGGCTTCCAGACCACGGTGTCGCCGCAGGCCAACGCCACCGCGGTGTTCCACGACCAGACCGCGGCGGGGAAGTTGAAGGCGGAGATCACTCCCACCACGCCCAGCGGATGCCAGGTTTCGGCGAGCCGGTGGCCGGGCCGTTCGGAGGCGATGGTGCGGCCGTAGAGCTGGCGCGAGAGTCCGACCGCGAAGTCACAGATGTCGATCATCTCCTGGACCTCGCCGAGTGCCTCGGAGCGGATCTTGCCGGCCTCGATCGTGATGAGGTCGGCAAGATCGCTTTTGTGGCCGCGCAGCAACTCGCCGAGACAGCGCACCAGTTCGCCCCGGAGCGGGGCCGGGGTGGTGCGCCAGGAGAGGAACGCCTCGCGGGCGGTGGCGACGGCATCCCCCGCGTCGGCGGCGGTCGACGCGGTCAGGCCGAAGAGGTCCTCGCCGGTGATGGGCGTACGCGCGTGGAAGTCGCCGCCCTCCGGGAGGTGCACGCCGACGCGCCGCAGGCTCGCGCGGGCACGGGTACGCAGGTCGTCGGTGGTGGGCAGGGCAGTGGTCCCGGTCATGGCGCTCCCTGGGTGAGGTGTGCGGTGAACACGCGGGTGAGGGCGGGGGTGGTCGGGATCAGTGGTGTGTGTCGTCGATGTCGAGGCCCAGTTCGCGGCCTGCCCGGGCGATCGAGAGGCTCCGCTGCCGCGCGTACAGGGCGTACGGGTCCAGCACGTCACGGCCGATGGCACCGGACAGCCAGCCGCTGTCGTACGCGGCGCCTTGCTGCCCGGTGTTCCGGGAGCCTTCGCCGCTGAGGTTGGACTGGAAGATGCCCGCGGCGGAACGCGGCAGGAAGTCCTCATAGACGACGGGTTCGGCCCGCAGCCAGCCCCGGCCCTCCAACTCGCCGATGGTGGCCGGGGGTTGCGTGCCGTCTCGCGGGCGGTCGGGCGCGGCGTGGTAGGTGAAGTAGGCCAGTCCTTGCGCGGCGAGCTCACGCTCGGTGAAGGGCACATGTGCGGTCCACAGGCCGCGGGCCACCTCTGAGCGGTCGGCCGCCGGGCGCCGGGCGGTCTCGTCGTCGACCAGTGTGAGCAGGCGGTCGTAGAGTGCGCGGCCCGCGGGGGTGAGGGCGATGCCACGGGCCTCGACCTCGCCGAACCGCACCCGCAGGGCGCCGCTGATCACGCTGCCGTCGGGCAGGCGCAGGGCGCGTGGTTCGGCGAGGGCGCGGAAGGACGTCTGGCGCAGCAGCAGGTCGGGCCCCTTCCAGCCGGGCGGGCCCTGGATGGCGTCGATCATCTCGATCCCGCGGCCGGTCATCCGCCGGTACAGCTCGTCGATGTCCAGGACGCGCGGGGTGAGGTGGTTGATGTGGGTGGAGCGGACGCCCCCGATGTCCGCGGCGACCGCCGACACCCGCTCCAGCTCCTCGTACCAGGCACGGTCGATCGGCTCGGCCGACAACTCGAAGGCCCGCACCGCGAGATGGAGGAAACGTCCGGCATCCGCCTCGGGCAGTTCGCGCTCCGCCTCGGCCCGGTCGGCCAGGGCGAGCAGCTCCGGCGGGAAGAGCTCGCGCCCGGCGAGGAAGGTCTCGAGCCGGGAGCGCAGGCCGGCGTCGAAGAAACGCGGGTCCGCGGTCGTGAGCAGCGAGGTGAAGACCCGGAAGGGGTTACGTGCCAACTCCTCGGCGTCCACCGGGCGAAAGGCCGTCGACACGACCGGCACCGCGCTCGCCGCCGCCTCCCGCAGGTCGTAGAACCCGACCGGACGCATGCCGAGCGCGCCGAACACCCGGGCCACGGCCCGCAGTTCGGCGGGAGTGCCCACGCGGATGGCGCCGTGCCGCTCCGCGGTGACCCGGCCGATGGAGCCGAGCCGTTCGGCATCGGCGCCCTGCGCGCGCAGCGTGTCCTCGTTCACCTCGCGTGAGACGTCCACGAGCGTGTTGTAGGCAGGGACCTCCCGCCCGTACATCTCCGAGAGCCGCGCGGCGAAGGCGGCCCGCAACTGCCACTGGCTGATCATGGAAGGTCTGCCTTTCGGTTCGTGGCTCACACGACGTGTGCCTCGGGGCGGGGCGCGGACCCGGCCCGGAAGCGGTCGGCGCTCATCGGTGCGATGTCGACGCATGGCGTACGTCCCAGATGCAGGTCGCGCACGATCTCGCCGACCGCTGGGGCCTGGAGGAAGCCGTGCCCCGAGAATCCGGTGGCGTAGAGGAAGTTGGGGAGTTCGCAGGAGCGTCCGATCAAGGCGTTGTGGTCGGGCGTGACCTCGTAGAGGCCCGCCCAGCCGCCGACGGTCGGCATGGCGGCGAGGGCGGGGGCGCGACGGCGTACGACGTCGCGGAACAGGTCGAGCCACTCCGGGGTCCAGGTCGTGTCGAAGCCGTCGGCCTGGCGGGGGTCCGCGAGGCCGAGAAGCAGGCCGTCGTCGCTGTTGTGGAAGTACGCCGACGACGTGAAGTCGATGGTGAAGGGGATACGCGGGGCAGCCGGGGAAAGCCGTTCGGTGAAGGCGAGTTGGCGGCGCACGGGCCGCACCGGCAGGGCGACGCCGACCATGGCACCGATCTGCTCGGACCACGCGCCCGCCGCGCAGATCAGGGTGGAACAGGCGACGTCGCCGCGGTCGGTGTGCACGGCACTGACGCGGTCTGCGGTGGTGTCCATGCCGGTGACACGCGTGTGCGTGGCGAGGCGGACACCCGCCAGGGCCGCCGCCTCGGCGTAACCGTGCACGACCAGGCCGGGGCGGGCATGGCCGTCGGTGGGGGAGTGCACGGCGGCGACCAGGCCCTCGGTGCTCAGATACGGGCAAAGACGCCGGGCCTCCTCGGCGTCGATCATGCGGCTGGGCACGCCCAGACTGTTCTGGAGCCGCACGCTCTCGGTGAACTTCGCGACCTGTCGCTCGCCGGTGAGCAGGAAGAGATAGCCCACGGTGTCCAGACGGATGTCCGCGCCGGGCCGGTTCGGAAAATCCTGATAGGCGCGCAGACTCCGCCGGCCGAGCTCGATGTTCAGCGGATCGGAGAAGTGGGCGCGCACGCCGCCGATGGGTTTGCCGGAGCTGCCGCAGGCGAGGTCACCGCGTTCGACGACGAGGATGTCCCGCACTCCCGCCTCGGCGAGATGGAAGGCGATGGATGTGCCCATCACGCCCCCGCCGACGATCACCACATCGGCGGTCGGCGGAAGGGTACGGAAGACGGAAACGGGGGAGCGGCGGGGTGCGCAGGACGGGCGCGGTGAACGGGACACGTGAGCCGATCCTTTCCAGAGGCCGGCGCCCGACCGAAAGAGCCTGATGGGGCGGCAACTCGCGGACGTGGCATGGCTGTCGGTAACTTGCTCGGAAGCTCAGTGACGTGCGGGGGCGCCGATCAGCCGGCTGCCCGCCATCGTGACGCAACCCCACCGTTGACGTCCATGAACAGATACTGCTCCCGATCTTTGACGACCTCTATACGGTCGCTTCATGGACTGGACGAGTTCACAGCTGCGCTCCCTGGTCGAGCTGACCCGGCGCGGCACCATCACCGCCGTCGCGCACGCCCTCGGCTACACCCCGGGCGGCGTCTCCCAGCAGATCGCCGCACTGGAGAGGGCCACGGGCACACCGCTGCTGCGCCGGGCCGGCCGCCGGGTGGAGCTGACCGACGCCGGGGCCACACTGGCCCGGCACGCCGAGCGGATCCTGGCCGCGGAGGCCGAAGCCGTCGAGGAGCTGGAGCGGGGCAGCGGCGTGGTCTGCGGCACCCTGCTGGTCGGCCTGTTCGCCACGGCCGCAGCCGAGATCTTGCCGCCGGCCCTGCGCCAGGTGCAGGCGTCCCACCCCGAACTCGCCGTGCGCAGCCGTGACATGGACGTGGACGAGGTGTACGACGCCGTCGCATCGGGAGGCGTCGATCTGGCGCTCGGCCTCGACTACCCGGACGTGCCCATCCCACGCGACGCCGCCCTGCGCGTGACCCGGCTCTACCGCGAGCGCTTCGCCCTCGCGGTACCCACCGGCCGGCTGGGCGGCCGGGAGTGCGCCACCCTCACCGACACCCGGGACCTGCCGTGGATCCTGCCGTCGGCCGACAGCTACTACGGCAGGGCCGTCCGCACCGCGTGCCGCCGCGCGGGCCTCGAACCGGACGTGCGGCACGAGGTCACCGACACCGCGGCGACCCTGGCCCTTGTCGAGGCGGGCATCGGCGTGAGCACGGTGACCGAGCTGATGCTCGGCCTGCGCGCCTCGCGCTTCGACGTGGTGCGGCTGCGCGAGCGGATCGAGCGGCACATCGTCGTGGTGTGCCGCGCCTCAGCCGAACGGCGCCCGGCCGTGGCCGCCCTGGTCGAGGTGTTGCGAACAGTGGCCGACCAGCGGCGCGGGCCGCACGCGTAGGGCCGGCGCCCAGCCGTGGAGCGGCCCCCGTCACCCCTCGCGCAAGGTCAGGATCAGGTCGCGTGGCAGGCCGTGGGTGTCGTGGAGGTAGTGGAAGTCGTCCTCACCGAGCGGGCCCCGGAACCGGGGCCGGGCCAGTACCTGCCGGCCCCGCTCAAGGAGCCGCCGGAAGCGGCGTTCCTCCTCGACCAGAGCGCGGCGCACGTCACCCGGGTCCACGTCCTGTCGGAAGTGATCGAGGGTGTGCAACATCAACTCGCCCGGCAGATCCCCCAGGTGACGCGTGGGGTCGTCCCGCCACAGGGCGGTGAGAACGCGTCGTACGAGGCGGCGCAGCACGTACCCGCGTCCTGTGTTGGCGGGGTGTACTCCGTCGCCGATCACCACCATGGCCGACCGGAGGTGGTCGCAGACCATCCGCAGCGATGTCTCGTCCAGCTGCCACAGGCCCGGCACGAGCCCTCGCCAGGGATCGAAGAGGTCGCACTCGAACACCGAGGTCTTTCCCTGCAGGAGCGAGGCCAGCCGCTCCAGTCCGAGCCCGGTGTCGATGTTGCGCTGCGGGAGCGGCACGAGTGATCCGTCGACGAGCCGACGGTGGCGCATCATCACGTGGTTCCACACCTCCACCCAGCGGTCGTCACCTGTCGGCGTGGACTCGGGCGGGCTGTCGCCGGTCCACAGGAAGATCTCCGAGTCGGGACCGCACGGTCCGGTGGGTCCGTTGGACCACCAGTTGTCCTCGACGGTGAGCTCCACCGGAACCCCGCGGTCCTGCCACACGCCCAGGGAGGCGGTGTCGGGCCCGACCTGGTCGTCGCCGCCGAAGACGGTGGCGTGCAGGAACCGCGGGTCGATGCCGAACCCGTCGGTCAGCAGGTCGTATCCCCAGTCGAGGCTCTGCCGCCCTTCGTAGTCGCCGAGCGACCAGGTGCCGAGCATCTCGAAGACGGTCAGATGGGTGGAGTCACCGACCTCGTCCAGGTCCGTGGTCCGCAGACAGCGCTGCACGTTGACGAGCCGCTTGCCGAGCGGATGCGTCTGCCCCTCCAGGAAAGGGGTGAGGGGATGCATGCCCGAGGTGGTGAACAGCACCGGGTCGCCGGGCGGGGGCGTCAGCGTCGAACCGGTGATCCGACGGTGGCCACGCTCCTCGTAGTACTCGACGAACGTACGGACGACGTCCTCGGTGGTCATTTCGTTGATGCCCATGAGTGGCTCCTTCGCATGTATGGCGTAGGGCGCCGGACATCGGGTCCGCGACTGGAGCCGGGGCGGTAGGGCCACGGAAAAACCACCGGCGGACCGTGTCCGGTCGCCGGTGGAAAGGGGAGTACGTCAGGCGGCGGCAACCGGCGAGCTGGGCGCTCGCGCGGTCGCGGTGGTGAAGAGGCCGGTGACGTTCATACGGCCGAGGGTAACGCGCACAGGTGTTGGGGGCACGCGATTTTCGCCGGGCGACGGACCGGCACCTGGATTCGTCGGGCCGATGCCCCCGCGCCGCTTTGAACCCGGGCAGCACTGACGCGAGCATGGCCGGCCAGAGCTTTCGGTTCTGCCCGGGTAGGGCAGGCCACAAGGGGGAAGCGAATGCTCCGTATCCACTTCACCGATGCTGACCTCGGCCGGACCCGCGTCGCGGCCGGCCCCGATCCTCTGTGGGAAGTCTGCGCGAGCCTTCACCGGCTCCAGACACGCCACGGCCGGTGGGCCTACGCGGACTGGTATCGCACCGCCCGCACCCAACTGCACGCGTCCGGATTCAGCCGAACCCTGCGCACTCTCCTGCTGCCCCTGGTCCCGCGGGCCGCCTACTTCCCCGACTTCCTCACCCCGCCGGAGGGGGCCGAAGGACTCGACGCGGGCCTGGAAGCCATCCTGAGCACGCCACCGAGCCGTGTCCTGCACGAGGTGCGCATCCTCGACCGCACGAGCGGAGCCCCTGCCTGGGGCGTTCGCCTGGCGGAGCCGGAAATCCGCAAAGATCTGGTCCAGGCGATGCGCACCTACTACAACACGGTGATCGCCCCGCACGACGACCGCATCCAGGCCCGCATCGAAGCCGAGCGGCAAGCGCGCGCCCGGGGCGTCGTCGACCACGGAACCGAGGGGATCCTCCAAAACCTGGGGCCGGCCCTGCAATGGCGGCGCCCCATCCTGCACACGGTCTATCCGGAAGAGCGCGCCCTGCACCTCGACGGCCGGGGCCTCCTGCTGATCCCGTCCTACTTCTGCTGGGGAAACCCGGTCACCTTCGGCGACACGGCCCTGAAACCCGTGATGATCTACTCGCTCAACCATGAGCCGCACCGAGCCACCCTGCCCCAGGACTTCGGCACCGGGGCGCCCCTCGCGGCCCTCCTCGGCCGCACCCGGACCGCCGTGTTCCGAGCAACCACCGCAGGAGCCACCACCGGCGAACTCGCCCATGCCGCAGGGGTCTCGGCCTCGTCCGCCAGCCAGCACGCCACCGCTCTGCGGGACGCCGGCCTCATCGTCAGCCACCGGAACGCCCAATCCGTCCTCCACACCCTCACACCGCTGGGCGCCGCGCTTCTGCGCGCCAATACCCCGGCGCGGCAATGACCGCTGGGGCCGACGGCCGCGTCAGCGGCTGCGGGGGGACACAAGACCGGACTCGTAGGCCAGGACGACGAGTTGGGCTCGGTCTCGGGCCCGAAGCTTGTGCATCGCCCGGTTGATGTGGGTCTTCGCGGTCAGCGGGCTGATCACCATGCCGGCCGAGATCTCTTCGTTGGACAGGCCTCGCGCGACCAGGACGACGGCCTCGCGCTCGCGGTTGGTCAGTTCATCGAGGCCGGTGGCGGCTCCTGCGCTGAGCGGCTGCGCGACATAGCGATCGATGAGCATCTTGGTGATCGACGGGGCGAGCAGGGCGTCTCCGCGCGCGGCGACGCGGACAGCGTGCAGGAAGTCCTCCGGCACGATGTCCTTGACGAGGAACCCGGCGGCGCCGGCGCGCAGCGCGTTGAAGACGTTCTCGTCCAGGCCGTAGTTGGTGAGGATGACGACGTGCATCTGGGTCAGGATCGGGTCCGCTGCGACCTCACGGGTCGTCTCGATGCCGTCCATGACCGGCATCGATATGTCGACAAGGGCGAGGTCGGGCAGGTGCTCCCGGGCCAGGGCCAGGCCTTCCTTGCCGTTGGCGGCCTCGGCTACCACCTCGATGTCGTCCTCGGCGTCGAGCAGCGCGCGGAAGCCGCTGCGCAGGAGCGGCTGGTCGTCGACAAGCAGTACACGGATCATGAAATCCTCGCCACGGGGAGCTCGGCCCGGACGGTGAAGCCGCCCCCGGCACGCGGTTCCGCGCGGAGGCGGCCGCCGAGGGCGGTGACGCGCTCGCGCATGCCAAGGAGCCCGACACCGGGCACCGGGGCGGCGCCCGGCTTGGCCGTACCGTCGTCGTCGACCTGGATGGACAGGGCGTCGGGGAGGTAGCCGATGCGGACCGACGCGCTGGCGGCCGCCGCGTGGCGGGCGGTGTTGGTCAGCGACTCCTGGACGATCCGGTAAGCGGTGCGGTCCACCGCGTCCGGCACGTCATGTCGCGGGCCCTCGATCGTCAGCGTCGTCCTCAGGCCGATCCCATGGGCTCGTTGCACCAGTTCAGGGAGGTGGTCGAGCCCGTGGGTGGGAGGCTGAACGGTGTCGTCGCGCAGCGTTTCCAGCGTCGCCCGCAGCTCCCGGGTCGCCTCACGGCCGGCCACTTGGATGGCGAGAAGCGCCTCGGGCACCTGCTCACCCCGCTTGCGGGCCAGATGGACGGCGACCTCGGACTGCACCTTGACGACGGAGATCTGGTGGGTGAGCGAATCGTGCAACTCCCGTGCGATGTGCAGCCGTTCCTCCGTCGCGCGAAGCCGCGCGGTCTCCTCACGGGTGCGCTCGGCCTCATCGGCCCGCCGCTCCGCCTGCCGCAGCGCCTCACCCGCGGCACCGGCGGCGACCAGCCAGGCGATCTCGAGGACACTGCGGGCCTGTGCCAGCGCCTCGGCCGTCGCCTCGTCCGCGGGGGAGGCCAGGACGGCGAGCGGCAGAAGGACCAGCAAGGCTACGGACGTGAGTACGGTGACGAGACGGTGCCCGGCCCGCACGGCGGCGTACACCGCGAACAGATAGGCAACAGCGGGCACTTCGAAGCCCGCCGCGTTGTAGCCCGCCACGCACAGCCCCGTGACGACCAGGACGAGCAGGGGAGTCCGCCGACGGGCGATGAGCGCCAAGCCGCCGGCCACGACAAGTGCGTAGCCGAGTGCGTCGAGATCTGTGGCGGAGTGGTCCTCGGCCAGCGCGGTGACGAAGAGGGCCGCCGTCACGCCGATCGCGATCAACCAGTCCTTGGCCTGGGCCCAGACTTTGGACAGTCCTGTGGTCATACGCGCACCCTAATCGGGCCTTCTCTCAGGGGAGTCGCCCGCGGGGACGAACGATTCACTACCGCCCGCGCAGTACTTTCGCGGCATCTACTACTGCTGCTGCGCCGGGCGCGGTATACGCCTGCTGCCGGAGCAGGCTTCGCCCCGAGCCCCTACCGCGCCGGTGGTAGCGATTACTCGCAACTCCCGTACGACGACCCGTGACCCCTCCGATTCATACGCTCCTGCCTATACCTGCCAGGCAACCCGAGGGAGCCTCGATGTCCGTCCGCCGCACCCGCCACTTGCTCACCGCCACCGCAGCTGCCGTGCTCGGAGGGCTGATACTGGCCACGCCCGCAGCCGCACAGGTCTCGGTCGCCGCCGACGAGGGTGGCTCCGGACGAGGCGGCGCCATGGTCGCCATGGCGATCGCGCTGCTCAGCGTGCTCATCGGTGGGGTGGCCATGGCGCGGTCCGCAGGACGCATCGGCACCGGCAACGGCCGAGGCGGCGCCATGGTCGCCCCCGTGGTGGCTCTGATCGGCATCGTGGTCGGCGTGATGCAGCTGACCGGCTCGGACGGCGGCGTGGGCAGCGGCAACGGCCGGGGCGGGGCCGTCGTGGCTCTGGTGATCGCGCTCATAGCCATGGTCCTCAGCGGCATGGTCCTGTCCCGCGCCCGCCATGCCGACCGCGCCGGCTGACCGGGGCGAGCTCGTTGCCGGCTGTGTGCTTCAGCGCCGATCGGCGTGACCCGTGACCCTCCGGCGCACGAAGTAGGCGACCGCCCCGAGCGCCAAGACGATGGCGCCGGAGATGACCGAGGCGAGTGGGAGGCTGAGGGCGAGGAGCATGCAGCCGGTCAGGCCGATGGCGGGGACGGCGCGAGGCGGGCGGCCTTCGGAGGGTGTCAGGGTCCAGGCGGCGGCGTTGGCGACGGCGTAGTACGCGAGGACCCCGAAGGACGAGAAGCCGATCGATCCCCGCAGGTCGGCGAAGGCCACGAGGGCCACCACGGCCGCTCCGACGGCGAGTTCGGCCCGGTGGGGGACGTGGAACCGCGGGTGGACGGCCGCCAGTGCGTGCGGCAGGTGATGGTCGCGGGCCATAGCCAGCGTGGTCCGCGAGATGCCGAGGATCAGCGCGAGCAGGGAGCCGAGCGCGGCGACGGCGGCACCGACCCGCACCACCGGCGCCAGTTCGGGCACCCCCGCCGCGCGTGCCGTGTCCGTGAGCGGGGCGGAGGAATCGGCAAGGCCGCTGGGTCCGAGCACGACCAGGACGGCCACCGCGACCGCGACGTACACCGAGAGCGTGATGCCCAGGGCGAGGGGGATCGCGCGGGGGATGGTGCGCCCCGGATCACGCACCTCCTCGCCGAGGGTGGCGATGCGCGCGTACCCGGCGAAGGCGAAGAACAACAGTCCGGCAGCCTCCAACACACCACCCACGCCGGCGTCCCCGCCCAGCTCCAGGCGGCTGACATCGGCTGTGCCACTGGCGTAGGAGGCGGCCACGACCGCGGCGAGGACGGCGAGGACGAGGGCGACGATGCCGCGGGTCAGCCAGACGGTCTTCTGGATGCCCACGTAGTTGACGGCGGTCAGTGCCAGCACGGCGGCGAGCGCGACGGGCCGCTCATGACCGGGCCAGGCGTAGGCACCGATGGTGAGGGCCATGGCCGCGCAGGAGGCGGTCTTGCCGATGACGAATCCCCAGCCGGCGAGGTAGCCCCAGAACTCGCCGAGCCGTTCGCGGCCGTAGACGTAGGTCCCTCCCGAGGCGGGGTAGCGGGCCGCGAGCCGTGCTGATGAGGTGGCGTTGCAGTACGCGACCACCGCGGCGACGGCGAGGCCGACGAGCAGCCCCGAGCCCGCGGCGCGGGCAGCCGGAGCGAACGCGGCGAAGATCCCCGCCCCGATCATCGATCCGAGGCCGATCACCACGGCGTCGCCCACCCCGAACCGTCGCAGCAGCCGAGGAGCGCCCGCTGCGGAGGGCGGAGAGCTCATGGGTGTCTCCTCGGCAGGGGAAGGGCTGGTGGGGAAGACGTCTGGTCTGGCAGGGACACGATATTTTGCCGTGCCGGGATGCGATGTGCCGGGTCGGTCGGCCCCCCTTCCCGGACTGAGGAGCTGAGGAGTTGGGGAGCTGCCTATCCGAAGTGAAGGAGCGCAGTGGCGGGGCAGCAGGGCGGTGCGTGCTGGGGATGCAGGTGCAAGTGCAGGCTGTGTTCGTTGCGCATGATCACTTGTTCGACGGGGTCGCTGATCGCGACCAGGCCGAGGCTGCCCTGTGCGGTCTCCAGCGCATGCCGCAGACCGAGAAGCATGTAGAGGCTGCCGTTGTCACACCAGGCGACGTCGCTCGCGTCCAGGTGTAAATGCCGGTGACCATCCTCCACGTGGGTGATGGCCAGATCGCACAGCATGTTGACGCTGAGCACATCGAGTTCACCGGCGAGTTCGAAGGTGAGCGTGCCACTGCCGTCCGTGGCCGCCAGAACCCGCACCCTCAGCCGTGGCGGGTCAGCCTCGGGCCAGGTGCGAGTGGAACCTTTCCGCATGATCTGCCTTGCGTAGTGGGGCCAAACCTGGGGGCTTCACCCAGCGCTCGTACCGGTGGCAGAGCGCATGGCGGGAGCGGTTTCATCGGCGAGAGGAAGTGTCAGCCGCTGGTGGTTGGTCGGGTGTCTGCGACCCGGGGCCGGGGGCGGAAGAAGCGGTCAGGATCTCGCGCGTCGGTCGTTCCCGGCCGAATAGTCGGCTTGCGGATATGTGAAGTGGGTTTCCGGCCATCACATGCCGGTTTCCGGTGCAGTTTACTCACGGTGCCGGGGGCAGGGAATCTACTCGGGCGGAGGAAAGGTCCGCAGCGCAAAGCGCTCGCAGGCGGAATCGAATACGTGTCGAGGCGTGTACGGCAATGGCTCGCACAACCGGCAAGTATTCGCACGGACAGGCGATTTCGCTTTCCGTGCCGCCGCTTTGACGCCCGCCCGCTGGGCCGCCTCGCCGCCTGGTCGCCTCCCCGCCCAGAAGGTGAGTTGCCCAGTGTCCGTGTGGCCCAGTGTCGGAGTGACCCAGTGGTCGGCCCGGATAATTCACGGGCGATGCAGCCGCCGTCCGTCCTATCGTGACCGCTGCCGCCCTCATCCGGGGCGGCTCGATCGGAGAGGCGGCAGAGTGCCGGACGCGTACGAGGCCATGCTGGACGCCGAATTGAGCAAGGCGTTCGATGTGTGGTCGGGGTATCTGGACGCCCGGACGGGGGAGGACCCCCAGGTTCGTGCCCGACTGCGCTCCATGCTGGACTCGGCCCGCGCTTCGTCTACGGAAGGCGACCTCGCCGCCGCACGCGCCCTGGTGGCGAACATGTACGACGACGCCTGCGAAGCCGCCCTTCCCTGGGCTCCTCCACGGCCCCGCCCCTGTGAGGAGGACCGGCAGACGCGCGACTATGCAAAGGACACGCTGAGGCAGGTGCTTCCTTTGGGCCTGCGGGATCGCCTCGACCACGTTGCCCTCTTCCTCAGCGTCACGGGACGTCATCTCCAGGCCGCCCCTGACCTCGACGCGGCCACCCGCCAGGACATCCTCTACATCAGCGCCCGCGCCGCGATGGCTCTGGACCTCGCCCACCCCGCGGCGGCGCAACGCGAACTCGAACGCCTTGAGGCGATCGCACGGCGTTGTGGCGTGAAGACTTGAGGGACTGAGGGACTGAGGGACTGAGGGACTGAGGGACTGAGGGACTGAAGGCTGAGGGGCTCGGAGACGCCCGGCCGCGCCTAGGGACGCCGCCTTCGCCCCGCCACCGCGATGGCCGTACCGATCCCCGCGAGCACCAGGCCGATCCCGCCGAAGATCAGCGGCAGCAGCCACAGCGAGAGAAACCCATTGATCCGTGCGTCCTCGGGGGCGTCGGCGCGGTACAGCACCTCGACCTGCTCACCCCGGTCGTACGCCGGCGGGTTGGAACCCGCCGAACTCTGGAACGTCCTCGGCGTGCCGTCCGCCGAGGTGAACTCGACCACCGGGTACGCCGCGGGCTCGTCGCTCCTGCGCTTCTTGTGGGACGTGCCGCTGCTGTCGCTGCGCCACTCCAACGCCACCACCGTGCCTTTGGCCCGCTCGGCGTCTGCCAGGAACGAGATGGACACCCCCGCCAGGATCAATGCGACGACGGTGAACAGCGTTCCGAACGCGATCATCCCGAAGGCGACCCACCGGCGGGCGCCCCACCCATGCACCTGCAACCGCACGACATCCCTCTCACCTGCGCAAAGCAGCTTGCCAACAGCAACTCGACCAAAGGAGAGGGACGTTATCCCAGAGGGTTCCGCCGCGGTCGCCCGCCCCCCGCCCAAGGCCGTGCGGGAGGGGCCGTCGCCCGCTCCTCCTAGCTCTGCAAGGAGGAGCGCATGTGACGGAAGCGATCGAGGTTGCGGCGACGCATCCAGATGACCCAGCCGCAGAAGCCGATCAGGCCGACCGCGACGATCAGAGGAGTGGTCAACGAGCCGGTGGCCGCCCCGAGGACGAGCATGCCGACGGCGATGAGCGCCATGGAGCAGAGCCAGTACGGCAGCCACTTGCGGGCCCGCTCCAGCTGCCCCAGCTGCACGGCGACGAGGCGCCGCATGGAAGCCCGCTCCTGGGGCTCGCTCGGTACCTCGCGATGCCGGATCTTGCGGTTCAGCTCGGTGACCCCGCGCGCGTCCGTACCGGCGGCCCTGCCTGCCTTACGGCGCTGTACGGCCACGATCGTCGTCGCGACGGCGGCGAAAAGCATGCCCTGGATGATCCATACGACCGGATGTTCGTCCGAGCGGAACAGGGCGGTGATCCCCACACCCAGCACGAAGATCACGGCCGCTTGTGCGGCAAGACTGTGGTCGAGCCAGCGCTTGAAGGCGCGCATGGGACGTACCTCCTCGGAATCGACGGAAACCGCAGCCGCTACCGAGTACCCCACAGGGGCAAGTCCATGAGTTGCCAACGGGGTTGGGAGCGTACGTCCGTACCTTCCAGAGGAGCGTACGATCGTACGCATGCCGACGGACTACTTCGCTGACGACCCGCGCACCAACCTGGAACGCATGCTCGCGGGCGACCTCTACATCGCCGACGACCCGGACATCGCGCGCAGGCAACAGCACGCCATGCGGCTCGCCGCCCGCTATCAGGCCGTGTTCCTCGAGGACGCGGGCGAAGCCCGGACGGTCCTGGCCGAATTGCTCGCCTCCGTGGGTGAGGGCGTGGAAGTGCGGCCACCGCTGTACGTCGACTACGGCAGCAACATCTCCATCGGCGCCCGCACCTTCGTCAACTATCACCTCACCGCCCTGGACGTCGCCCGGATCGCCATCGGCGAGGACTGTCAGATCGGGCCCAACGTTCAACTCCTCACCCCCACCCACCCCGTGGAGCCGCAGCCGCGGCGCGACAAGCTGGAGGCCGCGCTCCCCATCACCATCGGGGACAACGTCTGGCTCGGCGGCGGTGTCATCGTCTGCCCCGGCGTGACGATCGGGGACAACAGCGTCATCGGTGCCGGTGCGGTCGTCACCAAGGACGTGCCCGCCGATGTGGTCGCCGTCGGAAATCCCGCCCGTACTGTCCGAAGCCTCTAGGGGCCGTCGCGATGGCCACCGGACATGCGGACCCCCGGCGGCGCGAGCGCATACTCGCCGCCACTCTCGACCACATCGCCGACGAAGGCGTCGCCGGTGTCTCCCACCGCAAGATCGCCGCGCGTGCCGCTGTTCCGCTCGGCTCGATGACGTACCACTTCACCGGCATCGATGACCTGCTCTGTGAAGCCTTCACGCTCTTCGCCGACCACATCGTGACTCTCTTCGAGAGGTACTTGGACCACGCCGACGGCCCCGAGCAGGCACGTGACGCCGTCACCGACCTCATCCACGCCCTCTCGGAGGGGCCTCGGCGCGACCTGATCCTCACGCAGGAGCTCTACACCCTCGCCGCTCGGCGCCCGGAGTACCGAAAGCTGACCCAGGCGTGGATGCGTGGCAGCCGGCGTCTGCTGGAACGGCACTTCGATCCGGACACCGCCCGGCAGCTCGACGCGCTCATCGAGGGCCTCACGCTGCACCGAGCCTTGGACGGCGAAAGCGCTGACGGGGACGCCGATGGCGATGGTGCGGCGCACGGTCGTGAGTTGACGCGGCAGGCTGTCGAGCGCATCACCGCCCCGCCGGACGCGGCCATCGGCATGGAGCCCCGCGAGACCCCGCGGTCAGGGCGCTGCGCGGCTGATCGCGCAGTGCCCTGACCGGCGAGAAGGGTCAGTCCTGGTGGACGACGTTCGTGCCGGGGCCGCCGGAGAGGGTGTCCTGGCCGGCGCCACCGTAGAGCTTGTCGTCGCCGCTGTTTCCGTACATCGTGTCGTTGCCGCTGTTGCCGTACAGGGTGTCGTTGCCCTTGCCGCCGTAGACGAAGTCGTCGCCGGCTCCGGCGCGGATCGTGTCGGTGCCGTCGCCGCCGGACAGGTTCTGCCTCTCCGCGCCGCCCTGGATCACGTCGTTGCCCGCGCCGCCGTCAACGGCGCTTTCGGCGCCTTCCGAGTAGATCGTGTCGTTGTGGTTGCCGCCCTGCGCGATGCTGCCGCCCGCGGCGTGGATGGTGTCGTTACCGTCACCGCCGAGGACCACTCCGGCCTCACCCACGGTCAGGTCGTCGTCGCCCGCTCCTCCGATGACGGAGTTGCCGTCGACGCCGCCGGTGTGGGTCGCGGTGTCCTTGCCGGCTCCCAGGTCCGCCGAGGCGAAGTAGTACGTCTCGTCGGTGGTGTTGTCGTAGGCGAAGGTGTCGTCGCCGTCACCGAGGGCCAACTTCAAGGTGGCGTACGGGTCCTGGGTCTCCAGGGTGGCGACCGTGCAGGAGACCTTGGTGCGGTCCGCGCTGTCGGGATAGGAGCAGCCTTCGCCCGCCTTGATCGCAACGGCGTCGTCGATCACATAGGTGATCTCCCCGGAACCTTCGGACATGGAGGCCGTGACCGTGACCTTGTTGGTCTGTCCGGTGGCGGCGGTGTAGACGATCGCGTGATCGCTCGCGCTGAACGCGGCGGTCGCCTCCGGTGCCGCGGCAGCAGCGGTGCCCGCCAGGAGGAAGGGAGCGGCCAGCCCCGTACCGAGGGCCAGCGTCACCGCCGACGCGGTGCGGATAACCCGGCGGCGGATGAGGTGAGAGGGCATTACAAAACCTCCGTGAGGCATACGTGGTCCTTGCAATTACGTGTGACCTACGGGGTTTGAGGTTGGTTGTAATGCGGAGTGTGAGGGGTGGTCGCGCTGATTCCCAGAGTGATTTGTTCAAGTGGCCGCTGGCCAGGTCAGTTTGATTGCCCATCCGGGGCGCGACAATTCGCAGTAAGGCGCGGTTGGGAAGAAATTCATGGGGGCGGGCGAAAGGCCCCGGGCCGGGGGTGGGAGGCAGGGCCCGGGGCGCGGCTTTGCAAGAAGGTCACCGCTCGGTGTTCGGCCTGCGGTGGCGCAGGTGCAGGACGGTTCCACCGGTCAGGAGCACCGCGCCGGCGCCTGCGAGGGCGCCGACCAGGCCCGACCCTGGAGAACTCGTGGGTGATCCGGAGGCGGCGTTCTCGATGCCGGGGGCGGCGTCGGCCGCGGAGCGGGACCCTCCCGAGGAGCGGCCACCTTCGCCTCCCTGATGGGCGACATGCGTCCCGTGGGCTTGGTGTGCCGCCTCGGCCTTGGTGTTCTCCTTGCCGGCGCCGAGTGCGGTCACCGCGGCTCCGGACCGCTCGCCGCCGGTCAGTCCGGTGACCTCGCCATTGCCGCCGTCGAAGACCACGTCCGAGCAGGAGAAGAAGTTCTCCTGGCTGTCGGAGCGGATCCACTGGACGAACAGGATGTGCCTGCCGGTACGTTCAGGCAGTTGCAGGTCCCAGTAGTAGTGGCCCGCCTCGCTGCCGGGCCCGCCTTCCTGGGGCGGATTCTGTACGGTCTGCACGTTCTCCAGGTCGGACCAGCCCAGGGGTTGTTGTGGGTCGTAGCCGTCCTTGGTGACGTACACCTTGAAGGTGCCCGGGTGGTGCGCCCAGTTGCTGTAGTTCATCTCGATGGTGGAGCCGCCCGTGAGATGGGTGACAGGCCAGTCGGTACGGGTGGCGTTGTACGGGGAGAAGTCGTACGGGCTGCGGTCGCCGGCGCTGCACAGGGTGCCGTCCTCGACGTACCCCTCGCCGCGGCCGCCCGCGTTGGAGTCGAGCACCGCGAACCAGTTGTACAGCGGGGTGGTGCCCGCGTCCTGAACTGCCGCCTTGCAGGCGGGGTTTGACGGCATCTGGGTGGAGGAGTTGGCGAGAAGGTCCTTGTAGCACAGGTAGGTGCGCGACCCGGGCACCATGGCCACGCCGTGGGCGGCGGCCGTGCCCGGAACGGCGAGCACTGCCGCGGCCGCGATGCCGGTGGCGCCCGCGAGTGAGGCGAGGCGCCTGGCGCGCACCGAGCCCCGTACGCGGGAACGGAGTCGTGCTCCGGCAGGCATGGGGGAGCGGGGGATGTTCATGGGAACGTCTCCTTCGGGGGAGTTTCCGATGAGCGACTCACCCCGTGGTCGACGCCGGTCCTGAAAAGGTTGCCGCGGCGGCGGCGCCTATCGCCAGCATCGCCAACATCGGCAGCGCGAGGATCCGCACCGGGCACGGCTCAGCTCACGCGGTACCTGCCCAGCGGAGGTTCTCGGCGGAGATCCGGGTCTTGTCCAGGGCCGGGTACGCTCCGCTCGGCCCCGGGCTATCGCTGCGCGACAAGGCGGACCACGCCGACCCAGGCATCCTCGGTCTTGACGTGAGCCGCCTGGACCTCCCATCGCCCCGCCGGGATGTCGATGGGAGCCTGCTCCGGCAACTCGGGGTCGGAGGTCGTGAGTTCGGAGCCCGCGACCGCGGAATCCATGAGCACCGCCTCGCCACTCGTCTCCCAGACCCCGCAGTCCTCCCACTCCGTTCCCGGGGCCTTCATCACCTGTTCGGCGGCGGTGAGAAGTTCGGCGTCGGAGTCGGCGCTGAGCCAGCGTATGAAGGCATTGTGCTCGGGCAGGTAGCAGGTCACGGCGGGTTCGTCACCCAGCACGAGAGCACGGGCACCGTCGCTGTCCACCGGAATCACCTCGGCGTAACCGTCCACCGCGCAGGCGCGGTCGTAGTCGTCCGCGACGCCCGGGTCGTCGAGGACCTCCCCTGTTTCGGTGCAGCCGTGCCACGAGGGAAGCGCTGACACCGGCACCACGATGAGCGGGCCGCCCATCGACTTGACCCAGGTCAGCTCGGGCGATGGGCGGCGGGGGGACTTCGCGTCCCGGGAAGTGGGAGTGGCGCGTAGTAGCGAGTAGTAGTCGGCCCTCCCGTGCGTCGAGGCGAGGCGATGCCTCCTCAGGAAACCCGTACCAAGTGCACCATCGCACTCGCCCAGTCACCCTGCGGCAGCTCGGGCCGTAGCCCGTAATCGTTCAGGACCGCCGCTGAGTGCACCGCCCCCGTGCGGGTGTCGCGGTAGCGGGCTGCGGGGTCGAGGGAGGCGAGGCGCAGGGCTGGGCTCGTGGCGCCGTGGCGTGCGGAACGGCGCCAGACCAGGAGCAGGGTTTCGTCGGCGTCCGCCGCCGTGTACTGGACCGCGGACGGGGCGTCGTCGACAGGGCCGCGCGGCCGGTGGAGCGTCCCGTGCTGCACCAAGTGCCGAACGCGCTTGTACTGGGCCACCAGGTTTGCCCCCTCGGCCAGTTCGTCTTCGGACCAGCGGGTCAGATCGCCGCCGAGGCCGAGAACCCCCGCCATGGCGACATGGAAGCGGAAGCGGAGCGGCACCGACCGGGCGGTCAGCTGATTGGGGACGTCGGTCACCCACGCGGCCATCGTCCGGGCCGGGTAGATCTGTCCGTAGCCGTGCTGGATGAGGACACGGTCCGCCGCGTCGGTGTTGTCCGACGTCCACGTCTGGTCGGTGCGGGACAGCATCCCCAGGTCGACCCGGCCTCCACCGCCGCTGCACGCCTCCATCCGCAGGCCGGGGTGGTCGGCGCGGAGGCGGTCGATGATCTCGTAGAGGTGGTGGACGTACGTGGTCCAGACGCGCTCCGCGCCGTCCGCCCTGTCCGGCCAACCCGCCTCGGTGAACGGCCGGTTCATGTCCCACTTCAGGAAGTCGATCCCGTGCTCGCCCACCAGGCGGGTCAGCCAGCCGTAGGCCCACTCCGTGACGTCACGGCGGGCGAGGTTGAGAACCAGTTGGCCGCGCAGTTCGGTGCGGGTGCGGTGCGGGAAGTGCAGGACCCAGTCAGGGTGCCGGCGGTAAAGATCGCTGTCGGGGTTGACCATCTCGGGTTCCACCCACAGCCCGAAGCGCATCCCGAGCCGGTGCACCTCGTCCGCCAGGGGCGTGAGGCCGCGCGGGAAGCGGTCCGGTGACGGCGTCCAGTCGCCGAGCCCCGCGGTCTCGTCGCGGCGCGCACCGAACCAGCCGTCGTCCATGACGAAGAGCTCCGCGCCGAGCGCCCCCGCGCGAGTCGCCAGGGCCAGCTGGCTGGCCTCGTCGACATCGAACCCGGTGGCCTCCCAGGAGTTGTAGAGCACCGGTCGTATCTCGTCGGGGTGGGGCAGCACATGGGCGAGTACGTACGCGTGCCAGGCGCGGCTCGTCGCACCGAAGCCGCCGTCCGCGTACAGACCGGCGAGTCGTGGGGTGGTGAACTCCTCGCCTGGACCCAGGGGTTGGGTCATGCCCTCGTGGCCGGAGCCGCCGGTGAAGCCCGCCCGGCCGTCGGGAGTGCGCTGAACGGTGACGCGCCAACTGCCGCTCCAGGCCAGGGCCGCGCTCCATACCTGGCCGTGGTCCTCGGTGGCCTCGCCCGCGTCGAGCATCACCCAGGGGTTCGCGTGATGGCTGGTGATGCCCCTGCGGCTGGTCAGCACCGTCTCGCCGAACGGCAGACGGTCGCGACGCAGTTGGGTCTCGGCGGACCACTGGCCCGTGACGTGGCTGAGCCGGTAGTCGTCCCTGGCCGGCAGGGTCCACGCGGCGGAGTCGGCGCGCAGCAGTGTCACGGTCTCCTCGCCGGAGTTGCGCAGCACGCACCAGCGCTCGATGACGTCGCTGTCGTCGTGGACGCGGTAGTGGAGGGTGACCTCCAGGGGGTGGTGGCGGTCGCGGAACTCCAGGGCCAGTTCCGACGATCCCGGAGCGGGCTCGTGTACGCGGTGGCCCGATGCCTCCCATTCGAAGGCGCGGGTGCCGTCGGCGAAGCGCACCTGCAGCGAGGGGGTCCCGTACCGTGCCCCGCCGTCGACGGGCAGTTCCTCGCCGACCGGTGGCCGCCCCTCGAAACTGCTGGCGGGCGGGGCCGGGGCAGCGGCGAGTTCCTCTGCCTGCGCCAGGGTCAGCCGCGGCCCCCACGCGAGATGGCAGGGAGCTCCTGTTGCGTCGATGCGGAGGGCGTAGGACGTGTGCGGGGTGCGGAGCAGCCAGACGCCGGTCTCAGGGGCGAAGGAGATCACAGGCTTGGATCCTCACGTTCGGGAGCGCGTCGGGAACATGCTGCTGCCGCGGCCGGGCCGCCCGCCACCGTTATCGATCGTCCGCCAGGTTCAGCGGGCATCGCGACCCCGGCGGTACGGCGGCTTTGCCGAAACGGCACTGCCGTCGCGTGACTGAGGGAAGGCGTCACGGAATCGAGTCCGTCCTGGCCACGGAAAAGGCGCCCACGGCGAGATCTGGCACTGATGACAGGCCGTGAGGACGAGCGTCACGACTGATGGCGCTATCCCGTTGAAGCCTGTCATTAATGCCACTGGGAGGCGGTCGCGGACGCGGATAGCTTCGGCGGTGATCCCGCGACCCGGCGACGACCGGACGCGCACCGCCACCCGAAGGAACTCCATGCAGGTCATGCCGTATGTCGCACCGGTCCTGATCGGCGTCGTCTACGCCCTGGTGATGTCCCTGATCCACGAACCGCACCGGCGCCGCTTCAACGCGATCATGGTGGCCGGTGCGGGAGCGGCCTATCTCAGTGGCGGCGGTCTCGGGGGCTGGGAGTTCGTCTTCACCGGCGCCGTCACCTACTGCGCGTACCGAGGCCTGGAGTCCTGGACCTTCATCGGCATCGGCTGGCTGCTCCACACCGGATGGGACCTGGTCCACCACCTCAAGGGCACCCCGATCATCCCCTTCGCCCACGACTCGTCGCTGGGATGCGCCATCTGCGATCCCGTCATCGCGCTCTGGTGCCTGCGCGGCGGCCCCTCGCTCATCGGACTCATCCGCGGCCGGATCGCCAGGGCGCAGTGACGCAGCGACCGGCCATCAGGCCGTCTCCCGCGTGTGTCGATCCCGAGTCCCTTCGTTCGACGCAATGATGAGAGCAGGAAGACCGAGGAGGAGGACGTCATGCCGAAGGTGCGCGTTCACAACATCACTGTTTCGCTGGACGGCTTCGCCGCCGGAACCCACCAGCGCCTGGACGAACCCTTCGGGGACAACATCGAGGGGCTGCACGACTGGATGGTCGTCGCGATGCGCGACCGCGCCGAAGGCAAGACAGGGATCGACGTCGACTGCATCGAGCGCAGCGAGGAGAACATCGGCGCCACGATCATGGGCCGCAACATGTTCGGACCGCAGCGCGGGCCGTGGCAGGACGAGTCCTGGCGGGGTTGGTGGGGAGAGAACCCGCCCTACCACCACGACGTGTTCGTGCACACCCATCACCTGCGTCCCTCGCTCACGATGGAGGGTGGGACGACCTTCCACTTCACCGATGAGCCCGTCGAGACGGTCCTCGCGCGGGCTTTCGAGGCGGCGGCCGGCCGGGACGTACGCATCGGAGGCGGTTCGGCTGTCGTGCAGCAGTACCTGCGCGCACGACTGATCGACGAACTGCACCTGGTCGTCGTGCCGCTGCTGGTCGGCAGGGGGGAACGGCTGCTCGACAACGTCGCCGACGGGATCGACGGCTATCGGGTGACCGACTTGGTGAGTTCGGCTGCGGCGACCCACGCCCACCTGATCCGTCGGTGACCCGGGCCGCGAGGCCGAGGGGCAACGCGGGGGACGGTGCGGGCAGTTGCGGCACTGTGACCGATTTTGCCGGATTCCGTTACGCGCTCTCCGGGTGATCGCAATGTCGGGTGCATACGTTTATGTTCCTCCTTGTGCGGCTCGTCGCACGACGAGGAACGCGTACCGACCGACACCCAAGGGGATCACTGCCGCCATGCGAAACAACCGTCGCAGCCTTCTGCGTACCACCGCCGTCTCCGCTCTCCTCGGGTCGGTCCTGTTGATTCCCGCCACCGCCGCACTGGCCGCGGGGTCCGACCCGGAGCCCCGGCCGGCGCAGGCCGCGGCGGCTGAGCCCGTCCCCGCCGAGGCTGCCGCGGCCAAGCCCGTCGCGGCCACGCTGACGGCGAAGGCGTCCGTCTCCCACGTCCGCGCGTGGCAGGAGCTGCGTCTCACGGGCAAGGCCACCGGGCTGAAGGCCGGCAGCAAGGTGACCCTGCAGCAGAAGCAGCACGGGGCGTGGAAGGCCCTGCCTGCCGACACGGTCACCAGCAAGTCCGGGAGCTATGGCCTGCGCGTCAAGCTTGGCCTCAAGGGCAAGAACGAACTGCGCGTGGCGAGCGGCGCCACCGTCTCGCCGGTCGTCACGGTGACCGTGAGCTGACACGCGGATCCGCCGGCCCCGTGCGGGCCGGCGGATGGGGTGGGCCGGCGGGTCGTGGGGGACCGCGCGCGTCAGGCCTCGGGTGCGCGCACGACGAGCAGGTAGTAGTCCATGTGGTCGCGGCAGAAGGAGCGGTAGGGGGCCATGAGCGGATCGGTGTGGGCCAGTACCTCCTTGCCGAACCGCTCCTCGATCTCGCCGCGCCGGTCCTCGTAGAGCACGCACATGAGCTCGCCGCACAGCGCCGAGTTCGCGGTCATGTCCCGTACGGACTCCAGGTGGAAACCGGCCTGTTGGACCTCGTCGATGAGGTTGGCGAAAGGCGAGAGCGGGGGACAGGACCACATTCGGGTGAAGGCCGCCACCTCCTCCGCGGTGGGGCTGCCGCGCAGGGCGAACTCCGTGAACAGGAACCGTCCGCCCGGACGCAGCACGCGCAGCGCTTCGCGCAGCCCCGCGGGACGGTCCGAGAGGTGGGGGATGCAGTCGATGGACCACGCGGCGTCGAAGGCCCCGTCGGCGAAGTCCAGCCGCATGGCGTTGCCGTGGACGAAGTCCACCCGGTCCGCGAGGCCTTCGGCTGCTCCCCGCGCGGTGAGGCGGTCCTGGCAGCGGGCGAGTTGGCTCTTGCTGACGTTGATCCCGGTGACACGGGCGCCGGTGCGCTCGGCCAGGCGGACGGCCGGGCCTCCCGTGCCGCAGCCGATGTCCAGAAGGTGCTCGTGGGACTCCAGGCCGATGGTGTCGACGAGGAAGTCGGTCTGCCGGTCCTGGGCGAGGTCGGCCAACGCGGCCAGGGTGGTGACGGGCGGGTGCGCCCCGTGCGGCGCGTACATGCCGATGTGCAGCGCGGTCGAACCGAGCGTCATGGCGAGCATGTCGCCGAACTGGTCGTACATCGCCCCGACTTCTTCGGGGGTGGGGGCCGTCGAACCGCTTGCGCCGAGGTCTTCCACGGTCATGGTGCATCCCTTTCAGCGACGGTGGTCGGTCAAGGAAGTGCGCCCGGGATCTCATCAGCGTGAGGACCCGAGTGGACGGTGCTCGTGAAGACGGTGAGGGCGCGTACGGGGGAGGGGGCGCGAGGAGCGTGGTGCGAGGTACGCGCCGGACGCTGGGACGCTAGCACCGGCCGGGCCGCCGGTGGAGCCCCGAAAGCGCCAAGCGCCAAGCGCCGCGGGTGCACCCCCTGGGCGCCGGCCGGCTCTGGCTCAGGCGGCCGGCGCCCGGCGGCGGTCAGTCACTTTCCGGGTGCCCCGTCGGCTCGGCGGATCCCTCGGCCATGGCGTGCGCGTCGACCTGCCGTTCCACCTCGCGCGCCTCGTCGGTCAGCATCCGCAGTCTCGCCTCGGCCTGATCCGCGCGGGCCTGGAGGCGGGCGGTGTCGTCGGCGATGACCTGGCAGGCCAGCTCCATCGCTGCGTCCACGTCCTCGGCGGAACCGCGTGCGGCCAGCTCCTCCAGTGCGCCCTTGACCGCGGGGATGCCGCCGCGGGTGTGGATGTCGTTCCAGAACTCATAGTCCATCCGGGCAGTTTGCCGGATCCCGGACCGCGGGGCGAACCGCGCCCGTGCCCCCGGATCCGCCCGCGGGTCCAGTCTTCGAGACGGGTCAGGTCCGTAGCCTCCGCAGGACCTCGTGGCACGCGGATGCCGCGCTGTCGGTGGCCTCGGAGCAGAGTCGGCAGTGCTCGTGCCGCGGTGCGTGTTGGGCGCACAGCGCATGGCTCTGCTCGCAGGCGATGGCGCACGCCTCCAACTGGGCCGTCAGGAGAGCGGGATGGGTGTCCGTGCCGCGTGTCAGGACACGGCGCGTGGCGGAGGTCACGTCGGCGCAGTTCAGGTCGCGGTTGATGGCGGCCCGCAGTTCGTCGGCCTCCTTCTCGGCGAGCATGCCGACCGCGCAGGCGGTGACGGCCAGTTCGCACGCGGAGAGAGCGTTGACGGCGGTGGCCAGGGTCTGGTTGTCGAGGTGGTCGGCACGGGAGGCAAGGCTGTCGAACAACTCGCGTGTCTGGAGCATGGCGTCTCCAACGGGCGGTGTTGAGGGGTCCCGGCCCCGGGGGTTCCGGTCCTGAGGACGCCCGGTCTCTCGACGCTAGTCCTGCCCCTGCCGTGGGTGAAGGGCGCGGCGTCGACCGATCGTGGTGCACGGCGGTCCACCGGCTCACGGCTTCCCGTGCGGCTCCCCGCTCTCCATCACACCCCCGCACGTGTGGCGCGCATCACACGCCTCGCGCGCATCGCCGGGAACTCTTCCGCCCCGCCGTCCGACTCCTGCACCGGTCCACTACGGCCGAACCGCGCCACCTTCAGCCAGGAGAGCAGCTCATGTCCGCCGAACCCACACTCCTCGCCCCGGACGACGGGCAGGAGACCCAGGGGGCGCCGCCCTCCGCAGGACGGTCCGGATGGGCGTCGCTGCGTCCGCTCGTGCTGCGACTGCACTTCTACGCCGGGGTGCTCATCGCGCCCTTCCTGCTCGTCGCCGCCACCACGGGACTTCTGTACGCCTGCTCGTACCAGGCCGAGAAGATCGTGTACTCCCACGAACTGCGCGTCCCCGTCGGCGAGGACAAGACCGAGCTGCCGATCTCCCGACAGGTGGCCGCCGCCCGCAAGGCGCACCCCGAGGGCACGGTCAGCGCGGTGCGGCCCTCGCATGAGGACGGCGCCACGACCCGCGTCCTGCTGGCGGGAACCCCGGGCGTGGACGCCGATCACACCCTCGCCGTGTTCGTGAACCCCTACAACGGCGAAGTGCGCGGCGCCCTGGAGCAGTACGGCTCCACCGGCGCGCTGCCGCTGCGCACCTGGATCGACGAGCTCCACCGCGATCTGCACCTGGGCGAGACCGGCCGGCTCTACAGCGAACTCGCCGCCAGTTGGCTGTGGGTCATCGCGGGCGGCGGCCTGGTGCTGTGGTTCGCGCGGCGGCGCTCCCAGCGCAAGCTGCGCGGGACCACCGGCCGTCGCCGCACGCTCTCCCTGCACGGCTCGGTGGGCGTGTGGGCCGCCGGCGGGTTGATCTTCCTGTCGGCGACGGGGCTGACCTGGTCGGCGTACGCGGGCCAGAGCGTCAGCGACCTGCGTGAGGCCATCGGGCAGACGACACCGGCGCTGACGGCGACCGCCGGGGGCGGCGGAGAGCACGCCGGGCACGGCGGGTCGGGCTCGGGAGGCGCCGCTGACGGGGTGGGGCTCGACGCCGTCCTGAAGGCGGCCCGCGCCGAGGGGCTCTCCAACCCGGTGGAGGTCGTACCGCCCGCCGACGAGTCGTCCGCGTACGTCGTCCGGCAGATCCAGCGCAGTTGGCCCGAGAAGCAGGACTCCGTCGCGGTCGATCCCGCGAGCGGTGAGGTGACCGAAGTGCTGCGGTTCGCCGACTATCCCGTGCTCGCCAAGCTGACCCGCTGGGGCATCGACGCGCACACCGGCACGCTCTTCGGGCTCGCCAACCAGATCGCCCTTGTCGCGCTCGCCCTCTGCCTGATCCTGATGATCGTGTGGGGGTATCGCATGTGGTGGCAGCGGGGGCGCGGCAGTTCGTTCGGGCGTCCGCTGCCACGCGGGGCGTGGCGACACGTTCCGGCGTACGTCCTGGTCCCCTTGATGGCGGCCATAGCCGTGCTCGGCTACTTCGTGCCGCTGCTCGGCATCCCGCTGGCGGCGTTCCTCGCCGTGGACATCCTGCTGGGGGAGATCGCCTACCGGCGCGGCGAGCGCGACTACGCCTGAGCCGCGCTCAGTCGTGGGTGGCCGATCCGCTGAGGTGATGGTCGGCGAGGTTCAGGACCTCGTCGACCACACGGCGCAGGTGCCCGTCGGGAGGGCCGTAGACCATGCGTCGTCCTTCCTTGCGGACGGACACGAGTCCGGCGGAGCGCAGTCTGGCCAGGTGCTGGCTGACCGCCGGGCGGGCCGCGCCGCAGGCGGCTGTCAGCGTCGTGACGTCCGCCTCTCCCTTGCCCAGGGTGTGCAGCAGGGCCAGGCGGGTGCGGTCCGCCAAGAGGCCGAGGACCTCGGCCGCGTGGGTGTAGTGCTCGGCGCCCGGATCTTGCGGGTGCGCATCGTGCGCAGGTGATAGGTGCATGCGTGCGCTCATACGCACATAATGGGCTCGGGCACCTCGTGGTGTCCACTCTCCGTCCCGCGTCGGAAGGCCGTACACGTGAGTGAGCAGCACGGACACGTAGGACAGCAGCACGGACACCCGCACCCTTCGCACGAGCACCACCATGGCCACGGTCATGGTCACGGTCAGGGCGTTGTGAACCGGCCGGCTCGGTGGCGCCACAAGCTCGGCCACCTGGTGAAGCCGCACTCGCACGAGGCCGCCGACAAGGTCGACACGGCGCTGGAATCGTCCGCGCGCGGCATGCGCGCGCTGTGGATCTCGCTGGCGGTTCTGGGGGTGACGGCCGCGGCCCAGGCGGTGATCGTCGTGCTCACCGGTTCGGTCGCGCTCCTTGGCGACACCGTGCACAACGCGGCGGACGCGCTGACCGCGATCCCGCTGGGCATCGCCTTCGTCCTGGGCCGCCGGGCCGCCACCCGCCGCTTCACCTACGGATACGGACGCGCGGAGGATCTCGCGGGCATCGTCATCCTCCTGACCATCGCGGCGTCGGCGGTCTTCGCGGCCTGGGCGGCGGTGGACCGGCTGCTCAACCCCCGTACCTTGCAGCACCTTTGGGTGGTGGCCGCCGCCGCGGTCATCGGCTTCATCGGCAACGAATGGGTCGCCCGCTACCGCATCCGCGTCGGCCGCGAGATCGGCTCGGCGGCCCTGGTCGCCGACGGTCTGCATGCCCGGACGGACGGATTCACCTCGCTGGCCGTCCTGTTGAGCGCGGGCGGCGCCGCACTGGGCTGGCGGCTCGCCGACCCGGTCGTGGGCCTGCTGATCACCGCGGCGATCCTCCTGGTCCTGCGGGACGCGGCGCGCGAGGTGTTCCGCCGGGTGATGGACGCCGTGGACCCGGCCCTGGTCGACGCGGCGGAAGAGGCGCTCTTGACGGTCCCCGGCGTACGGGGCGTGGGCGAGCTCCGCCTTCGCTGGATCGGCCACAGGCTCCGGGCGGAGGTGGCGGTCGTGGTGGACGGCGAGCTGTCGGTGCGGGAGGCGCACGAGGTGGCGGTCGACGCGGAGCACGCCTTGCTGCACGCGGTCCCGAAACTGACCGCGGCACTGGTCCACGCGGACCCGGCGATGGAACCCGGGGGGTCGGATCCGCATACGGCGCTCGCGCATCACGGGGTATGAGCCGGGCGGACGGCGGACGGCGTCCGCCTGCGGTGGCGCGATCGGGCCGCGGTGCCGGGGGCGGGCCGCTCCGGCAGGTGCCTTGGCAGAGCCGTACGCCTAGTCTCTGAGATGTGCTGAGCATCGTTGATGATCTGGCCGGGTTCGGACCGCTGCGGATGTGTGCCCACGCGCAGTCGGCCGACGACCCGGATGACCTGACCGGTCTGCGCGTGCTGCTCGTCGCGGACGTGCTGGCCCGCGTCGCCGAACTGCGCGGCCGGACCGTCCTGGTCGGGTGGACCTGCCGGCCGGCAGCGGCGGCCGACGCCGCCGGCATCCGTCCGGCCGACGCCCACGGCACCGTCGACGAGCTCGCCGAAGCTCTCGGCGGCCCGCTGACCGTGCACCTCACCAGCCGTACGTACGAAGGAGCCGGTGGCCTGTCGCTGCACGTCGGCGAAGCCGTGACGCCGAAGGGCGGGGCCCCGGGGGCGGATGCGGACCAGGAGGCGGGCGGGGACGCGCTCGCCCTGCGGCTGCTCCTGCTCGGCCGCCCGCACCACGAGCCCGTCGACGTATCGAAACAGGCCGTCGATGCCGCCGGCGAGAAGCTGGCCAACTGGCGCAGTTCCGTGGCCGCTTGGGCCGATGAGCCGTCCAAGGCGATGCCCGCCGACTTCGTGGACAAGGCCCGCGTCTCCTTGGAGAACGGCCTCGACACCCCGGCCGTGCTGCGGCTCCTCGGCGCCCTGGAGACGGCCGAAGACGTGCCGGGCGGCGCCAAGTTCGAGACGTTCGCCCACCTCGACCGCGTACTCGGCCTGGAGATCGTCCGCGATGTGGGCCGTTCGCACTCCGCCGAGGTGTATCGCTGACCGGTGGCCGCGTCGAGGCATGCGCGATCATTGCGGGGTGATCTCCTCGGTCCTGCGCACCATCGAGCGACTCGTGGCCCTCGACGCCACGTCCGGGGCCACCTCCGCGCTGCCCGCCCTGCGTGAGGCCCTGCGGTGCGTCCCGGAGCTGTCCGCCGATCCCGGCAGCCTGCGTACGCAGGACAGCGACGCGCTCGCCGCCCTCGCCGAGCTGTGCGAAGTCATCGGGTGGATCCTTTTCGACGCGGGCTTCTACCGCGCGGCCCACCGGATGAACCTGCGGGCGCTGGCCCTTGCGGAGCTCTGCGGCGACCGCTGGACGGCACGGTTCGTGCTGCTGAACGACAGCATGCTCCTGGCCCACACGGGAGCGCCGCGCACCGCCCTGGAGAGCGCGGACCGTGTGCCGGGCACGCGCACGCTCCGTGCCAGGGTCAGCAGTCTCGTCCTGATCCGCCGGGCGCACGCGATCGCCATGCTCGGCGGCCACCATGCGTCCATGGACCTCATGGACCGCGCCCGCAGCCGGTTCCTGGACGGCCTCTCGCGCCACGATCCGCCCTGGGCCTGGTGGATCGACCGGACCGAGCTGCTCGGCCACCGGGGCTGGGTACTGGCCAGGCTGCACCAGTGGGACCAGGCCATCCCCCTCCTGCACGAGGCGGCCACCGCGCCCGGCCCCTCCTACCGGAGCCTCTTCACCGCGCAACTCCTGGCGGCCCTGGCGCGGGCCGGGGCATGGAGAGAGGCCGAGGACCTCATGGCCGAGCTCGCTCCGCGCGCCGCCGGCATCGGGTCCGTACGGGCGATCCAGACGCTCGGGAGGACGGCGGCTCATCTGGTGGCCCGCGGGCCCGACGCCCCCGCGTGCGTGCGTGCGGGAGGCGGCGGCATTCCTGCTGGCGGGCTTACCCACGCCGAGAACCCTCAGCCCGAACTCACCGACTGCGAAGCCCTGACGTCGACCACGAGCTTGCCGCGGACCCCGCCCGCCTCCAGCGCGCGGTGCGCCCCGGCGATGTCGGCCAGCGGGTACACCGTGTCCACGACGGGCCGGATCGCCCCGCTCTCGGTCAACCGCGTCAGTTCCGCGAGGAGTTGATGGCCGGGGTTGCCGCTGAAGAACCGCACACGTCGCGGACCGAACACCGCGGACCCGACGATGTACGAGAGTGACGCCGCCATACGACTCGGGTCGAAGGCCACCGACACCATGCGGCCGCCCGGCGCCAGCAGTCGGCGATACGTGCCCAACTCCGTGCCCACCGTGTCGAGGACGACGTCGAAGGGGCCGAGGCCGGCCGCGTCGGTGGTCGCGTAGTCGAAGGCATTGTCGGCTCCGAGGTCCCGCACGAAGTCGAGTCTCTTGGCCCCCGCGAGCGCCGTGACGTGCGCGCCGTACGCCCGCCCCAGCTGGACGGCCGCACTTCCGACGCCGCCGCTCGCGCCGCGAACCAGCAGCCGCTCGCCCGCCGCCACTTGGGCCTTGTCCCGCAGTGCCGTGATCACCGTCGTGCCGACGCCGGGCAGGGCCGCGGCCTGGACCAGGTCAAGGCCGGCCGGTGCGAGGGCCAGCTGCCGTGGCCGTACGACCACGAACTCCGCCGCGCTGCCGAAGCCTTGGGACCTCGGTAGGGCTCCCCACACCCGGTCGCCCGGCGCGAGAGCGGGCATGGGGGAGCCCAGGGCCGCCACCTCACCGGCGAAGTCGATCCCGGTGCGCTTGGGAAAGCCCCGCCCGGCGAGCCCCGTCACCAGCCGTATCCTCCCTGCCCGGCCCGTCAGCTCGCCGCCGTTCACGCTGGCGGCATGGACACGGACCAGCACCTCACCGGGGCACGCGACCGGCTTCGGCACCGTCCCTTCGTACAGCACCTCCGGAGAGCCGTACCCGTCGTACAGAGCCGCGCGCATGTCACTCATCGTTCACCTGTCGCCGTCATGGCCCTGTCCGAGGCCGTCGGATGTCACTGTCAGCGACGCTAACCCGCTAAACGGAGCGGGGCGTCCACTTGAGCTAATGTGAGAAACATGCCTGCTGATTCGTCTCGGATGCGGCCGGAGACGAGCCTCGCACCGGCCGCCGGGGAGGGGCTGCGCGCGGACGCGCTCCACAACCGCCGGCGCGTTCTCGAAGCCGCCCGTGAACTGTTCGCCGCGCGTGGCCTCGACGTGCCGATCGCTGCCATCGCCCGCCGGGCCGGGGTCGGCGTCGCCACGCTCTACCGCCGTTTTCCCACGCGGGATTCGCTGGTCACGGAAGTTTTCGCGGATCAGCTCAAGGCGTGTGTGGGCGTCGTCGACGTCGCCCTGGCGGACCCCGACCCCTGGCACGGATTCCGTACGGTCATCGAGAAGGTGTGCGCCATGCACGTGGTCGACCGTGGATTCAGCGCAGCGTTCATGACGGCGTTCCCGGACGCCATGGATTTCGAACGGGAGCGCCGGCGCGCTGAGCGCGGCTTCGAGCAGCTGGTACGCCGCGCGAAGGACGCCGGCCGACTGCGTGCCGACTTCGACCCGGCCGACCTCCCTCTCATCCTGATGGCCAACGGCGGCATCACCGCGGACTCCACCGAGGCGGCCCTCGCCGCGTCGCGGCGGTTCGTCGCCTACCTCATCGACTCCTTCCGCGCCGATCGCGCCGCCCCCGCCGAGCCCCTTCCCGCGCCGATTCCCCTCGACTTCGGCGACATAGGATTCCGCAGGTGAGACGACACATAGACTTCGAGTACCTGCACAACTTCCGCGATCTGGGCGGCTATCGGACCTCTGACGGGCGCACGCTGCGCTGGGGGCGTCTGTACCGCTCCGACTCGCTGGCCAAGCTGCGGGGCGCCGACTGGGATCTCTTCCTCTCGCTGGGCATCCGCACCGTGATCGACCTGCGCTACCCGTGGGAGATCGAGGCCAAGGGGCGGGTCCCCGAGGCGGAGGGGCTCACCTACGTCAACCTCAGCGTGGAGCACCGCCCGTACGACCAGGCGGAGATCGACCCCGGCCTCGACCCCTGGCGATATCTTGCCGACCGGTACGCGGAGGTCGCCCTCGACGGCGCCGAGGAACTGCGCCAAGCGCTGGAGGTCATCGCGTCCGGCGATGCCCCGCAGGTCTTCCACTGCGCATCGGGCAAGGACCGCACCGGGCTCCTCGCGGCGCTCGTCCTCGCGCTGCTCGGCGTCGAAGAGGACGTCATCGCCGAGGACTTCGCCCTCACCGAGCTGGCCACGGACCGGCTGATCGCGGACTGGAAGGCGGGCCACCCGGACCGGCACCTGAACTGGCCCGGGTACGGGCGGGCCCCCGAAGAGATCATGCGTCTCTTCCTCGCGGACCTGACCGACACCCATGGCTCGGTACGCGATTACGCGGTCGAGCAACTCGGCGTCGACGACGCCCTGATCGACCGTCTGCGCACGCGGCTGCTGAACTGAACCACCGCTGCGACGGGGCGGCGGCTCAGCCCCGGAGAGCGGCGTACGTCCGCTCGGCGATGTCGACGACGTCGTACGGCCGGAACTGGCCCGCGAAGTGACGCAGGCTCAGCTCGCGATCGCCGTCCCCCTCGCGGGGCGTGCCCACGAGCAACTGATCGCAGTACTCGGCGACGTCCTGGACGATGCGCTCACACCGGTAGTACGCGAGCGTCCGCGCGTCGATCTCTTCCGTGCCGTAGCCCCGGTAGAAGGCGGCGCACTCGGCGGCATCGTTCCAGACGCCGCCCACGCCGCCGCCGACGAACATCAGGTCACGCTCCCGCGGCGCCAGCACGGGATCGTCCCAGTCGACCACCACGACCGCACCGTCGTCGGTGACCATGACGTTCCCGGCGTGCAGATCGCCATGGCAGAGCACCAGTTCGCCCTGGTTCCCGCGCAGCTCCGCCGCCAGCTGCTCGGCCCTCTCGACGAGGGTGGTCAGCTGCCGCCGACGGGCCCTGAGAATGGCGGCCAACTCTCTCGCCGAGGTGTCGGGCAGACGCTCCGGTGGTGTGTCGGTGGCCAGATGATGGCGCACCCTGTCACGCCATGTCGGGCTGTACGTCTCCACCCGGACCGTCGAGCGCAGGGTGGGCGGCAGGCCGATCCCGTGCAGAGCACGCACGGAGATCCCCAGCGCCGTCCACTGGTCACGTGTCAGGGATGTGTCGAAGCCGCTGCGCCCTGCCACGAAGGGGTAGAGGACAGCGGCGTACCCATCGAGGAGCGTCGAGAGCCGGCCGTGGCGGTCGGGCACCGGCGCGACCACGCGAGCGGCCTCGAAACCGGTTCTGGCCTCGGCGGCAACGGCGTCGACGGCTTCGGCCAGAAAGCTCTGCAGCGGCGCCGTCGTGTCGTCCGCGGCTCCGGGCCGCAGCTTCAGGAAGTACGTGCCGTCGTGCGAGGCGAGGCGGTAGGTGGCGGCTTCGGCGTCCGCACCGGGGGCCGTCGGATCGACGTCGACGACGTGCAGGCCGTAGGCGGCCCGGACGTGCCGGACGAGGTCTCCGCTGCTGACGCCGGGCTTTCCGATCATTGGCTCATCCTGGCATGCGCCGCCATGTGCACGGCCCCCTGACCGGGAGCCGGGTCAGACCCGCGGGGCCTTGCCCGCCGAGGTGCCCCGCCCCGCGACCGGTACGTCCAGCGGCCGGGCGAGGCCCACCACGCCTTCGTCCAGGCGTTGCAGGTGGCGAAGCACGCGGTAGGTGACGGTGCCCGAGCGCGGGGCGCCGGAGCCCTCGGCCTCCAGCATCGAGGCGATGCTGGCGCCCGATTCGACCTCGCCGGTGGCCTTGTCGTCCTCCACGTACGCGGCGATGACCTCGATGTTGTGGGCGATGCGCAGGCCGGCTCGTTCGAGCCGGGGGTCGGCCGCGACGTTCTTGCTGTACGGCACGAGTTCGGCCGTCGCCGCCAGGGAGCGGGCGTGATAGGCGCAGGTCTCCAGGAGCGCCACCAGATAGCGTGCGGTCCTGCGGCGGCCTCGCAGCGGGGTGATGGGGTGGGTCAGCGGCTGGATGGAGGCGCGCAGATCGTCGAGCGCGGTGTCCAGGTCCCGCGCCTTGTCCAGGAGATCGGCCGCCGGGCCGCCGCTGAGCTGCTCGACCGACGCGGAGATGACGTCGGCGAGGCGGGTCAGGACCGTGTTCAGGAGGTCGTCGGTGCGGCGGTCGGTGTGCACCGGCAGCACGAGGACCGCCGCGATGATGCCGCAGGCGGCGCCGAGGGCCGTCTCCTCGATGCGCAGCCAGAGCACGGCGAGGCTGTAGGTGTTCAGGAGGGTGTAGAGCAGGCCCAGCATCGCCGTGACGAAGAAGGACATGAGCGCGTACGACAGGGGAGCGGTGAAGAACATCGCGAAGATGAAGAGCAGGACCAGCGCGAACGCGACCCAGGTGTGGTTGCCCACCAGACCCGCGAGCGCCACACCCGCGACCACCCCGAGGACCGTGCCCAGGAGCCTTCGGTAGCCCTTGACCAGGATCTCGCCCGTGGACGCGGTGTTGAGGAAGACCACCCAGCAGGTGAGCACCGCCCAGTACCAGCGCTGGGTGGAGAGGAACTCGCCGCCGATGATGGCCAGGGTCGAGCCCACCGCGACCTGGAACGCGGCCCGGGTGGTGGGGCGCCGAAGGCCGGTGCGGTCGTCCTCCTCGGGTTCGGCGATCTCCTCGACGCCGATCGCGATGTCCTCGGCGTCGAACTCCTCGCGGGAGCGGGTCGTCGCCGGTGAGTCGTCGGACTCGTCCTGGGGACCGTCGAGGGCGATCCGCAGGCCGAGGACGGCTCGGGCCGCCTCACCGATGCCGCGGAAGACGTCCTGGACCGCCATCGAGGCGCGCGGCAGATTGTCCTCGTCGCGGTAGCCGAGCAGCCGGTTGCGTACGTGGGCCAGGGCCGTGCCCCGGTCGTCGGCGACCGGGCGGCCGACCAGCAGGTGCAGCGCGTTCAGGTCCCGGCGCAGGGTGACCGTGGCGTCGTCCTCGGCGCGGATGCGCGTCCCCGTCGCCGGCACGGGGGCGTGCGGCAGATACAGGGTCAGGGTGTCCGCGCGTTCGGCGCTGCGCGCGTTGAGGAGGAGCGCGCCGAGGCGTTCGGCGGCGATCTCCGCGTCCGCCACGCGGCGTTGGACCAGCGTCGCCGTGGCCGCGTCAGGGGTGCCCTCCTCGAGGCGCCCCTGGATCATCAGGGCCGTCTCGTGCAGCCGGGAGGTGCCGCGCCGCAGCTCGGTGAGGACCTTCTCCAACTGCTCGGGCGTGGCGTCGAGAAGCTCGATCTGCGTGGCCACCAGCTGCGCGAGCCGCGCCCTGAAGGCGACGCGCAGCCGCCCCAGATCACGCCCCGGCGTCTCCGGCACGACGGCGAACCGTACGACGGCGCTGCACACGAAGGCGACGGCAAGGGCCAGGCACAGGCTGGGCAGGGCGGATGCCGTGGCGCCGACGAACAGGGAGACGAAGTAGACCTGAAAGCCGATCAGGCCGAGGGCGGTGCCCCGGTCGCCGAACCGGCGGCTGTAGACGGCACCGAAGATCAGCGCGATGAAGAAGATGTCGCCCGCGACGACCTGGTCGTGCAGCAGCGCACCCAGGGAGATCGCCGTGATCGCGACGGGCAGTCCGAGCGCGAGCGTGATCGCCTGGCCGCGCACCTCCTTCTCCTTGATGGCGAAGGTGGAGACCATCGCGGTCATGGCGCCCGCGACCATGTGGGTGACATCGGTGCCGAGCAGCGCGAGGACGACGAGCGTGAGCCCGATCGCACCGACCGTCCGCAGGCCCGCCATCAAGCGCAGGAGCCCCGGGTCCGAGGCCACAAAGCGGTCCCATGTGCCGGTCCTGGTCCGCCGTCTCACTGCGCTCACACCCTCATCGCCGCTGCTCAGGCGGAGATTCTGTCACGGCGGGCTGCAACCGGGGCTTGAGGGTTCACAGCGTGATACGGCCGGGCGGCCGACAGCAGGAGGGGCAAAGTCTCCGGGGCGACTTCAACGAAACACTTGAAGTCATGAATCCAGCGGATGACGCAATGACCGGGGCCGAGCCGTGTGCGGACGCCCCTGAAACCCGGGAAACAACCCGACGCCCCACCCCCGCCCGACGGCGCCTGTGGACGCTCCTCGCGGTGAGCGCGGCCCAGCTCCTCGTGGTCCTCGACGGAACCATCGTGAACATCGCACTCCCCTCCGCGCAGAGCGCACTCGGCATGTCCGACGCGAGCCGGCAGTGGGCGATCACCGCGTACGCGCTTGCCTTCGGCGGGCTGTTGCTCATCGGCGGCCGGGTCAGCGGCGCGCTGGGCCACCGGCGTGCGTTCCTCATCGGGCTCGTCGGCTTCGCCGCCGCGTCCGCGCTCGGCGGGGCGGCCGTGAATCCCGAGATGCTCTTCGGGGCGCGTGCCCTGCAAGGGGTCTTCGCCGCGCTCCTCGCACCCGCGGGCCTCTCCCTGCTGACGATCACCTTTACCGAGCCGGGCGAACGCGGCCGGGCCTTCGGGGTGTTCGCCGCGGTGGGCGCCGCGGGATCGGCGGTCGGCCTGGTCGCCGGGGGACTGCTTACCGAGTACGCCGGCTGGCGCTGGTGCCTCTACGTCAACGTGCCCGTGGCCCTGCTCGCCGTGCTCGGCGCGACGTTCGTGCCGCGGGACCGGCCGGTCCGGGGCGAGGGGCGGCTCGACGTCGCCGGCGCCCTGCTCAGCGCCGCGGGCTTCGCAGCGATCGTGTACGCCTTCAACGAGGCCGAGCCGCTCGGCTGGAGTGCGCCGAAGGTCCTCGTCCTGCTCGCGGCCGGTGTCCTGCTGCTCGCCGCGTTCGCCGCCGTCGAGGTCCGGGCGCCGCGGCCACTGCTTCCGATGCGGGTGCTGGTGCATCGTGCCCGCGCCGGAGCGTTCGTCTCCATCACCCTGTTGTTCGTCGCGATGTTCGGCTTCTACCTGTTCATGAGCTACTACACGCAGACGGTCCTCGGTTACTCACCCGTGGAGGCGGGCCTGACCCTGATCATCAACGCTCTGGCCGCCCTGGTCGGTGCGACGCTCATCGCCGGGAGGCTGCACGCTCGTGTCAGGCCCGCCGCGCTGATCGTGCCGGGGCTGCTGGCCGCGGCGGCGGGAATGTTGCTGCTGACCCGCCTGACCTCGCAGAGCACGGATGTCTTCGGCCTCTACCTGGTGCCCGCGCTGGTCCTGACCGGACTTGGCCTCGGCTGCGTTCTGCCTCCCACCGCGAGCCTTGCCACCGCGGGCCTGCCCCCGCACGACATCGGAGCCGCGGCGGCGGCCTACAACGCCTCCCAGCAACTGGGCGCCGCGCTCGGCACCGCCCTGCTCAACACGGTCGCGGCCGGCGCGGGCGCGTCCTACCTGGCGTCCACCGCGGATGCCACGCGCACGGCGGCCTCCGTGCACGGCTACACCTCGGCGCTGATGGTCGCCTTCGTGATCCTGCTGGCCGCGGCAGGCGTCAGCGGGGCGCTCCTGCGCGCAGTCCGTCCATGACCAGATCGAGAAGGCGTCCGGAGCGTGACTGCCAGTCGCCGTGCGGGTCGATCTGCCAGAGGCCCGCGATGGCGAGCAGGAAGTCGTCGGGGGTGACGCCGGGCCGGATGGTGCCCGCCTCCTCGTTCGCCTTCAGGAGGAGTGTGACCGCCGAGGTCACGGGTCCGTGGCCCACTCCGGCCAGCGTGCCCAGGGTGCTGGTGGCCTTGCGCATCGCGTCGGCGAGGCCGGCCTTGGCCATGGCGTACTGGGCGAGGCGGTCCATCCACTCCCGCAGGGCCTGGTCCGGCGGGCGGGTCTGAAGGAGCTGACAGGCGGTGTCGGCGACCTGCTGGACCTCGTAGCGGTAGACCTCAAGGACGAGGGCCTCGCGGTTGGGGAAGTTGCGGTAGAACGTGCCCTGCCCGACGCACGCCTTCTTGGCGATGGTGCTGAGCGGGGCATCCGCCGAGCGGGTCAGCTCGGCCAGTGCCACTTCCAGGATGCGCTCGCGATTTCGTTGCGCGTCCGAGCGCAGCTGTGCGTCCTTCTTCTCGTGCACTCGTCACTCCTCCCGAGAATCGCGGCCCGGGCCACTCTTGCTAAGCGGACAGGTGTCCGTTAAGTTTTGAAGCTAACGGACAGCTGTCCGCTTAGGGTCACCATACCGGCAGACCCCCCTTACGCACAGCGCCACCACCTCCCGAAGCCTCCGTCGGGACCGCCTAACGCGACGATCCCGCTTTTACGTGACACAAGCTGACTAAAGCTGACGCAAGCTGACAGAAGCGAAAGAAGGCTGATCGTGGCCCCATCGACGTCCAGCGCCATCACGCTGAACATCAACGGCGAAAAGCACACGCTGCCCGTCGACCACCGCACCACCCTGCTCGACGCCCTGCGCGAGCGCCTCGATCTGACCGGCACCAAGAAGGGCTGTGACCAGGGACAGTGCGGCGCCTGCACGGTGCTGATCGACGGGCGCCGCGCCGTCTCCTGCCTGCAACTCGCCGTCGCCTCCGAGGGGCGCGAGATCACCACCATCGAAGGCGTGGCGGACGGCGACAAGCTGCACCCGGTGCAGCAGGCCTTCCTCGACCTCGACGGCTACCAGTGCGGCTACTGCACGCCGGGACAGGTCTGTTCGGCCATCGCGGTCATCGAGGAACACGCGGCGGGCTGGCCCAGCGCCGCGACCACGGACGTACGGCCCGAAGCGGGCGTTCCCGAACTGAGCGCCGACGAGATCAGGGAACGCATGAGCGGCAACCTGTGCCGCTGCGGCGCGTATGTGTCGATCGTCCAGGCGGTCGCACAGGCGGCAGCCGCCGACACCAAGGGCACGGAGGCCGTGGCATGAGGGAATTCGGCTACCAGCGGGCGCTCGACGTCCCCGGCACGGTCGCGCTGCTCGGCACCGACCCCGACGCGCGCGTCCTGGGCGGCGGCACGAACCTCGTCGACCTGATGAAGACCGGCGTGGAGCGGCCCGGACTGCTCATCGACGTACGCGAGTTGCCCCTCGACCGCATCGAGACCACGGACGACGGCGGGCTGCGGATCGGCGCGACCGTCACCAACAGCGATCTCGCCGCCGACCCCGAAGCGCGGCGCCGCTACCCCGCGTTGGCGGAAGCCGTCCTGGCCGGCGCCTCGGGCCAGCTGCGCAACATGGCCACCGTCGGCGGCAACCTGCTCCAGCGCACCCGCTGCGGCTACTTCGCCGACCTGTCCAAACCCTGCAACAAACGCGCCCCCGGCAGCGGTTGCCCCGCCATCGAGGGCGAACACCACAACCACGCCATCCTCGGCGCCACCGAGCACTGCGTGGCCACGCACCCCTCCGACATGGGCGTGGCGCTCGCCGCCTTCGACGCCGTCATCTCGTACGAGACGGCACAGGGCACCGGCGAACTGCCGCTCGCCGACTTCTATCTGTCCGTCGGCAGCACCCCGCACCTGGAGACCGCGCTGCCGTCCGGCGCGCTCATCACCGGCATCACCCTGCCGCCGGCGCCGGTCGCCGCCCACTCCCGCTACCGCAAGGTGCGCGAGCGCGCGTCGTACGCCTTCGCCATCGGCTCGATCGCCGCGGCCCTCGACGTCCAGGACGGCGTCGTACGCGAAGTGCGCCTGGCCTTCGGCGCGGTGGCGTCCCGGCCGTGGCGCGCCCGCGAGGCCGAGCGGGTCCTGACCGGCGCTCCCGCGACCGCCGAGGCGTTCGCCGCCGCCGCGGACGCCGAACTGGCCGCCGCCAGCACGCTGCCCGACAACGGCTACAAGGTGACGTTGATGCGCAACCTCGTCGTCGCCCTGCTGACCGAGCTCACCGAGGAGACGACCCGATGACGGCGCAGACCACGACGACCACGTCCTCCCCGGCGTCGGGCGCCGTCGGCGCTTCGTACACCCGCGTGGAGGGACTGGACAAGGTCACCGGCGCGGCCCGGTACGCGGGAGAGATCCCCTTCGCCGAACTCGCCCACGGCTGGCTGGTGTTGTCCACCATCGCCCGCGGCCGTGTCCTGTCGGTCGAGTCGGATCCGGTGCGCGAGATGCCCGGTGTGCTGGCCGTCCTGCACCACGGCAACGCGCCGCGCGTCGACGGGGACTACGTCGGCATGCTCGGCGTACCCGACCCGATCGTGGAGGTCTTCCAGCACGACCGGGTGCCCTTCGTCGGCTGGCCGGTGGCGCTGGTCGTCGCCGAGACGTCCGAGCAGGCCAGAGAGGCCGCCGAAGCGCTGGTGGTGCGGTACGAGGAGGAGCCGCACGACGTCGCGTTCTCCGCCGAGCACCCCGGCACGTACACGCCGGACGGCGAGAACCACCTGGTGGAGAAGGGGGACCTGGAGGCCGAACTCGCCGCGTCCGCGCATGTCGTGGACGAGGAGTACACCACCCCCGAAGAGCACCACGGCTCGATGGAACCGCATGCGGCGATGGCGCGCTGGGACAACGGACGCCTCGAAGTCGTCGACTCCAACCAGGGCAGCACCTGGGTCGCGGACGAACTGGCCAAGCTGTTCTCGCTCGACCCCGCCTCGGTACGGGTACGGTCCGAGCACATCGGCGGCGCCTTCGGGTCCAAGGGTGTGCGCGTCCACCAGATCCTCGCCGTGATGGCGGCGACGCTGCTCGACCGCCCCGTCCGGGTGGTCCTCAGCCGTCGCCAGCTGTTCACGCTCACCGGCTACCGCAGCCCCACCGCCCAGCGCGTCAGGCTCGGCGCCGACGCCGACGGGCGGCTGCGCGCCGTCGACCACCAGGCGCACAGCCTCACGTCGACGGTCCACGAGTTCATCGAGGGGAGCGCCGGGTTCGGGCGTCCGATGTACGCCGCCGACGCCCATCGCAGCGTCAACCGCGTGGTGCGCCTCGACGTGCCGACGCCGACCTACATGCGTGCTCCCGGCGAGGCCCCGGGCTCGTTCGCCCTGGAGTCCGCGCTCGACGAACTCGCCGAGCGGTGCGGTGTGGACCCGATCGCGCTGCGCGCCCGCAACGAACCGGACGTGGGCCCCGTCTCCGGGCTGCCCTTCGCCAGCCGCAACCTGCTCTCCGCCTTCCAGGAGGGCGCCCGCAGGTTCGGCTGGGCCGACCGGGACCCGCGTCCCGGCCTGCGCCGCGAGGGGCGCTGGCTGCTCGGCACCGGCACGGCGGCCGCCACCTTCCCGGTGATCGTCGCGCCGTCCACCGCGGCCGCGACGGCGGAGGCCGACGGCACCTTCACGGTGCGGATCAACGCGGCGGACGTCGGTACGGGGGCACGCACCGCGCTGACCCTGATCGCCGCGGAAGCCCTTGAGGTGCCCCAGGACCGCGTCCGCGTGCGCATCGGTGACAGCGACTTCGGGCCGGCGGCGATCTCCGGCGGCTCGATGGGCACCCGCTCCTGGGGCTGGGCCGTCAGGACAGCGGTGGCCGACCTGCGGGAGCAACTGGCCCTGGGCGGCGACATCCCGCCGCAGGGAATCACCGTCCGGTCCGACACCAGCGCGGCCGTCGGAGCGCTCGCCCAGAAGGAACGCCACTCCTTCGGCGCGCAGTTCGCCGAGGTCGCCGTCGACGTGACCACCGGCGAGGTGCGGGTGCGGCGCATGCTCGGCATCTTCGCGGCGGGCCGCATCATCAACCCGCTGACCGCGCGCAGCCAGTTCGTCGGCGGCATGACCTGGGGCCTGTCCATGGCCCTGCACGAGGAGGCCCACCGCGACCAGGCGACGGGCGGCCACGTGGGCGCCGACTTCGCGGGCTACCACTTCGCCGCCAACGCCGACGTGCCGGTCATCGAGGCGGACTGGGTGGAGGACACGGACGCGGACGACCCGGTCGGCATCAAGGGCATCGGCGAGATCGGCATCGTGGGGGCCGCCGCGGCGATCGCCAACGCGGTCTGGCACGCCACCGGCGTACGCCACCGCCAACTGCCCATCCGCCCCGACCGTGTCCTGAACGCGGGAGGAGCCCCGGGTGCTTGACATCGCCGCAGCACTGAACCGCTGGGTCCAGGAGAGCCGGGACTTCGCCGTCGCCACCGTCGTCACGGTGGGCGGCAGCGCGCCGCGCCCGCCCGGCGCCGCCCTCGCCGTCGACAGCGAGGGCACGGTCATCGGTTCGGTCTCCGGCGGCTGTGTGGAGGGCGCGGTGTACGACCTGTGCGTCCAGGCCCTCCAGGACGGCGCGTCCGTGCGCGAGCGGTTCGGCTACAGCGACGAGGACGCCTTCGCGGTCGGCCTGACCTGCGGCGGCGTGATCGAGGTCCTGGTCACGCCGCTCGGCGCGGACGCGCCGGGCAGGCAGGTCTTCGCGGCGGCGCTCTGGGCCGCCGCCCGCGGCGACGCGGCGGCGATCGCCCGTGTCGCCCGGGGCCCGGCCGAACTCCTCGGCAGGGTCGTGCTCGTCCACCCCGACGGCTCGTACGAAGGAGGCCTGGACGAACATCCCGACCTCGACCGTACGGTGGTGGGGGAGACCCGCGCCATGCTGGACGCGGGCCGCACCGGCGAGTTCGACGTCTCGGAGAGCGGATCGCGCTGCGGGGAACCCCTGACTCTGTTCGTCGAGTCGTCCGTGCCCCCGCCCCGCATGATCGTCTTCGGGGCGATCGACTTCGCCGCGGCCCTGGTGCGCACCGGCAAGTTCCTCGGTTACCACGTGACCGTGTGCGACGCCCGTCCGGTCTTCGCCACGAAGGCCCGCTTCCCCGAGGCCGACGACATCGAGGTCGACTGGCCGCACCGCTACCTCCGGGACACCGCGACCGACGGCCGCACGGTCTTGTGCGTCCTCACCCACGACGCCAAGTTCGACATCCCTCTCCTCGAGGTGGCCCTGCGGCTTCCGGTCGCGTTCGTCGGCGCGATGGGCTCCCGCCGCACCCACGAGGACCGCAACGCACGGCTGCGTGAAGTCGGCGTCACCGAGGAGGAGTTGGCCCGTCTGCACTCCCCGATCGGTCTTGACCTCGGGGCCCGCACGCCGGAGGAGACCGCCCTGTCCATCGCGGCCGAGATCATCGCGGCGCGAAGGGGCGGGACGGGTGCTCCGCTGACCGGGTCGGGCGCACCGATCCACCATGACGCGGACGCCGAACGGCGCAAGGGAACCACCGGGTCCCACGCCGCCTAGCAAGTCCGGTGACAGCCGAGCGCCGTGGTCGTGAACCGACCACGGCGCTCGACGGCTGTCTCACGCTGGCGTGGTTCCGAACTGGGCGTGCCTGAAGGTACGTTGACGCTGTCTCTTCCTCGCGTTGGGGGGCGGGGCGCTGGGACCGACCGTTTCGAAGCGGTCGATCTGGTGCCCTGACCGAACCGAGAGGAGGAGATATGACCGAACGTCAGTCGTCCAAGCGGACAGAGGTGGGGCGGGAACTCGCCACACGCGTCACAGCGGCCTTGATCGGCCGAGCCCTGTGGGCAGTGATCGTGGAGTTCTTCCGCCGCGATCTCTGAGGGCCTGAGCAGCCCTGGACAGCCGTTCAGCGGCGCCCCTTGGCGGCCCCCTTTCCATGGGGCGCCGTGCAGAGTTCACGTAGCGGGTCCAGTACTGAGTTCACGTACCAAGGCGAACGACCGCACGCGATCGGCGAGGTCGTAGACCGGCGTGACCAGCATCAGTTCGTCGGCTCCGGTGTCCTCCGCGATCCGCGCGAGCCGCGAGCCCACCGACGTCGGAGTGCCATGGGCCTGCTGCGGTTCCCGGGCCGCGCCGTCGCAGGTGCGCAGTGCGTCCGAGGCCGATGTGCCTGCCTCGACCATGGCGACTTCCAGCGCGGAGAGCGGCAGATCGATCATGCGCCCAGCATAGGACCGGGCGACCTGCTCAGCCGCACCTTTTTCCTCCCCGCGGCCCGGCGTCACGTCACGGGTCCGTGAGTGAACTCGGTCCGCACCGACGGAGGTTGCCGCCGCGCCCGCCCCCACACCGGCCTCACGGAGTCGGAATGCCGCCAGGCCGCGCGGGCCGTCCGAAACGGACCGGGACACCTGGCGAGTACAGCACGCTCACCGGGTCCCCGACCGGCCGCGGCAGCCCCGCGGCCGCGATCAGGTCCTCGTCGCACTCGATCAGATCGGCCCGGTGCAGCGGCCACCGCGGATGCACGTTCGGCAGGAACATCTGCCGTCCGAAGAACGTGTTGTGCATGCCCCACCGGGCCGTCAGGAAGTGCTCGAAATCGGTGGGGTCCTCGACCCGCTCGCCCACCCGCACGGCGATACGGCTGTGCGCGCCCCGCGGCCCCGGCCAGCGCCGCGCACTCGTGTACGAGACGGTGTCACCGCTGTGCCGGATGCTCATCCGCGACCACTGGTACGGCAGCCGGAAGGCGCCGCGCGCGACCGCCACCGGAATCAGGCGAGAGGCGTCCAGGGAACGGAAGACGACACCGCGGCGGCCATGAGCGTCCACCGAGTAGAGGCGGACGTTGGTCTCGGGGAACGTGCCCAGGTACGGGATGCCCGGCAGCCGGAACCAGCCGACCCGGTGCATGCGGAACGCGACCAGACCCACATAGGTCGCCCCGTCGTGGAGATCGGGAACCGTACCGGCCGGCAGGAGCGGCGCGACCTCCGCGGGGTCCACGGCCCAGTGCACGAAGGCAAGGTCCAGCCACGACTGCGTGAGCAGCGGGTTCTCGGCGGAGGCGGGCGGATCGGCAGTTATCGGTTCCGGCACGGCGGGGGTGAGGACCACACTCATCAGCATCGCAGGGGTCCCGGCGACGCCCGCCACGGGGTCGGACATCAGGACGGGGCGCCGCACGGCATGACTGAGCCCCCGGCTGACCGCGTCAGTGTCCGGGGGCTCGGAGCCGGGGTGAGGTCAGGAACGCGACCGGCGCTCCTGCTCCGCGGCGTTCTTCTCCTTGATGCGTACCGTCTCCTTGCGGACCTCGGCCTGGGTGGCGCGCTCCTTGTGCAGCCACTCCGGGTTGTCGGTCTTGATCGCTTCGATCTGCTCCGTGGTGAGGGCCTCCGTGAGCCCGCCACGCGCGAGACCGGCGATGGACACACCGAGCTTCGACGCGACGACCGGCCGGGGGTGCGGTCCGTTGCGCCGCAGCTCCTGGAGCCACTCGGGCGGCTCGGTCTGCAGGGCGTTCAGCTCGGTGCGCGAGACGACACCCTCCTGGAACTCGGCGGGGGTGGCCTCGAGGTACACACCCAGCTTCTTCGCCGCGGTCGCGGGCTTCATGGTCTGGGCGGTCTGGTGCGACGTCATGTCCCCAGGGTATCGAGCGTGTGAGCTACCGCCGACCACGACCGGTAACCTGGCGGAGTGACGGACTCGCAGGTAACCCCTTCTTTCAGGCTCGCGTACGTCCCGGGGGTGACACCCACCAAATGGGTGCGGATCTGGAACGAGCGGCTGCCCGACGTGCCGCTGACCCTTGTGGCCGTGGACCCGGGCGAGGCTTTCGAGCTCCTGCGCGGCGGCGGCGCCGACGCCGGTTTCGTACGGCTCCCCGTCGACCGTACGGACCTCAGTGCGATCCCCCTCTACACCGAGACGACGGTCGTGGTGATCCCCAAGGATCACGTGATCGCGGCGGTCGACGAAGTGACCGCCGAGGATCTGGCGGACGAGATCATCCTGCACCCCCTGGACGACACCCTCCCGTGGGAGAACCTGCCCGGACAGCCGGCGAACGAGCGCCCCGCGACGACGGCGGATGCCATCGAGCTGGTGGCGGCGGGCATCGGCGTCCTCGCCGTCCCCCAGTCGCTCGCCCGTCTGCACCACCGCAAGGACCTCACCTACCGGCCGCTCACCGAAGCCCCCGAGTCGCGGGTCGCGCTGTCCTGGCCGGAGGACGCCACCACCGATCTGGTGGAGGACTTCATCGGGATCGTGCGAGGGCGCACCGTCAACAGCTCCCGCGGCCGCTCCCAGACTCCCGCGGGCGCCTCGGCAGCGGACCAGTCGAAGCGCACGAGCCCCGACAAGGGGACCGCACGTCGCAAGCCGACGACGGGCAAGCCCGCAGCGAAGACGGGCAAGCCCGCCGGAAAGTCGGGCAAGAACGCACGCGGCGGCTCCGGCGGCGCGCCGAAGGGCGCCAAGCGGGGCAAGCCCCGCCGTCGCTCCTAGCCCCACTCGTAACCCCCACCGGAAGGCGGCCGACGCGCGTCACCCGGCGCCGTTGCGCTGAGCCCACCAGGCGAGCACCCCGCCGAGCACGAGCAGCAGGCAGATGGCCGCGTTGGTCCGCTTGTAGGCGACGAGGACAGCGGCGAACTCACGGATCGTCGCGGTGGGCCAGAAGTACGCGGCGGTGGGCGCACCCACCACCTGGCCCTTGATCCCGGTCCGCCGGGCGGTGAGGGCGGCACGGAAGGCGTGGTAGTTGTTCGTGACGATGACGCACCGGTAGTCCGGCTTCGTCTTCTCCATGATCGCCTTGCTGAACCGCAAATTCTCGTCGGTCGTGGTCGAGCGGTCCTCCCGCTCGATCAGGGCGGCGGGGAACCCGTGGGCGATCAGATCGTCGGCCATCGCGTGGGACTCCGGCAGATCCTCGTCCGGCCCCTGGCCCCCCGAGGTGATGAGCACCGGTGCGTCGCCCCGCTCGGCCAGGCGCGCGTGCACCGACTGCGCCCGCCTGAGGCGACTGGCCAGCAGGGGCGGCACGGTGGACCCGCCGACGAGCCCCGAGCCGAGCACCACCACGAAGTCGGCCTTGCGGTGCACCCGCAGCCGCCCGTAGAGGAACGCGTAACAGACGAAGCAGAGGAACAGGAACGCGAGATAGGCGGCAAGGCCACCGGCCGCCGTTCCCACCCCGACCCACACCGGCGTCCGTACGACCACGGCCATGACCACCAGCGCCACGACCGCCAGGATCGCCAACGCCGCCACCAGCGACAGCAGGTTGGTCGGGCTCCTGCCCTCCTTGCGCACCATCTGCAGGCCGTTGGAGAACAGGAAGCACGTCAGCACGAGGATGCTCAGGGCGCCGAGGACCAGCAGCGCCCACGCCACGGCCTGACCCGAGGCCGAGCCGGACCTGACCAGTTGGAACAGCCAGGCCGCGAGCGCGCAGAGCACGGCGAGCCCCAGGATCACGGCATTGCTGAACTTCCTGCGCTCGCGCACCACGCGCACGCAGAAGACGAGGAAGAGGAGTGCCGCGGGGGCGTAGAGCAACATCCGCACAGCGTAGGCTCCGTCAACCCCGGTCCCGGACCGAACCGTAGACGTCCGCTGTAGTGATCTCGGGGGTCAGGCCGTGCCCTTATGGGCGTAGGGGAGTTGACCCCGGTATGAAGAAGCGAAGCGTACTGGCCGTTGCCTCTCTCGCCGCCGGGGCCGTCATCGCCGCGATCAGTCCGCCCCAGGGGGCGGACACCGCGGACGTGAGGGGGCCCGCCCGTGCGGCGGGCGCCCTGGATGTGGTGGATGACGCCGGGCAGTGGGACGAGGCCGCCCCGTCGTCGGCGCCCGGCGCCGGTGTCGGTGTGGTCGCCCCGGACATCTCCAGCACCCAAGGGCTCTGAAGCTCGACCGACGCGGGGCCGGGACGTACGCGTCCCGGCCCCGCTTTTCGTTACTCGGCCGACCCGTAAGTTCGCGCCGGTTGGAGAGCGCTCTCCCGAGAGTAGCCCCCTCAGCACCCCTTGAACAGAGGGAAGTTGTGGCCGTAAGTCCGACATGACGGTGCGCGAGGGTGGCCTCGTAGGGCACACACCCTCCGTCGGGCCGTAGTTGACGGCCTTCAGTCGTTCCTCCTCTCTTGACACGCTCGCGTCACGGTGGGAACACTCCGGGAGAGCGCTCTCCCGGCCTGTTCGCGGTCAGGGGTGCTCTGCTCCGTCCTCCGGGAGTGCACGGCCACGGCTCCCGGCAGGCCGATCCCCCCATCCCTCTCCACGTGGCAGGAGGTCTCCATGGCACGGAGATCGAGAACGATCTCGGGAGCGCTGATCGCCGGCGCCCTGATACTGAGCTCACTCGGCATCGGCGGCATCGCGGTGAGCGCCGACCACGCGTCCGAGTCCCGGACGTCGAAGGCCGCGACATCCCACGCGGGGCACACCATGGCCGCGTCCACCCGCATGTCGGCGGAGGACGCCGACGAAGACGGGTACATACCCGCGAGTCAGCCCGTGACCGGCGCCAAGCCGTCGGCGGCGCAGCCGCCGCACCGTTACTTCCATGAGTTCCAGGCGCACTGTTCGGTGACGCACACCGCTCCCGATGACCCCATCGTCTATCCCGGGCAGCCCGGCAAGTCGCACGACCACACGTTCATGGGGAACACCACGACGAACGCGCACAGCACCACGGCGTCCTTGGACGCCGGCTCCACCAAGTGCCTCGCCCCCGGCGACCGGTCGGCGTACTGGATGCCCACCTTGTTCAACGGCGACAAGGAGGTGCGGCCCGTCGGGGATCAGACGATCTACTACAAGGCCGGGGTCACCGACTACACGAGCGTGCGGCCGTTCCCCAAGGGTCTCAGGTTCGTCGTCGGCAGTCCGATGCAGAGCGCGCAGGAGTTCCGTGACCACCCCGGCTTCGTCGAGGGGTGGGAGTGCGGGGAGAGCTACTTCAACGTCGACTTCCCCAAGAACTGCCCCACGACGCGCGACACGCAGCTCAACATCCGTTTCCAGGCGCCCAGTTGCTGGAACGGCAAGACGCTGGACGCCCCCGACCACCAGAGCCACATGTCCTACCCGGTGGTCAAGGACGGAACCAACGACAACGTTTGCCCGACGAGCCACCCCGTCGCCCTGCCCATGATCGAGTTCAAGATGGCGTTCCCCGTCAACGGGGACATGTCGAAGGTCCGCCTGGCGAGTGGGACGGGCCACTCCTTCCACTACGACTTCTTCAGCGCATGGGACGACGCGACGCTGAAAGCGCTGGTGGACCACTGCATCGTCGGCGGTCTGCAGTGCGACCCGCGCGGCTATGACCAGACCCACCCCGAAGCGGGAGCGGCGCTCGACGAGAACTACGAGCTGCCGTGACCCCGGCCTGCGAAGGGCGGACTCCCTTCCGCCCTTCGCAGGTGCCCCCACCCCACCCCGCGCCCCACCCCGCAACCCCTTCGCACCCCACTCCGCATCCTCCCCGCCCCCCTCGCCCAGGAGACACCCATGCGTAGACCTGGTACCGCTCGCTCCTTGCGCGGCATCGTCGCGCCCGCCACCGCGGGCCTGCTCGTGACTGCCGCGCTCGTGCTCCCCGCCCAGCCGGCGCACGCGGCCGGCAGCGTCGTGAAGGTGACCGGTTCGCAAGGCAACTGGCAGCTCACCGTCGACGGCTCTCCCTATCAGGTCAAGGGCCTGACCTGGGGCCCGTCCGTCGCCGACGTCGACAAGTACATGCCTGATCTGCGGTCCATGGGCGTCAACACCATCCGGACCTGGGGCACCGACGCCTCCAGCAAGCCGCTGTTCGACTCCGCTGCCGCCCATGGCGTCAAGGTCGTCGCGGGCTTCTGGCTGCAACCCGGCGGCGGCCCGGGCAGTGGCGGCTGCGTCAACTACCTGACGGACACCGCGTACAAGAACCAGATGCTCGCGGAATTCCCCAAGTGGGTGGGCACCTACAAGGACCACCCCGGTGTCCTGATGTGGAACGTGGGCAACGAGTCGGTGCTCGGCCTGCAGAACTGTTACGCCGGCGATGAACTGGAGAAGCAGCGCAACGCGTACACCACCTTCGTCAACGACGTCGCCAAGAAGATCCACGCGGTCGATCCCAACCACCCCGTCACGTCCACCGACGCCTGGACCGGGGCCTGGCCGTACTACAAGAAGAACGCCCCCGACCTCGACCTGTACGCCGTCAACGCCTACGACGCCACGTGTGACGTCAAGTCCGACTGGGAGCAGGGTGGTTACGACAAGCCCTACATAGTCACCGAGACGGGGCCCGCCGGTGAGTGGGAGGTCCCCGACGACGCCAACGGCGTTCCAGAGGAGCCCACCGACCGGGCGAAGGCCGCCGGTTACACCAAGGCGTGGGACTGCGTCACCGGCCACCGGGGCGTCGCGCTCGGCGCCACCATGTTCCACTACGGCACGGAGTACGACTTCGGCGGCGTGTGGTTCAACTTGCTTCCCGCGGGCCAGAAGAGGCTCTCGTACTACGCCGTGAAGAAGGCCTACAAGGGCAGCACGGCCGGTGACAACACCCCGCCGGTCATCACCGATCTGGCCGTCGACGGTGATGCGGGCAAGGTGGCGGCGGGCAGTCCGCTCACGCTCACGACGAAGGTCAGCGACCCCGACGGCGACGCGCTCTCCTATGAGGTGCTCGCCAACAGCATGTACGTGGACAAGAGCAAGGACCTCACCCCGCTGGCCGTCACGGACCAGGGGGCGGGCCGCCTGAAGGTCACGGCCCCGGACAAGCCGGGCGTCTGGAAGATCTACGTCAAGGTCAGCGACGGCAAGGGCAACGTCGGCATCGAGACCCGGTCCGTGCGCGTGGTGGTGCCGCCGGTCGACGGCACGAACATCGCCCAGGGCAAGCCCGCGACCGCCTCGTCCTTCCAGCCGGGCAGCGGCGACTGCCCGTGCACGGCGGCCAACGCGGTCGACGGGAAGCAGAGCACTCGGTGGGCCAGTGACTGGAGCGATCCGCAGTGGCTCCAGGTCGACCTGGGCTCCACGACCTCCTTCAAGCACATCCAGCTCAACTGGGAGACGTCGTACGCGAAGACGTACACGATCCAGACCTCGGACGACGGGCAGAACTGGCGGACCGTGCACGAGGTGCGTGGCGGCAACGGCGGCGTCGACGACTTCGACGTGAACGGTTCGGGCCGCTACGTGCGGATCAACGGCACCGAGCGAGGCACCGGATACGGCTACTCGCTCTACGAGTTCGGCGTCTACAAGTGAGGTGACGCCTGATCCGGGACCGATCCGACTTCGGCGCCGCTTCCCCGTCGGGGCAGGAGGAGCACAGAATGACGCGCGACGAACTGCTGCGGCTCGTGGACAGGCTGGGCCTGGAGCGCAAGGTGGGGCTGCTGACCGGGGCCACCGTGTGGCGTTCCCGGTCCGAACCTGCCGTGGGGCTGCGGGAGATGGTCTTCTCGGACGGTCCCGCCGGTGTGCGGGGGGAGGAGTGGGACGAGCGCCGCCCCTCGCTGCTCCTGCCCTCCGCCTCCGCGCTGGGTGCGCTGTGGGACGAGCGACTGGCCGGGGAACTCGGCGAACTGCTCGCCCTGGAGGCGCGGCGCAAGGGGGTGCACGCCGTCCTGGCGCCCACCTTGAACCTGCATCGCACACCGCTGGGCGGGCGCCACTTCGAGTGCCTGGCCGAAGACCCGGAGCTGGCCGCGCGGACCGGGGCCGCCCTGATCCGCGGCATCCAGACCCATGGGGTGGCCGCGACCGCCAAGCACTATGTGGCCAACGACTCGGAGACCGAGCGGCTCACCCTGGACGTGCGGGTGGACGAGCGGACGTTGCGCGAGGTGTACCTGGCCCCCTTCGAAGCGGCTGTCCGAGCGGGCGTATGGCTCGTCATGAGCGCCTACAACGGCGTGAACGGCACGACGATGACCGCCAACGGACTGTTGGCCGAACCGCTGAAAGGAGAGTGGGGATTCGACGGGGTGGTCGTCTCCGACTGGGGCGCCGTGCGTCTGACAGACGAGAGCGCGGCAGCGGGCCAGGACCTCGCGATGCCCGGTCCCGAAGGTCCGTGGGGCGCGGCTCTGGTGGCCGCGGTCCGCAGCGGCACCGTCCCTGAGCAGGCGATCGACGACAAGGTGCTGCGCCTGCTCACCCTGGCCGATCGCGTCGGCGCGCTGGGCGGCGGCCGGAGGCTCCCGCCGCGCGCCTGGCCCAGCGGCACCGCCCGCCGTCTGCTGCGCCGGGCCGTCGCGGGCGGCACCGTACTCCTGCGCAACGAGGACATCCTGCCCCTGGACGCGTCCGCTCTGTGCAGCGTGGCGGTCATCGGCCGGCACGCCTCGGCACCGCGGCTCCAGGGAGAAGGCAGTGCCGGGGTCTTCCCGGCGGATGTCGTCACACCGTTGGACGGGATCCGGGCCCGGCTGCGGGGGCGGGCCCGGATCCTGCACGCGCCCGGGCCGGACCTGGGCGGGCAGCCGAGGCCGCTGGACGCCTCGCGGTGCGAGAACCCCCTCACCGGGGAACCCGGCGTACTGCTGCGGGTGCTGACCGCGGACGGGCGTGAGCTGTCCGCGGAACACCGCCTTTCCGGGCGGCAGTTGGAGCCACCTCTCGCACCGGAGGCCCACACCGTCGAGGTCAGCGCGCTGGTGCGCACGCGAGAGGAGGGCAAATGGACCTTCGGCGTGGGCGGTTACGGCCGGATGAGTCTCTCGGTGGACGGACAAGACTTGGTCGAAGGTGATTTCGCGCGGGACACCGAGGACCCCGCGGTGATTCATCTCGACCCTCCACGCCGGCACGCCTCGGTATGGCTCCCCGCGGGCCATCGCGCGCATGTCGTGGCCCGCAGGGAACTGGCTCCGGACACCGGTCGCGCCGTCGTCGTGAGTGCCGCGGAGCCCGAACCGGACCCCGAGCATGCGCTGTCCGAAGCGGTGGAGGCCGCGCGGGCCGCGGAGGTCGCCGTGGTCGTCGTCGGCACCACCGAGGGCAGCGAGTCGGAGGGGCACGATCGCACCTCGCTCACCCTTCCCGGCCGTCAGGACGAACTGGTCGCGGCGATCACCGCCGCGAATCCGCGCACCGTGGTCGTGGTCAACTCGGGCGGGCCCGTGGAACTGCCGTGGCGGGAACAGGCCGGGGCGCTACTCCTGTCGTGGTTCCCCGGACAGGAAGCGGGGGCCGGGCTCGCCGACGTCCTCTTCGGGCAGACCGAGCCGGGCGGCCGCCTGCCCACCACATGGGGAGCCACGCTGGCGGACGCACCGGTCCGCGAGACCCGGCCACGGGACGGCACGCTCACCTACGCGGAAGGCCTGCACGTCGGCTACCGCGCCTGGCTGCGCTCGGGCCGCGAACCCGCCTACTGGTTCGGCCACGGTTTGGGCTACACGACGTGGAGCTATGACCGCCTTCGCGCCGTGAGAGCGCGAGAGCGGCGGGGCGGCGGAGCCCTGTCCGTCGAGGTGCGGCTGCGGAACACCGGCGCGCGCCCGGGACGTGAGGTGGTGCAGGTCTACCTCGCGCGGCCGGACTCCGCCGTGGAGCGCCCCGTCCGCTGGCTCGCGGGTTTCACGGCGGTCCGGGCGGAGCCGGGGGCGACGGTGACGGCGTCGGTGGAGGTACCGGCCAGGGCGTTGCGGCACTGGGACGTGGACGAGCGGCGGTGGCGGACCGAGGCGGGTGTCTGGCAGATCCTCGCGGGCCCCAGCGCCGGAGATCTGCCCCTGACGGCGATGGTGCGCGGGTAGGGCTGCCGCTGCTCATGCCGCTGCGAGGCGAGCCCGCAGCGGGAGAGCGCTCTATGACGCCTGATCGCGGGGCGTTAGTGTTCCCGGATGGACAGACAGATGCCGACGCTGGAGGACGTGGCGCGCGAAGCGGGGGTCTCCCGCGCCACCGTGTCCCGGGTGGTCAACGGCGTGCGCAATGTCGCCCCCGCCATCCAGGACGTGGTCCGAGCGGCCATCGAGCGTACGGGATACGCGCCCAACCGGGCCGCGCGTTCCCTGGTGACCCAGCGCGCGGGCACCATCGCCCTGGTCGTCTCCGGCGCCGGCGACCACACCGACACGGCGCAGAACGCGTTTGCCGCGCGGGTGTTCGCCGACCCCTTCTTCGGCCGCGCCGTCAGCGGGGTGGTGGGGTTCCTGCGCCCGCGCGCCATGCATCCGGTGCTGATGTTCGCGGAGACGGAGGACTCCCGGCAGCAGGTCCTGACCTATCTGCGCCAGGGCAACGCGGACGGTGCCCTGGTCGTCTCGACGCATGCCCAGGACCCGCTGCCGGAGCTGCTCGCCGAAGCCGGGCTGCCCGCGGTGTTCTTCGCGCGCCCCTCGCTGCGGGCCCGCGTCACGTTCGTCGACTTCGCGCACCGGGACGGGGCGAGGCTGGCCGCCGAGCATCTGCTGGGCCGCGGCTGCCGACGGGTGGCGACGGTCTCGGGTCCGCTGGACATCCCCGCGGGCCGCGAGCGGCTCGCCGGGTTCCAGGACGGCATGGAGCGGGGCGGACAGCCCTACATCCCCGTCGCCGAGGGCGGGTTCACGCTGGAGAGCGGGGCCAAGGCGATGCGTCGGCTGTTGGCCGGGCACCCGGACGTCGACGGGGTGTTCGCGGCGAACGACCTGATGGCCCAGGGCGTGTGCCAGGTCCTGCGGGAGCAGGGCAGACAGGTGCCCCAGGACGTGGCGGTGGTCGGCTTCGACGACTCCAGCGTGGCGGTCACCTGCACACCCCCGCTGACCACGGTGCGCCAGCCCGTCGAGGAGATGGGCGCGGAGATGGCCCGGCTGCTGCAGGAACAGATCGAGGGCGTACGGACCGATCCCACCTCGGTGATCTTCGAGCCGGAACTCGTGGTGCGGGAGTCGGCCTAGCGGGCGGGGGTCTCGGAGCCACCGGATGCGGAACATGCCACGCGGTGTGAGCCTGGTGGTGGGGGCGACACAGAGAGGCGGCTGCCCATGTCAGTCATGGACAAGCTCAAGCAGATGCTCAAGGGGCACGAGGACAAGGCCGGTACGGGAGTCGACAAGGCGGGTGACTTCGTCGACGGGAAGACCCAGGGCAAGTACTCCGGCCAGGTCGACACCGCCCAGGACAAGCTCAAGGACCAGTTCGGCGGGGACCAGGACCAGCCGCCGCGGCCGTAGGCGACCGACGGATTGTCAGTGCCGGCCGATAGCGTGGGTTCTTCCATCCGCGCTGTGGCTGCAGCGCTGCTGCCCCGCCCCCGTGATGCAGGGGCGGGGCACTCGGCTTTCCGCACGCGTCGGCGGCCCCGGGGTTCACGCATCACGCTGCGGATCAGGTGCCCGGGCCCTCTTCGAAGTTCCAGGCGCCGACATCGCGGTAGTGAATGGGCCCGGGGCCGCGGCCGATGTTGCTGGCGACCAGGTGCAGACGTTCGGCCTGCCACAGGCGGCCGGTGAAGTCGGCGAGCCCGGCTGCGGCTTGCACCGCGCACGACGGAGTGTCCCGGCGGGCGCGGGCCAGGGTCAGATGAGGGCGGAACGGCCGGCCCACGTGAGCGACACCGCAGTCGTCCACGACGGCACGCACCTCGTCGGCGAGCAGGTGCAGCTCTTGGAGATCTCCGTCGATCCCGCTCCACAGCACCCGCTCGTCGAAGTGCCCGCCACCGCTCAGCGCCAGGTTCAGGGGCTTGCGGGCGGCGGCCAGGCGCGCGAGCGGCGCACGCAGGAGCGGCACCACGGAGACGGGGACCTCGCCGAGGAACGCCAGCGTGATGTGCCAGTCCTCGACGCGGTTCCACCGCATGCGTGGATGGGCCCGGTAGGCGGGGCCGAGGGCCTGTTCCAGTTCCTGCTTCGCGTCGTCGGGCGGGGCGAGAGCGATGAACACACGAACGGTCGCGGGCGGGTTCTGTTCGGTCACAGAATCCTTCGTACCGCATCCAGGCGGCCCGGCGACCGGCGCCCCCGCCCGCGACCTCGATCCATGGCACCCGCTCCGGTCAGGCGCCGTGCTCCACGCTGATGCTCCGCCGTGTCTCGTCCGCCTGGCGGCGCACGGTGTCCACGACGTGCGGCCTGAACTTCGATTCGGCGTAGCTCACCAGATGGTCGAGCACATCGTTCGCCTGCTCGGGGTTGCCCTCCTTGGCGTGCGCCCGGGCCAGGCGGCGCATCACCATGTTCAGGGTGATGTTGTCGACGCCGTTGCCGTGCAGGGACGCCTCGACGACGGGTGACAGCAGGCCGACGGCCTGCTCCGGGGCGGCGCGGCGCACATTCAGGGCGCTCTTGTCGGGCGCCAGGTACTTGAAGTCCCTCTCCGCGTTGAGCCCTTCGACCATGCGGGCGTAGACGGCGAGCGGGTGCTTGTCGTAGTGCTGCACGACCTCCTGGAGGGCGTCGTTGCCGGCCTGGAGCGAGGGCGAGTCGGAGCCGCGAAGGGTGAGGAGCGTGCCCTGTTCCTCGCCCAGCATCAGCTCGCCGACCTGCTCGTCGGTCTCGTTGTAGGGGCTGCGGACCGTCGTGCGGAGCACCGGCGAGACGATGCGGGAACCGTCCGAGGCGACGTAGGCGGCACGCAGCAGGTAGGTGCCCGGCTGCTCGAAGTAGTGCCCGTCCTGGCCGTACCCCACGTAGGCGCTCGCGTAGAGGGGCGCACCGTCCGCGGTGAGGTGGGCCGTGGCATCCGCCTCGACGCACCGGCGCATCAGCGGCCGGTAGAGCAGCGTGCGGCCGGACGGCTGCCGGATCGCGATGTTGACCAGGTCGTAGTCCGGGTGCAGGAACTCATGCGTGTCGCGCCCGCGCAGGTCGGTCGTGTCCAGCTTGAGCTCCACGACGACCGGCTCACCGAACGCGAAGTGCTTCTTCCCGCGCAGTTCGATCCGTAGCCCGGAGTCGTCCACCACGGGCTGGTCGAACAGGTCCGGGTCGATGTCGGCTGCGCCCCTGCCGAAGGCGTTGGCACCCATGATCACGTCACGGTAGAAGCCGTGCCGCAGGTGCGTGATCTCGTTGGCGGTGAACTGGAAGGGGAACGCCCTCCAGTACGCCTCCGTGCCGGTGGGAGCGCCGTTGCCGGGATTGAAGTTCTGGGGGTAGTTCATCCACGACAGGTCCCCGAAGCCGTTGTTCGGGCCGAGCGGCGCCGGGGGTGTGGCGAGGCCCTTCTGCCACGAATGCAGCAGGTTGAAGGCGTGGCCGAGTTCATGCACGTAGGTACGCAACTGGGCGCGCACGGACTCGGGATCGGTGCCCTTGATGATGTCGTAGAAGACGGCGCAGCCCTGCCGCTGGAAGGTGTCGGCCGCGTCGAACATGATGCCGCGGACACCCGCGTTGCCCTCGTAACGGCTGGCGACCAGCAGCCAGACGCGCCATTGCGGCATGTTGCGCCAGAGGCTGAAGTTGGTCTGCATCGCGGCGTGCAGTTCGGCGTTGTTCCAGCCGGCCGCGCTGTCGCCGAGGACGTTGGCCGCGCTGGAGACCAGCACGTCGATGCCCGCCTCGGCGTAGGCGCGCGGCACGGTCAGTTTCCTGGCCGGGCTTCCGGGCGGACCGGGCAGGGCGCCGGTGTCGTAGGACACGAAGGGCACCTTGCCGGCGACGGAGTCCTGCTCCCACTGGATGGTGCGGAAGTACGGCGACCTGAACGCGCAGGTGAAGGCCGCGCCCACCTGTCCCGTCGTCCTGAGGAACTGCACCGCGGCGGCGGCCTGCTGCTGGCCGACCCGTCGGCGCGCGATGGTCACCCGCACGACCGGGAAGCTGGTCGTCCCGGTGAAACGGCCCTGACCGGTGATGACCACATGGGTGGCCGTCCAGGTGACGGCCGGGGCGTGCACGACGAAGGACCCCGCGTAACTGGTCGTGCCGCCACCGGAGTTGAAGAAGTCCCCGCTGACCTTCCGCAGCGTCCGGGGGCCGTCGACGTCGACCCGCAACTCCAGGACGCGGGTGCCGACGCTGCGGTAGCTGCCCCGGACGAGGAGGTACGCGGGTGTGGCGGCCTCAGGGGCGGAGTCACCGGCGATGTCCTCCGGCGGTTCGTCGACCGCGATGTCGGAGAGGTCGACGTCGTACAGTTCGGGCGTCACGGATTCCGTGGTTTCGGCTGTGGGGTCGCCAAAGGGTGTGGACATGGCGCTGACTCCTCCGACCTCTCGGGTGAGCTTTCGACAGACGGTTGAGGACGGTCCGGCCCATTCGGCCGGACCGTTCACGGGGGAGGACTTCAGCCCTCCGCAGATGCCCCGGTGAAGTCCCCGCCAGCAGGGTCAGCGAATGACGAGCGCATTGTGCGTCTGGAACAGACCGCACCATTCGTTGTAGGGGCGTCGGTCGCACGTATACGGATTGGTGATGAGGCGGCCGGAGTTGTCGGTGTTGCGGGCCGCGGTACCGCCCGGCTTGTGGGCCCAGAGGCCGCCCGGGTGCAGGCGATACCAGTGGTAGTCCCGGATGTTGCCGGGGAAGGTGCCGGTGACGAGCGCCACCACGTAGCGCAGCGATCCCGGAGGCTGGCAGTTGCCCCAGATGCGCAGACCGTCACGCTGGGCCCCGGTGGAGACCTCGCCGCAGCGCACCGTGCGCGGAATGGTGTAGCCGTGCGCGCGGCCGGGCTGGGCGAAGGTGTTGGTGCGCCGGTTGACCGCGAAGTTGTAGCAGTTGTTGTAGGGCTGGGTGTCGGGGCGGTTCCAGAAGGCCGGGTTGAAGGGTGTCACGTCGTACGCGCAGGCCAGCGCGGCCCGGTGCACGAGGGTCTGTAACTGCTTCTCGACCTCCGCGGCGTCCGCCTCGGAGATGCCGCCCGACTCGGTGGGCTCGATGGTGGTCGCGCCGCCCGCACCCTCCCGCGCCGTGCGCCGGATCTCCTCGCGGACCGACTCGCGGAAGTCCTCGGGGTAGCTCTCCTCGACTACCTCCGTGTCGCCTTCGCCCTCGGCCGGACGCCGTTCGGTGCTCTCGCCGACCGGCATGGTCTCCAGGAGGCGCTCGGCGACATCGGCTCCGGTGTACGGGTCGCGGTCCCCGCCCCCCGCGATCTTGAACACCGCGGGCAGGCCCCCGGTGTCCAGATCGTCGGTGATCTCCACCCGGATTCCACGGAAACCCAGTCCGGAGAATCCGTCGGAAACGTCGGCCACCGCCTCCTGATGGTGTGCCATGAGCTGGATCAGCTCAAGCACCTGTTCCTGGTCCTGGATTTCCCACGAGGGATTGGCGCGCCCCGAGAAAATGTCCACAGTGATGCGCAGACCCATGATGTCCCCCCTTCGTTCCGTGCTCGACCGCACGGAACGCCCGGCTGCCCCCGTGAGAGATGTGCCGGGACGGCCGGCGAATTGCCGTGGCCGCCACGGGAAATGGGTGCCGGGACATGGATGTCGTAGGGGACTTGTACTGCCGCCCTTGGGACCAGTCAATGGCGGGTGTGGGCTCCTCGCGTCCGGCAGGGGCGGGGGTGCCGGGTTCCGCGTATTTCTCGTCGGGGACGGTGCCGCCCGGGCCTGGCTCTGCTACGCAGGAAGAGGCCTCGCGCGGGGGCGCAGCCGGTGCGCCGCGGTGTGCCAGGGGGGAATCATGGCCGAATCCGTACGCCGCCAAGAACCGCGGGTGCCCGTGTTCGACCCCAAGCTGAAGGTCGAGGTCAATGAGCAATGGACGGGCACACCCCGGCATCGCCTGGTCGCCATAGGGGATTCGCTGACACAGGGCTTCCAGAGCGCGGCGGTCTTCAACACGTCCCTGTCGTATCCGGCGATCGTCGCGTACGAGCTGGGCTGCCTCCCGGACTTCCGCTTCCCCCTGTACGGGGGCTTCGGCGGGCTGCCGTTCAACCTCGAGCTCTTCCTGCGTGACCTGGAAGCCCGCTACGGACGGAACGTGGACTGGTGGGAGGCGCCGCTCGCGCTGTTCCGGGCGCGCAACGTGATGGACCGGGTCGAGGACTACTGGGAGCGGGGCCCTGGCCGGACCGTGCCTTCCACCTCGGCGATCATGCACAACCTCGCCGTGTTCGGGTGGGACCTGCGTGACGCCCTGTCCAAGTCGGCGGACGAGTGCCGCAAGCGGATCGACACCCCGAAGGACGATCTGGTGAGTCAGATCGTGCAGAACGCCGGTGAGCGCGCGGCCCTGCGCGTGCTGCCCACCCAGCCTCGGACGGCCGGGGCCCTGACCCAGCTGAGTGCGGCGGCCGCACTGGGCAAGGACACCGACGGCTCAGGGGCGAGGCACGGCATCGAGACTCTGATCGTCTTCCTGGGCGCGAACAACGCCCTGCGTGCGGTGACCGATCTCCGGGTGACGTGGAGTGAGGACTCCGGGTTCGACGACCTGGACCACAAGCGGCGCTTCACGGTCTGGCGGCCAAAACACTTCAGGTCGGAGCTGCGCAAGGTGGCGGCGGAAGTCTTCGACATCAAGGCGCGTCACGTCATCTGGTGCACGGTTCCGCACGTCACGATCGCGCCGATCGCGCGCGGCGTGGCGGGCAAGACCCGGCCCGGCTCGCGCTACTTCCCCTACTACACCCGCCCGTGGATCAAGGACCGTGACTTCGACGCGGGCAGGGACCCCAGCATCACCGGGGACGAGGCACATCAGGTCGACGACGCGATAGACGACTACAACGACGCGATCACCGAGACGGTCCGGGCCGCCCGCAAGAAGGGAAAGGACTGGTATCTCCTGGAGACCTGCGGCCTGATGGACCGCCTCGCGTCGCGCCGGTACGCCGAGGACCCGCAGGCCCGCCCGCCGTGGTGGCAGCCGTATCGGCTGCCGTCGGCCCTGCAGGCGTTGTCGCCGCCGCCGAACTCCCACTTCCTTGCCGTCGAGGGCGAACGGCGCACGGACGGCGGCCTGTTCTCGCTCGACGGCGTGCACCCGACGACGGTCGGGTACGGGATTCTCGCCCAGGAAGTGATCAATGTGATGCGGCTGGCAGGGGTCCAGTTCCATCGGCCCGTCGGGGGCGCGAGCCGCCCGGATCCGGTGCTCGTCGACTTCGACCGGCTGATCCGGCACGACACCCTGGTCAACCGCCCGCCGGCCAACCTGGGTTCGGCGCTGGGCGTCATGGGCTGGGCCGATGAGGCCTTGGACCTGTTCCGGCGGGTGTTCTCCGTGCTCTGACGACCGGTCGGTGCTGTGTCGTTACCTGGGTGACACGACGGCTGCCTTGGGGGCGGCGGGAAGTGCGGCGGGCTGGGGCGGGTCCGCGCTGAGGTAGGCGCGACGCCAGCGGAGGAAGGGCCGTTCGATGCCGTTGAACGTGACCACGGCCGCAGCCAACGTGAGGGGCAGGACCGCCGCCGTCGCGGTGATGAACGCGTCAAGCACCGGGCGCCCCGTCAGCTCGAACCACCAGCGCCGGGAAATGATCGCGGTGATGACCATGTAGTGGAGCAGGTAGACGGAGAAGCTCATCTCACCGACCTTGGCGATGCCTCGCGACACGATCCCCGTCGAGGAGATGGTGGCCACATAGGTCAGCACCACCAGAGCCCACAGAACCCCTTCGACGTCGACCCAGAGCAGCCGCGTGGCGTGCCGTTCATGGAACGCGTGGGCTTGGTTGAAGGCCCAGATGGCGCCCGTGACCAGCGCTGTCGCGATCCCGACCTTCAGCAGCCCCTGGAACCGTTTCCGGTGGTGCACGAAGAACCAGGCGGCGACCATGCCCAGCAGGAACTGGTCGATCCTGCCGGCGAGGCTGTAGTAGAGCATCGAGTTCACGCTGATGCTGCCGGTGGCCGAGGCCCACACCAGGCCGCGGATCACGGCGACGGCGGCCAGGAGCTTGAACAGAGCGGCGGGTCCGCGTTTGGTGAGGAGTCTGCTGAACAGCGGGAACAGCAGATAGAACTGCAACTCGACCGCGATGGCCCACCACATGCTCGACACGGCCCCCAGGCTGAGGGACCCGGGCAGGTTGCCCAGGCCGACCAGGGACTGGACCACCGCGAGCAGACTCGCACCTTGTTTGTGTGCGCCGATGCCCAGAACGATCAACGCGATGTAGAGGGGGAAGATCCGTAGCACCCGATTGCCGAGGAACCGGCCATAGTGGACGTCCTTGCCCAGGGTGCCGATGGTGAAGATGAATCCGGAGAGCACCATGAAAAGGGCCACCCCGGAATGGCCTTCAAGCACCAGGGTGGCCAGCGGGTTCTCCGAGTAGAGCCAGCCGTGCGCGTCGCTGTTCGGGGTGTCCCTGAGAAGCGGAGAGATCATGTGCGTGCCGTGGCAGAGGAGCACCAGCACGGCAGCATAGGCACGCAAGTGGTCCACGGACACGAGGTACTGCCGGTTGCTGCTGCGCATGCAGGGACGACATCAGCACCCGAGCGGCCGACTCGGCACATGCGCACGAGTCCCTCCATATTGCCGGATAATTTCACTCATCCGAGGGGGTGCCGACGCCCTGCGCGCCTGCTGTGTCTCGCAACCTTCGGTCGGCCCTGTCGTTGGCATGACGAGTGGCCCCGCCTGCGCGTTCTCCGTTGTGCCGGGGCCTTGGCGACTCCTTATGGAGTGCGGCTACGGGAGCCACGGCACCTTGCACATCTCATTCCTCATCCACAATTCCTTCGGTTTCGGCGGCACGATCCGTACCACCATCAACCTCGCCAACGCGCTGGTCGAACAGCATGACGTGGAGATCGTGTCGGTCTACCGGCACAGGGACTCACCGGTGTTCCCCGTTGACCCCCGCATCCTGCTCCGGCACCTGGTGGACCTGAGGAAGGGAACACCGGGGTACGAGGGCGACCTGCCCGAGGCGCGGAAGTCCGCTGCCGTTTTTCCCCGCAGCGAGACGCAGTATCCGTACTACAGCGCACTGACCGATCAGCGGATCGCCCAGCACCTGGGAACACTGACGAGCGATGTCGTCGTGGGCACGCGGCCGGGCCTGAACGCCCACATCTGTCTGCAGGCCAGGCGGGGTCCCCTGCGCGTGGGCCAGGAACACCTGACCTTCAGCAACCACCCGCGGGCGCTGCGCATGACGTTGCGCCGGCTGTATCCGCGGCTGGACATGCTGACGACCACAACCCTGGCGGACGCGCACATGTACCGGCGGAAGATGACGCTGCCGGGCGTGCGCGTCGAAGCATTCCCCAATCCCGTCCCGGGACCGGCGGGGACCCCGCCAAGCAGCAGGGACAAGGCAGTTGTCGCTGCCGGGAGGCTCGTTCCGCCCAAACGGTACGACCTCCTCATCCGGGCATTCGACAGGGTCCGTGACGAGCGTCCCGACTGGGTTCTGCGCATCTTCGGACCAGGCGTCGCGGGAGGTCACGGCACACAACTCCAGGGCCTCATCGAGGAATTGGACCTGGGTAAACATGTTTCCCTCATGGGTGCGGTCTCGCCCCTGGACCCTGAGTGGCTCAAGGCGGGGCTTGCCGCTAGTGCCTCGGACCACGAGTCGTTCGGCATGACCATCGTCGAGGCGATGAGGTGCGGCGTGCCCGTCGTCTCCACCGACTGCCCCCTGGGGCCGAGAGAGATCATCACCGACGGGGTCGACGGGCGTCTCGTGCCCATGGGGGATGAGAAGGCGCTCGCCCGCGCCCTCCTGGAGCTCATCGACGACGATGAGCTCCGGCAGCGTATGGCCGAGGCGGCACGAGCCTCCTCGGCGCGATACGAGCCTGCGCTCATCGCGGACCGCTTCGCCGATACCTGCGCACAACTGACGGGGCGTGGCCCCGCGAGCGGTTCCTTCAGGGCCGTCGTCCACCAGAGCCGAGGCTCGGTGATCGGCGCGGCCTACGGCCTCAAGGACGCGGTGAAGCAGAGTCTCCAGAGGTTCCGCTGAGTCACACCGGTCAACCGTTCCCGGGCTCGCGTCGCGTCAACGCCCACAGCGCGAGAGCGAGGCAGCTGAACGCGGCCCCCAGCGCGCAGACGGCACCCCAGCCGGCCACCGTGTAGAGGGAGGTCGCGGCGATGGCACCGGTGGCGCTGCCGATCGAGTAGAAGACCATGTATCCGCCGATCAACCGGCTGCCCGCGTCCGGACGCAGTGCGTAGATCAGGGTCTGGTTGGTGACATGCACCGCCTGAACGGCGAGGTCGAGAAGGATCACGCCGACGACCAGGGCCCAGAGCGAGGCGCGGGTGAAGGCCAGGGGCAGCCACGAGGCGGCGAGCAGCGTCAGGGCGATGCCGGTCGTCCGCCGGGAGAGTCCGCGGTCGTTCAGGCGCCCCGCCGCGGTCGCGGCCAGGGCGCCGACGACGCCGATGAGGCCCAGCGCCCCGATCGCGCTGTGGGACAGGGAGTACGGGGCCTCGCTGAGCGGGAGCGCGACGCTGCTCCACAGCGTGCTGAAGGCGGCGAAGATCAGCAGGCCGAACAGGGCCCGGAGCCGCAGCAGTCGTTCCCGCGCGAACAGGGTGATGGTCGAGCGCAGGAGCTCTCCGTAGCGCAGGGTCGTGGTCGACGGAGCGTCGCCGGGGTGGGGCAGTGCGCGGGACAGGAGCAAGGCGAGCAGAGCGGTGAGCGACGCCGAGAGGAGGTAGACGGAGCGCCAGCCCGCGAGATCGGCCATGAGGCCGGAGACGGTGCGGGCGAGCAGGATTCCGATGACGACGCCGCTGGTGACCAGACCGACCACTCGTCCGCGCTCGGCGGGCGGGGCCAGTGCCGCCGCGAAGGCGACCGACGTCTGTGTGACGACCGCGAGAAGGCCCGTCGCGGCCATGCCCGCGAGCAGGATCGCCGCGGTGTGGGCGGTGGCCACCACGATCAACGACACCACCAGGAAGAGCAGTTGGGCCACGATGAGCCGTCTGCGGTCGGCCATGTCACCCAGCGGTACGAGGAAGAAGAGCCCCAGCCCGTATCCGACGTGCGTGAGGGTGACGACGCTGCCGACGAGGGCCGGGCTCATGGCGAGTTCGTGGCCCATGGTCACCAGGAGCGGCTGGGAGAAGTAGACATTGGCCACCGCGGCGCCGCAGGTGACGGCGAAGAGCAGGATGACGCCACGGGTCAGGATGAACGCGGAACGTTCCCTGCTTCGGGGCTCGGTCCCGGACCCGGACCCGGTCCGTGGTGTCGAGGTCTCATTGCTGCCGGGCATCGGCGCCCCTTCCCATGCTGGTTTCATCTTGCTACCACTTTTGGTGATGGCGAAGGTAACGCTTTTTGGTAGCATGTTGCAACCGGTTCAGGCAGAGCGAGGGACGAGGACGCCATGGTGACCAGGACGCGTTTCGACGACAGTGACTGCCCGGTCGCCCGGTCGGTGGACGCGATCGGTGATTGGTGGTCCCTGCTGATCGTGCGGGACGCCTTCGACGGAAGCCGGCGCTTCGGGGAGTTCCAGCGCAGCCTCGGGGTGGCGAAGAACATCCTCACCGCGCGTCTGCGGAGCCTGGTCGCGGGCGGCGTCCTGGAATCCGTTCCCGCATCGGACGGCAGTGCCTATCGCGAGTACGTACTGACGCCTAAGGGCGAGGCGCTCTTCCCTGTCATCGTCGCGCTGCGGCAGTGGGGCGAGCAGAACTTCTTCGAGCCCGGCGAACCCCACTCACAGTTGGTCGACCGTCGGCAGGGGCGTGGGCTGCGTCCGCTGGAGGTTCTGTCCGCGGACGGACGGCGGCTGCACCCCGATGACACCGCCGTCCACAAGGTCTCCGACCAGTGAGCGACAGTCGGCGCGTGTCAGGCCACGTGAACGTCCGCGCCGTCGACGACCAAGGCCTGGCCGTCGCGCAGCGTCCGGTGAGCGACCCCGTCCGCCCGGTAGTTGGCCGCCACGACGCCACAGGCCTCCGTCTCGGGATGGCCCGGTGAGTCGACGTGGGGCACGACCGCGTGTTCAAGGACGCCGAGGCCGTCCCAGACCGCTGGGTCGCCGTACGTCTCGGGCACCTCGTTCGGGTCGTCGCAGGCATCAAGCCCGCGCAGGCTGGGGGCGAGGACGCACGCGCCGGCGCTGTACCCGGCGTAGACCATGGCGTCGCGTTCCAGGAGGGCGGTCACCACGGTGTCCGCACCGCTCCGGGCCAGCGCGTAACGCAGCATGAACGCGTTGCCGCCACGTACCCAGAGCGCCGGGAAACGGCTCAGCGCAGCCTCGACTGCGGCTGCGGGACGGTCGAAGAGGTCGCGCAGGTCCAGTTCGCTCGGCCGCAGACCCAACGAAGCCAGCGCGGCGATCTCCCGCTCCACACCGGTCTTGCGCATGTCCTCGGGCTGACCGTCCACGGCGTTCGCGATCACGGCGATCTCGGGTCGGACCCCGGCTCCACCAAGCAGTCCAAGGAGCTGCTCGGGGTGGTCGCCCAGGCGGAACGAGGAGAGGTACATGCGCATGCCCGGACCCTAATCGGCGCCGCCCCGGGCCGCACCAAGATTTTGTGCGCACATAATCTCGGCGGCCGAGGGATAGCGGGGGGCGGGCCATCGCGTCGTGATGGTTGCGAAGAAGGGGAGGGTCGATGGAGGCCTCAAGTCACGACGAGTTCCGGGAGTTCGTAGCGATGCGCTCCACCGCGCTGCTGCGGGTCGCGGTGCTGCTCACCGGTGGAGACCGGCATGCGGCGGAGGATCTGCTGCAGATCGCGCTGATGAAGGCCTACGGACGCTGGGCGCACATCGAGCAGCCCGAGGCGTATGTCCGCCAAGTCCTGTACCGCCAGCAGGTCAGCCGCTGGCGCCTGCGCAGACATCGCGCCGAGACGACGGTGCCCGTACTGCCCGAGTCAGGCGGTGCGGCCGGCCCCGAGTCGGACACCGAACTGCGGATCGCGCTGTGGGCGGCGCTGCGCCGGCTGACCAAGCGGCAGCGTGCCGTGGTCGTGTTGCGCTACTTCGAGGATCTGCCGGAGGGCGAGGTCGCGGCGCTGCTGAGGTGCCCGGTCGGCACGGTGCGCAGTACGGCGCACCGCTCGCTGGCCAAACTCCGCGCGCTCGTCCCGGAGCTCGGGCCCGAAAGGCCCCTGGAACAGGCGAAGTCGCTCAGCTACACGCCGAAGGAGATGCAGGGATGACGACGGAGCGGGTGGAGGAGAAGGTCCGGGAGACGCTGCACGCGGTCGCCCTGGATCAAGTGCGCGCGCCGGGGGACCTGGTCGAGAAGGTGGAGCGGCGGCGCAGCAGGCGCCGCTTCTCGCAGGTCGCGGGGGCGGCGGTGGCCGTCGCCGCGATCACCGTGGGGGCGTTGTTCGGCTTCGGCGGCGCGGGCGCGACCGACGACGACCGTCCCGCACGGCCGGCGGCGTCACCGGAGGGCTGGAAGCCGTGGCAGAAGGACGTGGCGAAGGCCGCCGAGCGGGGCTGCCTGGTGGACGGGTCCGCACTGTACTGCGCCGGGTCCAAGTACGACGCCGCCAAGTTCGACGCGAACACCGGAGAACGGCAGTGGACGGTCAAGGTCAAGCGCGAAGGCGACGGGATCGACCATCCGTTCGCCGTGCGCGACGGCGTGGTCTATGCCTACCGCAACCACACCACGAAGAACGAGCCGGGCGGCGACTACCACGGCGGCACCGACCTGATGGCGGTGGACGCCGACAACGGCGACGTGCTGTGGACGGTCGAGATGCCGCAGGACGACCGCACCGACCAGGCCGCGATGCTCATCGACGGCGCGGTCCTCGCCAACACGCCGAACCTCCGTACGATGTCGGCCCTCGATCCGCGCACCGGCAAGGAGAAGTGGCGCCACACCTGGGACAAGGGTGTCGCATGCCAACGTGCGGTGCTGGGCGGCGTACCCCACCTGGCGTGCATGCCGGACGTCGAGAAGCCGGACGCAACCGACATCCTGCGGCTCGATCCCGCCACCGGAGAGGCCAAGAAGGTCACGACGCTCCCCGGTGGGCAGCAGCTCATCGGCACCACGGGCGACCGCATGGTCCTGACCAAGGCGATCGACCAGTCGAACGGCTTGGACTTCCCCGCCCACCGGGACCTGCGGCTGACCACCATCAGCGGCTCCGGCAAGCAGTTCTCGCACTCCTACCGGGTCGAGGGGGAGCTGGCCGGCCTGGATGTCGTCGGTGGCCGCCTGATCACCATGAACTGGAAGGGCGAGGCCTCGGCCCGTTCGCTGACCACGGGCAAGACTCTGTGGACGGCTCCGGGTGGCATCAAGTTGCCCGGCAAGGACACCATGCGTGAGGTCGCGTCTCCTGTGGTGTCGATGGCACAGGGGGTCGTGTATTTCCTCGGCGAGGACGGGGGTCTGTCCGGCCTCGATCTGAGCACGGGTGAGCAGGTCTGGCGTGGGGACGTGGACTTCGGTGAGCCGAAGCAGGGGCCCGGCTACTGGAGGTCGTCGCAACTCCTGCTCTACAAGGACGCGTTGGTGGCACGGAAGGGCGGCGAGATCGTCTCGCTGCTGCCGGGGGCCGGCCGCTGAATCGGCCGGGCCGGGCCGGGGCGAGAAGTGCCACCCCGGCCCGGCCCTTTTGGTTTCGCGTTCCAGGTATTAGAGCATGATGAGCAGACGCGTCTTCGGCTTGAGTTTCCTGTTCACCGAACGGCTCTGTACGTAGACCTCAAGCTTGGGATTGTTCCCCGCCTTCACGGACACCGTCCCCTGAATGCCGGACCCGAAGAGCAGACTGCGCGCCGCGTCTCCCGTATAGGCGCGATCGGTGTCCTTCTCGACCACTATGACTTCCTTGTTGGGCTGGACCTGAGCGCGGGCACCCAACTGGTAGTAACAAGAACCGCGTTCATAGGACACACCCGGATGCGAGTCGACGAAGGGGCGGATCTCCACTTCCTTGTCGACCTTCAGAAGTCGGTACCTGTCGGCCGGAATGGGTTCGAGATTCGCCCGTACTTCGTCGATCGATATGTCCTGGCCGACGGCGAACAGGTTCTTCGTCCCGCGTACGCCCTTCTCGCGCGCCCGGAGGAAGCTGGTGGCGGCGGCGCGCACGGTGCCGATGGCCTCCTCGACGCCCTCTTGGGAGTCCGCGTCCCAGATGGCTATGTTCCCGGCCGGGAAGCCATAGTTCTGCGCCGTCCGCTTGGCCAGCGAGTTCGGCACCAGGATGGCGGACGTCCAGTGACCCGGCAGGCCGCCCATCTTCGCCGCGATCCTGTCGAGCCAGGGGCCGAGGATCTTCATGTCCCCGTCGTGCCGCCTGTCGCCGCCGGAGGCGTTCTCCTCGCCGTCCGTCACCACGATCTGGAGGAAACTGTGCTCGCCGTATTCCTCCCAGATGTGTCCCAGGTCGTCCAGGGACTTCAGTGAAGCCTCGATGAGTGCCGTAGCTCCATTGTTGACTTGGTAGAGCCCCCGCATGGACGGGAGGTGCTTCACATCCATGTCCCAGACGAGATTCTCGACCCTGTGGTCGAAGGAGTAGAGACTGATCCGGGTCTCGTGTCCGAGGCTGTCCGATTCGGCCTTCAAACCTGAAACGAACTCGTCGACCACGCGGATGAGTTGACTCTGATGAGGACGCATGGAACCCGAACAGTCCACTACCAGCGCGACGTGATTCACCTTGTGCTGAATCCTGTTGGCGGACATGTTTCTGCTCCTTCTCCGAGGGCTGCTTCCCGAGTGATTCCACTCTATGGGGAGGCACTGACAACGCCCTTTGATGCGCCGTCACCGGCCCTCGTCGCTACGGCGTGGCGAGCCACAGGTCGGGGCCGAACACCTCGTAGTGGATGTCGGCGGCGGCCACGCCCTTGTCGAGGAGCTGTCCCCGCACCGCGCGCATGAACGGCAGCGGGCCGCACAGGTAGGCGCGGGTGCCGGGTGCCAGGGGTACATCGGTGAGGTCGACGCGGCCGGTGTGGTGGGCGGAGCCGGGCTCCTCGTACCAGAAGTGGCGTGTGGCGGCCGGGGGTTTGGCCGCCAGTGCCTCGTGGTCGGCGCGCAGTGCGTGGCTGTCGGGGGAGCGGTCGGCGTGCACGACCGTCACGGGGCCCGGGTGCCGTGCGGCGGTGAGTTCTTCCAGCATGGCCAGCATGGGCGTGCAGCCGATGCCCGCGGAGGCGAGCAGCAGGGGTGCGTCGCCCGGTTCCAATACGAGATCGCCGTAGGGCGGCGAGATGTGCAGCAGGTCGCCCGGGCGGACGTGCGTGTGCAGGTGGTGGGAGACCTCGCCGTCGGGGGCGCCGCCCTCACCGGTGACCCGCTTGACCGCGATTGCGCGCGTCGTGGCGGAGGGGGCGCCGATGAGGCTGTACTGGCGTATCTGCCGTGCGCCATCGGTCAGTTGGGCCTCCACCGAGACGTATTGAACGCAAATTGGAGGGAGTCGCTGTCAGCACAGGAGATGGGCGGCGCGGGTGAGGCCTTCCAGGGCGCGGTGCTGTTCGTCCGACCACCGCCTCGCCCGCTCGTGGTGGGTGGACACCACCCCGATCAGCGTGCCGTCCGCGGAAGTGATCGGAACCGAGACGCACGCGCCGACGGATGCCTCCTGGAGCACCTCCAGTGCCGGGGTACCGATGAAGAGCGGGCAGGCGGCCACCTCGTCGACGATGACCGGCCTGCGGTCCTGCGCGGCCAGTCCGCACGCGGTCTCCCGGTCCGCCACCGTCTCGAAGTAGCTCAAGAAGGGGTGGTCGAAGCCCCGTTGGGCCACGATCCGCAGCAGGCCGCTCTCCGCCTCGTACAGTTGGGCGTTTCCCATCGGCGCCCCGTTGATCTCGAACGCCGCCGACAGCGCCGCGGACACCACGGACACACGTAGGTTCCGCTCGCCTTCCGACAGAGGAGCCGTCGCCAGTTCCCGGACGATCCGCAGCCCTTCCGCGTCCCCGCTCAGCCGCAGCGGGCGCAGCACCGCACTGTGGGCGCGCTCCACCACCAGGCTGCCGCCCGCCGCGGTGGCCCGCAGCCCGGCGTCCAGCAGCAGGGCCACCCCCTCCGTCCCGCAGAATGTCACTCGGCTCAGGTCCAGCAGGATGCGGTGGTCGGGATGCTCCATGAGGTGGCGCAGCTCGCGGTCCAGGACCGGCACGGATGCCATGTCCAGCTCGCCGGCCACGCGCAGGGTGACCCGGCCGTCCGCTCTGGCGACGCCGATCCGCAGCGACCCCGAGGGCTGGGGCCATTCCGTCCGCCCCGCGCCCCTGCATCCGCCCTGTGTGCCCATGTCCGCGAAGCTGTTCCCCGTGCCCATGTCCGCCCACGTTAGGGCCGGGGTCGCCTGTGCCGGGGGTTCTTGCCCAGGCCGGTCTTCCATGGTGCCGAACCGGCCAGAAACGGGCGGCCTTGTCACTCCTTCACAGCAAGGTCATCACGTCACGGTGAAGCCGAACGCCTTGTCGGTCCCCTAGCCTCCGGCGTGCGCGTGAGTCGACGCCAGATGCGGCGCGCTGCCCCTCTCGAACGGAGCCGACATGGAGTATCCGGATCTCTCCGCACTGCCCGTCGAACTACAGGAGGTCGTGACCTCCTACGGATCGCTCAACGTCTTTCGGATGCTGATGCACTCACCGTCGCTCGCACCGGGTGTGCTGACCCTCGGTGACGCGGTCCTGCAGGGCAACTCGCTGCCCGACACCTTGCGCGAACTGGCCATCGTGCGGGTCGGACGGGTCTACGGAGCGGCCTATGAGGTGCACCACCACGAGAACATCTCGCGTCTCGTCGGCCTGGGGGAGGAGGCGATCACCGCCGCCGAGACCGGATCACCCGGCAAGCTCTCCGGCTCCGAAGCCGCTGTCCTGACCGCCACGGACCGGTTGCTCGCCCGGCACACCCTCGACGAGGCTACGCGGGAGGAACTGCTGGCGTTCTTGACGGTGAACCAGCTGGCGGACCTCGTCATCACCGTGGGCTTCTACCAACTCATCTGCGGCTTCCTCAACACCTTTGAGGTGACGACCGAGGGCGAGGGCTCCGCGCCCTACGGCGAGGAGTCCCCACGGTAGGCAGGGCGGAGATCCACGGCGTCACGCGTCAGTCGCCGCGCTTGCGGCCCTTCGTGGAGGCGTTCCGGCCCCCGCGGGGGTGCCACAGCCGCAGCCATACGTCCCGGGCGTGGCGCCCTGCCTCCGTGCGGCTGCGCGCGACCATCTCGCGAGCCTCGTCGTGCGTCTCGACCATGGGTCCTGAGCCACGCAGCGGCCGGCCCGCCGTCTCGTGCAGGAAGAACGTCGCGACCAGGCCGATCGCCCCGGCCACCATCAAGTAGAAGGCAGGTACCAGGGTGTTGCCCGTCTTCTCGACCAGGAAGGAGGCGAGCAGGGGGGTGGTGCCGCCGAAGAGGGAGACGGAGATGTTGTAGGCGATCGACAGGGCTCCGTACCGCAGGCGCGTGGGGAACAAGGCGGGCAGGGTCGCGGCGGCCGTGCCCGCGAAGCAGACCAGGAGCAGGCCGAGGATGACGCAGCCGAACGCGGGCAGGAGGATGCCGCCCTCCCGGATCAGCAGGAAGGCCGGAACGGCGAGCGCGATCAGGGCGATGCTGCCGCCCATGAACATCGGGCGTCTGCCCCACCGGTCGGAGCTGCGTCCCACGGTGGTGATGGCGAGAGCCACCAGCAGCATGGTGCCGAGCACCAGCAACTGGGCCGTGGTGTCGCTCTCGCCCAAAGTCACCGTCATGAACGTGGGCAGATAGGACGTCACCATGTAGTTCGTGACGTTGTAGAGCAGCACGAGGCCCATGCAGATCAGCACCGCCTGCCAGTGGCGCGTGAAGATCTCCTTGAGGCGCCCCTTGCCGGACTGGCGGGCCTGCTCCACGGGATCGTCCTCGCCCCGGCCTTCTCCCCGCTCGGCCGCGGCCCCGGCCGCTTCCTGCTGGAAGGCGGGCGTCTCCTCCAGCTTCAGCCGCATGTAGAGGCCGATGAGCCCGAGCGGCCCCGCGATGAAGAAGGGGATGCGCCAGCCCCAGCTCTCCAGGCCGTCCGTGCCAAGGGTCAGCGTCAGGACGGTGACCAGACCCGAGCCCAGGGAGTAGCCCACGAAGGTGCCGAAGTCGAGCCAGCTGCCGAGGAAGCCGCGGCGCTGGTCGGGCGCGTACTCGGCGATGTAGGTGGTGGCACCGGCGTATTCACCGCCCGTGGAGAAGCCCTGGACCAGACGGCACAGGAGCAGCAGCAGCGGGGCGGCGAACCCGATGGATGCGTACGAGGGCAGCAGACCGACCGCGAAGGTGCTCGCAGCCATCATGATCATGGTTGCCGCGAGCACCTTCTGCCGGCCGATGCGGTCGCCGAGCGGCCCGAAGACGAGACCGCCCAGCGGGCGAACGAGAAAGGCCGCGGCGAATGTGGCGAACGTGGCGACGACCTGGGCCCCGGGCGAACTGGAAGGAAAGAAGACTTTCCCGATCGTGCCCGCCAGATAGGCGTAGACGCCGAAGTCGAACCACTCCATGGTGTTGCCGAGCGCGGCCGCCGTCACCGCGCGCCGCACCTTCGGACGGTCCGAGACCATCACGTCCTCGGCGCTGAGCGTCTTCTTCCTGCGACGCAGCAGCGTGCGCGCCATCCGGTCGGTCTCCGACCGGGATCCGCGCGTCGATTCCGTCTCCGGTCCCCGGGGCCGCCGGGGATTTCGGTGCGGCAGGCCTTTCGCCATGAAGCTTTTCTCCTCTTGCCTGAGAAAAAGCCGTGTCGCCGCAAAATTAGGCTGATCAAGAGGGACCGGCAAATTGTCGGACCGAGGTGGTCGCCCTGGCCCGCAGGGCCTCGCCCATGTTCTCCTCGCGCCAGCGGGCCAGCAGTTCATGGAAAGCGACGGCGCCGTGCGGGTAGGCCGTGGGGCCGTTCGGGCGCCCTCGGCCCTCGCCGTTGTAGTAGCCGGGGGTGCACTCGGCGTGGAACCACGCGTGATCGGGGGCGCCCTGCGCGCAGACGTCGACCCAGGCGTCCTCGACCTCGGGGGCGGGCTCGATGACCGCGCCCTTCTCCTGCGCGGCGGCCACCAGGGCGGCGGCGTGCAGGGCCTGCTCGTCCAGGATGTGCGTGTAGTTCACGCTGCTGGCGTTCTGCAGTGAGCCCATCCGGATCAGGTTCGGGAAGCCGTTGCTGGTGAAACCGTGCAACGTGCGCGGACCCCGCTGCCTCCACGTGTCCATGAGCCGCACGCCGTCGCGGCCGGTCACCGGCAGCTTTCCCGAGGTGATGCCGGAGACGCCCACGGAGAACCCGGTGGCGAACACCAGGCAGTCGACCTCGTACTCCACGCCACCCACGACGACCCCGCGCTCGGTCATGCGCTCGATGCCGTGGGTGTCGGCCGTGTCCACCAGGGTGACGTTGGCGCGGTTGAACGCGGGCAGGTACGTGTCGGAGAAGGTGGGGCGCTTGCACGCGTACCGGTACCAGGGCGTGAGGGCGGCGGCGGTGGCGGCGTCGGTGACCTCGGCGGCCACGCGTGCCCGGATCTGCTGCATGGTGGCGTGGTCGGCGACCTCGTAGGCGGCCTCGAAGTCCGGCTCACCGTGGCGGCGGAAGCTGGGCAGGAGCTTCTCGAGGAGGCCGGCCGACGCCGTCCAGCCGTCGGCGACCAGGTCCTGCCCGGCCTCCTCGCCGGAGCAGATCCGCAGGAAGTTCTCGCGGCGCTCGCCGGCCCAGCCGGGCCGGTCCGCGCCGACCTCCTGTGGCGTCATGCGCTGCTGGCCACGCGCGTCGACGGCGGAGGGGGTGCGCTGGAAGACGTAGAGGTGTCCGGCGTCCGCGGCCAGTTTCGGGATGACCTGCACGCCGGTGGCGCCGGTGCCGACGACGCCGACCCTCTTGCCCGCCAGGCCCCGCATGCCGCCTTCGGGGGTGCCGCCGGTGTACCCGTAATCCCAGCGCGAGGTGTGGAAGGTGTGGCCCCGGTAGTCCTCGATGCCGGGGATGCCCGGCAGTTTGGGCTCCGAGAGCGTGCCGGTGGAGGTGATGACGTAGGTGGCCCGGAACGCGTCGCCCCGGTCGGTGGTGACCACCCACTGCTCGGCTGCCTGATCCCACGTCAGGTCGGTGACGGCGGTGGAGAACAGGGCGTGCTCGTACAGATCGAACTGCTCGGCGACACGCACCGCGTGACGGCGGATCTCTTCACCGGGGGCGTACTTCCACTCGGGCACGTAGCCGGTCTCGTCCAGCAGCGGCAGGTACACGTGGGACTCGATGTCGCAGTGGATGCCGGGGTAGCGGTTCCAGTACCAGGTGCCGCCGAAGTCGCCGCCCTGCTCGACGACGCGCACCTTCGCCACGCCTTGCCGGTGCAGTCGCGCGCCCGCCAGGATTCCGCCGAATCCGCCGCCCACGATCGCGACGTCCACCGTGTCGTGCAGGGGCTCGCGTTCCTTGGTCGCGTCGGTGTACGGGTCGGCGGCGAAGTAGCCGAACTCCGCGTCCGTGGAGCGGTATTGGGCTGTTCCTTCGGGGCGTACGCGACGTTCCCGCTCGACGCGGTAGCGCTCGCGCAGGATGGCGATCTCCTGCGGGGTGGGCTGGTGGGGGGCGCGCTGCGGCAGGGGCATGGTGCGAGTTCCTCTCGTGGGGGGAGGTGCGTCGGGCGCCGCGCGGGCGTGATCAGGGCCCTCGCCGGGGCGCCCCGAGCGGTCACAGGTACCGTAACGCAGGAACCGGACAGTGTTGTCCGGTTGGGGTCGATCCCGCCACGGCCGGCCCGTGCGCCACGACATGAAAGGCCTGCGATGCACAAGCCCACCCCCGCCTCCCCGCTCCGCGACTGGCTGGCGGAACCCACCGCCGGACAGGTCCTGCGCGGCCTGCTGGCCTCCCAAGGGCGGAGCGAGGAAGCCCTGGCGCCCGCCCTCGGCCTGCCGCTGGAGCAGCTCGTGCACATGTCCGCGGGCAAGTTCCCCGCGGAACTCGTGGACACGCTGGTCACCGCCGCCGAGACCGGGCAGCTTCCCGCCGGCCTGCCGGCCGTGCCGCCGGCCGACGCCCCCGAGGTCGCAGACCCTGCCCCGGGCATCGAGATCGGCGCCCCCGAGCCGTGGACCGAGCAGGTCACGCCCCAACGCTTCGCCGGCCAGCACGTCGTCGTCACCGGAGCCGCTTCGGGCATCGGCCGTGCCGTCGCCTCCCGCATCGTGCGCGAGGGCGGCCGCGTGGTCGCCGTCGACCTCTCCGCCGACGGCCTCGCGGACCTGGCCGCGGACCTGGGCGAGGCGCTCGTGCCCGTCGCCGCGGACATCACCGAACCCGCGTCCGCCGCAACGGTCGTGGCCGCCGCGGCGGGCCGCGTGGACGCCCTGGCTAACGTCGCGGGCGTGATGGACAACGACGCCGCCGTGCACGAAGTCGACGACACCACCTGGGAACGCGTCCTGCGCGTCAACGTCGAGGGCCCGATGCGCCTGATGCGCGCCGTCGTGCCCGGCATGCTCGCCGCGGGAGGCGGCCGGATCGTCAATGTCGTCTCCGAGGCCGCTCTGCGCGGCTCGGCGGCCGGCGCCGCGTACACGACCTCGAAGCACGCGCTGGTCGGCCTGACGATGTCGTCGGCCTACCAGTACGCGGGAACGGGCGTGCAGATCAACGCCGTCGCGCCCGGCGCGGTGGCCACCGGCATCGCGATGCCGGCCGCCGCGCCGTTCGGCTCGGCCCGTACCGCGAAGATGCGCGTCGCCATCCCGCGTCTTGCCATGGCCGACGAGCTGGCTGCCTCGATCACGTTCCTGCTCAGCAAGGACGCGGTGAACATCAACGGCGCCGTCCTGCCCTCCGACGGTGGCTGGTCGGCCGCCTGACCACCGGCCCCGAAGCGCCCACCGCTCCTGCCGACGCCCGGCCCCGCACACCCGCGCCACGGCAGGTCCCCGGCCCCAGGCCGCCAGCACGTCTCCTGCACATCATCACGTCCGGCCCACCCGGACGACGAGAAGGAGCACCCCCACCGCATGACCCACCCCACACTCCACCCCGCACCCCACCGCCGCCGGCGCGCCGCCTTGGCCGCTCTGGCCGCCGGCAGCCTGCTGGCCCTGGCCGGATGCGGCACCCAGACCTCCGGCGCCCCGGCCTCGCGCCCCGCGTCGTCCGGCGAGGGCAGGACCATCCGCGCCACGCAGGTCGCGCACGTGACCGACCCTCACGAGACCACCGGCAGGACCCTCCTGGAGGGCCCGCTCCTGCGTGAGAACGGCGCCCTGTACGTCGTGGACGTCACCGCACCCGCCGGCGAACCCAAGGTCATCTCCGTCGACCTGGCCACCGGAAAACACAAGGGCGTCTACACCGACAAGACCGGCGCCTACACCTCCGCGCAGATCAGCCCCCACGACGGCCGTCTCTATCTCACCGACTACACCGGGTCCGTGGTCAGCACCGAGCCGGACGGCTCAAACCCGCGCACGTTCTTCTCCGGTGAGGTCGACGGATCAGCCATGAACCTCGACGACATCGCCTTCGACGACGAGGGCAACCTGTACGTCAGCGACCTGCACGGCATGAAGCCGGGCAAGGCCGAGGGGCGCATCGTGCGCATCGACCGCGACGGTGAGAAGGCCACCGTCCTGGCCGACGGGCTCGCCCATCCCAACGGGGTGATGTTCGACCCCGAACTGCACGGCCTGTGGATCAGCGAACTCGCCGAGAACACCATCTCCTACCTGCTGCTCGACGCCGGCAAGACCACCGTGACCTCGCAGCACGAGGCCGTGCACGTCGACGCGGGCGTGGCCCAGACCGACTCCATAGCCGTGGACGCCGACGGCAACCTGTACCAGGCGCTGCACGGGCGACCGGCCATGGCCGTCTTCAGCCCGGACGGCGAGCGGCTGGCCACCGTCGAAGTCCCGGCCAAGGCCGCCGAAGGGCTGGAGTCGGCGACCAATGTCGCCATCACGCCGGGCGGCAGGAAGGCCTACATGACCGTGAGCGGCCCCGACGGCGGGTACGTCTACCGGTTCACCGCGCTCGCCGACGGCATCCGCCAGTCCAACGGCGGCTGACGCTCATACTTGTGGGTCGGTCTCGACGGGCCGCAACGGCCCCACCTCGACGCCGAGCAGGCGCCAGGCCGCGAGAGCGCGGCGCTCCCGCTCGGCGGGGGTGGGGCCGGTCACGGCCCCGGAGACCATCGCGACGGCAAGCATGGCGTCATCGGCGGACAGCCGGTGCCCGGCGGGCAGGCAGCGGGAGAGGACGCTGTGGACGCGCCCGGCCAGTGCTCGGGCCTGCTCACCGTCACCCCGGGCGCCGCGTATGCGCAGCAGATCCACGAACGCCGTCGAACGGGTCAGGTGCCAGGTGACCACCCCCAGGACGCTCGCCGGGCTCGCGTCGGGTTCGTCCGCGGCCTGTTCGATCTGCTGGACGTTCTCGTCCAGGACGGCCGAGGCCAGCGCGACCCGGTCGGCGAAATGCCGGTAGAGGCTGCCCTGGCCCACCCCGGCGCGGCGCGCGACGGCGGACAGCGGTGCGTCAAGACCTTGCTCGGCGAACACCTCGCGGGCGGCAGCGATCAGAGCGGCGCGATTGCGTGCCGCCACCCGTCGCCCCTGGTTGGCCGGACGGGTCGCGCCGGCCGCGCTGTCACGGGCGGCTGACCGCGCGCCATGGGGTGCGGAGGGGTTCGTCACGCTGGAAGGGTAGTACGCCCACTCTGTCCGGCTTCGCCGCCCCGCCCCCTGCGTTTGAGCCTCGGGCCCGGAGTGGTCGTGCTCAGGTGGTCGTGCTCATTGAGTGGTGTGTTTGCGGGCTCGGTAGGCGGCGGCCTTGACGCGATTGCCGCAGGCCTGCATGCCGCACCAGGTACGGCGCGTACCGCGGGAGCGGTCGAGGTACAGGCGGGTGCAGGTCGGGCGGCCGCACTCCTTGAGGCAGGTGTGGGGATCGGCGAGCAGGGTGATGGCGCGACGGGCGATGTGGGCGAGCGCGGAGGCGAGATCTCCCGTACGGCGGATGCCCGCGTCGCCGAGGTGAAGAGCGGGCGGCGGCCCGGCGGCAACGGTGTTGAGGGTGTCCAGACCGGCCGGCTCGTAGCGACGGCCGTGCATGCGGTCGAGGGCGAGCCGGTGGATGGCCTCGCGGAGTCGCAGGGCGTCGGCCAGGGCCGCGGCGTCGGCGCTGACCTGATCCGGGAGTTCGTCGCAGGCCACCACCCACTGTTCGAGGTCCCCGGGCGTGGCCAGGAGGTCGCAGGGCTGGTCACGGCGGGATTCCACGGTGGCGACCAGGTCCAGGGCGGGGTTGCCGCTCACGAAGGCGAAGTGCACGTCACCATCTTGACCGGTGACGCGAGATGGAGCAAGACTCGTCACCTGTTCAGCCGGTGACGTACGCACAGGGTTCGGGTACGCGGTGCGCCCCCACTGCCGTGAAGAGGAGAGCGGATGCCAGGAACAGACGATGTCGAGGTGATCGTCTTCGACGTACTGGGGACGATGGTGGACGAGACCGGGGGGCTGCGGGCGGCCCTGTACGAGGCGCTGCCCGCCTCCGCCGACGGGGCGTCCGGTGGGGCGTCCGTGGAAGGTCTGCTCACGGTCTGGCGGGAGCACGTCGAGCGTGAGCAACGGCGCATCGGGGAGGGAGTGCGGGCGTATGCCAACAGTGAGGTCATCGACCGCGAGGCGGCCGAGCGCGTGGCCGAGTACGCCGGGCTGAGCGATCCGGTGGCCGTGGGGCGGCTGGCGAAGGCATCACAGCGGCTGAAGCCGTGGGGGGATTCCGTCGCCGGGCTGGCGCGGCTCGCGGGTCGGTTTCCGGTGCTGGGTCTGTCGCACGCCAGCCGGGGGGTGCTGCTGCGGTTGAACGCGTACGCGGGGTTGCGCTGGCATCAGGCGTTGTCCGGCGAGGAGGTGCGGGCGTACAAGCCCGCGCCGGAGGTCTACCGGCTCGCGATCGAGGCGGCGGGGTGTCCGGCTGAGCGGGTGTTGATGGTTGCCGCGCACGCGTGGGACCTGCGAGGGGCCCAGGCCGCGGGGATGCGGACGGCCTACGTGCGGCGGCCGGTGGGGGATCCGCCGCGCGGCACCGACACCTTCGACCGGCAGGTGGAGAGCCTGGAGGAGTTGGCGGCCGCGCTGAGGGTGGCGTAGTGGGGGCAGCAAGAAGCCCCGGACGCCGTACTGGAGTCCGGGGCTTCGCCTGGAGCGCTGGGCAGGCCTTGCACCTGCATTTCCCCGCAGGAAGCGGGGCGTCTTTCCTTGGACGACCAACGCCGGGCCCGTCACCGGGAGTTCTCCGGCCGCAGGCTCAAGATCAACTATAACCTACGAGGGGCGGTGGCGGAAATCGGTTGCCCTTGGACGGCGGAGCGGATGCAATGTCCGGCATGATCGCCGAGCCTCGGTCGAGTCGCCACACGGGAGGCGCCCGCGCATGAGTACGTCACCATCGCCGGTCGGAGTGGATCGGGCTGACGGGCCGTCCGTTCGGGTCGGTGCTCTCGTCCCTCTGACGCGGCCCGGTTGGGTCGAGGCGGGCCGCCAACTGCTCGCCGGACTCGAACTGGCGGTCCGCGAGGTCAATGACGCCGGCGGGATCGTCGGTAAGCCGCTCGAACTCGTGGTCAGGGACACCTCCGCCGACCCGCGGAAAGCCGTGGCGGCCGTGGACGAACTGGCCGCCCTGGGCGTGGCCGCTGTGGTGGGGGAGTACCACAGCGTCGTGGCTCGCGCCGCTGCCGGCCGGGCCGACGCACTCGGTCTGCCGTACCTCTGCTCGTCGGCGGTTCTCGACGCGCTCACCGACCAGCCGACGCGATGGGTCGCGCGCCTCTCCCCGCCGCAGTCCCGAGGCTGGCGGGTTTATGCGGACTTCCTGCTCGGCGCGGGCCACCGCCGCATCGCCGTGGCGACCCAGCCGAGTGTCTACTGGGCATCCGGGACACACATTCTGCGGGATCACCTCGCTCCACGCGGCGGCACCGTCATCGAACTCGACATGAGCGCGCTCGCTCCCGCGGCCGTGTGCGACGCACTCGTCGACCAGGCAGCGACCGCACTCCTGCTGTTGGTCGGGCACCCGGAGCCGGCGGTACCGATCGTCAGGGCCGTGCGCCACGACTCCCGTCTCGCGGAGATTCAGCTCGGTGCTCCGGCCGGGCAGCCGGAGTTAGCCGAATGGGCGGCGCTGCTGGGCGACGACGGCGCCGCGGTCCCCTTCCTTCGCTACCTGCCCGAGCGCCTGAGCCCGCTCGGAGTACGCGTGGAGACGGTCCTTCGTGAGCGGATGGACGAAGCACCCTCCTTCGTGGCCTTCGAGGGGTATGACAGCGTCGCCGTCCTGGCCGAAGTCCTGCGCTCCCAGGGCGCGGACCGGGCACGCATCGCCGCGTCCTGGCCGCGGGTCGCGGTCGAAGGGACCCGCGGGCAGATCCAGTTCTCCCGCGCGCCGGGCATCAGTGTCTGGCAGTGGGCCCGGACGCCGATCCAGGTGGTCGACCGCGACCCGGCGGAACCCGGCCGCTTTCGGGTCCTCCGCACCGGCTGAGCGGGAGGAGACGGTCGCGCGCCGGTCGCACAACTGGCCCGTATGACAGGCAGGTTGACTCCGCGCGATCACGGCTCCCGTCGGTCGAAAACCAGGTGCGGCAGTTGGTCCGGTGATGTGTGATCGCGGGCATGGCGATTTTGTTGAGCGTGCCGGGAGCCGACGGGCTGAGCGAGGCTGTGGGCGTGCTGCGGGAGTGGCAGTGCGAAGGGGCGCCGATGCAACTGCATCCGGGGGACCTGGGCTGGTTCTGGCGGTCGGGTGCGAAAGCGACGGCAGCGGCGGTCCGCACGTGGAGCCGGAACGGCCGGATCCTCGCGGTCGGGCTGCTGGACGGCCCAGGACTGTTGCGGCTGACGATCGCGCCGGACGCCCGGCAGGACGAGGAGCTCGCGCGGCAGCTGGTGCGGGACGTGTCCGCGTCGGAGCGTGGCGTACTCCCGGACGGGGAGGCGAACATCGAGGCGCCGATGGACGCGCTGGTCCAGGAGCTGCTGGCCGAGGACGGCTGGCGCACCGACGAGCCGTGGACGCCGCTGCGCCGCGACCTCACGGAGCCGGTGAAGGTTCCTGGAGTTCGGATCGAGGCGGTCGGTCCGGAGCGGGCCGACGTGTTCGCCGCCGTACTCCGGGCGGCGTTCGACGGGGGGAGCTTCTCGGGCGAGCAATGGCAGTCGGTGGCGACCGGATTGCCGTACGCCACCGCTCGCTCCCTGGTCGCCTACGACGATCGGGGCGACGCTGTGGCGGCGGTGGCCGTGTGGTCGGCCGGTCCGGGCAGGCCGGGAATCCTCGAGCCGATGGGCGTTCACATGGCGCACCGCGGTCATGGCTACGGCACGGCGATCAGCGTCGCCGCGGCAGCGGCCCTCCAGGAGATGGGCTCCTCCAGTGCGATGGTCTGCACGCCGAGTTCGAACGCCGGAGCCGTCGCCACCTACCGGGCGGCCGGGTTCCGTCAACTGCCCGAGGTGCGGGACCGGTTGCGCGAGGTTCAGCCGGCTCAGTGATTCCGCGGTCCGCTCACCGGCGCGGTTCCCAGCGGAAGAGACGGGAGGCCAGGGCGGCGGAGACGATGACCCAGCTGAGGGTGGGCAGCAGCAGCGGCAGGGACTCGGCCACGGGGACGCCGCCGTTCCAGGCGTTGAGGACGAGTTCGGTGGCCGAGCCGCCGGGAAGCAGCCGCTTGAGCAGGGTCAGCTCCTCGGTCCCGGTGATGGCCACCCAGTTGGCGACGGCGATGGCGCCCAGGCTGATCGGCAGCGTCGTCACCTGGGCATGCTCGGGGGAGTTGGTCAGGCCCGCGGTGGCCAGCCCCAGGGCGAGCATCATGACCACGGTCGAGAACACCGCGGCCGCCAGGAGGAGCGCGTTGTCCGGCTTGCCGGCGACGGCGGCCAGCACGGCGAGGATCGCGGCCACCTGGACCAGCGCGAGGGCCGTGACCGGAAGCACCAGTCCGGTGAGAATGCCGGCGTCGCCCGCGGGTGTGGATCGCAGCCGCTTGAGGAAGAGGGTCTGGCGGCGCGAGGCGAGCGTGGTCACCGTGGAGGCGTAGAGCCCGAAGGCGGACACGGTGAACAGCACCACGGCCGCGATGTATCCGAGGCTGCGCAGGTCGGCGAAGGTCTCGTGCTTGTAGACGAAGAACACGCAGACGGCCACGGGGATGAGGAAGCTGTTGAGCAGCACCAACCGGTTCCGAAAGATCTGGATGAGCTCGCTCAGGGCGATGGAAAGCATCGTGAGTGTCCTCTTCTGGGGAGGTTCCGAGGGGAGGTTCTATGGCAACCGCGGGCCGGGCTACGGGCTCTGTGTCGTGCCGATGGCGCGGAAGACGTCGTCGAGCCGTGTCGGTCCGGCCTGAAGTTCGCGCAGCTCCACCGCGTTGGCGTGCGCCCAGCCGAGCAGGAGGTGCAGATCCTTCTGCAGGTCGAAGGTCTTGACGAGCACCCTTCCGTCGCTCTCGCTCTCGCTCGTGGCGTGCAGCGGCAGCGCGGGTGCGGCGGGTGGAAGGAAGAAGCTGATGGCGGCGGGCAGGGTCTGCGTCAGTTCGGCGACGGTTCCTTCCTGGTGGAAGGTGCCCTGGTGCATGAGCCCGACGCGATCGGCGCGCTGCTGGGCCTCCTCCAGGTAATGCGTGGTGAGCACGATGGTGGAGCCGTCCTCGCGCAGCTTGTCCACGGCGTCCCACAGGGCGTCACGGGACTGGATGTCCAAGCCGGTGGTCGGCTCGTCCAGGAAGACCAGCTCGGGGCTTCCGTACACGGCGGTCGCGAAGTCCAGACGCCGCTTCTCGCCGCCGGAGAGCTGGGAGACCTTGGTGGTGGCCTTGTGCGTCAGGTCGACGATGCCCAGTACGCGCTCGACCCGGTCCGTGCGCTGCGAGAGGCTGCCGATCAGCCGGATCGATTCCCGCGCCGTCAGATCCGGGGTGAAGCCGCTTTCCTGCAGCATGATGCCCATCCGGGGCCGCACGGAGCGCCGGTCGAGCGGGCTCTGCCCGAACACCCGTACGGTGCCCGAGGTTGCCGTGCGGTGGCCTTCGATGGTCTCCAAAGCCGAGGTCTTGCCGGCTCCATTCGTGCCGAGCAGTGCGTAGAGCTCCCCCTTGTGCACCTGGAATGACAGGTCCTTCACGGCGTGGAAGTCGCCGTAGCTGAGGTTGAGACGGTCAACGTCGATGACTGGTGTCGAGGTCATGCGTCCATCTCAGCCCGCCGCACGCGGACCCGGCAGGGGCGTGGTGTCACCACCGAGCCGTGACATTTCTCGGGGCACACGCATGACACGGTGTCACTGGTGCCGCCCCCGGAGCGGGACGAATACTGCGGGCAGACGCTGTTGTCCGACCTCGGAGACCCGCCCATGCAATCCAGGCTCCCGCGCCCTGCGCTGACGGCCTTCACGACCGTCTTCCCCCTGGTCAGCGCGGCGCTCGCCCTCTCCTGCCCCGGCGTGAGCCCCTATCCTGACGGCATGCAGCTGTGGTCCCGGAACAGCCAGTGGTCTGCTCCGCTCGCGGACGACGACCGGTGAGGCCGGCCCTCCGGGCGGCACAAACGGTGCCCGAGCACGCCCGGACCACACAGGGACGGCTGCGCAACGTCAACCTCACGATGTTCATCCCGCCGCTCGCCGTCGTGGGCGCGGTCCTGGTGGCGGTCGATGCCCGGACCTGGGGGGAGGCCGCCGTCCTGACCCTGGGGGTGGTGGCGGGCCTGGTGGTCGTCGAGCGGTGGACCGCGGGCGACACCTCCCGCGTCGTGCTGCCCTGCCTGATCGTCGCCGCTGCCGTGTGGGTGCTCGGAGTGCTGGTGACCGACAGCCGCACGGCTTGCTACGGCCTCACGATCGTGGGCCCCTACTTCATCTCCCAGCTGCCCCGCCACCGAGGCGCGGCGACCCTGGGGCTGGGTGCGTTCATCGCGGGGGTGGGCGCGGCGAAACTGCTCGAAGCGCCGGACGACGTCCTGCGCGTACTGATCCTCTACGTCCTTCTGCCCACGGGCATCACGGTGGCGGCCACCGGCCTGATGTTCGTCAACCAGCGCTTCTACCGGGTCATCGAGCAGTCCCGGGAACGCGACGCCGAGTTGGCCGTGATCAGGGAACGCGTCCGTTTCGCCAGCGATCTGCACGACATCCAGGGCCACACCCTGCACGTGGTGAAACTGAAGATCACGCTGGCCGAGAAGCTGGTGCACAGCGACATCGCGCGCGTACAGGAGGAACTACGCGAGGTGCACGCCCTGGTCACCGACACCATCACCCAGACCAAGGAGCTCGCCTACGCACAACGGCGACTCAACTTGTCCGTGGAACTGGAGAACGCGAAGAACCTCTTCGAGGCCGCGGGCATCCGCGTACGCGTCAACCGCGAGGCCGACGTGGACGAGAGGGTCAACGGGCTGCTCGGCCAGGTGCTCCGTGAGACGACGACCAACATCCTGCGCCACGCGGAAGCCACACGGGTGCGGATCACTCTCTCCGCATCGGGCATCACCATCGTCAACGACGGTGCCCCCACGGGGCCCCTGCCGAAGCTCGGCGGCCTGGCCACCCTCAAGGAACGCGTGGGCGACAACGGAGGCGAACTGACGGTGGAACAGGCGGACGGGCGCTTCGTCACGGCTGCCGCCTTCCCCCGCCCCGGATCAGCGACACCGCCCTTCGTGGCGCGGGAGGACGACCGATGACCACCGTGGTGCTCGCCGACGACGAGGCCCTGCTCCGCAAGGCGCTCGCGGCACTGCTGCCGCTCGAAGGGGACATCACCGTGCTCGCCGAAGCGCATGACGGCGCAACCGCGATCGAGGCCACCCTGCTCCACCGGCCCGACGTACTCGTCATCGACCTGGAGATGCCCGGCGTGGACGGCCTCGGCGCCGTCGCGGAGATCCGCCGCGCACAGCCGGACCAGGTGATCCTCATGCTGACCCGCCACGCCAGGCCCGGGGTGCTCCGCAAGGCGCTGAGACTGGGCGTCCAGGGCTTCGTCAGCAAGTCGGCGGAGCCCGCGCACATCACGTCGGTCATCGCCACACTTTACGAGGGGAAACGCTGGATCGACCCGGACGTCTCCGCGCTCGCCGTCGTCGACGACTGCCCCCTCACCGACCGGGAGATCGACGTGCTGCGTGTGACCGGTGAGGGGTACTCCGTCGCTGACATCGCCGTCCGCCTCAGCCTGGCGCAAGGCACCGTACGCAACTACCTCTCGAACGCCATGCAGAAGACCCAGACACGCACCCGGCACGAAGCGGCGCGTTACGCGCGGGAACACGACTGGCTGTAGCGGCGCCCGGAGGGTCCGGGCCGGGCGGCGTCAGACGCCGGCGCCCGGAGGCCTGCCCACCTCCAGACGCGGCCAGTGCGCGAGGTCCCGCAGAAGCTGCCGGTCGTGCGTCGCGACGACCACGGTGGCACTCGTGGCGCGCAGCGCGTCGGTCAGCTCGTCGACCAGCGTCGCCGACAGGTGGTTGGTGGGCTCGTCGAGCAGGATCAACCCGGGCCGCCCGGTCAGCGCGAGCGCCAGGTCGAGACGCCGCTGCTGGCCCTGCGACATGCGCCCGACCGGCGTGCGCAGCGCGTCGGCGTCCAGCAGCCCGAGTGCCCCGAGCGGCACGGCGTCGGCGTCGCGGATCGCTCCGCCGGCCACCAGCCGTCCCACATGACGGGCGTGCACCTCGTGAGCGGTGAGGCCGGGGTCCTGCTGGGCCGTCTCCTGGGTGACCCGGACGATCCGGGCGCCCTTCGCCGTCCGCACGTGACCGTGGGTGGGTGCGAGGGACCCGGAGAGCACCGCGAGCAGCGTGGACTTCCCGGCGCCGTTGGGCCCGGTGACGAGAAGCCGGTCACCGCCGTCGAGAGTCAGGTCGACCGGCTCGCCCAGCCGCCCCTCGACCGCGACGCCGTGCGCCCGTAGCTGCGGCGTGCCCCGCCGGACACCCAGGTCCGGCCACCGCAGCATCGGCGGGGGCTGCGGCACGTCGATCCGGTGCGCCTCCAAAGCGTCCTGCTGCCGCTTCAGCGCCTGTACGACGCCGGGGGCGCGGGACTGGCGCTGGTGTTTGCCGGTCCCCTTGTCGGGCCGCCAGCCCGTGGAGAGCCGGTCGCGGGCCGCCGAGACGGCGTCATGCAGCCGCCGGTGTTCGGCCTGCTGCTCCTCATGATCCTGCTCCCAGCGCTCCCGGTCGCGGCGCCGGGCGTGCTGCCAGGCCTCATAACCGCCGGCGTACAGGCGGGGCTTGCCGTCACGGGACGGGTCGAGGTCCAGGAAGCGGTTCGCGACATCGCGCAGCAGCGCCCGGTCGTGGCTGACGACAGCGAGGCCGCCGTCGTGCTCGCGCAGCCTGCGGGTCAGGAAGTCCAGGCCGCCCGCGTCGAGGTGGTTGGTGGGTTCGTCGAGCAGAAGGATGTCGTGCCGCGCGCCGAGCAGACACGCGAGACGGACCCGGTAGCGCTGCCCGACCGACAGCGTCGACAGGAGACGGTCACGGTCGGTGCACGCATTCAGCGCCTCCAGGGCCACATCGACACGGCGTTCGGCGTCCCACGCGTCGAGCCGCGTGGCGGCGTCGAGCGCGGCGGCATAGCGCTCGTCGGCCAAGGCGTCGCCCGCGGTCATGGCGAGGGTCGCCTCGTCCAGTGCGGCGAGGGCCGCGAGCGAGGCCGCCAGCGCCTGCGAGGTCAGGGTGCCGACGGTCTCCCCGTCGCGCACGGACAGCTCCTGGCTGGCCAGGCCGATCGTCCCGGCCCGGTGCACGGTGCCCTCGTCGGGCGCGATCAGTCCGGCAAGGACGTGCAGCAGCGTCGTCTTGCCCCGGCCGTTCTCGCCGACGACGGCGATACGTGACCGCGCGGACAGCGTGACCGAGACGTCGTCCAGGACACGCCGGGACCCACGGGTGACGGCGAGGCCCTGGGCGCGGACGTGCGCACTGGCGCCCGCTTCGACGGGCTGGGACACGGCTTCGGGGAGAACGGGGAAACGGGGGAGAGGAGAGGGGTTCAACAGATGCTCCGCAGCTCGCAGTGGAGCCGGGCAGCAAGAGGCAGCCGCCCGGCGGGAACCGGAACGGCGGCGAATTCAACAGGGAGAAGGCGCCGCCGTCAGCGGGCGGAGCGGACCTTCTGCGACCAGATACCTCGTGCCATAACGATCAGATTAGCAGGGCCGTCGTACCGGCCGCCGGGCGTGCACCCTGCCGCAGTACGCTGTGCGGCCACCGCCCGCGGCCGGGATTGACGGTGTCGGGGGAGGGGCATGGACGTCAACGCGCGCATGGTCAAGGTCAACGTGACGCTGATCGCGCTGTTGCTCCTGTTCATAGGCGTGGTCGCGATACGTGCGGGGACCGACTCCGGCATGGAGTGGACGTACGACGAGGTCTTCGACGACGCGGGCACAGGGCATCTGTCCGATGTGACGGCGACAGCCGGCGACGACATCTGGGTGGCGGGCAACGCCACCCGCACCGTCAGCGTCTCCGGTGACGACGCGGCAAACGACGGATTCCTCCTGCACTACGACGGCGAGCACTGGCAGCGCCGCCCGATGCCTTCGGCGTTCGGCGACAGCGTCTACGAGGGGCGCTTCGACCCGGTGGACTCCGGCGGATTTCTCCTGACGGCAAGCCTGAAGAACTTGAACGCGCCGCGGACGGCCCACTGGGACGGCTCCCGCTGGACCGCCCTGCCCGAGGTTCCCGACGGCCACCGAGCCACCGACGTAAGGGCGTTCGCCGCGGACGACATCTGGGTCCTGGGAGACGAAGGCACCGGTCATCACTGGAACGGCACGCGCTGGACGGTCATGCAGCTCCCGGTCATCGCCGTCGCGCTCGACGGCGTCGCGCCCGACGACCTCTGGGCAGTCGGCCACCAGAATGTCGACGAGGACAGTACGCGAGGGCCGGAGCTCACGCAGCCCGCCGCCGCACACTGGGACGGCCGCGCCTGGAAGTCCGTACGCATGCCGGATTACCACTTCCAGGCTCCTTCGCCACCCGAGGCGCAGGCCCTGCTCACCGATGTCGTCTCACGGGCGAGGGACGACGTCCGCGTCTACGGCGAGCACACCTTCAACCACGGCGAGCAGCATCCCGAGCCCGCTGACGCGGACATCCGCCTCCGCTGGGACGGAACCCGCTGGCTCAAGCTGCCCGAAGCCAAAGGGCCGTGCGCCGACCGAGGCCGTGCGATCCGCGACGGCGAGCGCGGAAAGGTGCTCGGCACCGGCCGCTACCTCACGGCGGACGGCGACTGCAGGGGGATCACTCGGCCGGAGCTGCCGAGCACGAAGGGCATCAAGTCCAACTCCGAGCAGTCACTACGACTTGACGCCATCACGGCAGTCCCCGGTACCGACGACAAGATCCTCGGCATCGGCTCCGTCAGTGTCTCCCAAGGGCCCAACTCCTTGTACAGATCGGTGATCGTCAGCCTGAAGCGCTGAAGCGTTGCGGTCATCCCTGAGGAGTCCCTGAGTCGCGCCCCTGAGCGATCTCCGGGGCATCCCCGATAGTGCGCCGCCGGCGTGACTGGTCAGCTTTTGCCATGAGTAATTTCACGTCATCGCGTCCCTGGCTCGTCGCCCTCGCGGTTGCGGCATCGCTTCTCGCCGCCCTTCCTGCCGTGGCCGACTCCCGCCACGGCAGCTCACGATTACCCACCAGGACACAGACCGCACTGAACGCGATCGTGGAGAAGGGCACTCCCGGTGTCATCGCCCAAGTCCGCGACGGCCGCGAGGTATGGAGCGGCCGGGCCGGAGTGGCCGACACATCACTCGGACACCCGCGCAGCACCCGCGAGAAGTTCCGCATCGCGAGCGTGACCAAGACCTTCACGGCCACCGTGCTGCTCAAGCTCGAGGCCAAGGGAAGGCTGTCGCTGGACGACCCCATCGAGAAGTGGCTGCCCGGGGTGGTGAGCGGCAAGGCTTACAGGCCCGAGGCCATCACCGTGCGGCACCTGCTCAACCACACGAGCGGGATCTTCGACTACAACGCGGACGAACGATTCCGCGCCAAGTATGCCGGCGGGGAGTTCGACAAGAACCGCTACGCCAGGTGGACGCCCACGAACCTTGTGGACATCGCGCTCGCCCACCCGCCGAACTTTCAGCCCGAGCAGGGCAGCAGGCCCGGAAGGCCGGGAAAGTGGGACTACTCCGACACCAACTACGTCCTCGCCGGAATGATCATCGAGAGGGTCACCGGCTGCTCCTACAAGGAGGCGGTCGAGCGACTCGTCATCAAGCCGCTCGACCTGCGTGGCACCCATGTGCCCGGTGCCTCGCCAGAGGTGCCCACACCGCACGCGACGCACTACTCCACGCTCTTCCGGGACCCACCGAACGCGCAGGTCTACGACGTCACGGAGTTCAGTCCCACGGTGGCCTTCTCGGCCGGACAGATCATCTCGACGGTCGGCGACGTGAACACCTTCCTGTCGAAGCTGCTCGGCGGCGAACTCCTGCCCCCGGACCAGCAGCGGGCGTTGCTCGACGCGGTGCCGGTCGACGGCGACAAGGGGCATGGCGGCCCCCACGACGTCTACGGCCTCGGTATCCGGCACTTCAAGCTCGCGAAGGGCTGCTGGGCCTGGGGCCACGGTGGTCTGCTCCCGGGGTCCGCGACCCGTACGGTGGCCTCGGAGAACGGCAGGCATGTCCTCACCATGAACCGCAACGCCGATTGGGGCGAGCAGGAGTTGGAGGATGCGGTCGTCTTGGCAGAGTTCTGCCCGTCCCACTCCTGAGGTCTCACCGCCCGAGCGACGGCCCGGCGCCCGAGCCGGTCAGGAAGGGGCAGGCAGCAGCGCTGAGGCGTCCGGCTCCGAGCGGGTGGCGAAGCCGTGCACGAGGGCGATCCGGTTGGTGTCCAGGAGAGACAGGTACGCGAGCGGCTTGCTCGGGTGGAGTGTCACCGCCGAGGGGGTTCCGTCGAGGGCGAGGCTGCACTCGGCGCAGATTCCAGGTAGCCCGTCATCTGCCCAGTAGGCGGATACCCGTGGTTGCACGAGTGGTCAGTGATCACGGTGCTGAGCGACGGTGCGCCGTACGTGCACCGCCATCCGCGGCGTCAGTAGCAGGCCGGCGGTCCGGACTGTGATGCGTTCTCTCGGGCAACACGGCAGAGCCCGCGCGGGATTGCCGCGCGGGCCTGTGGTCCTCCGGCGGTTACCGCCGTGTGGTGTCCGTCGATTCGCGGCTCCCGCTCTTTGCCAACCCACGGCTGACCAGGTAGCCGATGGTCAGCAGGGTGACGTACAGCCATGCCTGATCGGCAGGGAATCGGTCCACCCCGTCCGAGCCGTCACCGACCGCCAGGGAAGCGATCAGAACCGCTATCACCGACGCGACGTACGCGAACATCTCCGAGGTCTTGAACGACGGTTTCGTCTCGGACTGGGTCTGACGTGCCGTATATGTGTCCCGGGCCTGGCCGGCTTCCGCTTCCGGATACCGGGGGGACGAAGCTGCGGTCATCTTGCCTCTGCCTCCTGATTGGGGGGTGCCTCAAGACGTGCGGGCAGGCGACCGCGTACCCGAGGCACCGGCACCAGAACGCCCTGCCGCGTACGCCCGCTCGCCGCCCCCCACTCCTCGGCCAGGCACACAAGAGACCGCAGAGCAGCAGGGGCCAGGGAGCACCGTCTTACGTGACCGGTGTCGTCGCGAGGGATCCGTGGGGTCGGTCGGCACCGCGGACTCCGGCCGGAACCACGTCGTCCGCCACAGCCGGCCGGTGGCCCCGAGGCCGCCAAGATACGGAATCGGCTACTCCTGTGCGGCGGGGGCAACCGGGGTCCATGACTATGGCGCGCTCTCTTCCCGACAGCCCGACCGAGTGGTGGATCCTCCTCGGCGGATTGGCCCTCTATCTCCTGGGACGGTGGTTCTTCGCGTGGCGTCAGGCCCAGTTGGAGGGGCGAAGACGCCCCGCGAGGGCCGCACTTGACGAGTTGGGCGAGGACGATGACGACGAGATGAACACCGTGAAGGTCGCGGCCGGGGGCTTCGACTCCTGGCGCCAGTTCATCGGGTTCGTGGTGGGCGGAGTGGCGATCTTCACGATCGCCGCCTTCACGGACGGTGCGCTACGCGTCGCGCTGCTCTGGTTCGTCTCCCCGCTGCTGGTCATCGCGCTTGCCTACGTGGACTTCCGCGAAGCCAGAAAGGCACGCGCGAAGAAGACCCGCTCACGTGTCTGACAGCGCCTCCACCGCCACAGCCCGCGAAGGGCGGCACCTCGGCGGTTGCTCCGGGAACCACTGGACCTCCGATAAGGGACGCCGGTGGATTCTCCGGGTCACTCGGGGGATACGCTCATCGCATGATCTTCCCGTTCATCGTCGGCGTCACCGTCCTCGCCACCGTCGGCGCCGTGGGCATCTGGGTGTGCCTGGAGTTCTGCAAGGCGTGCCGCGAGCGCAGGCGTGTGCCCGTCGGGGCTACCGCCGAGGGGCAGTAGCCCCGGCTGAGGACCGGCGCCGTGCGGGATCGGGGCGCGAGGCCGCTACGAGACGCCCCCGAGCCGTAGCGCGCGGCGTGTCCTCGGAGCCGGCCCACCGGCTGTAGGTGGGGGACTGGGGCCAGCCATCGGGCGAGTGCTGAGCCTTGCCGTCGAAGACGTCGGCCGGCCGGACCGCCCCCGGAGGCCCCCTGTCGTAATCCGCCCGCATGGTTGATCGTTGGGCCTTCGGAATCAGCCGCACGCCGGACAGGGGGATTTTTCATGACCATCAGCCGCAGGGGACTGCTCGGGGCGGGCGGGGCCGTCGGGCTGCTCAGCGCATGTGGCTCCAACACCGGCCGTGATGACGGCGGTTCGGGTGACGGGCCGAAGCTGTCGCAGTGGTATCACCAGTACGGCGAACAGGGCACCGAGCAGGCCGTCAAGAAGTACGCCACCGCCTACAAGAAGGCTAACGTCACCGTCCAGTGGCGGCCCGGCAACTACGACGAACAGACGGCGGCCGCCCTCCTCACGGACTCCGGACCCGACGTCTTCGAGGTCAACGGCCCCAGCCTCGACCAGATCCAGGGCAAGCAGGTCGCCGATCTCACCGAGCTGTTCGACGGCGTCAAGGATGACTTCAATCCGGCCGTCCTCGCCCCGAAGACGTACGACGGCAAGATCTGGGGTATTCCGCAGGTCATCGACATGCAGATGCTCTACTACCGAAAGAGCCTGCTCGCCGACGCCGGTGTCCGCCCGCCGAAGACCCTCGACGAACTCGTGGACGCCGCGAAGAAACTCACCTCGAAGAAGACGAAGGGCCTCTTCCTGGGCAATGACGGAGGCGCCGGTGTCCTGGGCGGCACGCCCCTGTACGCGGCCGGCCTCGAACTCGTCACCGCCGACGGTGAGGTCGGCTTCGACGACCCGGCCGCCGCCCGCGCCCTCGGCAAGATCCACCGGTTGTACGCGGACAAGTCGCTGCTCCTGGGCGCGCCCGCCGACTGGTCCGACCCCTCGGCGTTCGTCCAGGGACTGACCGCCATGCAGTGGTCGGGCCTGTGGGCGCTGCCCGGAGTGCAGAAGGAACTCGGCGACGACTTCGGCGTCCTGCCGTTCCCGAAGGACGGGGCCGGTGGCAGGCCCGCGGTGCCGGTCGGCGCGTACGCCGCCGCGGTCAGCACCCGCAGCAAGCACCAGAAGGCCGGCAAGGACTTCCTCAAGTGGCTGTGGATCGACAGCACCGACCGCCAGGAGGACTTCGCCCTCTCCTACGGATTCCACATCCCGGCCCGCATGTCCCTGGCGAAGAAGGCAGAGAAGCTCAGGAAGGGCGCGGCGGCCGACGCCGTCCGCTACACCACGGACCACGGTCACGCCGAACCCCTGCTCTGGACCCCGGCCGCCAGGAGCGCCTACCAGGACGCCCTCAGCCGCATCATCAAGGACGGTTCGAGCCCGGAGAGCGAACTCAGGAAGGTCGTACGGAAGGTCTCCGCCGAGCTCGACCGGGTGAAGAAGAAGTCGTGACCACCACAGCCCCGCGCGAACAACAGGCGACAGGGCGACGGAAGTTGTGGGGCCACCAGAACCGCACCCTCTGGTTCTGGGTGTTCGTCGGTCCCTTCCTGCTGGGCCTTGGCGTCTTCACGTACATCCCGCTCGGCTGGAGCGTCTACCTCAGCTTCTTCGACGCACACAACACCGTCACCCCGAGCGATTTCGTCGGCTTCGGCAACTACGCGGAGATGCTGCGGAACGAGGCGTTCACCGACAGCCTGTGGACCTTCCTCGTCTTCTCGCTCTTCATCGTGCCCGCCACGTACGCGCTCTCCCTCGCCCTGGCCCTCATGGTCCATCGCCAGCGCCGCGCCCAGGCGTTCTTCCGCTCGCTCTTCTTCCTGCCCGCGGCCTGCTCCTACGTCGTGGCCGCGCTGATCTGGAAGATGTCGATCTTCAACGGGGTCCGGTTCGGGCTCGCCAACACCGTCCTCGGCTGGTTCGGCGTCGACCAGATCGCCTGGCTCTCGACCACCGACCCGCCCTGGTACTGGGCCGTCATCGTCACCGTGCGGCTCTGGCTCCAGGCGGGCTTCTACATGGTGCTCTTCCTCGCGGGGCTGCAGCGGATCAGCCCCACCCTCTACGAGGCGGCCGCCGTGGACGGGGCGCGGCCCGGCTGGCAGGTCTTCCGGCACATCACGTTCCCGCAGCTGCGCGCCACGTCCGTGGCGGTCGTGCTGCTGCTCGTCATCAATGCCTTCCAGGCGTTCGACGAGTTCTACAACCTGCTCTCGGACTCCCGCGGTTATCCGCCCTACGCCAGGCCCCCGCTCGTCTACCTCTACTACACGGCCCTTGGGCAGGGGCAGAACCTCGGCCTCGGCAGCGCGGGCGCCGTCCTGCTCGCCCTGATCATCGCCGTGGTGACGGTCGGGCAGGCGAAGTGGTTCGGGCTCGGCAGGAAGGAGGCGGAATGAGAGACCACCTGAGGGACGACGCGCGGGTCAGGGCGGGCCGCGCGCTGCGGCTCTCGCTTCTGATCGCCCTCGCGCTCCTCTTCCTGATCCCCTTCTACCTCCTCGTCCGCAACGGGCTCTCCTCCGAGAGCGACATCACCTCGCCCGAGTGGACCTTCTTCCCCTCCACGCTGCGCTGGGGGAACGTCAAGGAGCTCTTCGACGACACATCGGTGCCGTTCGCGCGCTCCTTGCTCAACTCCTCGCTGATCGCCGTCGCGACGACCGTCGGCACGCTGCTGCTGGCCTCGCTGGCCGGTTACGGCCTGGCCCGTATCCCGTACCGTCACGCGAACAAGGTGTTCTACGCGATCCTCGGCACGCTGATGGTCCCGGCGTCCGTGACCTTCGTGCCGAGCTTCGTCCTGGTCTCCTCGCTCGGCTGGGTCTCGACGCTGCGTGGCCTGATCATCCCGACGTTGTTCTCGGCGTTCGCCTGCTTCATCTTCCGGCAGTACTTCCTGGGCTTTCCCAGGGAGTTGGAGGATGCGGCGCGCGTCGACGGGCTCGGCTACTGGCGAACGTACTGGAGGGTGGTCGTGCCCAATTCGCGGCCGGTCTTCGCCGCCGTGGGCACGATCGTCTTCATCGGTGCCTGGAACTCCTTCCTGTGGCCGCTGGTCATCGGCCAGGACCGGAACGCGTGGACGGTGCAGGTGGCCCTGTCCTCGTTCACCACGTCTCAGGTGATCCGGCTGCACGAGCTCTTCGTCGCGGCTGCCGTGTCCATCGTGCCGCTGCTCGTGGTCTTCCTCTTCTTCCAGCGGTGGATCGTGGCGGGAGTGGAGCGGTCGGGCATCGACGACTGACCGGGCCCTGCCGGCGGCCCGGAAGCCGCCGGCAGAGCCCGGTCAAAACAGTCGGTCGGACCAGTCGCTCAGGACAACCGGTCAGGCCAGGGGCTCCACCCATACGTCGCGGAAACGGACCTTGTTGCCGTGGTCCTGGAGACGGATCGCACCCGCCGCGGCCGACTCCGGGTCACCGGCACCCGTCGGGCCGTCGATCGCCACGTCGTCGTGGACCTTCTTGCCGTTCCACACCACCGTGACCCGGGCATCCGACGTCTTCTTGCCGTCCGCGTCGAAACGGGCGGCGCGGAAGGTGATGTCGTACGTCTGCCAGGTTTCCGGTGCCTTCGACGCGTTGAGATCGGCTGCCTTCTTCTGGTAGATCGCCGCCGCCTCGTTGTTCGCGAGCTTCTCCACGCCGTAGGAGTCCAGGATCTGCACCTCGTACCGCTCCTGGAGGTAGACCCCGCTGTTGCCGCGGTCCTGCCCGGTGACGTCGTCCGGCAGCTTCGGCACACGGAACTCGACGTGCAGCTTGAAGTCGCCGAAGTGCTGTTTCGTGCGCAGGTCCCCGCAGCACACCTCCATGGACCTCTCGGCGGTGTGCGGCCACTCGGCGCTGCGGCCGTCGGTGTGCTGCCAGGCCGAGGAGATGCTGCCGCCCGAGAAGAGGTCGATCCGGGCCCCGGGACGGCGCACCTCCAACGCGTCGAGATTGACGTGCCCGGTGTCCCCGGCCCCGACCGCGTAGGTGATGGTGTTGCGGCCCTTGCGGAGTTCGAGCTTCTCCGTCTTGGTGGACCAGCGGTTCCACTGGCCCGTCGACGGCAGGCTCGTCTGCTTGGCCGCGCCGTCGTTGACGCCGACGCTGATCGTCTTGGTGCCGGTGAAGGGGTTCGGGCCGTTGGCGTACCGCAGCCCGACGTCGTAGCTGCCCTTCTTGTCCACGTTTACGTCGAAGCTGGCCTTGGCGCCCTGCTCGCCGAAACCGTCGACGAAGCCCGCGCCGGTGAAACCGGTGTGCTCGGTGTCGGTGCCCGCGCCGCCGGACAGGCGGGCCGATTCGGCGTCGTACGTGGTGACCGGCTCGGTCGGGCCCGGCTTGGCGTTGAGGGTGTACCACGCCTCGGTGGACCAGAGCTGCTCGCCCGAGGACGAGGAGAACGGGCGCGGGGAGCGCACGTGGACGACACGGTCGGCCTTGAGCCCCGGGATGGTGAGCTTCACCTTGCGCCGGTCGTCGGAGAGCTTTGCCGAGGTGACCGGCAGCGACTCCTCGTCGACCTTCGGACCTCCGTAGGCCGGGGTCGGGGCATAGCGCCACTGCTCGACGGAGTACGCGCCCTTGGTCAGCTTGGCCGCGGTCTCCTCCGACAGGGGCTTGGTGTAGGTGAGTTCGAAGCCGTCGGCGGTGGCGCGCATGGTCTTCATGTCGAAGGCCGTCTTGCCGTTCGGCGTCAGCTTCTGCAGGCCGAAGCGGAGCTTGCCCGCCTGGCCCCAGTTCCCGTCGGCGCCCAGGCCGCCGGTGTAGAGGGCACCGTCGGGCCCTTCGCTGATCCGGGTGATGCCGGACTCGAGGCCCTGGGTGTGGCGGAACACGGCGCCCTGGTACTCGCCCTTGACCTTCTCCAGGTCGGCGCGCTGCAGTCCGCCGTAGGTCACGTCACCGAAGACCATCTGTCCGGCGAACGGGCCCTTCTTCAACTGCATCGGTGTGCTGGGGGAGTTGGCGATCTCGTTCTGCGGCAGCCACAGGGCCGGCTTGGTGACCGGCTGGTCGTCGAAGGGGCCTTCGGGGTTCATGTAGTGGTTGAAGAAGCGGTCCTGTTTGACGTGCACCAGTTTCGACGCCGGGAGCCAGCCGCCCTGGTTGTCGGCGACGAAGAGGTCTCCGGAGGGGCCGCGCCCGATGCCGTTCGGGGTGCGCAGGCCGCCGGCGATGTAACTGACCTTGCCCGTCTTCTTGTTGACCTTGATGGTCGTGCCGCGGTTCTTGGCGGGCTGCGGGTCGGTGGTCGCGCCGCCGTAGTTGATGGCGACGGAGAGGTTCAGATAGAAGTCGCCCTTGTCGTAGAGCAGTCCGAAGGCGAACTCGTGGAAGTTGCCGCCGTAGGGCCACTCGGCGATCTTCTTCTTGTCGTCGGTGACGTCGTCGCCGTTGGTGTCGTTCAGCTCGGTCAGCTGGTGTTTCTCCGACACGTACAGCTTGCCGTCGACGTACTTGATGCCCATCGGCTCCTTGAGCCCGTCGGCGATCTTCTTGTACGTGACCTTGTCGGGCCCGGTGTCACCGGTGACGTTGTCGAGCAGGTACACCTCGCCCTTGGTCTCGGTGCTGCCGCCCCACGTGGAGATCGCCAGCCGCCCGTCGGGCAGCCAGTCCATCGCCGACACCTGCGGCTCGAAGCCCTTGGGGCGCAGGTCCGTCAGCTTGTACCCGGGGTTGACCTCGGTGAGCGGAAGACCGTCGCCGGGGGTGTCGAGCGCTCCCTCGCACTCCTTGCGGCCGGGCGCGGTCACGCGCACGACGTCGGCGTCCGTGCTGAGCACCGAGTTCGGCACGACCTTGAACTCGTCGGCGCCCGGCGGCTTCCACTGCAGGGTGACCTGCTGTTCGCCGTCCGCGTCGAAGTGGTCGATGCGCAGCGGCTGGTAGCCGGCGTTCAGCGTGATCTCGCCGTCCTTGGGCTCGGCGCCGTGCTTTCCGTCGTGGTCGATGACCTGCTGGTCGCCGACGAAGAGGCGTGAGCCGTCGTCACTGATCAACCGGAAGCTGTACGCGCCCGCCTCGGGCACGTTCAGATTGCCGATGATCTGCGAGACGAAGTTGTTGCTGAACCCGAAGCCCTCGGTGGACGTCCAGTCGGCGGTCGGGATCAGCTTGTCGACGTTGGGGGTCTGGGCGGGCTTGAGGTCGCACAGCTTGTTGAGCGGGGACTGGATGTCGAACACCCGCAGGGTGACGCCGGGTTCCTGCGGCGGCAGGTCGGCGAACGGCCGCGGATCGTCCGCGGCGCCTGCGGCGGGCGCCACCAGCCCGCCGCAGAGCATCGCCGTGAGCAGCAGACCGGTGGATCTTCGAGCCCTGCGGCGGGTGGTGCCGGATATCGGCTCGGGGCGTGGCTTCACTCTTCCTCCTGCGTGGTTCCTACGGGGGTTACGCAGATCTATGCGGCAAAGCGACGCTCAGCGTAGGGACGGTGCCGAAGCGCGTCCATACTTTGTCCACAGAAAGGAAAAACCGAGGGCGGGGAGACGGTGCCGTGCGGCGGGGACGGGGCTGCCGTCAGCGGTCCTTGGCCAGCGCGACGAGATCCGCGAACAGGCCCCCGGCGCCCACCAGGTCCTCGTACGTGCCCTGTTCGATCACCCGGCCCTTGTCCATCACGAGGACGCGGTCGGCGAGCCGGGTGTTCTCCAGCTGGTGGGTGACGACGATCGTCATGCGCTCGGCCGCGATCTGCTTGATCTCCGTGAAGACCGCGTGCTCCCCTCGCGCGTCCATCTGCGAGGTCGGCTCGTCCAGGATCAAGAGCGGTGTCCGCCGGTAGAGCGCACGGCCGCACACGAGCCGTTGCCACTGGCCGCCGGAGAGTTCGGCGCCGCCCCACAACTCCTTGGCCAGCAGGGTGTCGAGCTGCCGCGGCAGTGTCTCGATCGCTTCGCGCATCCCGACGGCGTCGACGACGTCCCACACCGGCCCGTCGTCGTACGTCCTTGGCTGGCCGAGGGTGATGTTCTCGCGGGCACGCAGGGGCCAGCAGGCGAAGTTCTGCGGGACGAGCGCGGTGCGCCGCCACACGGAGTCGGGATCGGCCTGGGCGAGGTCGACGCCGTCCCACAGGACTCGGCCCTTGTCGGCGAGGAGAATGCCGGTGAAGAGCTTGGCCAGGGTCGACTTGCCCGAGCCGTTCTCCCCGACGACCGCCAGGATCTCGCCGCGCCGCAGCGTGAGCGACACGCCCGCGACGGCGGGTTCCTCCTTGCCCGGGTAGCGGTACACGACCTCGTCGAGGCGGATCTCGTCCACGCGCTCGGGAAGGGTCAGCTCACCGCGCTTGGGGGCCCGTTCCCCCGCCATGTCGAGGAATGACCGCATGTCCGCCAGGTAGAGCGACGTATGGAACATCGCGGCGCCATGGATGACGGACTGGGAGAGCGCGGCCAGCGTGGTCTGGACGGCCACCACCGCCGTCGCCGCGACGGGCAGCGCGACCCGGCCGGTGGTGGCCAGCCAGGCGAGGGTGGCCCACGTGCCCAGGAGGAAGAGCCCGCCGAGGGTGCTGGTGACCAGGACGATGCGCAGCATCCGCGGGGCCGCGGTCAGGGTGCGCCGGTCGATGCGGTCGGACAGGGCGCGGTACCAGTAGATGAGGTAGCCGGTCATGCCGTTGGCGCGGACCTCGTCGCCGTGCCGGGAGTACGTCGCCCACCAGCGCATCATCGACCTGACGTTCCGGTCGCCGACATTGAGGTAGTGGGTCTCGTAGTCGACGCGCGCCGACAGGACGGCCCCGGCGCCGGCCGGGAGCACGGCCAACAGGAGCAGGGGCAGCATCAGCGGATGCAGCGCCGTGATCACACCGCTCGCGGCGATCATCCGGATCAGCGCCGACATGAACCGCTGGGCGTCCTGCACCATCATCCGGGTGCGTGTGACGCCGACTTCGGCGGCTTCCTGCCGGTCGGCGAATCCGTCCTCGCCGTAGGCGGACGACTCCACGCGGCACACCGCGGCGACGAGCGCGATGTCCGCCTCCGTCATCAGCAGCGGCGTGATCCGCCCGTCGGCGTAGGAGGAAACGGCGCTGCTGACGCGACCGAGGGCGGCGGCCGCCGTGACGACGATCAGGGCGGGCAGCGCCGCGTGCAGGCGTTCGGACACGCTGCCCGTGCCGAGGATGTGGGTCATGGCCTGCGCGGTGAAGGCGAGGACGACGGCGGCCGCCGCGCCGGTCAGGAGCTGGCAGACGAGGAGCAGTACGACGCCGGGCCTGTCCACGCCCCATGCCATCCGCGCGGTGTGCCCGAGCACGGAGGGCAGACGCCTGCACATGGTGCCGAACGTGGCCTCGGCCAGCGGATTCCTGCCATGTTTCCCCCCGAAGGTGAGGGTGGCCGGTGGGGGAGGGGGAGGCGTCGTCGCGTATTCGGTCGAGGTGTCGTTCACAGTCACCTGCGTCCCTCCACGGGGTGCGTGCCGCACCTGGATGGCTCGGCGGTGCTGGGACTAACGACAGGGCGAGGGAATCGAACGCGCTCGATTCAGGACGGGTTGGAGCCCGTCTGGCGCAAGGGGTGGAGCTCGTGGACGGCGTGCTGAGGCGGTCGCGGGGCGACGCCGATTGGCCGAATCGCCGAGGGTGGGTCACCGGTGTGTGAGGGTCCGGGTGTGCGATCGGGGATGTCCGCGTCAGGGCGTCAAGTGCGAGCGCAGATAGGCCAGTTGCGGTGGATCAGTCGCAGCCGCATCCCGACGCCTCGGCTGCCTCGGCGGGGCGGCCGGGAGCGTCGTCGGCGGCCCGCTCGGTGGCGGGTTTGGTGGCGCGGACGACGGCGGAGTGCATGCGGTCGGCGACCGCGTGGGTGGGGGTGATGTCGATGGCGGTGAATCCGGCGGCTTCGAGCCCTCGGCGGTACTCGGTGAAGGAGAGCGCGCCGGCGATGCAGCCGACGTGGTCCCCGCGTTCGGCGCGCTGGGCGGGCGTGAGGGTGTCGTCGGCGACGACGTCGGTGATGCCGATGCGGCCGCCGGGGGTCAGGACGCGGAAGGTCTCGGCGAACACGGCGGGCTTGTCGGTGGACAGATTGACCACGCAGTTGGAGATCACGACATCGATGGTGTTCGCGGGCAGCGGGATGGCCTCGATGGTGCCCATGAGGAACTCGACGTTGGTGGCCCCTGCCTTCTTCTGGTTCTCGAGCGCGAGCGCGAGCATCTCCTCGGTCATGTCCAGGCCGTAGGCCTTTCCGGCGGGGCCGACGCGCCGGGCGGAGAGCAGGACGTCGATGCCGCCGCCCGATCCGAGGTCAAGGACGCGCTCGCCTGCGCGGAGATCGGCGACGGCGGTGGGGTTGCCGCAGCCGAGCGAGGCGGCGACGGCCTCGGCGGGCAGTCCGTCGCGCTCCCCCTGGGCGTAGAGGGTGGACCCGAAGTTGGCGTCGACCTCGATCGCGGAGGGGCCGCAACAGGCCGTGCCGCCCTCGGTGACCTGCACGGCGGCCGCGGCATAGCGGCGGCGGACGGTTTCGCGCAGGTCGGTGGTGTTCTCGCCCGTGGTGGCTCCTCGATCAAGGGGCCCGGCGGGACCCGGAGCGGCTGCATTGATGTTTCTCAATGCAACATTGCGCCCTGGATCGAAGACTGTCAACATAGAAGGATGTCGAAGCAGGGGCCTGTGTGAACGGTCTGGGGCGGGCGCTTGTCCGTTGCCTCAGCGGTCGTGCTCCCCGCGGCCGTCACCGCGCTGGGCGTCATCCTGCGCGGAGGGGCTGGGGGCGAGCGCGTCCGCGGCCTCGCCGTCCTTCTCGCGGTCCCGCTTTCCGCCGGGGACACGGGTCTCCGCGTCCTCGGCCTCCTCGAAGACTTCCTCGGCGGCCGTTTCCGCGTGCTTCGGCTTGTGGTCCTTCTCCTGCTCGTTGCCGTGCTTGTGGCTCATGCCGTGCCTCCATCCAACTGGTTCGGAGCGATGCGCATGTCAGCGCGCCGCGGTGATGACCGTGCGTGACCCTGCCCCAGCCTCTGCCGGTCGGGGCGCCAGCACCACCGGAGCGGCGCCGAACGCTTCGCGATCACCGAGGCGGGTGCCCTGGCGGGCCTCGCTCATGCGTTTCACACGTCACTCCCGCGCGGGCCTTTGGTCCTGATAGACGGGCGGATTTCGGGGCACAGGAGTAGAGCTCGGCCAGGGAGGCCGTACCGACCGGAGGGGGTCAACTCATGCGAACGATCAGGCGGATGAGGCGCGCGCTGTACGGAGCCGTGTGCCTGCCCAGGGGAAGGGGGCGTTCGGCATAAGCGTGAGCTCTCCTTTACCCGCCGGCGTCCTTGCCGGATGCCCTGGGAGTGCCGGGTGCCCCGAGAGCGGCGCCAAAACGTAAAGAGAAGATCCGTTCCGAAGTTCCTCAGCCCGGTGAATACCGGCCGTCCGCGCGGGCACCAGATGTCGGCCGGCGGCAATTCATCGCAACCACCGAAAGGAGCACCCCGTGCTCAGGCCTCACCCCACGTTCCTGCAGTCACTGCTCGAAACGCATGCCTCGTTGCTGCATCTGCAGGCCCGGGAGGACTCGGCCGAGGTCCGGCGGCAGCTGGACGACGTCTCGTACACCTTGTGCGTCTCCACCGGAACGCGGACCCCCGAGATGGCCGTCGCCGCGGCACGCGCCCAACTCGCGGGAGTGCGTTCGCAGGACGACGCCCGCCTGTCCGCGTGAATTGCCACATGATTGACCGGGCGCAGCGTGGATACCGGTGTGAGACTGGGAAATGCCCGAAAGGCGGCCACCGCGAGCACGCGCAGTGACCGGGGCCATCAAGAAAGGCGAGGTCAGCATGCCGGCTGGATCCAGCAACAAGCGTGAGCGCCAGTACGAGCACATCAAGGAGAGCGCCGAGGACCGCGGCGCCTCCAAGGGCAGGGCCAAGGAGATCGCGGCGCGCACGGTCAACAAGGAGCGCGCCCGTTCCGGTGAATCGAAGACCGCCAGCAAGACGTCGACGAAGGACCCGAAGTCGGCGTCACAGCGCGGCGGGGAGCGTTCGCACAGCGGGTCGCAGGGCCCCACCAAAGACCAGCTTTACGAAGAGGCCAAGAAGAAGAACGTCGACGGCCGTTCGTCGATGAACAAGCAGCAGCTGAAGAAGGCGCTCGGACGCTGAGCGCGCATGCGCCCACGGCAGTGTCCACCGCCGTGGGCGCCGCCCGTATGCCGTCAGCTTTTCGACGAATGTGTCACCCGGACAGCTGTCGCTGTGCATGCATGAGCGAGTGCCGGGAACCCCGTGTTCCATGGAATCCAGCCTCACCTGCCCCATCCGGTCCCACCTGTGCGTCGATGCCCTCGATTTCGTGCTCGAAGCCGAGTTGGTCCTCACGTACACCACCAAGGACCCGCTGGCCGTCACCCTCACGTTCCCGCCGCCCGCGGCCGAGCAGGCCCCGACGACCTGGGTGTTCTCCAGGCACTTGCTGGCGTCGGGGCTGCACGCCCCGGCGGGCGAGGGCGACGTCGTGATCCGGCCGACGGGGCGTCACAGGATCCTCGTGACCCTGACGTCCCCGAGCGGACGTGTCCGTGGCGAACTGGAGAGGGCGCCGGTCGAGGCGTTCATCGCTGAGTCCTACGCCCTGCTGCCCGCCCCCGAGGAGAGCGCCGCGCTGGACCTGGACGAGCTGGTCACAGCTCTTCTCGCGACACCCTGAACCAACGCACTGCCCCGCCGGCCCTCACACGGGCTGCGGGGCATCCGGTTCGCCCTCGGCCATGGCCATCTGCGAACGGGCGGCCGCGAGCGCCGACACCACCTCACGGGTGCCGGTGGACACGCAGAGGGTGTACGCGATGTCCTCGAGCCTCGTGCGGGCCTCGCGGGCCCCGTCGCGCGCATGCAGCGCGCTCAGTGCGTCGTACTGCTCCACCAGGTCGCGCAGTACTCTCGGGTCGGCCATCAGCACGGCAGGTCTCCTTCGCTCTCAACGGGCTGGATGCCCTCGACAGGCGGTGATGCGGGGGGTACTTGGCCGCCTTTTCGCACGCGTGCGCGCACCACGGCAGGCGGAGAGTGGGCGAGGTGGCCACCGGCGCGTACCTGTCCACAACCGCGGTGCGCGAGCCGGGACAGGCCGACGGACGCCGGATTTCCTGGCCGGGCTCGATTCATCGCCGAGGTCGACGAAATCCCCGCCGAGGCGGGGTTCGTGTGGATGGCGGCTGAGGAAGAACAACACTTGCTCCGGGGAAGCAGGGCTTTTGGGCGCGGCTGCTTCCTGACCTCAGAGTCAGTGTGCCCACGAGAAAGCGCCGGACGCCACCCGGAGCTGTGACGTGGGCCGCACGCTCCCGGTGTTTGGGTCGGCCGACGCCTGGTATGCGGCTCTCGGCGTCGCCTGCCACCATGACCGTGTGCGTCCTGGCGGGTGGAGCACCCGTCGCTGCCGTCCCACCCGGAGGAGTTCTCGTGACCGACCGGAAGCATGTCCTGCGCGGTCGCACAGCTGTCGTGACCGGCGCCGCACGCGGTGTGGGAGAAGCCGTGGCCAGAGAGCTCGCCGCCAGAGGAGCCACCCTGGCCCTCCTCGGCCTGGAGGAGGAGTCACTCGCCCGAGTGGCCCAGGAGCTCCCCACGCCGTCAATGCACTGGTACGTCGATGTCACCGACGACGCGGCGATGGCGCGCGTGGCCGACGAGGTACGCGATCGTCAGGGCCCCGCATCGGTCGTCGTCGCCAACGCGGGAATCGCCGAGGGCGGGCCGTTCGTCGACTCCGACCCCGCCAGTTGGCGACGCGTCATCGACGTCAATCTCGTCGGCAGTGCGAACACCGCCCGTGCCTTCCTGCCCCAACTGCTCGACACCCGCGGCTACTTCCTGCAGATCGCCTCACTCGCCTCCATCGGCGCTTCGCCGCTGATGAGCGCCTACTGCGCCTCCAAGGCGGGCGTGGAGTCCCTCAGCCACTCGCTGCGCGCGGAACTCGCCCCGCGGGGCGTCGGCGTGGGGACCGCCTATCTGAACTGGACCGACACGGACATGATCCGGGACGCCGACCAGCACGCCGTGCTGCGTGAACTACGCGCGCACATGCCGCCGCCGGCCCGCAAGATCTACCCCCGGGATCATGTGGCCCGTTGTCTGGCGGATGGCGTCGAACGCCGGTCGGCCGCCGTGTACGTGCCGGGCTGGCTCCGGGCGCTGCAGGCGGTCCGGGCGGGCCTGCCGCCCGTGGTCGCCCGGTACTCGCGCCAGGAGTTGATGCGCTCGGAGTTCTCGTCCACGGGCCTGCTCGGACCCGGCGGGCGTGCGGCGGAGGCCGCCGACTGAGCCCGCCGGCAGCCGTCAGGTGAACCCGGGTCAGCTCCGTCGGAGGCGGCGGCCGAGCCCGCCCCGCAGCGCGGCGCGGGCGGCGTTGGCGCCGGGGGCTCCGTGTACGCCGCCGCCGGGGTGGGCGGCTGCCGACGCGAGGTAGAGGCCCTTGACCGGGGTCTCCGGGCGGCCGGTGCCCGGCGTGGGGCGGAACACCAGCTGCTGGTGGGCGGATGCCGTGCCGCCGTTGATCGCGCCCCCGTGCAGGTTGGCGTCCATGGCCTGAAGGGTGGTCGGGGCGAGCAGACGCCGAGCCCTGATGCGGGAACGGAAGCCCGGCGCCCAGCGTTCCACCTCGTTCTCCATGCGCTCCGCCATCGCCTCCTGTTCCCGCCGGTCCCAGGATCCGGTCAGTCCGTCCTCGCCCGCGTCGCCCTTGATCCGTTGCGGGACGTGTGTGTAGGCCCAGGCCGATTCGGTGCCGGCCGGTGAGCGCGAGGCGTCGGCGGTGGTCATCTGCCCGAAGAGCATGAAGGGGCGGTCGGGCACCTGCCCCATGGCGATCTGCGCCGCGAACCGCGTGAGCCCGTCGACGCCGTCGGCCAGATGTACCGTTCCCGCCGTGGCCGCTTCCGGCGCCGTCCAGGGCACCGGCCCGTCGAGCGCCCAGTCGATTTTGTAGGTCGCGAAGTCCCACTGGAAGCGGCGCAGATCTCCCATCAGCCGCCCGGGCAGGTGGCGTTCGTCGACCAGTTCGCCGAAGAGCGCCGGAGCGGACACGTCGGCGAGAACCGCGCGGGACGCCGGCACGTTCTCGCCTGCGGCAGTGCGCACACCCACGGCGCGACCGCCCCGCACGACGACCTCCCGCACGCGTTCGCCGCACCGGACCACGCCTCCGAACCGCTCCAGGCGCCTCACCAGGGCCCCGGTGAGCGCGCCCGCCCCGCCGACCGGAACGGGGAAGCCGTAGGTCTGGCCGAGCATGGACATCAGCCAGCCGAAGCCTCCGCTGCCGGCGGCTTCGGGGCCGAGGTCCGCGTGCAGCGCGTTGCCCGCGAGCAGCAGCCGGCCGCCCTCACCGCGGAACTCCTCCTCGCCCAGGCGCCGTACCGGCAGCACCATCGTCCGGGCCATCCGCAGCCCTCCGGCGCTCCGGAGCTTCGCGGCGAGCCGGACCCCGTGCTTCACGGGCGGAAACGGGGTGAACAGAGCCCCGAGGATGTCGGGGCCCACGCGGTTCCAGGTGGCGCAGAGGTTGAGCCAGGAGGCCCCGTCGCCCGGCGCGAACGCGTCAAGGCCGGCTGCCGTGTCCGCCGCCCCGCGGGCAAGGACCGCGCACCGGCCGTCGGCCAGGGGGTGCGCAAGGACGCGGGGAGCGTGGCTCCAGCTGAGGCCCTCCTGCTGCAACTGCAGGTCGGCGAGGATCGGGGAGGCCGCGGCCAGCGGATAGAAGGCGCTGAAGAGGTCGTTCACGTAGTCGGGATGGACCCCGCGGTCGCTGCGGACCGCGCCGCCCGGCTCATCCTGTTCCTCGAGGACTTCCACGCTCCACCCGGCGTCGGCGAGCAGATTCGCCGCGACGAGACCGTTGGGCCCCGCGCCGATGATCACCGCGTCCGGCATGCCTGACTCCTGACGTCCCCCCGGCCCGTCGGGGCCGGCAAGTCGATCGATCGTGTGTGGGGGCCGCGGGCCCCTCGGCCAACCTGCTCGTCCGGCTCTCAGGCCGATTCGTACGCGCGCTTGGGGGATTTCTCCACGACGTCCGCCAGTCGGGCGAGCATGGTGCGGTGCCGCAGTTGGATCAGCGCGTCCACGGCCGCGTTGTGCAGCTTCCCGCCGGGCCCGGTCAGCGGGTGCTCGTCGACGATGACCAGGGCGTACTCACCCCAGGGGCGTACGTCGACGGCGATGCGCGCGGCGCCGAGCCATCCGCTGTCGGCCTCGAGCTCCAGGATGCGGGGCTCTTCGCATCGCCGGACGGTCGTGGTGCCCGACAGCGTCCGCCAGCCCACCTTCACGGTGTACGTGATGCTCGAGCCCACCTTGGGCCAGTGGCCTTCCTTGGGCTCCGACCGGTCCGTGCCCACCACCCACTCGCCGTAGAGCGACCCGTCCGCGAGCACCGCCCAGACGTCTGCCACGGACCGTTTGATCAACCGGTGTCGTACGGCCATTCGGCTCTCCAGCCCTCGTCGGATGCGGCAGCCTGCGTCGGATGCGGCGGCTTCCCGGTACCCGGCCCGTCCATTGTCATTCCTTCTCACCCTCGCAGGCGTTCGAGGGGTTCGCCGCCTGCCGGACGCCGAACCGGGTACATGTGTGCGCGTGAAATCTCCCCGCACCATTCCGGCGGCGTCGGATACGACGACTCCGCTCAAGAAGGCACTGACCACCCCCCTGCTCTACTTCTTCATCCTCGGCGACGTCCTCGGCGCGGGCGTGTACGTCCTGGTGGGTCAGGTCGCCGCCGACACGGGCGGCGCCGTGTGGGTGCCCCTCGTCGTGGCGCTGTGCCTGGCCCTCCTGACGGCCGCCTCGTACGCCGAACTCGCCACGAAGTACCCCCGGGCGGGCGGCGCCTCGCACTACGCGACCCTTGCCTATGGGCCCTTCGCCGGGTTTCTCGCCGGTTTCTGCATGCTGGCCGCCGGGATCGTGTCGGTCGGTGCGCTGGCCCGCGGTTTCGCCGGTGACTATCTGGCGGAGTTCGTCACCCTTCCGGTGGCGCTCGTCGCGGTCGTGTTCCTCGCCGCGCTTGCCCTGCTGAACGCGCGGGGCATCAGCGAGTCGACACGGGCCAACGTCGTGGCCACCGTCATCGAGGTGAGCGGGCTCCTGCTCGTGATCGGGCTCGGCGTGTGGATCGTGCTGCGCGGTGACGGTGACGTCGGACGGCTGACCGACCTGGGGACACCGGAACACGGGCCCGTGGCAGCGGTCCTGAGCGGGGCGGTGCTCGCCTACTACTCGTTCGTCGGCTTCGAGACCTCCGTCAACGTGGCGGAGGAGACCCGTGATCCGCGCCGCTCCTATCCGCGGGCCCTGTTCGGCGCGCTGATCACCGCGGGCGCGGTCTACGCCCTGGTCGGAGCCGCGGCGGCGGCCGCCGTGCCGACCAGGACGCTCGTCGAGTCCAGCGGGCCGCTCCTCGAAGTCGTCCGGGCGGCCGGCGGCGTCCCCACGGAGCTGTTCAGCGCCATCGCCTTGGTCGCCGTCGCCAACGGCGCCCTGCTCACCGGCATCATGTGCTCGCGCCTCGCCTACGGCATGGCACGTGACCGGCTGCTGCCGGGCTTCCTCACCAAGGTGCTGCCCGGCAGGCGTACGCCGTGGGCGGCCATCGCCGTGACCACCGCCCTCTCGCTGCTGCTCGCGCTGACCGGCGACGTGTCGACGCTCGCCTCGACCCTGGTCCTCCTCCTGCTGGTGGTCTTCTTCCTGGTCAACACGGCGGCTCTGGTGCTGCGCCGCGATGCCACCCCGCGGGACCACTTCCGGGCCCCGACGGTGCTGCCGGTGCTCGGCGCGGTGTCCTGCATCGTGCTCGCGACGCAGATCGAGCGCGAGGTGTGGCTGCGGGGTGGAGCCATCTTGCTGGTGGGCGCGGTGCTGGGCGCCATCACCGCCGTACGCCGACGCCGAAAGACCTGAGCCCGCGCCGGTGCCTACGCGGCCTGGATGAGCTCGGCTCGGCCGAACAGGAGCGCGTGGCCGGAGGGAAGCTGCGCCAGGATGCGGGTCAGCAGATCAGGGCCCGCCAGAACGGCGACGGCGGCCAGGACGGCGCCGGTGTCCCAGCGCGTGGTGGCGGGGCTCGCCCCGGCCCGGGCGGCGAGGTCCTTGACCAGGCCCCAGCCGGTCAGCGGCTCGGGGTCGGGGATCTGGGCGGTGAGGACGAGTGCGGCCTCGACGGGGAGGCGGGCGGCGAGCTCGACGCGTTCGTCCCCGGTCAGCTGCCTGCCGAGTCCGCCGAGGACCAGCCGGACGGCTTCCTCGGCCCGCTCCCGGGTGGGGTACGCGCCTTCGTAGCGGACCTTCTCCAGCATCTGCTGGTAGGTCATCGCGGGGAAGGGCCGGGTGGGTTCAGGTCGTTCGAACATCGCTGGGTGCGCGCCTTTCTCGTCGCGGAGGTCGTGTCGCGGGTGCCGGGCAGCTGGACGGCACCCGCGGAAGGGTCTGGGGGCGGGCCGGGGAGCGGCCCCTGCGTCGGAAGACTTGCTGCTTCGCCCCGTCGGGCGCGGAGGACACAGTCAGGGGGAGATGTCCGTCCTCCGCGCCCCTCGTGCGTGGCTGCGGCTCAGCCGCTGATCTCCCTGTGGGACGTCTCGGTCCCGATGGAGATCTTGCGGGGCTTGGCGCGCTCGGCGATCGGGATGCGCAGGGTCAGCACACCCGCGTCGTAGTCCGCCTTGATGCGCTCGGTGTCCAGCGTGTCGGCCAGCACGATCTGGCGGGAGAAGACGCCCAGAGGCCGCTCGGACAGTTCCATCTGGACGCTCTCGGACTTGGCGACCGGGCGGCGCTCGGCCTTGACGGTCAGCATGTTCCGTTCCACGTCGATGTCGATCGCCTCGGCGGTCACGCCGGGCAGATCGAAGGCCACCACGTACTCGTCGCCCTCGCGATAGGCGTCCATGGCCATCGCGGAAGGCCGTGACCATGTGCCGGGGCCGACCAGCTGCTGAGCGATGCGGTCGAGCTCGCGGAAGGGGTCGGTGCGCATCAACATCGCGAAACACCTCCTGAAGGTCCGGGCAGTACCTGCCAATGCGCTTCACCTGCCATCGGTTGTAGCATGTCGTCCAGTGGATGACAAGTTGCATGTCGTCCACCCGATGACAGCAATGAAGGAGGTCCCATGGCAGCGACCGGCCCGCCAGAACCACCCCACGCCCACGCCCACAACCCGGCTTCCTTCCTGGCCGCGGCTGCCGCCCTGGAAGCCATCAGCGACGCCGTGCAGGTCGCCCAGGAGTCCGACACCAACGCGTCAACCGCCGACGGCGCCAACCCCGAACAGGCCCTGGCCTCACTGCTGTTGCTGCGCGAGGTCCGTGAACAGCTCGCCACGTGGGAAGCCGGCCTGATCGAGACCGCCCGTCATGCCGGAGCCAGCTGGGCCGACCTCGCCCACCCCCTGGGAGTCGCCAGCCGTCAGGCCGCCGAACGCCGCTACCTGCGCCAGCGCCCCGGCCCGACCGGGAGCACCGGTGAGCAACGCGTGCAGGCCACACGCCGGCGCCGCGCCGCCGACCGCTCCCGCACCGCCTGGGCCCGGACCAATGCCGGTGCCCTGCGCCGCCTGGCGGGCCAGGTCATGTCGCTCACCGGGCTGCCGCCGCAAGCCCAGGTCCCGATCGGGCAGTTGGACGCGGCGCTCGCGCACGACGACCCCGCGGCCCTGATCGACCCCCTGACGACGGCCCGCCCGTACCTGACACGCACCCACCCCGATGTCGTCGCCCAGCTCGACGCCCTGACCGGCCACCTCGACGAAAACGGCCCCGACTGACCGGCGGCGCCGCGCGCCGCGGGAGCTGGAATGTGGAGTACGCAGCAACCCGAGGTGCGAGCGCCGCAGAAAGGCGTCGCATCTTCTCATGAGAACGGGGGGAATGCGCGTGCAGCGCATTCCCCCCGGCCGATGTCTTTCCTTGTAACTGCTCGCGGATTCCGGTCAACCGCCGACGTACCAGGTGAATCCGCCTGATGCGGCGACGGCGATCAGCACGATGAACAGAATCACGTCGATGATGCCCAGAATGACGGCCGCCTTCGCCATGCCTCCGCCGCCCCTGAACGTCTTCTGGCGCAGCGCGATCGCACCGAAGATGATCGCGAGCGGACCGAGGATGAAGCTGAGGAAGAACACACCGACGATGCCGCAGACAAGTCCGGCTATCGCGAGGCCGTTCGTCCGGGAGCCGGAAGAAGCTGCTGACGGATTGCCGTAAGCCGACATGGCCACACTCCTTGGTGATCGCATTCCAGCATTGCGTGACGTGAAGCCGAGTGCCCCGGAACTCGGTTCGTAGTCAGCGATGCGGTCACCTGGTTGAGGATTCATCCGCCGTGACGTATCAGCGGCGCGCGACGCGCGCGCCGTGCCAGTCGCGTCCAACTCGCCCCCAGCGGGCGCTCTTTCCTTGCGCGGGCCTGCGGAGCGTAGTTCGACCAGCGCGGTTGTTCGCGGGTGAAGTCCACGATGCGGAAGACGCGCTCGCCCTCCTTTCGGCGGGCGGCGTCGAAGCACGGTCCTTCGCCCAGGCGTTGCTGCAACGCGTCGCTGTCGACGACCAGCTGATCTGTCGCCGCGATCGTCTCCACGCCGCTGCCGTGCAGGACCAGGATGCCCGCGGCGTCACAGCCCTCCACCAGCTCGGTGGCCGATGTGGTGATCCGCCGCAAGGTGGCGTCCACCGACTCCTGCGCCAGCAGATCGCGCGCCAATGACGCCATCTGTTGCGCGAACCGCCCCCAGTCCACTCTGCCCCTCCGCCCCTCGACCTGCCACGACTGCTGCCGTGCCTCATCCGTCAGGGACGATCCTGCCGCATGAGCGAGACCGCGACTGCCAAACGGTCACGGCGTCTCGGCGCGCGGGACGGCGGGCGGCTGATCCTCGGCCCGGGTTGGGGGTGCGGGTGCGGGTGTGGGTACGGGGGTGGTGCGTGGACCCGGGTCCACGCACCAGGCGTATGAGGCCTATGGCGTCACCAGTTGTAGACGATGTCACCGTTGCTGTTGACCATCTTGAACGTTCCGTCCCCTTGGTCGATCACGCACCCGAAGCCGCCGTCCCCGGTCTCTCCGCAGAAGGTGTCGGCGCTGGCGGGGCCCGCCATGGCGATGCCGCCGCCGACGAGGAGCCCTGCGGCCGCGACGGCCACGGCGAGCCTCCTGGCCCGCCTGCGGCCCGGCGGCGGGGTGGTGCTGTGCTGCTCCATGACTAACTCCCTGCTTTCGTTGGGCTGTCGATCGCTGGGAGTTCGTAGCCTCGACCCGGTCGGATTGCCCCAGTCCCGGGATCTGGGGAGAGGACCGCGAAGATCCGCTCGAAACGGGACGTCATCTCTGCGGCCGTCTGCTCCGGGTGGTGTCGCCACCATGCGACGGCGGCGCTCACGGTCCCGTACCAGAGGTGTGTGGCGAGGTCGGTGTCGAGCGGGTCGTCGGCCACGGGGGAGTCGAGGAACTCGGCCACACCGACCGACCCCAGGCGGTTGAGCTCACGCCGGTGGACGGTGGCCGCCGCGTGCAGTTCGCCGTCGGGCGGCAGCGTCGTGTCGTAGACCAGCTCCCAGTCGTCCAGCCGTCCTGCGAGGGCGTGGAAGATGGCGGCGAGGGTGCGAGCGGCGCGCGTGATGTCGGGAGGGCCTTCCTGCGCGCTCGCCACCGCCGCGACCAGGCGGGTTCCGGCTCGCTCCAAGCAGGTCAGGTACAGGCCGTCCTTGGACCCGAAGTACTCGTAGATCATGGGCTTGGTGATGCCGGCCCGGGACGCCACCTCCGCGGTCGACCCGCGGGCGTAGCCCTTCCTGCCGAATTCCTCCGCAGCCGCGTCCAGGATCAACCGCTCCCGGTCCCTGCGGGGCATCCCCTTGGTGCCCACGTTTCGCGTGGCCTTCTCCTGCTGGCCCATGGCGACACCCTATGCCAAGGTGACCGCCAGGTAACTTACCCGGCGTTCAGATAGGTGGCGGTCATGACCGGCAAGACGCGTTCGTGGTGGGGCTGGGGCAACGTCGAGGACGCGGTGACGGGCCGGGAGCGTGCGGAACTCACCCGGCGCACGGCCCAGTTGCTGCCGGGCGCCGACCTGACCGTGCACGAAGCGCCTGCGATCGCATCCTTCGGCATGGGTGCGAGCAGGGTCCGTGCCCCGGCGTCTTTGGCGCCGATCGTCTCGGCGGACGTGCGCGACCGGCTCGCGCACAGCCATGGGCAAGCCTTCCGCGACGTCGTGCGGGCACTGTTGGGCAAGCTGCCCCACGTGCCCGACCTGGTCGTACGCCCGGCCTCCGAGGCCCAGGTCGTCCACGTGCTCGACTGGTGTCATGACGCGGACATCGCGGTCGTCCCGTTCGGCGGCGGCTCATCGGTGGTGGGCGGTGTCGAGCCGCGGGTGGGGGAGCGGTATGCCGGGGTGGTCAGCCTGGACATGACGTCGATGGACCGAGTCCTTGACGTCGACACGACCAGCCGGGCCGCACTCGTCCAAGCAGGCACCCTGGGCCCTCACCTGGAGGAGCAGTTGCGCCCCCGGGGATACACCCTGCGGTTCTTCCCGCAGTCCTTCGAGTTCTCCACGCTCGGCGGCTGGCTGGCGACCCGGGCGGGTGGCCACTTCGCGACGCAGCTGACGCATGTCGACGACCTCACCGAGTCGTTGCGGGTCGTCACCCCCAGCGGAGTCGTCGAGTCCCGCCGTCTGCCCGGCTCGGGCGCCGGGCCTTCGCCCGACCGCATGTTCCTCGGCTCCGAAGGCTCGCTGGGCGTGATCACCCAGGCCTGGGTGCGGCTCCAGGACCGCCCTCGGTGGCGGGCCGGTGTGTCGGTGGGCTTCAGCGACCACGGCGCGGGCGTGCGGGCGGTGCGCGCCTTGTCCCAGTCCGGGCTGAACCCCGCCAACTGCCGACTGCTCGACCCCATGGAGGCGCTGATCAACGCGGGTTTTCCGACCGCGGTCCTGGTGCTCGGCTTCGAATCCGCGGACCACCCCGTCCACGCCTGGATGGAACGGGCGCTCGAGCTCTGCCGTGACCACGGCGGCACCCTGGCCGAGCCGCCCCGCTACACCGACAGCACAGGCAGCACGAGCAGCACGAGCAGCACGGACAGCGCGGACAGCACCGACCGCGACGCCCGCAGCCGAGCCGCCGACACCTGGCGCTCCTCCTTCGTACGGATGCCGTACCAGCGTGACGCGTTGGCCGCGCAGGGCATGATCGTGGAGACGTTCGAGACGGCCTGCACCTGGGACCGGTTCGACGCGCTGCGCGCGGCCGTCGACGAAGCCGCGCGGAACGCGATGCGCCAGGTCGGTGCGGAAGGCGTCGTGACCTGCCGGTTCACCCATGTCTACCCGGACGGGCCCGCCCCGTACTTCGGGATTTACGCCGCGGGCCGATGGGGCAGGACGGTGGAGCAGTGGGACGAGATCAAACAAGCCGTCTCCCAGGCCCTGATGGCACACGGCGCCACCATCACCCACCACCACGCGGTGGGCCGCGATCACCGTCCCTGGTACGACCAGCAGCGCCCCGACCTCTTCGCCGCCGCCCTGCAGGCGGGCAAGAAGGTCCTCGACCCGGCGGGCATCCTCAACCCCGGGGTCGTCATCGATCCGCTGCCTGCTCCCTGAGGCGGAGGCGGAGGCGGGGGCGGCATGACGGAGGCCACGGCGTAGGCGTGCGGCTCACAAGTCGAGGTCGTGCAGGGCGTTCTCGACGACCTCGGTCAGCGCGGGATGGATCCACAGCGGTTGTTCCGCGACGTCCCGAGCCGTCAGGCCGAAGCGCATGGCGAGGACGAGCGGCTGCACCAGGGTGGATGCCTGGTCCCCGAGAATGTGGGCGCCGAGCAGGCGGCCGGTGCCGCGTTCGGCCAGCACCTTGCAGAAGCCGGTGGTGTCCTCAAGAGCCCAGCCGTACGCCACGTCCTCGTAGCGGTGCGTGGCGCTCGCGTAGTCAAGACCCTGCTCACGGGCCTCTTGTTCGGTGAGTCCCACCTGGGCGATCTGCGGGGAGGTGAACACGGCCGACGGCACGACGTCGTAGGACATCGAGCGCGGTCGGCCGGGATGCAGGAGGTTGTGGGCCACCACGGTGGCCTGGCGGTTGGCGACATGTTTCAACGGGGGGCCGCCGCCCGCGATGTCGCCCAGCGCCCAGACGCCGGAGGCACTGGTCCGCAGCTGCTCGTCGACGGTGATCAGGCCCTTGTCGTCGCATGCGATGCCGGCCCGTTCGACGTCGAGGTGGTCGCTGTTGGGGCGACGCCCGACGGCGACGAGCAGGGTGTCCGCCTCGATCACCGTCTTGTCGTCGAGCGTCAGCCGCAGCGCGCCGGGCTCGCCGGCCACCTCGCTCAGCTCGCGCCCGAGCCGCAGATCCCACTGCGCGTCCACGAGATCGGTGAAGACCCGGGAGATCTCTTCGTCCTGCGGCATCAAGAGCCGTTCCTGCTGCTCGACCACGGTGACGGCGGCCCCGGCCGAGTGGAAGACGTGGGCCAGCTCCGCCGCGATGTAGCCGCCGCCGAGGATGACCATCCGCTCGGGCACCTGATCAAGCCGCATCACGGTGTCGGAGGTCTCGAAGGGCAGCCCCGAGTCGGCGACCACCGGTGGCACCACGGGGCGCCCGCCCCCGGCGATCACCATCCGGTCCGCCGTGACCCGCTCGCTCCCGCCCTCGCCCTCCACCAGCAGCTCACGCTCCCCGGTGAACTGCGCGCGCCCCCGGTAGACCGTCACGAAGTCCTCGTCCCGACGGCCCTGCTCCCCGTCGCGTGACGTGGCGTCGAGCCGCCCGAAGACACGCTCCTGGACCGCCGGCCATACGACGCCTTGCAGCGTGGCCCGGACGTTGTGACGCTCGCTCTCCCGCACATGACGGGCCACGTCCGCGGTCAACGCGAGCATCTTGCTGGGAATGCACCCCGCATTGAGGCAGGTACCCCCGAAGGGACCCTCCGCCACGACGGCGACATCCAGATGGGCGAAGCGGTCGTCGATGAGCGAGTTGCCCGTACCCGCTCCGACAACGACAAGATCATGATGCGGCATGAAGGATATGTAGCCGCCCCTCGCGTATTCACACCTGCGTGGCCTGAAGGCAGTCACGGCGCAGGAGGGCGCCGGGAGCGTTCGTTTCGAAAATATTGGGCGAAAAGAGAAAAAGTTACCTATCTGGGCAATCCAAACGTGCCGGTCGTGACGAATGCCTGATGTGAGGGCGTGCAGGAGACGCGCCGACCCGGTGGCCCCGCGCCTTCACCGGCCTGTAGGCCGTCAGGGGGGCCGGTGGATGTCTGTGTCCGCCGAAGGAGGGTTGATCATGACTGCTCACCGCGCAACCACCCGTCACCGCGCAACCACCCGGATCGTGCTGGGAGCCGCGGCACTGGCGCTGCCCCTCTCGCTCGCGGCGTTCGCACCGTCGGCGTCGGCAGGTGACATGGAGGGCCCGTTCGGTCCTGCCTGTTCCTCTGTCCCCAAGGACGGTGCGGGCTCGCTCGACGGCATGGCCAAGGACCCCGTGGCGACCGCCGCATCGAACAACCCGGAGCTGTCCACCCTGGTGACGGCGGTCAAGAAGGCCGGTCTCGTGGACACGCTGAACAACGCGGAGAACATCACGGTGTTCGCGCCCACCAACGCGGCCTTCGAGAAGATCCCGAAGGCCGACCTGGACAAGGTCCTCAACGACAAGGCCCAGCTCACCAAGATCCTCACCTACCACGTGGCAGGGGAGAAGATCACGCCGGACAAGCTGGCGGACGGCACCTTCAAGACGCTGGAGGGAGGCAGCCTGACCACCTCCGGGTCGGGCGAGTCGTACAAGGTCAATGACAGCGCCAAGGTGGTCTGCGGCAACATCAAGACCGCCAACGCCAACGTCTACCTCATCGACACCGTCCTCATGCCCAAGAGCTGACCCACGCTTCGCCGACCGGGCCCCGCATCCGGACGTTCAGGATGCGGAGCCCGCCTTCTCGGGGTCGTGGCCCCAGTTCATGAGGGAGTAGCGCCAGGGTGTCTCGGTGATGTCGCCCTTCGGGCGTTGCTTGATGTGCCGATGGACGTAGCCGACGACCTTGCGCATATGAGTGACGTCGCTGTCGGTCAGGTCGGCCTTCTTGGTGCGCAGCAGTGTGACGATGCGGCGGCCCGAGGCGTGGCCCACGCTCTCCGATGAACCGTCGGACTGGCCCACGCTGCGGGAGTCCTCAGTCTTGAGCCACGTCTCGAGCTCGCCCGCGGTCATGTTCACGGCTTCGTCGAACTGCTCCAAGGTGTCCTTGCGGTCCGTTTCGGCTGCCTTGGTCATGACGACTTGCGCTTCTTGTGCAGTGACTCCGGCTTGTGGACCGCCCGGCGGCCGGACTTCTCGCTCTCCACCTCGTACTGCGGCTCGTCCTTGGAGGCGTCGACCGTGCGGCCGGCGGTCTCGGTCCGTCCGGTGATCTTCTTCTTCACGGTGCCGGGGGTGGTCTGCCCGTGGCTGCTCCAGGTGACCTCGTCACCTTTGCGGAGTTTCTTGTCCTTGGCCATGTGGCGTGTTCCTTCCGATCGTCGGGACGACGAGTCTCATGATGGAGCTGAACACCACAGGGGGCATTTCGGGAGCGGACAGACCTCCGAAGGTGGCAACAGAGCGGTAGTGGCATATGGAGGCGAGCCGGATGGCAAAGGTCCATGACCGCGGTGCGGCGGACGTCGTGGTCGTCGGTGCCGGTCTCGCCGGCCTCGCCTGCGCCCTGGACCTGTGCCGCGCCGGGCGGCGTGTGACCTTGCTGGAGGCGTCCGACGGGCCGGGCGGGCGGATGCGGACGGACCGGCAGGACGGGTTCTTGCTGGATCGCGGGTTCCAGGTGTTCAACACCGCCTACCCGCAGGTGAAACGGCGCGTCTATCTGCGCAGTCTTCGGCTGCGCCCTTTCACCCCGGGCCTCCTCGCACACACCCCGGACGGTCCGGTCCGTCTCGTCGATCCGACCAGGGAGCCCGGTGCGGCAGGGGCCCTGCTGCCCGGGCGGGTCCTGGCGCCCCGCGACCTGGCCGCGATGGCGGCGCTCACCGCCCGCGATGCCGTGCTGCCCGTCACCCTTCTCAAACGACGTCCGGACCGCTCCACATCGGCCGCGCTGTCCCGGGCGGGCGTCTCGGACGCGGCGGTGGATCACATCCTGCGTCCGTTCCTGTCGGGAGTCTTTCTGGAGGATCGCCTGGAGACCTCCGCCCGGTTCTTCCACCTGGTGTGGCGGAGCATGGTCCGCGGGTCACTGTGTCTGCCCGCCGAGGGCATCGGCGCGGTGCCCGCGCAGCTGGCCGGGAACTTGCCTACCCGTGTCCTGCGCCTGGAGACGCCCGTCGCCGAAGTCACCGACGCGGGCGTGCTGCTGACGGACGGAAGTGAGGTGCCGGCCGCGAGCATCGTGGTCGCCACGGACGCCGCGACGGCAGCCCGCCTGCTGCCGGGCCTGCCCGTGCCGGACGGACGCACGGTCACCACCTACTACCACGCATCCGGCAGCCCGCCGCTGCGCGAACCGACCCTGGTGGTCGACAGCACCGGAACCGTGCTCAACACCTGTGTGCTCAGCGAGGTCTCGCGTACCTACGCACCACCCGGCACAGCACTGATCTCCACCTCGGTGCTCGGCACGGACGGGCCCGGCGCGGCCGAAGCCGTGCTCCGACGCCTGGCCGAGCTGTACGGCACCGACACCAGCGGCTGGCAGCAGGTGGCCGTGCGCACCGTGGCGGGGGCGCTCCCCGCCATGCTGCCGCCCTGGCCGCTCAGCCGCACTGCCCGCCACCGCCCGGGACGGTATGTGTGCGGGGACCACCGGGCCACCGGTTCGGTGCAGGGCGCGCTCGCGTCGGGCTCGCGCGCCGCACGGGAGGTGCTGGCCGACTCCGCGCGCGGCTGATGCCGCCGCCGTCGGCCGTCCCGCCTCAGGGGGCGTCGTCCCCCACGTGCGCCTGCTGCGCCAACAGCTCGTCCAGGTCCGTGAGTCGGTCCAGGCCGCGCACGGCCCTGACCATGCGGGCGTTCCTCTCCAGCACCGCGCGATGCCTGTGCAGGAAGGCCCAGTAGCCGCCGCTGAAGGGGCACGCGTCGTCGCCGGTGCGGCGTTTGGGGTCGTACGCGCACGGGCCGCACAGGTCGCTCATCCGGTTCAGATAGGCGCCGCCGGAGGTGTAGGGCTTGGTCGTCATGCGCCCGCCGTCGGCGAACTGCGACATGCCCACCACGTTCGGCACCATCACCCAGTCGTAGGCGTCGACAAAGCACCGGTGGAACCAGTCGGTGACGGCGGCCGGATCCCAGCCGCGCTGGAGCGCGTGGCTGCCGAGCACCATCAGCCGGGGAATGTGGTGGGTCCAACCGGTGGCGCGCACCTGCTGGAGGACGGTCGACAGACACCGGGCCTCCACCGCGTCGGCGTCGAGTTCGGCGAACCAGTCGGGTACGGGAGCGTGGTGCCGCAGGGCGTTGCGGTCACGGTAGTCCCGCTCGAAGTACCAGTAGAGGTGCCATACGTACTCCCGCCACCCCGCGATCTGCCGCACGAAGCCCTCGACGCTGTTGATCGGCGCGTGGCCCGAGCGCCAGGCGGCTTCCGCGCGCTGCACGCATTCGTCCGGGTCGAGCAGTCCGAGGTTGAGCGGAGCGGAGAGCAGGCTGTGACTCATCACCGGATCTGCGGTGAGGATCGCGTCCTCGTACGCACCGAATGTGGGCAGCCGGTGTTCGATGAACCGGTCGAGTGCGGCGAGCGCCTCGCGGCGGGTGGCGGGGAAATGGCGCGGCGCGTCCTCACCCACGAAGGAGACGTCGCCCGAGCGCTCCCAGCGGTCCAGGTCCTCGCGTACCTCGGCGTCGATGTCGTCCTCTTGCGGGCGGTAGGGGGACGGCACGTCCAGCGTCGCCGCGCCCTTGGGCGGTGCCTCCCTGTTGTCGGTGTCGAAGTTCCACTGGCCGCCCGCGGGTTCGTCGCCGTTCATCAGGATTCCGCCGCCGCGCCGGACCCAGCGGTAGAAGTCCTCCTGGCGCAGCCGGGTGGATCCGTGTCCCTTGGCCCAGGCCGCGAAGTCGTCGTTCGGCACGAGGAACCCCCGTGCGGGCAGCACTCGTACGCCGGGAAGCGAGGACACGAAGTCGAACGCGGCGTGGGAGGTGGGGTGATGGACGGTGATGTCTCCGACGACGGCGGCTTCGCGCAGGCCCTGGCGGTAGGTCTCGGCCTTCACATACCGCACGCGATCACCCAGCTCGGCGGCCCGGTGGCGCATGGCCGACAGCACCAGGTGTGCCTTGGCCCGGTGAAACCTCCGCCTGCGCAGCACGGAACGGGCCTCGATCATCAGCAGCGGAGCGTCGTGCCGGGGCCCCGTCGTGCCCGGTTGGGTGAAATGGGGCCCGAGCTGATCCCCGAAGAGCCAGTGCGTCGTGGGGATGGACGACCCATCGGCGTCGTCGGTGCCATCGGCCTTCTGGGACATCTGACCTCGCACTGTTCGGGCTGTCGCACGGCGACGCTCTCGCGGCCGGGCGTCCTCGCGGCTGCCGGGTTTCGCACACTATGTGCAGCATCGGCCGTCGGCGTGGTGCCGCGCCCCGGTTCACGCCGTGCGCCGGTAGTTCAGCAGATCCAATGCATCATCCGAGGATCTCGTAACTCTGTCGAATATTTGCAATCCATGCCACGCATCTTGCGTTCTCGCTGTGGTGGCGGTTGAGTGCTGGCGACGCCCCCACGCCCCATGCCCTGAAAGAGCACGCCACAGATGTGGGCCGGTATGTCGCAAGGGTCGCTATGTCATGAACGCGTCAGTACCCGTACGTCGAAAGGAACATCGTGAGATGGAGACAGCGGAGCCGGCGCACCATCGGCGCCTGGCTCACCGCCGCGTTACTGGCCGCCGGGGTTCTGCCCGTCGCCGCCCACGCGGCGCCGACGGCGCCGTCAGCGCCCGAGGCGGCCACGAATCTGGCGCTGAAGAAGCCCATCGAGGCGTCCTCGTCCACCCAGACCTACTACGCCCCCAACGCCAACGACGGCAGCACGAGCAGCTATTGGGAAGCCAGCGGCCATCCGTCGACGCTGACCGTGAAGCTCGGCGCCGACGCGGAGCTCGACTCGGTCGTCCTCAAGCTCAACCCGGACGCGGCCTGGTCGACCCGTAAGCAGAACATCGAGGTGCTCGGCCGCACCCAGTCCGCCACCGACTTCAGCACGGTCAAGGCCAGGGCCGACTACACCTTCGACCCCGCCGGCAACCGCAACAGCGTGACGATCCCGGTCTCCGGGCGCTATGCCGAGGTCCGGCTGAAGATCTACTCCAACAGTTCCGGATACGCGGGCCAGGTCGCGGAGTTCGAGGTCAACGGCACCCCGGCGCCCAACCCGGACCTGACCGTCGCCGACCTGAGCTGGCGGCCCGCGCAGCCCAGCGAGAGCGATGCCATCAAGGTCGACGCCACCGTGCGCAACACCGGTTCGGCCGCATCGGCGGCCACCACCGTCGACGTCAGTCTGGGCGGTAAGGTCGCGGGCAACGCCAAGGTCGGCGCGCTCGGCGCCGGTGAGTCGGCCACGGTCCCGGTCGACATCGGCAAGCGGGCGCAGGGCAGTTACACCGTGTCCGCGGTGGTGGACCCCGGTGACACGGTCGCCGAGCAGGACAACGACAACAACAGCCGCACCGCCGAAACGAAGTTGACCGTCGGCCAGAGCCCCGGCCCCGACCTGGAGGTCACCGGCATCACGTCGACCCCGGCCAACCCCGCCGTCGGCGCCGCCGTCACCTTCACGGCGAAGGTGCACAACCGCGGGACCAGCGCCGTGAGCGCCGGCTCGGTGACGCGCCTGACCGTGGGCGACAAGACACTCGACGGCACCACGCCCGCCCTGGCCGCGGGTGAGAGCGCCACCGTCGGCCTGGCCGGCACATGGACCGCCACCAGCGGCGGCGCCACACTCACCGCGACCGCCGACGCCACCGACGTCGTGGACGAGACGAACGAGGACAACAACGTCTTCGCACGCTCCATCGTGGTCGGGCGCGGCGCGGCAGCGCCCTACGTCGAGTACGAGGCGGAGGACGGCAAACACAACGGCACGCTCCTGGAGGCGGACGCCGAGCGCACCTTCGGCCACACCAACTTCGCCACGGAGTCCTCGGGCCGCAAGTCGGTGCGTCTCAACTCGACGGGCCAGTACGTGGAGTTCACCTCGACCAGCGCCACCAACTCCATCGTCGTACGCAACTCCATCCCCGACGCACCGGGCGGCGGCGGCCAGGAGAAGACGCTGAGCCTCTACGCCAACGGCAAGTTCGTCCAGAAGCTGGCCCTGTCGTCCAAGCACAGCTGGCTGTACGGAAACACCGACCAGCCCGAGGGCCTGACCAACACCCCTGGTGGCGACGCGCGCCGGCTCTTCGACGAGTCGCACGCCCTGCTCGCGCAGACCTACCCCGAGGGCACCACATTCCGCCTGCAGCGCGACGCGGGGGACGACGCCGCGTACTACACGATCGACCTGATCGACCTGGAGCAGGTGGCGCCCGCGGCGAGCAAGCCCGCCTCGTGCACGTCGATCGCCGAGTACGGGGCCGTCCCCAACGACGGGATCGATGACGCGAACGCCATCCAGAAGGCGGTGACCGCCGACCAGAACGGCGAGATCGACTGCGTGTGGATCCCGGCCGGGCAGTGGCGCCAGGAGAAGAAGATCCTCACCGACGACCCGCTGAACCGGGGCCAGTTCAACCAGGTGGGCATCAAGAACGTGACGATCCGAGGCGCCGGCATGTGGCACTCGCAGCTGTACTCGCTGATCCCGCCGCAGGACGCGGGCGGCATCAACCACCCGCACGAGGGCAACTTCGGCTTCGACATCGACGACAACACGAAGATCTCCGACATCGCCATCTTCGGCTCCGGCACCATCCGCGGCGGCGACGGCAACGCCGAAGGCGGTGTCGGTCTCAACGGCCGCTTCGGCAAGAACACCAAGATCGCGAACGTGTGGATCGAGCACGCCAACGTCGGCGCCTGGGTCGGCCGCGACTACAGCAACATCCCCGAGCTGTGGGGACCCGGCGACGGCCTCGAATTCAGCGGGATGCGCATCCGCAACACCTACGCCGACGGCATCAACTTCACCAACGGCACCCGCAATTCGTCCGCCTTCAACTCCTCGTTCCGCAACACCGGTGACGACGCGCTCGCCGTGTGGGCCAGCAAGTACGTCAAGGACCCGTCGGTCGACATCGGCCACGACAACGTCTTCCGCAACAACACGGTGCAGCTGCCCTGGCGCGCCAACGGCATCGCCGTGTACGGCGGTTACGGCAACAAGATCGAGAACAACCTCGTGTACGACACCATGAACTACCCCGGCATCATGCTCGCGACCGATCACGACCCGATCCCCTTCACCGGGCAGACGCTGATCGCGAACAACGGGCTCTACCGCACCGGCGGGGCGTTCTGGAACGAGGACCAGGAGTTCGGCGCCATCACGCTGTTCGCGCAGGGCCCGAGCATCCCGGGTGTCACGATCCGCGACACCGACATCCATGACTCGACGTACGACGGGATCCAGTTCAAGACGGGTGGAGGTGCCATGCCGGACGTGAAGATCAGCAACGTGACGATCTCCAGGTCCAACAACGGCTCCGGCATCCTCGCCATGGGCGGCGCGCGGGGCAGCGCGACGCTGAGCAACGTGAAGATCAGCGACTCACGGGACGGAGACATCCTGATCGAGCCCGGCTCGCAGTTCGTGATCAACGGAGCGAACGCGCGCCTCGACCCCGCCATACCGGGGACCAGGCAGGGGCTGTAACGCCCTTCCGGCCTCTCACACCGGCCGGAGTGTCTGACGGGGCCGCCCGGATCTGTGTCCCAGGTCCGGGCGGCTTGTCGTGGTTGTTTCTCGCGCCGTCACGGGGTGAGTCGTTTCTCGAACCAGTGGTGGGCGTAGGGCTCGTCGTTGAAGGCGGGGACCTCGGTGTAGCCGCTGGTGCGGTAGAGGCGGGTGGCGGCTTCCAGGGCTTTGTTGGTGTCGAGCCGTACGCGATCGCTGCCGTGCCGGGCGGCGCGCTCCTCGAGTTCGGACAGGAGACGCCGGGCCAGACCAAGACCGCGCGTGCGGGGGCCGACCCACAGTCGTTTGATCTCGGCGGGTGCTCCGGGCGGCAGTTTGAGCCCCGCGCAGCCCACCGGCTCACCGTGCAGCCGGGCGACGAGGAACAGGCCGCGTGGGGCGCGCAGTTCGCCCGGGTCGGGCAGCAGGCTGGTGCCGGGGTCGAAGCCTCCGTCGAAGAGTTCCTGCAGTTCCGCGGCGTATGAGCGCAGGCAGTGGGCGGCGTCCGGGTGGCCGGGATCGAGTACCTCCAGGGAGACCACCGAGGCTGTCAGGAGCCGCTCGACCTCAGCCATGGCCGAGGTCAGTCGCTCCCGCTGCCGGGTGGCGAGCGGGGCGAGGAGCGATGCGGCGAGGGCGTCGCTGCGCTCGCCGAGCACAGTGCGCTCAGCCCGTCCGGCCTCGGTCAGGCGCACGGTGCGTACCCGCCGGTCGCGGGGATGGGGCTCGACGACGATCAATCCGTCGCGCTCGAGGGCCCGCAGCAACCGGCTCGCGTAGCCGGAGTCGAGACCGAGCCGGTCCCGCATGCTGCGCACGTCCTGCGCCGTCTCGTCGTCGCCGAGCTCCCACAGCAGCCGGGCCTGCCCGTAGGGGCGTGTGCCGCCGAGGTAGTGATCGTGCAGTACTCCCACGCGCTCGGCCACTGTCCGGTTGAAGCGGCGTACCTGCTGCACCTGCTCGTTCCGCATTCTCTGACTTTAGTCAGAGAATGCGGAGCCGGCCATGTCCAGTGCCCGGCTGCCCGGCGCACAGCTCTCCCTGAGGTCGTCGAGTTCGGCGGCCGTCAGCTGCTTCTCGGCCGAGCCGCGCCGGCTGGTGTCGAGTTGGGCGCACGCCCCGTCCAGCCATTGTCGGGAGGGGTCGACCCCGATGAACGCGGCGAGGCGGGTGAGTTCCTCCCGCGGGGCATCGAGGAGATCCTCGTAGGCGAGGGTCATGCGGTGAGCGGCGGGCAGCCCGCCGAGGAAGCGCGTGCCCTGGATGACCAGCTCGGACCACAGGGCGCCGAACCGACGCAGGGGAAAATCACGGTCCTGCACGAGGGCGGGGTCGAACCGCTCGTCGAGCAGGGGCGCCAGGTCGGGCGGCAGCGAGCGCACGTGCTCGTCGGTCAGGTCGCCGAAGTTCTCGACGCCCGTCCGTTCTCTGATCTCGCGGATCAAGGTGATCACGCGGTACCCGGGGTGGCGGCTCATGGGCAGGGCGCAGTCGGGCCCGTCCCGGAAGAGGTGCACGAACTTGGCGTGGGGGAAGGCGGCGCGCAGCCCTGGAGCCCAGCCGGTCGAGTAACCGGAGCGTTCCACGACGGCACTGCGCCCCCCTCGCGTGCCGAGCAACTCGAAGAGCGCTTCGTGGTGTTGCGCGGCGGGGCGCTCGGGCCAGTCGACGACCGCCTCGCGGATCTCGTCGAGCAGGCCGTCGGGGTCGTCGGTGAGGTGCGGCAACACCATGAGGGAGAGCGCGGGGATGCCCGTGCCCTGCGCCGTGTACCGCCCCGGGCGGCGCGTGTAGAGGAACTCGGGCATGAGGACGCCACTGCGGATCATGTTCGCGAAGTACGGGGTGGGCCGGAAGAGGGCCTCCCAGAACTCCGCGCCCGAGACCTGGCCTTCGGGGAAGGCCGCGTTACCGACGGAGGCCATGTACTCGTTGAGGCTGAGTACGTCGGGGTGGGTGTTGAGGATGCGGGACAGCGCGGTGGAGCCGCTGCGGCCGGTGCCGATGACGAAGGTCAGACTGCGCAAAGTCGCTCTCCGAGGCCGGGTGGGGATTCCGGGACTGGGTGCACCTCAGCACACCCTCGGCGAGGACACCAGGTGGCGATGGGGGAAGCAGGGCACTGCCCTCAGTGCTCGGGAAACCAACTCACGTTGACTGGAGGGCCGTTGACGTAGCAGATTGCGTTCCGCTGTCCTTGCTTCCCACCCTGACCAGTTGAGAGAGGCGCCATCATGACCAGTGAACCGGCCGACATCCACAAGATAGACACCTCCCTTCCGCACAGCGCGCGCGTATGGAACTACTGGCTCGGCGGCAAGGACCACTACGAATCCGACCAGCGGGCCGGTGACGCCTACAAGGAGAAGTTCCCGCTGATCGTCCCGATGGCCCAGGAGTCACGCGATGTACTGCGTCGCTCGGTGAGCTGGATGGCGCGGGAGGGCATCAAGCAGTTTCTCGACGTGGGTGCCGGACTGCCCACGGCCAACAACACCCACGAGATCGCCCAGCGCATAGCGAGGGACAGCCGGGTGGTGTACGTGGACCACGACCCGATCGTTCTGATGCACGTCGACACGCTATTGCGGAGCACGCCCGAAGGGGCCACGGACTACGTGCTGGCGGACATGCGCGACACCGAGACGATTCTCGAGGGCGCGGCGAAAACGCTCGACATGTCTCAGCCGATCGGCCTTGTGATCAATGATGTGCTGGGTCATATAGACCCCTGGGAAGACGTGCTGACTCTGGTGCGCGGTCTGATGGCCGGACTCCCGTCCGGCAGCTATGCCTCGCTGAGTCATTCCGACGCCGACGACGAACTGCACCGCAGCGTGCAGGAGGAGTACAACAACTCCGGCGCCATTCCCTATATTCTGCGCAGCCCGGAGCAGACGGTCTCACTCTTCGACGGTCTTGAATTGGTCGATCCGGGCTTCGTTCCCTGGCCGAAATGGAAGCCGGACGCGACCATGCCCGGCTCGTTGACCATCCGGGCCGGATGGGTCGGCGTGGCTCGAAAGCCGTAAGGCCTTCGCTCAGTAGGCGGAGTCGACGTTGTCGATCGAGCCGTACTTGTCGGCGGCGTAGTTCGCGGCCGCGGTGATGTTGGCGACGGGGTCGGTCAGGTT
>NZ_JBSFUS010000012.1:0-360733 GCF_053591915.1 Streptomyces sp. NPDC002853 | reverse complement strand
TTTCCGACTCTATCAGACTCTTTCGTGTCCGATTTCCTCGGTGCCTTTCCGGTTCCCGCTCCGGCCTTTCGGCTTTCGCGTTTCCCTTTCCGGCGGTTCCGACTTTATCAGAGGTTCTGAGTCGGAATTCCCCCGCCCTCTTCGGGTTGCTCCGGGCACGTGAGCGCCGGGTGCTTCCCTCTCAGGCGGAGACGTAAACGTACTGGAGCGGGGCGCCCCGATGCAAATCGAGGCGCCCCGCTCCTGGTTCACGCAGTGTCGGGGTCAGACCTCGACGACGACGGGAAGGATCATCGGGCGTCGGCGGTAGTTGTCCGAGACCCACTTGCCCAGCGTGCGGCGGATGAGTTGCTGCAGCTGGTGGGGCTCGACGACGCCGTCCTGGGCCGACTTCTCGAGGACCTCCTGGACCCTCGGCATGACTGCCGAGAAGGCCGAGTCCTCGATGCCGGAGCCGCGGGCCTGGATGTGCGGGCCCCCGGTGATCTTGCCGGTGCTGGAGTCCACCACCACGAAGACCGAGATGATGCCCTCGTCCCCGAGGATCCTGCGGTCCTTCAGCGCCGGCTCGCCGACATCGCCCACGGAGAGGCCGTCGACGTACACGTAACCGGCCTGGACCTTGCCGACGATCTTCGCCTTGCCCTCGACGAGGTCGACGACAACGCCGTCCTCGGCGATGACGATGCGGTCGTGCGGGATGCCCGTGAGCGCGCCGAGCTCGGCGTTGGCGCGCAGGTGGCGCCATTCGCCGTGTACCGGCATCAGATTCTTGGGCTTGCAGATGTTGTAGAAGTACAGGAGCTCGCCAGCCGAGGCGTGGCCGGAGACGTGCACCTTGGCGTTGCCCTTGTGGACGACGTTCGCTCCCCAGCGGGTCAGGCCGTTGATCACGCGGTAGACCGCGTTCTCGTTGCCGGGGATGAGCGACGACGCCAGGATCACCGTGTCGCCCTGGACGATGCGGATCTGGTGGTCGCGGTTGGCCATCCGGGAGAGGGCGGCCATCGGTTCACCCTGCGAACCCGTGCAGACGAGCACGACCTCGCTGTCCGGCAGGTCGTCCAGCGTCTTGACGTCGACCACCAGGCCCGGCGGGACCTTGAGGTAGCCCAGGTCCCTCGCGATGCCCATGTTGCGGACCATCGAGCGGCCGACGAAGGCGACCCTGCGGCCGTACTCGTGGGCCGCGTCCAGGATCTGCTGGATGCGGTGGACGTGGCTGGCGAAGCTGGCGACGATGATCCGCTTCTGGGCGCCGGCGAAGACGCCGCGGATCACGTTCGAGATGTCGCGCTCCGGCGGGACGAAGCCCGGGACCTCGGCGTTCGTCGAGTCGGAGAGAAGGAGGTCGATGCCCTCCTCGCTCAGCCGCGCGAACGCGTGCAGGTCCGTGAGGCGGCCGTCCATCGGCAGCTGGTCCATCTTGAAGTCGCCGGTGGCGACCACCATGCCCGCGGGGGTGCGGACGGCGACGGCGAGGGCGTCCGGGATGGAGTGGTTGACCGCGATGAACTCGCAGTCGAACGGGCCGAGGCGCTCGCGGTCGCCCTCGACGACCTCCAGCGTGTACGGACGGATCCGGTGCTCCTGGAGCTTCGCCTCGATGAGCGCGAGGGTCAGCTTGGAGCCGATCAGCGGGATGTCCGGCTTCTCGCGCAGGAGATAGGGGACACCGCCGATGTGGTCCTCGTGGCCGTGCGTGAGCACGATGCCGTCGATGTCGTCGAGGCGGTCCCTGATGGACGTGAAGTCCGGCAGGATCAGGTCGATTCCGGGCTGCTCCTCCTCGGGGAAGAGCACTCCGCAGTCGACGATCAGCAGGCGACCGTTGTACTCGAATACGGTCATGTTGCGGCCGATCTCACCGAGGCCGCCCAGCGGGGTGACCCGCAGGCCGCCCTTGGGGAGCTTCGGCGGGGCGCCGAGTTCAGGATGCGGATGACTCAAAAGACTCTCCTCACCACACGCGCCACGTACCTCCAAGGCACGTGGCGCGCATGACGTTCGTGCAGTAGCAGTTGTTTGGTGTGAGTGCAGGACGGTGTCCTGCGATGTTTCGCGTATTCAGTTGTGAAGTCTGTGGTTAGAGCTGTACCCCGCCGGCGGCGAGGTCGATCTTGAGCTGGGCCGTTTCGTCGTGCGACAGCTCGACCAGGGGCAGGCGCAGCGGGCCCGCGGGGCGGCCCTGCAGGGTGAGCGCGGCCTTGGTGGTGATCACACCCTGCGTACGGAACATGCCGGTGAAGACCGGGAGCAGCTTCTGGTGGATCTCGGTGGCCTTCTGTACGTCACCCGTGGAGTAGGCGTCGATCATCGCGCGCAGTTCCGGTGTGACCACGTGGCTGACGACGGAGACGAAGCCGCAGGCGCCCACGGAGAGCAGCGGGAGGTTCAGCATGTCGTCGCCGGAGTACCAGGCGAGGCCGGAGCGGGCGATGGCCCAGCTGGCGCGGCCGAGGTCACCCTTGGCGTCCTTGTTGGCAACGATCCGGGGGTGGTGGGCGAGACGGACGATCGTCTCGGTGTTGATCGGTACGCCACTGCGGCCGGGGATGTCGTAGAGCATGACCGGCAGCTCGGTGCTGTCGGCGATCGCGGTGAAGTGCCGGAGGAGGCCCTCCTGCGGGGGCTTGTTGTAGTACGGCGTGACCGTCAGGAGGCCGGTGGCGCCGACACGCTCGGCGTCGCGGGCGAGCTCGATGCTGTGGCGGGTGTCGTTCGTGCCGACGCCCGCCACGACGTGGGCGCGGTCTCCGACTGCTTCCACCACGGCTCGTACGAGGTCGGCTTTCTCCGCGTTGCTGGTGGTCGGGGACTCGCCGGTGGTGCCGTTGATGACGAGGCCGTCGTTGCCTGCGTCCACCAAGTGGGCGGCGAGCCGCTGCGCGCCGTCGAGGTCGAGTGCGCCGTCCGCCGTGAAGGGCGTGACCATAGCGGTGAGGACCCTGCCGAAGGGGGTCTGCGGAGTGGAGGTCGGAGCCATGGGTAACACGCTACTCGCTGCTCAGCGCGTGGTCCCCCCTCGGGGGATGTGTGCGGACCTGACAAGTGAGGAGCCCGGCACTGCCTGCTCGGGGGTTCAAGCAGTGCCGGGTCCGTTTGATCAGGCTAGATGAACTTCTCGAAATGCCGCAATACGGACACCTCACTCAGCCCACCCGTACATCAGTGCCTTACGGAGCCACACGTCCATTGGCGTTGAACGCCGCGTGCGTGAGGGGCATGAGCTTGGCCCACTGCTCCTCCATCTTCTCGCCGACCATCTCGATCTCCCGCTGCGGGAAGGACGGGACCTTGGCGAGTTCGTGCTGCGTGCGCAGGCCGAGGAAGTGCATCAGCGAACGGGCGTTGCACGTCGCGTACATCGACGAGAAGAGGCCGACCGGCAGGACCGCGCGGGCGACTTCGCGGGCCACGCCGGCGGCGAGCATCTCCTGATACGCCTCGTACGCCTGGCGGTAGGAGTCCTCCATGACGCGGCCCGTGAGCTCCTGCTGGGCCTGGGTGCCCTCGACGAAGACGTACTTCCCGGGGCGGCCTTCCTGGACGAGCTTGCGGGACTCGTCAGGGACGTAGAACGTCGGCTCAAGCTCCCTGTAGCGGCCCGATTCCTCGTTGTACGACCAGCCCACGCGGTGCCGCATGAACTCACGGAAGACGAAGATCGGGGCGCTGATGAAGAACGTCATCGAGTTGTGCTCGAAGGGGCTGCCGTGGCGGTCCCGCATCAGGTAGTTGATCAGGCCCTTGGAGCGCTCGGGGTCCTTCTGGAGTTCCTCCAGGGACTGCTCGCCGGCAGTGGAGACACGGGCGGCCCACAGGACGTCGGAGTCGGTCGCGGCATGCTTCACCAACTCGACGGTGACCTCGCTGCGGAAGCTGGGCTTGAGGTCTTCGGTGGGGGTCTCGCTCACTGGCGGGGGTCCTTCCATGTGCATCACTCGGGCGGCGCCCACTCTATGGCCCGGCACCGACAATCGGCCGTTCGGTGGCCCGCCACGACAATCTTCGGCGAATTTGGCGAAACCGGGCACCAATTGGCCGTTTCGAGCGTCTGACTGGACAACAGAGTTAAGTTCGAGTCGCGTGAGGAGAAACGCACCCCATGTTCCGTCGGCGCGAGCCCGTCCCGTTCGCCTTCATCGCCGAAGCCGACAAGTTCCGCAGCAATGTCACTCCCCCACCCCGAGAGCGTGCCTCGGCCGCTCAGGTCGTGGGCCGCACCCTGGTCGGCCTGGTCGTGGTCGCCGGCCTCGCGGGTTCCCTGCTGTTCGGCATGCCAGCCCTGTCGCCCGATCAGTCACCCGCGCAGAACCAGCAGTCGGAAGCCTCGGACGGTCGATGAAGACCGCCTGATCCCTGACTCGCCCCCACTGCACCAAAGGCGTGGGAGGCACCCCCATGGCCCCCCAGAGGTGGTCGGCGGGAGCGGGGCTCGGTAGCCTCACCGGGCACAGCCCGTGCGTGGATCGAGTGAGGATTCAGTCGTGCCCCTGCCCTTCCTGACGGCGGACCGCGCCTTTGACGAGTCAGCGGACGACGCCGCGCTGCCGTTCGACGACCGCGACCACTGGCGCCGGCCCTACCGGCCGGGCCCGTGGCGGGTGGGGGCTGCCGCGCTGCTCCTGCTGCTCGCCTCGTACGTCCTGGTCGCCGCCGTCATCATCGCCTTCGCGGACTCGCCGGCGGGCGCCGCTCTCTGCGCGGGGCTCGCGGTGGCCGTCATCGTGAGCGCGCTGCGCCTGCTGCGGATGGGTACGTGGGTGAGCGCGCACGGGCTGCGTCGTGTGGCCTTCCTGACGACGCAGACCGTGCCGTGGGCGCAGGTCGTGACGGTGCGTACGACGCAGCAGCCCGTGCGGTGGCTAGGGCTGCCCCGCACCGTGCAAGGGCAGGCTCTCGTCCTCGTACGCCGGGATCAGCGGACCGAAGGGCAGCAGCCGTTGCTCACCGACCGCAACGCCGACTTCCTGGCGCGGTACGAGGCGTTCAACCGGGCGGCCGACTCCATCGAGGTGTGGGCCGACGAGTACCGCCGTACCGCCTGATCCGAGACGCTGGACGGTGACGCTAGACGTTCACCGGCCTGCCCGCGTGCAGCGCGATCGCGCGCTGCATCGCCTGCCTCGCGCGCGGGGTGTCCCGGGCGTCGTGGTAGGCGACGGCGAGGCGGAACCAGCAGCGCCAGTCGTCCGGCGAGTCCTCGGTCTCGGCCTTGCGCCTGGCGAAGACCTCGTCGGCCGAGTCGCGGTCGATGCGGCCGCCGGGCGTGCGCTTCAACTCGTCCACCGGCAGGCCGCCTTCGGCCTCCAGCTCGGCGGCGAGACGGTTGGCGCGCTGGACGAACTGGGTGTTCTTCCAGAGGAACCAGACGCCGATGAACGGCAGGATGAGCACCGCGACGCCGAAGGTGACGGTGAGCGCGGTGCCGTGCTGTATGAGGAGCACGCCGCGGCTGCCGACCAGGACGAAGTAGACGACCAGGACGGCAGCCGTGACGGCGTAAGTGATCTTCGCTCGCATGAGGTCAGCCGGCCCGCGTCAGTTCAGGTCCAGGAAGTGTTCCAGGCCGAACGTCAGGCCCGGAGTGCTCACCACACGGCGTACGCCGAGCAGGATGCCCGGCATGAAGCTGCTGTGGTGCAGCGAGTCGTGCCGGACGGTGAGCGTCTCGCCCTCGCCGCCGAGCAGCACCTCCTGGTGGGCCAGGAGGCCGCGCAGGCGCACGGAGTGCACCGGCACGCCGTCGACGTCCGCGCCGCGGGCGCCGTCCAGCGCGGTCGTCGTGGCGTCGGGCTGCGGGGCGCTGCCCGCTTCCCGGCGCGCCTCGGCGATGAGCTGGGCGGTGCGCGTGGCGGTGCCGCTGGGGGCGTCGGCCTTGTTCGGGTGGTGCAGCTCGACGACCTCGACGGACTCGAAGTACGGCGCCGCGATCTGCGCGAACCTCATGGTGAGGACCGCGCCGATGGAGAAGTTCGGGGCGATCAGGACGCCCGTCTTCGGCGATGCGGCCAGTGAGGTCTCCAGCTGCGCGACGCGCTCGTCGGTCCAGCCCGTCGTACCGACCACGGCGTGAATGCCGTGCCGGACGCAGAAGTCCAGATTGCCCATCACGGCATCGGGGTTGGTCAGTTCGACCACGACCTGGGCGCCGGTCTCCACCAGCGTGTCCAGCTTGTCGCCCCGGCCAAGGGCCGCGACCAGTTCCAGGTCCTCGGCGGCTTCGACGGCTCGGACGGCCTCGGAGCCGATGCGGCCCTTCGCCCCGATGACCGCCACGCGCAGCTTGCTCATGTGCCTGATTCCTTAAGGGAGTTGAGCGAGTTAGGAGACCGCTTCGTGCAGGCGGGCGGCCTGCTTGTCCTTGAGCGGGCCGATGGCCGACAGCGAGGGACGGTGACCGAGGACCTCACGGGCGACCTCGCGGACGTCGTCCGGGGTGACCGCCGCGATCTTGGCCAGCATGTCGTCGACCGACATCTGCTCGCCCCAGCACAGCTCGCTCTTGCCGATACGGTTCATCAGCGCGCCGGTGTCCTCGAGGCCGAGGACGGTGGAGCCCGCGAGCTGGCCGATCGCGCGGCTGATCTCGTCGTCGGTCAGGCCGTTCTGAGCGACCTGGTCGAGTTCGTCGCGGCAGATCTTCAGCACGTCGTGCACCTGGCTCGGGCGGCAGCCCGCGTACACGCCGAAGAGGCCGGTGTCGGCGAAGCCCGACGTGTACGAGTACACGCTGTAGGCCAGGCCGCGCTTCTCCCGGACCTCCTGGAAGAGGCGGGACGACATGCCGCCACCGAGCGCGGTGTTCAGGACGCCCATGGCCCAGCGGCGCTCGTCGGTGCGGGCCAGGCCCGGCATGCCGAGGATGACGTGGGCCTGCTCGGTCTTGCGGTTGACGACCTCGACGCGGCCCGCCGTACGCAGGGCACGGGAGCCCTGGCGCGGGACGACCGGCGTCGCGTCGGTGCGGTGGAGGGCGCCGGCCTTCTCGAAGGCGGCGCGGACCTGTCGTACGACCTTGTTGTGATCCACGTTGCCCGCGGCCGCGACCACCAGGTGGGTCGGGTCGTAGTGCTTCTTGTAGAAGCGGCGGATCCGCTCGGCGGTGAGGGCGTTGACCGTCTCCTCGGTGCCGAGGACGGGGCGGCCGAGAGGGGTGTCGCCGAGCATCGTGTGCGCGAACAGGTCGTGCACGCAGTCGCCCGGGTCGTCCTCGGTCATCGCGATCTCTTCGAGGATGACGCCACGCTCGGCGTCGACGTCCTCCTGGAGGATCAGGGAGCCCGTCAGCATGTCGCAGACGACGTCGATGGCCAGCGGCAGGTCGGTGTCGAGCACGCGTGCGTAGTAGCACGTGTACTCCTTGGCCGTGAACGCGTTCATCTCGCCGCCGACCGCGTCGAGCGCGGCCGAGATGTCGAGGGCGCTGCGCTTCTTGGTGCCCTTGAAGAGCAGGTGCTCCAAGTAGTGCGTGGCGCCGTTCAGGGACGGCGTCTCGTCACGGGATCCGACGTTCGCCCAGATCCCGAAGGTCGCCGAGCGTACGGAGGGCAGGGTCTCGGTGACGACACGCAGGCCGCCCGGCAGCGTCGTACGGCGGACCGTGCCGATGCCGTCCTTGCCCTTGAGGAGGGTTTGGGTACGGGCGACGGCCCGCCCCTCCGAAGAGGGGCGGGCCGTCGTCGTGGTGCTACGCGACGTCACTTGTCGGTGTCGTCCTTCGTGTCGTCGCCCTCTTCGCCCTCGATGACGGGGATGAGGGAGAGCTTGCCGCGGGAGTCGATCTCGGCGATCTCGACCTGGACCTTCTGGCCCACGCCGACGACGTCCTCGACGTTCTCCACGCGCTTGCCGCCGGCGAGCTTGCGGATCTGCGAGATGTGCAGCAGACCGTCCTTGCCCGGCATGAGCGAGACGAACGCGCCGAAGGTCGTCGTCTTCACGACGGTGCCCAGGTAGCGCTCGCCGACCTCCGGCATGGTCGGGTTGGCGATGCCGTTGATCGTGGCGCGGGCGGCCTCGGCCTGCGAGCCCTGGGCGGCACCGATGTAGATGGTGCCGTCGTCCTCGATCGTGATGTCGGCGCCGGTGTCCTCCTGGATCTGGTTGATCATCTTGCCCTTCGGGCCGATGACCTCACCGATCTTGTCCACCGGGATCTTGACGGTGATGATGCGCGGCGCGTTCGGGGACATCTCGTCCGGAACGTCGATGGCCTCGTTCATCACGTCGAGGATGTGCAGACGCGCGTCGCGGGCCTGCTTCAGCGCGGCGGCCAGGACCGAGGCGGGGATGCCGTCGAGCTTGGTGTCGAGCTGCAGCGCGGTCACGAACTGCTTCGTACCGGCGACCTTGAAGTCCATGTCACCGAACGCGTCCTCCGCACCGAGGATGTCGGTGAGGGCGACGTAGTGCGTCTGGCCGTCGATCTCCTGGGAGATCAGACCCATGGCGATACCGGCGACGGCGGCCTTCAGCGGCACACCGGCGTTCAGCAGCGACATCGTCGAGGCACAGACCGAGCCCATGGACGTCGAGCCGTTGGAACCGAGAGCCTCGGAGACCTGACGGATCGCGTACGGGAACTCCTCGCGCGAGGGGAGCACCGGCACGATCGCGCGCTCGGCGAGCGCGCCGTGGCCGATCTCGCGGCGCTTCGGCGAACCGACGCGGCCGGTCTCGCCGACCGAGTACGGCGGGAAGTTGTAGTTGTGCATGTAGCGCTTGCGCGTCACCGGCGAAAGGGTGTCGAGCTGCTGCTCCATACGGAGCATGTTGAGGGTGGTGACGCCCAGGATCTGGGTCTCGCCACGCTCGAACAGCGCCGAACCGTGCACGCGCGGGATGGCCTCGACCTCGGCGGCGAGCGTACGGATGTCCGTGACGCCACGGCCGTCGATGCGGACCTTGTCCTTGATGACGCGCTCGCGGACCAGCTTCTTGGTCAGCGCGCGGTAGGCACCGGAGATCTCCTTCTCGCGGCCCTCGAACTGCGGGAGCAGCTTCTCGGAGGCGATCTCCTTGACGCGGTCCAGCTCGGCCTCGCGCTCCTGCTTGCCGGCGATGGTCAGGGCCTGGGAGAGCTCCGACTTCACGGCGGCGGTGAGGGCCTCGAGGACGTCGTCCTGGTAGTCCAGGAAGACCGGGAACTCGCCGGTGGGCTTGGCGGCCTTGGCGGCGAGGTCCGACTGGGCCTTGCAGAGCGCCTTGATGAAGGGCTTCGCGGCTTCCAGACCGGCGGCGACGACCTCTTCGGTCGGGGCCTCGGCGCCGTCCTTCACCAGCTGGATGGTCTTCTCGGTGGCCTCGGCCTCGACCATCATGATCGCGACGTCGCCGTCCTCGAGGACGCGACCGGCGACGACCATGTCGAAGACGGCGTCCTCGAGCTCGGTGTGCGTCGGGAACGCGACCCACTGACCCTTGATCAGTGCGACACGGGTGCCGCCGATCGGGCCGGAGAAGGGCAGGCCGGCCAGCTGCGTGGAGCAGGAGGCGGCGTTGATCGCGACCACGTCGTACAGGTGGTCGGGGTTGAGCGCCATGATCGTCTCGACGATCTGGATCTCGTTGCGCAGGCCCTTCTTGAAGGAAGGACGCAGCGGGCGGTCGATCAGGCGGCAGGTCAGGATCGCGTCCTCGGAGGGACGGCCCTCACGACGGAAGAACGAACCGGGGATCTTGCCGGCGGCGTACTGCCGCTCCTCGACGTCCACCGTGAGGGGGAAGAAGTCGAGCTGGTCCTTGGGCCGCTTGGAAGCGGTGGTGGCCGACAGCACCATGGTGTCGTCGTCCAGGTACGCGACGGCGGAGCCTGCGGCCTGCTTGGCCAGGCGGCCCGTCTCGAAGCGGATGGTGCGGGTGCCGAAAGTGCCGTTGTCGATAACAGCCTCGGCGTAGTGGGTCTCGTTCTCCACTGTTCTCCTACGTGTCTACGTTTCGTCTTCTCGCCCCTGGGCCCGTGTGGCCCGGGGGCGGCGTCCCATGCGTCCTTCGTGGACGGGGACTGTGTGGAGAAGCGCGCCGTGTGTGCGGGCCGGTCTTCGATCGAAGCTCCCGGGGGTTTCGCCCGGGGGCCACTACCGAGGACCGGCGGCGGCTGGGTGCGCCTCTCCCTCGTGGGGTCGTACTGCTGTCCCCCGAGCGCTGGACCATGGTGATCCCTACCCGCGGGGACGTGGTTGTGTCACCAGACTACAAAGCGTCGGTGACAACGCGCACGTACAGCAAAGGGAGCGGCCCCCTCTTACGTGGGAACCGCCCCCTTCACGATGTCTTACTTCGCGCCCGCCGCACCGCGACGGATGCCCAGACGGTCCACCAGCGCACGGAAGCGCTTGATGTCCTTCTTGGCCAGGTACTGCAGCAGACGGCGGCGCTGACCGACCAGGATCAGCAGACCACGACGGGAGTGGTGGTCGTGCTTGTGGGTCTTGAGGTGCTCGGTCAGGTCCGAGATGCGGCGGGAGAGCATGGCGACCTGGACCTCGGGGGAGCCGGTGTCGCCCTCCTTCTGGCCGAACTCGGTCATGATCTGCTTCTTCGTAGCGGCGTCGAGCGACACGCTTACTCCTCGTAGTCTTTTCGTGGCCACCGAGTGCCCCTGGTCTAAATCTCAGGGGAGCTTCCGTAACTCGGGAGGCGAGGTCCGCTGGGCGCTGCCTCCAGGCCCTTGACCGGGGGTCCGATCTCGGGGGTCCGGGGGCGCGTACACATACGGCCGTTACACAGGGTACCAGCCGGGTCGTGGACGACTGACAGGGCTCTTGTCCAGTCCCCGGGGGTTCCTGGCGGGGGTTCCTGCCGGGGGGCCTGCCGGGGGGGGCCTGCCGGGGGTCCTGCCGAGAGGTTCCCGCCAGAGGTTCCTGCCGGGGGCTTCTACGGCCGGGCTCCGCGCTTCAGGATCCGTGCTTCAGATTCCGCGCTTCAGGCGCCTTCGACTCCCAGCGCGCTGAGGGCCGTGCCCTTCCAGGGTCCACTGTCCTCCGCGGACAGCTCCCGGGGGGCGAAGAAGACCCGGCCGTGCTCGACGATGATCTCGGTCTCCTCCGGATTCTCCATCCCGATGCGGTCCGGCATGCCGAAGAGCAGATACGGGCTCTCCTTGCCCGTACGCGGGTCAAGGCTGACCACGGCGGCCGGCGAGACGCCGTCGTCGCTCGGCCGGAACGCGAGCAGTTTGCCGCCGCTCACCCGCAAGGGGTACATCGGGCGGTCCGCCTTCGAGTCGAACTTCTTGACCGTCTTACCGGTACCGAGGTCGTACGAGACGATCCAGTGGTCCGCGGGCGAGCCCTTCGAGGCCGCCAGGAAGAGCTGGTCCCGCCCGACCACGATCGCGTCACACGTCTCCACGGCTCCGAAGAGGGGCTTGTGGCAATGGTCGGCGAAGCGGTCTTCCGGCATGTCGATCGTGGTCCGGTAGCCGCCCCGGTCATCGAGGGTGATCAAGTCCGTCACGGCGGTACCGGCGGTGGAGACGGCGAGCACAGCGGGGTCGGACGACACCAGGTAGACGCTCTCGATGCCACGCGCCACCTTGTAGGTCCACTCCGTCTTGCCTGTCCTGGGCCGCACCTTCTGCACCTTGAACCGGGGCTCATCGGTGTCCCCGCACTGAGCGAGGGCAAGGAGGTCGCGCCCGCCCGCGAAGCCGAGGTCCCGGCACTCCGCGGAGGCCGCGCTCGTCCACAGCTGCCGCCCGCGCTTCATGTCGTACGCGACCGAGCCGTTACCCCAGGCCACGGCGACCGTGCCACGCGTCATGGTCACGTTGGTGTGCGGCGCGAACGCTCCCTTGGCGTCGGGCAGCTTCACCTGCCAGAGCTTGTCGCCGGTGTTCAGGTCGAAGAAGGCCAGCTCGTCGCAGAGGTACTTGGCGGGGTCGTCGGCCTTGGGGCTCTTGCTCTTGGCTTTCTTGCCCTTGCCCTTGCCCTTGCTCTTGCCCTTGCTCTTCGTGTCCTTCTTCTTGTCCTTTTTCTTGTCTTTCTTCTTGCCCTTGTCGCTCTTGGGCTTGTCGTCCTCGCCCTTGGGCTTGTCGGCCTTCCCCTGGAGGAGGACAGCCGTGCGTCCGTCGGCGGTGACGTGGCGGGTGGTGTCGCATATCGGCCCGGTCAGCTCGGCGGACCAGTCCTCCTCGAACGTGCCGAACTTGAAGCCCTTGAGCGTGCTGCCTGTCCCCCGGACGAAGTGCTTCTCCGTCGCCCAGGCGCCGGGCGCGTGGACGGTCTCGCGCCCGAACCTCTTCTTGAACTCTTTCTCGTTGTAGTCGACGGCGAGGTTGGCCTCAGGGCTCCGGGGTGCTTTCTCTACGGTCTCCCGGATCTCGTCCGGCGCCTGCCGGACGGCGGCCGGCGTCTTCGCCTGCGGCTGATCGTCGTCGGCCACCGCCCAGACGACACCGCTGCCCACGCAGAGAGCCACTGCCAGCAGAACGGCCAGCGCCCTCAGGCGGCGCTTCTTGTTCTCCCTCTCCGCGCTCAGAACTGACTGAGTAAAAGGGGAATGTTGCGGGCCGTAGCTCACGCGGCAGGGCCTTTCTGGCTCGGATCTGGCTCGGGCCTGGCTCGGATCTGGTTCGGATCTGGTTCGGATCCGGTTCGAAGGGGCGTCGCGTCGTGCGGAGTTGCGGGTGAACTCACCGCAAATGCCCACTGGTTCAGGTTCCGCACGATGCGCGCGTCACCTTATCTCCGCGCTTTCGCCACCCTCCGTTCAGGGTTGGCGGATCGCGCCTGAAACCGCGGGTGACGAGGCCATTGCGCTGCGTACCTTCCGGGCTGCCAAGTAGTCTGAGCTCACGGTTGGTTCGCACAGGTGGAAGGGGCCGTCGCGCCATGGCCGAGGCACAGCACGAGGACGTCCAGGCTCGCAAAGAGCGCGAGAAGAACGAGCTCTACGCTCTCGACATCTCCGGCGTGGAGTGGCACAGCGCACCGGGCACCGAGGCACACGAGGAGCGGGTCGAGATCGCGTACCTGCCGGACGGCGCCGTGGCCATGCGGTCATCCATCGAGCCCGAGACGGTGCTGCGGTACACCGAGGCGGAGTGGCAAGCCTTCGTACTCGGGGCACGGGACGGGGAGTTCGACCTGGAGCCGGCGGCGGGCGAGGGCAGCCGGGACGCGGGCTGACAGACAGGGCGCAGCTGTCAGCTGGTCAGCGCTCGTGCTGAGGCATACACGTCGAACACGGCCAGGGTCAGCGGGACCAACGTCAGCAGGACGAAGCCTTCCGCGATTTCCGTGAAACGGCCCCAGAACGGGGTGACTCCTCGGCGTGACGTGATCAGACCTACGGCCGTGACCAACACCGAGGCGGCCGCGATCGCCGCGATCAGCCACAGCGTCCGTACGTTGAGGGCCGAACTGTCGCCGAGCAGGGCATCGCGCATGAGCGCGTGCGGCGGGTTGAGGCAGAGGCCGAGTCCGAGCAGCACGAGCGCCCCCAGGCCCGCGGCCAGCGTGGAGGCGACCTGAGCCGTGTAGCGGAAGAGCTGGGCGCGCATCAGCATCGCGATGCCGGTGGCGAGGGCAAGCAGCTGCCCCCAGACATCGTCGGAGAAGCCGAGCACCGCGGCCGCACCGACGGACACCAGGGCGCAGCCGCCCACCAGGCCGACGAGCAGTTCATGACCGCGGCGGGCTTGGGCGGCGATGCGCTCGGCGTCGACCGGCTGCTGCGGCTCCGGCTCGGCGCCGTACTCGTTGCGTGCGGCGTGCGGGGACTCGAAGCCGATGGGGATGCGGGCGAACCGCATGGACAGACCCGGCAGGAACGCGAGAGCACCCACGGCCAGCGGGGCGCAGAGCGCCGCTGTCTCGATCGGCTCCAGGCTGCTGAGCGTCGCGATGAACATGGTGAGCAGGCCGACGGCGGAGGCGAAGACGAAGGCCACGAACGGGCCGTCCCCACGCGGCGACACCAGGGTGAGGATCACCGAGGCGATGAGTACGGCCGTGCAGGCGAGCAGGAACTGGAGCCTGCCGATGCCCTGCCCCTCGGTCAGGGGCAGCAGCCCGGAGCCGGCCACGGCCACGTTCGGCAGGGCGCCGAGGCCGAGAGCGATGGCCGAGGTCCGGTCGTCGTAGATCCGCGCACGCACGCAGGCGAGCGTGAGCAGCAGCAGGCCCGCGACGGCGGCGAGGATGCCCGGCAGGCTGTGCATGTCGTGGCGGGGCTCTGCGGTCCAGGCCACGAAGGCGATGAGGGCCGGCAGCACGGCGCCGCCGATGAGCCCTGCCACGCGCGTCGAGTCGCCGTCCCACAGCGTGCGATCGCGCGTCACCGCAGAGGCGACGGCCTCCGACACGTCGTCGAAGACGGCGGGCGGCAACGACTCCGAGAACGGGCGCAGGGTCAGGAGCTCGCCGTCGAGGATGCGCTGCGCCGCGAAGGACCGGGCGCTGTCAAGGACGGCACCGTCACGGCGTACGAGGTGGTAGCCGACGGGGGCGCCTTCGGCCGGGCTCTGCCGGGAGAGCCGCAGGATCTCCGGGTAGATGTCGGCGACCGGGATGTCGTCGGGCAGTGCCACGTCGATCCGGCTGTCGGGCGCGACGATGGTGACCCGGCAGAAGCCGAATCCCGCGCCGGTCCCGGAGGCGGGTCCCGGAGTGGTCCCCGGGCCGGTCCTGCCCGATCCGGTGGCCGTCGCGGAGGCCGTCATGCTCACCTTGCTGCTCCCCCTCCATGCTGTGGTCCTGATGGCGATGTCATCAGTGCTGCTGGTGTTGCGCGCGTGGCATGTCCGCCGACTGTGCCGCATCGTGTGGCGCATCGCGGCGCAATCGGACCCAGCTGGCTGGTTCTTGGTGGCAACCCTCACCACATACCGCTGAATGCACCGATTCATCGGCCGGTTGCACGGGCGGCTCTTCGGCCGGATTAGCAGGTGCTCACGCGCACCTCGGCACCCTACCGCCGACCGGTCACCACCCGTATCAGTAGGATCACACAGCGGCCTGCGTCCGCCTGAAACGGGGCGGCGGACGGAACACCTCGGCCCTGTAGGGGAATTGGTGCGTAGTGAGCCACATCGTCGTGAAGCGCCCACCTCGGGCTCTGCCGTCTCAGGTACCCACCGAGGATGTCGTGCTGCAGCCGCCGCCCGAACTGCCGCGTGGGCAGCAGGAGGGCGCGATGATGCAGCTCCTTCCCATGCTGGGCATGGGCGGGTCCGTGGTGTTCTTCTTCATGCCCAGTTCGCATCCGTTCATGAAGATCATGGGCATGGTGATGGTCGCCTCGACGGTTGCGATGTCCGTCGCGATGCTGATCCGCTACCGGCGCGGGACGCAGGGCGAGTTGGCCGACATGCGGCGCGACTACCTCCGATATCTCAAGCAGACCCGGCGGAAAGCCCTGGAGACCGCACGGGCCCAGCGTGACGCCCAGTACTACCTCCATCCCTCCCCCGAACAGCTGTGGGCCCTGGTCGCCGAGGGCAGCCGGGTCTGGGAACGCCGTACGGGGGACGAGGACTTCGGGCAGGTACGCGTCGGGCTCGGCCCGCAGTCGCTCGCCACCCCGCTCGTCCCGCCGGAGACCGCCCCGGTGGACGAACTGGAACCGCTCACCGCGGGGGCGATGCAGCGCTTTCTCGCCGCGCACAGCACGCTGGAAGACCTGCCCATGGCGATCTCTCTGCGGGCCTTCTACCACGTGACGGTCAGCGGTGATCCGGACACCGTCCGGGCGGCGGCCCGGGCGCTGACCGGTTCTCTCGCTTCGCTGCACTCCCCCCAGGACCTGGTGATCGCTGTCGCGGTGGGGAGGGAGGCCGCTCCGGAATGGGAGTGGTCCAAGTGGCTCCCGCACTGCCAGACGCAGGGCACCGCGGACGGTGCGGGCAGCCGGCGCCTGATCACCGGTGACCCGATCGAGCTCGAGGCCATGCTCTCCGCCCGGCTGCAGGGGCGTCCCCGCTTCCACCCCGGTGGAACACATGTGCCGGACGAGCCGCACATCGTCGTCGTACTCGATGGTCTCTCGCTGCCTCCCATGTCGGTCCTCGCGTCCCCGGAGGGACTGCAGGGCGTGACGGTCGTGGAGGTCGTACCGGGGGAACTGACAGGCGGTCGCGGCGGGCTGTCCGTCGTCGTGCAGCCGAAGACGCTGCGCATCGAGTCCGGGCACGGCCTGGTGTACGAGGGCAAGCCCGATCTCCTCTCCTACGAAGCCGCCGAGGCACTGGCCCGGCAGCTGGCCCCCCTGCGGGTGGCATCGGGCGGGGACGACGACGAGCCTCTCCTGGCCAACCTGGAGTTCACGGATCTGCTGAGCCTGGGTGACGCGAACTCGGTCGACACGGCCCGGACCTGGCGCCCGCGCGCGCAGGCGGAGCGGTTGCGCGTGCCGATCGGCGTCGGCGAGGACGGCCGCCCCGTCATGCTGGACCTCAAGGAAGCGGCGCAGGAAGGCATGGGCCCGCACGGTCTGTGCGTGGGAGCCACCGGTTCGGGCAAGTCGGAGCTGCTGCGCACGCTGGTGCTCGGCCTCGCCGTCACCCACTCCTCGGAGAGCCTGAACTTCGTCCTTGCCGACTTCAAGGGCGGTGCGACCTTCGCCGGGATGGCGCAGATGCCGCACGTCGCCGCCGTGATCACCAACCTGGCGGACGACCTGACGCTCGTCGACCGCATGGGTGACTCCATCCGCGGCGAACTCAACCGGCGCCAGGAGCTGCTGCGCGACTCGGGCAACTACGCCAACATCCACGACTACGAGCGGGCGCGCGCGGCAGGGGCCCCGCTCCAGCCGATCCCGTCCCTGGTCCTGGTCATCGACGAGTTCAGCGAACTCCTCACCTCCAAGCCGGACTTCATCGAGATGTTCGTGCAGATCGGCCGTATCGGCCGTTCGCTGGGTGTGCATCTGCTCCTTGCCTCGCAGCGCTTGGAGGAGGGCCGGCTGCGCGGCCTGGAGACGTACCTCTCGTACCGAGTCGGTCTGCGCACCTTCTCGGCGGCCGAGTCGCGCGCGGCACTCGGCGTCCCGGACGCCTATCAGCTGCCGAACGTGCCCGGCTCCGGCTACCTGAAATACGGCACGGACGAGATGGTGCGCTTCAAGGCGGCGTACGTCTCCGGGGTGTACCGCTCGGGTTCGCAGCAGGCCGCGGCGCTGGGCGGGCCACGGCCGGTGGACCGCCGTCCGGTGCTGTTCACGGCGGCCGAGGTTCCCGTGCGTTATGCCGCGCCGGCGGTAGTGCCTGAGCCGCGCACACAGTCGGCGACGGACCCGGACGACGCGCTCGCCGACACCGTCCTCGACGTCATCGTGCGCCGTCTGGAGGCGCAGGGCCCGGCGGCCCACCAGGTGTGGCTGCCGCCGCTGGACAGCCCACCGTCCCTGGACCAGCTGCTTCCGGGTCTCGCGGCCGTGCCGGGGCGTGGGCTCACGCAGCCGGGTTACGAGGGAGCGGGGCGGCTCGTCGTCCCCCTCGGCCTGGTCGACAAGCCATATGAGCAGCGCCGTGACGCACTGTGGTGCGACTTCTCGGGCGCGGCGGGCCACATGCAGATCGTCGGTGGCCCGCAGTCGGGCAAGTCGACCTTGCTGCGTTCACTGATGGCGTCGTTCGCGCTCACGCACACCCCGCACGAGGTGCAGCTCTACGGCCTTGACTTCGGCGGCGGCGGAATGTCGTCCGTGGCCGGACTCCCCCACGTCGGCGGGGTCGCCTCCCGTCTCGACCCCGAGCGGGTGCGGCGCACGGTCGCCGAGGTGTACGGCGTGATGACGCGACGCGAGGAGTACTTCCGCACGTCCGGCATCCCGTCGATCGCCGACTTCCGGACACGCAGGGCACGCGGTGAGATCACGGTGGCCGACCAGCCGTGGGGCGACGTCTTCCTGATCATCGACGGTTGGGGCAACTTCCGCTCGGAGTACGAAGGCCTGGAACCGGCAGTGCTCGACATCGCGGCGCGCGGCCTCGGCTATGGCGTCCACCTGGTCCTGAGCGCGTCAAGGTCGATGGAGGTCCGGTCGAACCTCAAGGACCACCTCATGAACCGCCTGGAGCTCCGCCTGGGCGACACCATGGACTCGGAGTTCGACCGCAAGATCGCCGCCAACGTCCCGGCCGGGGTGCCCGGCCGAGGCCAGACTCCGCAGAAGCAGCACTTCATGGCGGCGGTCCCGCGCGTCGACTGCGCGTCGTCCGACACCGACCTCGCTGATGCCACGGCCGCGCTGACGGCCGAGGTGACCCGCCACTGGTCGGGGGCGGGTGCACCGGAGGTCCGCCTGCTGCCGAGGGAACTGCCCTCCGAGCAGCTGCCGCCGGGAAACGTCTTCCCGAACCGAGGCGTGTCCTTCGCACTCGACGAGACCAACCTCGAACCGGTCTTCGTGGACTTCGAGCAGGACCCCTTCTTCTTCGTCTTCGGCGAGAGCGAGTCGGGCAAGTCGAACCTGCTGCGCTTGCTGATCACCCGCCTCACCGAGCGCTACAGCGGCGACGAGTGCAAGCTCTTCGTGGTCGACAACCGCCGCTCGCTCCTCGGCGTGACACCGGCCTCGCACCTGGCCGAGTACATCCCCATGTCGAACGCCATGGACCACCACATGACGGCCCTGGCCGACCTGATGAACCGCCGCACACCCACGGCGGACGTCACCGCCCAGCAGCTCCGCGACCGCAGCTGGTGGCGGGGCCCGACGGTGTACGTGATCGTCGACGACTACGACCTGGTCTCCACCTCCAGCGGCAACCCGCTGGGCCAGCTCACCGAACTGCTCCCCTTCGCCCGCGACGTCGGCGTCCGCTTCATCATCGCGCGCTCGACGGCGGGAGCGGGACGTGCGGCGTACGAGCCCTTCATGCAGCGGATGAAGGAGCTGGGCGCGCAGGGCGTGGTGCTCGCCGGAGACCCCGGCGAGGGCGACATCCTGGGCGGCGTGCGCCCGCGGCCGATGCCGGCGGGACGGGGGACCTTCGTGTCACGGAAGCGGGGGAAGCCGTTGGTGCAGACGGGGTTGGTGGCTGGGGAGTTCTGAGTGGCGCTGCTTGATCCAGACGTATGGGGATTCAAACCGTCATCGACAACGGGGAAGGGACTCGACCGGGACACGGTCGGCGATCCCGCCTCGCGGACCGCGGACGACGGTGAGGGCAACCGCACACCAATGTCGATGCGATGGGTGGTGCCTCCCGATACGAGTACACCCACTTCGACGCGCTGTCCGCCCGCACGGGGCCGGACGGGGTGCGCTACGACTTCACCCATGACCACGAACTGCGCCTCACCGAGATGGCCAACCCACAGGGACTGACGTGGACGTCAGGTCACTACGCCTACGACCCCACACCTAGCAGCAAGCCAGTCCTCTGGGTGACTACGCGAGGGCGCTCCGGCATGTAAATGACGGCGAGAAGGTTGTCAGGCACAACGGGGATTACCAGATTCTCCCACCTAGGGGACGTCGTTGAGACGCGGAGGCAAGCCATTGACTGAGGGCACGCAGCGCGAAAGAATCAAACGGGTCCTGAACAACTTCGGATCGGTAGTCTGGCTCAGGTCTCCTGTCGAACAGCACCCCATATATGGATATCTGCAAGTGTCCTTCGTCGCCTGGCGATTCGCGGAGCCTCATGAAGACTTCAGAGGGGTCTTCGATGCGGTGATTCGAGAAACACCAACCGCCATTGAATGGACACTCAAGGTAACCCGGCATTGGATGATCGCACCCACTCGCCTCATTCAGCAACCTGGCCCCGATGGAACTACTTTCAATGAGGCCATGCTCCGCATCACTGAAGAGGACCAAGCTTTCTGCGCAGCATCGAGAGATGATCTCGCGGTAATTCTCGAAGCTCTTGAATCAGCATCAATTTGATCGACCATGCGACCCGAGGGTGCGGTGGCCATGCGGTCATTTATCGAACCGAAGGCCGTCCTGCGGGTACGCCCGGGGCGGAGTGGCGCGCGTTCGTACTGGGGTCGCGACGGGGAGTTCGACCTGGAGCCTTAGCCGCTGAATGGTGGAGCCGCCCCGGAGTAGGCAACAAGACGGGGTGGACACCTCCCGCGCGTGTCCACCCCGGTGTTGCGTTCTACTCCGGCTCACTGGAAGTAGCTGGCGCCCTTCAGGTCACCGCCGCGGTAGTCACCGCCGGCCTGGCCGACCTTCTGGCCGATCTCGACCAGAGCCCGGTGGATGGCCTCGGCGTTGGCGTCCCACTCCTTCTGCTTCAGGACGTACGCCTCGTGGGCCTTGCCCTCCCAGCCCTCGGCCACCTTCGCCACCGCCCGCTTGATATCAGCGAGATCCGCTTCCAACTGCTTGGCTTGGTTACCGAGTTCGGTCGTGATGGCATCAAGGCCACCATATTTGACCGCCATCTCACCGTAGTGAACGTTTGCCATGTCTACCCCGTCTCTCGGTGGTTATAGAGGGTCATTCCACTGGGAACGACGTGTCTCAGTAGCTGTTGATGGCCGACTGCTTGCCGCCGTACTGCACGTCGATGCTGTCCATCGTCGACCGGACCTGGTCCTCAAGTCCGTCCGTGAGCTTCTCGTTGCCGCTGATGCCTTCCAGGAAGTCCACCAGGATCCTCCCGATCGCCTGCATGCGCTCGTTGAGCTCAGTCTGCTTCTTGTCGAATGCGTGAGCTCCGACGCCTCGCCAGTTGACCTCCATCGTGTCGAGGGTGCCCTGGAGACGCTTGAGCTGCTGCTGGACCGATTCGTACTTGCCCACGATCTCTTTCTTCAGCAGCGCCACTTGCTCATTGTTCAACTTCTGGCCTTCAGCCACGGCTGGGCTCCCTTCTTGAACCTTTGTTGGTATGGGTCGGGTGATGCTGCGTCGCGGTCAGGCTCTGCGCCGAGCACGCATAACTGCGAAGGCACTCCCGCCGATCACTGCGGCTGCGGCGATGGACCCGACGATCAACCACAACTGCCCGTCACTCTCCCCGGGCTTGGCGCTTGAAGCTGCCGCCGCGGCCCCGTCATCCGTCGCCCCCTTTGGAGGCTGCGACGAAGCCGGCGAGGAAGCAGAGGGCGACGCCTCCTTGCCGGTGCCGGTGCCCGCACCGGGCGTCTTCTCATTGGTGAGGGGGTCGACATCTGCGGGGCCGGGGTCCCCCCTCCCCTCCAGCAAGTTGGGGGCCGGCCGGACGAGGCCATAACCGAGGTACATGCTCGGATCGTCCTTCGGCCAGTCGCGGCCTGCCGTGTCGAGGAGGACGCGGAGGACCTGGTTGGCCGTCCAGTTGGGGTGCTTGGACCAGATCAGGGCGGCGGAGGCGGAGGCGATGGCCGTGGCCGCACTGGTTCCGTCGCCGTCCTCGCAGTACGAGCGGAAGGTCTCATCACACCATGTGGGAAGACCTAGGCCCGGGGCCGCCAAGTCAACGTAGTCACCGCGTTCAGAGAACTTTGCGACCTTGCCGGACTTGTCCGCAGCGGAGACTCCCGTGACAGATGGGTATGCGGCGGGATACCCGATGAAGTTCTTCTTCTCCCTGTCATTGCCAACGCTGGCAAACATCAATTTGCCCTTCGAAGCGGCGTACTTCACCGATTCTTTCTCATCTGGATACATGTAATCAGAACCGAAGGACATGCTGATGATCTGGGCGTCACTGTCGGCCGCGGCCCGAATTGCTTCGGCACTCCGGCTTCCCTCCTTCCCGAACTTGTCGCCCAGATTGGTGCGGAAGGACACGACTTTCGCTCCGGGCGCCAAGCCCTGTATTCCCCCGCCTCGGCCGGATCCCACGATCAGCTCAGCCATCGTGGTTCCATGCCTGTCGTAGTCGTCCCGTGACCCACCAGGCAGGTCCGTCACGTCCTTGCCCGGCTGCACGCGGCCTTCGAGGGAAGGAGTCTCCGAGACCCCCGTGTCTACAACCGCGACTTTGATTCCCTTTCCAGTGCTGACTTTCCACAGGTCATCGGCACCCATGGCATCCAGGTGCCACTGCTGAGACCGAACATCGTCGGCAACAGCGCTCGGGGCCAGCGCGACTGACACGAGGGCCAACACACCGACTGTCGAGCCCACGAGAGCGGCGAATCTCCGTCCTGGCCCCGAAAACGGCTCGACCCATTGGCAACGTCGGTCGAACTTTGGCTCCATGCCCTGCACGTCCTCGCTCGCGATCAGTCGATTACCGGCGGCACTTGCCGCCGGCTGCTAGGCAGATGTGTTTCCTCATCCTCGACCAGGCACCCAGGCCGCTGCGCACCCTCGTCCTCGTCCCGATCAGGGCGCTGTCTGTTGCTCCCAGAACCACGCACCAAGCCTGCTCCACCAGCTGTGAACCCGCTACTGCCGCCCCCGCGGGCGGGTACACGCCCCCTGGGGGCCCCGACAACACCATCTGCGTTAGCGGTGGACCGGCGAGGCACCTGCCCCCCACCAGCCGGGCGACCCTGGGGCTTCGCTCCCACTACCCCGCGCTGGTTTCCGCCTCCGCCTGTGGTTCTCGAACCACCAGTGCCCTCAGCGCCAATGACCGGGCCGCGGGACACCCGAGACTGGCCAGGATTCGGCACCGGGCCAGAGGCAGGCCGCCCTCCGACAACGCCATTGGCGCGTCCCGCACCAGTCCCGGGCACGCCAGAACGCGGGCCCACCGCTTCGCTGGGTCGAGGCGTTCCTCCGGTTACGGCACGTCCCAACGGCGGCTGCCCAGCCGTCGTCGGACCACTGATGTTTCTTCCCGTAGCCGTCTGCCCTGCGCGCCCAATCGGGCTCGAAGGAGCACGTCCCGGACCCCCAGTCGGCCCGGCCGGGCCCATGGTTCGCCCCTGAGCCGGGAGTGAAGTCTTCGGCCCCCCTGCGGGCGCTGAGGGCCGAGTCACCGGACCATTGATCGCCGGGTTCCGAGGACCGCCCACGAGGGGAGGGACAGGTTCGCCACCAATACCCGTGGGGCCAGGGCCTGGAGGCGGCGAACCGGGTGCCGGACTGACGGTTTGCGGCGGCAAGGTACCGACGCTGTCGATCTCCGTGCCAACAGACTGGTCCGGGGTAACGATCGAGCCGCCCGGGGTGGTGATCGGACCACGTTCGGCGCCCCGTGGCGGCGAGGTGTCGTCCGAAGGTGCGGGAACTGACATCGCGGTGTCGACGGGACCCGGAGCCATTCCCAGAGGTCCGGCTGGAACCACAGTGGAGTTCGCCGCCTCCTGCCCCCCACCACCAGAACCATCGCCCCTGCCCACAGGCCTCGGTACTCCCACATTCGGCATAGCCGAAAACGTAGGCGGCTCCTGCCCGGCCATCGAGTGCTGCGACACCTGGTAGAACGACGACAACCGGTTCATCTGGTTGATCGCCTCTTGCCGATGCTTCTCCGCCTTGGTCGCGGCGTCGTACTCCGCGTTGCCGTCCACCCGCTTGGGGGTGGGAATGTCCTCGACCATCTTCGGATCGGCGCGCTGGTCCCGGGGCGGCATGGAACTGCGTACGGACGCCAGCCCTGCCCCCGCGGATGCGATATGAACGCTGGCCGTGTCAGCGAAATCGGAGAGGTTATGCGTGTCCTTGACGAGGTTCTTGCCCCACTTACGGAACGCCTCCCCCGCCTCGCCTTCCCAGTCGACACGATCGATGTGCTCGCCAAGCTCCTTGGCAGCCGCGGCAATCGCGTTGCGAGCCTTCTTGAGCGCTTCCCCCGCGCTCTCCAGGTCGCCGGGATTGGCCTGTTCTACCAGGTCGATCATGTCGTTGAGGCGGTGACCTTCGAAGCTCACAGACGCCACCCGGAGTCGGAGCCGTCGTCGGTATTGCTGCGGGACGAGTCGCGCATGCCGTCCTTTTCACGCTGAGCGGCAGCAGCATCACGGTCGACCCTGGTCTGAATCGCCCAGAAGCGCTGCCTCAGGTCCTCGTCAAGGTTGTCGAACCCGACGTCCGCACCATGCACGGCAATGCTCATGGCGTCGATCTGGTCACCGAGCATCTTGGAGAGCGAGGTCAGCCGCTCGTGTACTTGGTTGTACTGCGAGTACAGGCCATCGGCTGCCGGAAACGTACTGCCCTCGCCGCTGAAGGAACCCCGGGAGAGCTTGTACCCCCCGACCGCGCTCGAACCGCCCGCTGATCCCTCGAACTCCGTGAGCAGCGTGTTGACGCGCCGCCGAAAGGTCTTCAGCGCCTCCAGCCCGCGTTTGAGGTCAGCGCCCGATGACGGCGCCGTCCCCCCGCGCCCTTCTGTAGCAAGCACGATGCCTACCCTCCCCGTTACCGGCCTACCCCGATCGTTTGAGGATCGCGGTGGCTCGGTGGTCACTTATCGCGCCCGCGTCACTCTAGTCACACTCAGCGTGACAGCCAACTCGACTTTGCGTAGCAGCAGTTGCAAATCAGCCAAAGGTATCGGCCTCATCAGTCATCAAACTTGGGCACAAGCCATGACTTGACGCACCTGTACGGAACGACCGGCCAGCAGGCACGACGTTTCAGTCGTGCAACACGGTGCGGGGTCACACGCGTTGTTAGATTTAGCCGAACAGTGTCATCCGACGAGGTGGCCTGAGTCACGGGGGAAGGGTGCGCCCATGGCATGGGACGAGTGGGAAAAGCTCAAGGCGGAGGCGACTGAACGCAGTTCCGCACACATGCGGCTGAACGGGGCTGATCCCGGCGATGGCGGTCGAGGGCTAGGTATGCCCACGGAGGCGGGAGTACTCAAGGTCTCGAACAAGGATCTGGCCGCAGTCGGTAGCAAAGCTCACGATCTATACGACCGGCTATGGCGGGAAGCACGTGTTGCCGTGCCCACCAGCGACACAGCCGCCGGCGAGCTGAGGTCACAAGGTTTCGCTCTAGGAGGTGCTCTTCAGCACGTCTCGACTCGGTGGGAGGAGCAGCTGAAGTCACTCTTGGACGCGTGCGCGCATATCTCGAACCACATGCGTTTCACAAGGAAGACTCACCAGAGCGACGAGGACACCATTTATCGCGCCATGAGCAGCATTGAGACGCTTGACAAGGCCTTTGACGAGGGGAAGCGCCCGTGAATCTCGAAGAGCTGCGCCAGGCAAACTTCTCAGCACTGGGGGAGGCCATCACAGATTGGTCCTCCACCATCAGGAACCTGACCGAAATGGAAAAGGTCGCTAGGGTTGGCCTTAAGCAAGGGGCCAACCGCGCCAATTGGGCCGGTGTGAACGCCACTGTCTCCCGAGAATTTATCAGCAAAACAGCGGGCGAGTTCAGCGATGCCGTCACTCAGGCCACCACAATTCATAATATTCTACGTGACACTCGCGGCGAACTCATCAAGTGTAGGGACGAGCTGAATCGCGCTATCGAAAGAGGTTTCAAGAAGGGCCTTTCGGTGTACGGCGTGGACGGTGGCGGTTTCAAGGTCTTGGTAAGCGTGCACCCCGAGCCTCCCGAGAGCAAAAAAGCGGTCGAGCCGCTCCGGGATGAGCTTCTGCGCATTCTGAACCAAGCGACTGAAAGTGACACCACAGCTGCCGAGGTTCTCCGCGCAATCGCAGATCAAGCTGAGTATGGCTTCTCGGACGCCAAGTACAAGGATCGTGACTCCGCTGCCGACGCGCTTGAAGATGCCGAGAAATGGGCGAAGCTCGCAAGGCGTCCGGAGGGCATGTCCGACAAGCAAATCGCCGCCTTCAATCGCGATCTAAAGAAATATCGCAGCGACGACCTCTTTGCCGAGCGATTCGCAACGAGCCTCGGTGGGAAACAGACGCTGCAGTTCTGGACCGACATCGCCGCGACACACCAGGGAAATCGTGCCGACATTGACGCTTACAAGGATTTGCAGAAGAATTTCAGCATGACGTTGGCTACAGCGACGCAGTCCGATTCTGCAGATATGCAGAGGTGGGAGCGCGAGGTACTGAGGGAGGGAAACAGCAACTTCAATAATAAAGCTTCTGGAGCACCAGTGGGTGTGCAGGGATTCCAGGTAATGAGTAGCTTGATGCACCACGGAAATTACGACAAAAGTTTCCTCGCGGGATACGGCGATGACCTCCTTAAAAGGGATAAAGCTCATGCTTCAGGAGCGATGGGGACCAAGGATATTTGGGGAGACAGCCCTAACATCGATCTCATTTTCGGCAAGTCGAATGGTAGCGACCCCATGGTTGGCTTCATGGATGCCCTCTCGCACAATCCCGATGCCGCGGAGGATGTTTTTCATGACAAGTCGAACCTGAACCACTTGCTTGAGAGCACCAGGAATACAGACCGAGGGGCATCTGTTGGTCACGCACTAGAGGCCGCAGTTACGGGGGTATCGCACGGAGATTTGACGCCCGCCGGCCCGATTCCACATAACAGGAATCAGGTAGAAATCGTGAACAACCTCATGCATGCCATCGCAGCTCCGGAAGATGGAGAAGAGCTCGTAACCAAGAGTACGGGCGAGAGCTTCGGGCATATCGCAGCAGGTTACATGCCGGAGATTAACAGGACAATTGCAGGCCCGGGCGCAGATAATATCTTTACGACGAACAGCGAACTGCCCAGAGGACTTGATCGCACGGACACATATCGCTTCCTGGACGCGCTCGGCAAGGACGACGACGCGGCCGCCTCAGTAATCTACGGTCGCACCATTTATACCAGTAGTGCCATCGAAGCACATATGGCGAATCCAGATATTTATGGAGGAGCAACATCAGAAGCGATCGAGGCCATTGCGCATAACTCTGGGGTGATCGAGGGGATTCTCGGCCACTCACGTGCTGACGTCAGTATTGATGAACAGGTGACGGCTGACAAAAGCGCGAACGACGCGCTCAAGCGGCAGGGAGATTTCTTCAAGACCGTTGTGTCAACTGGAGTCGCAGTAGGTACTGTCGCCCTGGCTCCGCAAGGAATGGCCGCAGAGGCAGCCGCCGCAGCGGGAGGTGCATTCTTCGGAGGTGCTGCAGCACTCGGCGTTGACAATATCTTTGAGGGGCGCGATGTGGATGAAAAGGATAAAGCAATCTACCACAGCGGAAAGAAGCTGAATATGACCGAAGATGCAACCATTCAAACCATGCTTGACGCAGCGGCTGAGGCTCGCAAGGAACACGGCTATTCCGAGGTAAGCAAAGACAGTCTAGATAACATCATTCGTACGGCGACCCAGAGCGGGTGGGTAGAGAGTGATGCCCGCATGGAAGATGCTAAGAATCGACCGAGTGCATAGAATGAAACAGACGAGCCTTAAGATCAAAAACAGGAAAATTCAAGTAGCTCTTGGCGTCACAGCGTGTGCAGTTCTTATCGTCGGCTCAGTACTTGGGTACCGAAGGTTTTTCCTGAGCGGTATCGAATCGCTACCAGAGAAACCATGCAACGGAGCAGTCACGCGCGCCACTGCAGATGACATACTCCCGGCTGCCCGCAAGGTAGATGACACTTCGCGAAAGACTGTGCCCGGAGATCAGTTTTCCTTCAATTGCGCGATAAGCACGAGCGACGATTCAATCCTGTCGGCATGGGTGAAAACTCACGATTCAAGCGTGAAGTCGTGGGAGAACTTCTACCGCGATAGCCTAAGAGGAGAGTCACTGGGTGTCTCCGGCGAGGTTCATGCTCTTTCGTGGCCCCGCGAAACAGTCGTCTACATGCGATGTACTCCCCCTGGGAGTAAGCCCAGCGAAGCCGTTGAAGCGTACTCTCTTATTGTCGAGTCAAAGATTGTAGGCGAGAGTCGCGTTTCCGGATTCGAGCTCCGTCAAGCCTTGACTGACTTTGCTTTCCAGGCTGCAGAATATTCCTTTACTGCTGGCGAATGCAGGGAAGAGTTGAGGTTTCCTGCAAGTCCACCTCGTGTAATAGATCCCAGTCAGGGGTGATCAATAATTGAGAACAACCAGCGCTTCCCATCTTGAGTAGCAGGAAATCTCGATGATCTGAGCGGCAGCGATGGTTCTTGCGATCCGGCTGGCTATAGCATGCCTCCCGAAAATCCGTCATAGCCTGCGTGGGCGTCCCACCCCGAATTCGCATGGCAGGCATCGAAGTTCCGGGGTTACCTGTTTCTTTCACTACGTCGCTCCCGCCGCCGCCAATCCCGCACAGCCACCCCCGCCCCACCGAGCCCCGCCACCACGACCCCCGCGCCAACCGCCACGTACGTGGCGATTCGAGCCGTGCGTTCCTCGGTTGTTTCGCCGAGGTTGAGTTTCGCGGGAGTCGGGGCCTTCGCTCGAGTGATGCCTTCCTCGGCTTTCGGGGTCTCGATCGGGTGGTCGTCCTCCGTCAGGGCTCGGACCGGGTCCACCACTCCCCAGCCGACCAGGCGGTCGTGGCCCGCCACCGAGCGTTCCGCTGTTTGTTTGATCTGGGCCGTGATCTGGCGCGGCGTCCAGTCCATGTGCTTGGCCTTGATCAGGGCCGCCACTCCCGCCACGTACGGGGCCGAGAAGCTGGTGCCGTTGTCCGAGCAGTGGCCGCCGCCCGGGACCGTCGAGATCATGTCCACGCCGGGGGCTGCCACGCCCACGGCCTCGCTCGACTGGGAGAACGCGGCCCGTTCGTTGTTGCGGTCCGATGCCGCTACCGCCAACACGCCCTCGTAGGAGGCCGGGTAGGTCGGTTTGACGTTGCCGCCCAGGCCGTCGTTGCCGGCCGACGCCACGATCACTTTCCCGCGCGCGAGTGCCCTGTCCACCGCCTGCTTCAGCATCGGGGCCGGTTCCACCGCGTTGGCCGTGTCCTGGGAGATGTTGATGACGTCCGCCCCCGCCGTGACCGCGTAGTCGATCGCCTCGGCGAGAGACTTTGTGTCGCCGTGACCCTCCGCGTCGTTCTGCTGAATGGGGATCAGCGTCGCTTCGGGGGCCAGGCCCACGAAGCCGGTGCCCTTGACCGGGCGGGCCGCGATGATGCCCGCCACGCGCGTGCCGTGGCCGACGGTGTCCGTCGTGCCGTTCTCCTTGCCGCGCTCGATCTTGTCTCCGTTGTCGTCCTTAAGGTTCTTGGGGAGCAAATTGCGGCCCTTTGATGCTTCTACCGCACTCTTGAGCTGTGGATTCTTGACGTCCACTCCCGTATCGATCACCGCTACCCGTACGCCCTTTCCGGTGGACTGGCGCCACAACTCGTCCAGGAGGACCCGCTGCAGCGCCCAGGGACGGCCCGCGTACTTCTTCCCCCCGAACGTGCACTGGTCGCCGGCCGCCGTCGCGGTAGGGGCAGTCAGCACCGTTGTCGTCGCGATCAGCGTCAGAGTCGCCGCCGTAGCTGCTGCAAGGGACGGCCGGCGGGGTGTGTGCGTCACCATTAGGTCCCCCGCCGCCTAAGAACCCTGCGGCTGGCGTGCAGCCGAGGTCGAGAGACGCGGGCCTGTGGGGAGGAACGTGGACCAGGAAGCCGGCACCGGGGTCGCGTCCACGTTCGCGTAGCCGAGCCGGGTCTGGGCCTGCCGCGCCTCCTGCTGCTGTTGCTTGCGCTGCTTGGCCGAGGTGCCGATGCCGGCGTCATCCGTCGCGCTGTCGCTGTTGGACTGCATCGCGTAGCGCAAACCCGTGTCCGTGGCGAGGAAGACGGGGCCCGCCTTGGTCTCGGAGCCCGTGAACTGGCGGTAGAGCAGACCCGATCCTGCCGTCACGTACGCGCTGGACGAGCCCGTGGGCAGCGTGGCCGGGAAGTCTGTTCCTGCCCACGTGCTGAGCGTGGTGTCTCCACCGTCGCCATCAACCTTGCGAAGGACGTTGCAGACGGTGTTGCGGCTCCCCGCGCTCTCGGAGGCTTCATTGGCGGTCACCGGAGCCTGGCTCGGCCATGCGTACTCCGAACCGAACACCCTGGTGTCCGGGGCGAAGGCGCCTGTGCTCAGGTTGCGGGCGTGCCCGCCCTGGCCCACGTCGACCAAGTCCGGGCTGCCGAGGAGCAGGTGCGCGGTGAAGTCGGAGACCGGCGCGATGCGTCCGGGCTCCACTACGTAGTGCTGCGTCCCCGCGCCCTCGGTTGCCTTGAGGACCATGCCGACCCGGTTCGCCTGCCGGTCCTGGAGGCCCTTCACGTTGGCGGCGGCTCCGGGAACGCCCTCCACCTTCGGGAAGGTGATCGGGTCACCGAAGTGCAGCGTCTTGAGCCACTCACTGGAGACCCGTTGCGGTTCACCACGGTCGGAGCCCACGATGGTGCGCAGCAGGCCATCGAGTTCATCCTTCTGCGCGATCCGGTATGCCCTGCCCCGGGCGTCCACCACATAGCGGACCTTGTCGGGCCCTACGACGTACAACAGCTCGCCGCCGCGCAGCCGTTCGCTGCCCTCGGTCTTGTTCTGTTCGCGCTCCGCGAGGATGAACGCGGCCTTCTGGATGGCTCTGCCGCCCTCGCCGGGGCGCTCGCACACCGCCCAGCGCTTGGCGGAGCCGGCCTCGGACTCGCTGGGCAGGCGGTCGGGGGCGTACGGGATGCCGATGGTGGCGCCGTGCGGGATCTTGCCCTTGTCGAGGACCGACTCGTCGACGTTGATGACGTCACCCTTGTCGGCGTCGAGGAGGAGCTTCGCCGAGGCCATGTTGAGGACCGGGTGGAGCTGGCGCTTGCCGTCCGTTTTCAGGACCACGTATCGCGTCGTTGACTTGCTCGCGATGATCACGTGTTCCTTGGACTTGTCCCAGCCTGGCTTGGCCGCCGGTTTGAACATGCCCCATGCGCCGAAGACGGCCAGGACGATCACACCGACGATGATGCCGGGAACCACGCCTCGCAGCGGGCGCGGTGCGCCTTCCTCCGAGCCCGACGGCGAAGGCTGGATGAAGGACGCCAGCGTGCGGCGCTTCGCGAAGGTGTAGGCGTTGAGTTCGTCCCGCCGTGATGCCATGAGTGTCTGCTTCTCCCCCGTGCAGCGCCGGGGGCATGCCACCCCCACCCTCCGTTGTCAGACCCGGCCCCTACTATGCCTGTTGAGTAATCACGCGTGTGAGGTGGGTAAGGTTCGCGGGCACTCCCGAGGGTTCGTGTCCCGCCATCACCTGGGTGATTCGGGAGAATTTACGGGGGGTTGGACTGATGGCTGCTGCAGCGCGGACCGGGGCTCAGGGACCGTCGAGGTCCGGAAATCAACGGCGGGCAGCGCCCGATGGGGTCGGTGCCACGCAGTCCCGAGGGCCCGTCACCTTCCATCTCCGCGCGCGCTCGGCACAGTTCGGCTCGTTTCGCTTGCAACGGCTTGTACTCATCGAGGTGGCTGCCGCCCTCCTGCTGGCCGCCTGGGTGATCGACCCGCTGGCCGTCGTGCCGATCGCTGTCGTCGCCGCCGTACTGGTGCTGCTCGCGGTCGTCCGTCGTCGTGGCCGTGCGTGGCACGAATGGTTCGGCACCGCGCGGGCATTGCGGGCACGTAAGCGCCGGGCGGCGAATGCTCCGATACCGCCGGGCACGGAACCGGCGTTCGCCCCGGCCGTCGAGTGCGATCCGGCCCTGCGTACGTATGTATACGCAGACCGGGATCGGCGGCAGGTCGGAATGGTCGGGGACGGGACGTTCGTGACCGCCGTGCTGCAAGTCGAGTCGGACGCGACCGCGTTGCGGGCCGAGCGTGGGCGACAGCCGTTGCCGGTCGGGCTCGTACGGGATGCCCTGGATGTGGACGGGATCCGTCTCGAGTCGGCACAGATCGTGCAGCACACCCAGCCCGCGCCCGCACTGCATCTCCCGCAGCAATCCGTGGCCGTCAGCAACTACGCCCCTCTGCAGGCTCAGACCGGAGCACCCGCCGTACGGATCACGTGGGTTGCTCTGAAGCTCGATCCCGAGCTATGCCCCGAGGCCGTGGCAGCGCGCGGGGGCGGGCTCGTCGGGGCTCAGAAGTGCGTGGTGCGCGCCATGGATCAGCTGGCGAGTCGGCTGACGGGGGCCGGTTTCCGGGCCACGGCACTGTCCGAGGAGCAGTTGGCTGCCGCCATCGCCACCTCAGCGGGCGCGAATCCGCTGGTCACCGCTGAGGCCGGGCGGACAGAGCTGCCCGAGCGCAGGACCGAGGAGTCCGCGCGCGCCTGGCGCTGTGACAACCGCCGCCACACGACCTATTGGGTGCGCCGCTGGCCGCAGTTGGGGAGCGCGGGCGGTCCGTCCCTGCCTCAGCTCGTCGCGCTGCTCACCGCCGTCCCGACGCTTGCCACGACGTTCAGTCTCACTTTGCGCCGCGGCGAACGGCAGGAGGTGTCGTTGTGCGGGCACGTGCGGGTGACCGGTCGCAGTGACGCCGAGCTGGACACCGCTCGGCGCGCGTTGGAGCGGGGAGCCCAACAGGCCGGCGCAGGGCTGGTCCGGCTCGATCGTGAGCAGCTGCCCGGGATGCTCGCCACTCTGCCGCTCGGGGGGACCCGCTGATGACCGTCACCGATCCGACCACTCCCACCGCGCCGCCGACCAGGGGCGAGGGGCTCCGCACGGCGTTGCGCAGCGGGTTCGGGTTGCTCGGGCCGCGGCATCGTCGCCACGCCCTCTCCGCCGAGCAAGTGGACGCGTTGGCCCTGCCCATCGGCGACGATGGCGTCGTGATCGGCGTGGACGCACAGGGCCAGCCCTCTGTTCTCGGCGTCAACCGCCCGACTCCGTACGACGTGCTGCTGATCGGAGGGTTGTGGACAGCGCAGGTCATCGCGTTGCGAGCGGCCGCGACGGGGGCGCGGGTGGCCGTGGAGACCGGCCGGGCAGCAGCTTGGGCGCAGCTCGTGGAGGCCCTCGGCGTCGGGCCGAGCGGTATGTCGGTGCATGAGGTGGGGCGCGTTCCCCCGCAGGGCGCTTCGGCGGGAAGTCCGGTCCTCGTGGTGCGCGACTGCGGGATGCGGCCGCCGCGGGGGCGGGTGGTCTCCGGGCCGTGGCAATCGGTGCTGACGCTGCTGCCCTATCTGAGTCCGGTCGCGCCTCGGCTGATCCGGCAGGCCCGGCTCGTGGGTGTGCAGCGGGTCTCACCGGATGAGGCGGTTCAGATAGGGCGGTCCGTGGGACTGCCGCGCGGTGAGGTGGAGGCGTTGCCGACGCTTGCTGACGGGGTGACGTTGTGGTGTGCCGATCGTGACCGGCAGTACGTGATGACGCAGCCTACGGACGCCGAGACCGGATTGTTGGGTACGGCACGGAGGATGGATTGACCGGGGGGTCGGTGTCGGCTGACCGAGCGAATTAGTCAATATTTGGAGCTTGTTGGTTGATTTGTCCGTCGGCGTTTCGGATACGGGGATCGCTCCTGTGGGGAGCGTGATGGAAAGGACAGGATTCGGGGGGTGGGCTGCCCTGCCGTGCTGGTGCTTTTGGTGATTAGGCTGGTACTGGACGCGTCGCCAGAACCCGGGAGTGGGTGGTGTGCGTCCACCACGGGGAGAGCCATGGCGGATCGGACGACAGAAACGGTCGCCCTCCCACCACGGCACGATGGTGCTCGACCACATCAGGAGGCATTGTGAACAGCGATCGGGACGAGATCCGCGGGGGCTGGGATTCACCCGTCGATGATCAGTCCGACGCGGAGTCCGCTGCCGAGACGACGGGCGAGTTCACCATCGACTACGCCCCTCCTGCCTGGTATACGCAGAATGCGTCCGGCAGCGCGGGGGAGACTCCTTCGGCGTCAGCTTCCGCTGCGCCTGCCTCGGATGACTCGCCTGCGTCGCCGTCGGGGTCCGCGGCTGCGTCTGCCTCTGCGGCTACACCTGCATCTGCGGCTGCGTCAGCGTCTGCGGTTTCTGAGGAGCCTGTTCTTCCTCCCGTTGCTCCTGAGCCTCCGGCTCCGCTGTCTCCTCCTGTTGCGCCGCCCTCCGTTGTGCCGAAGCTGCCTGTGGGTGGGGGGTTCCAGCCGCGGGCTGATTGGTCTGCGCCGGTCGCTCCGGCTCCGGCTCCGGCTCCCGCTGAGTCTTCGGACTCTGGTGCGCCTGAGAGTGGTTCGCCCTCTGGGGGTGCTGCTGACTGGAGTGGTGCCGTTGCTGGTGTTGCCTCCTCCGTGCATGTGACTGGTGTTGTGCCCAAGCCTGAGGTTGCGCCCGAGGAGGCGGAGCCTGAGGCGGAGATCGGTCGCGATGGCGATGGCGATGGCGATGGATACGGCGATGATGCTGTTGCGGAGCTTCAGGTGGAGCCTGCTTCTGCGCCCTCTCCTGTGGTCGAGCCTCTTGCCGACAGCAGTGGTGATCTTGAGAGTGGCGCCACCATGCGGTTCTCCTCCGCCGCCCTGAAGCGGGAGATCGAGGAGCGGGCCGCCGCGGAGGCTCCGGGGAATGACTCCGCCGGTGAGCCTGTGGCCGGGGCCGGGGCCGGGGCCGGGGCCGGGGCCGGGGCCGGGGAAGCTGATGACGACGAGGTTGGCGCTGGCTCGTCTCTCGGCCTTGGCATCGATGACTATGACGCTGACGATGCTGAGGCTGATGCTGAGGCCGAGGCCGAGGTCGAGGTCGAGGTCGATGAAGTGGGAGGTGACGAGCGTCGTAGTGGGGGTTTCTCGGGTGACAGCGATTCCGCCGCCGCGGACTTGAGTGGCAGCCGTGCCTTCGGGGAGGTCGGGGCGGACAGCGAGGTCGGCGCCTCCGACGACGCGGGAGATGCCGAGGACGAGGTCCGTGACGCCGTTCCTCACGACGTCGCTCCGAACGACGCCGTTCCTCAGGACGCCGCGCCTGTCGCGCCCGTCGATGAGGTGCAGGACTCCGTGCCGCCCTCCTGGACTCCGCCGCCCGCACCGAACGGTGGGCTTCCGCCGCTGCCGCCCGCCTTCCAGCCCGCCGCGCCTACCTCTGCGCCGCAGTGGCCCGAGCCCTCCCAGGCCGTGACGCCTCCCGCGGAGCCGGCGCCGGCCGCCGAGCCCGTACAGGCTCAGCCTCAGCCGCAGGCGCCGCAGCAGGTCGCTCCCGCCCCCGCGCAGCCGCAGGCCCCGCAGCCTGCGCCCCCGGCCTGGCCCTCGCCCACCGGGCCCGTGGCTCCCTCGCCGGTCGCCGATGCGCCGGTTCCGCCGCCGAGTGGGTACGGGTTCCCGCAGTCCGCTGCGCCTGCTCCTACGCCTGCTCCCGTGACGCCGACTCCGGCTCCGGCTCCGCCTGTTGGGTACGGGTTCCCGCAGGCCGGGACTCCGGCGCCTGCCCCCGCTCCGGCTCCCGTGGCTCCGGCACCGGCACCGGCACCGGCACCGGCTCCCGAAGCGGCCGCTCCGCCAGCCCCGTACGGGTTCCCGCAGGCCGGTGCGCCTGCTTCTGACCCCGCTCCGGCCCCCGCTCCCGTGACGCCGACCCCGCCTCCGGCCCCCGCTCCCGAAGCAGCCGCCCCGCCCGCCGGGTACGGGTTCCCCCAAGCCGGGGCTCCGGCGTCCGGCCCCGTTGCGCCTTCTCAGCAGGGTAGTTACGGGTTCCCGCAGCAGGGGGGAGCTCCCGTACCGCCGAGTGGATATGGGTTCCCCCAGCAGGGGGCGCCCGCCCCTGGTGATCCCAACTCCCCCGCCCCGCAGGGCAGTTACGGGTTCCCTCAGCCGCCCGCGCCCGCGCCTCAGGCCCAGCAGCCGCTTCCGCCCGCCGTTGCGCAGCAGCAGCCGGCGCCGCAGGCCATGCCGCAGCAGTCGGCCCCCGTACAGCCGCAGCCTCAGCAGCAGCCGCTTCCGGCCCAGCAGCAGCCCCAGGCTCAGCCGCAGCCCCAAGCCCAGCCCCCGGCCCAGGCTCAGCCGCAACCGCCCGTCGATCCCCGTACCGGCGCCGCCTGGCCGCAGGCCGTGCAGCATGATCAGCGTGAGCGGACCAACCCCGGCGCGCCCCTCGGTTACACCGCTGCCGTCGAGTTGTCCTCCGACCGGCTGCTGCGCAACACCAAGCCGAAGGCCAAGAGCAGTCGGCCCGCCGCCGGTGGGTCGCGGTTCAAGCTCGGCGGCAAGAAGGAAGAGGCCGAGCGGCAGCGGAAGTTGGAGCTGATCCGGACTCCGGTGCTGTCCTGCTACCGCATCGCCGTCATCAGTCTGAAGGGCGGTGTCGGCAAGACCACGACCACCACCGCGCTCGGCTCGACGCTTGCCACCGAGCGGCAGGACAAGATCCTTGCCATCGACGCCAACCCCGACGCCGGTACGCTCGGGCGTCGCGTGCGCCGCGAGACCGGGGCCACCATCCGTGACCTCGTGCAGGCGATCCCGTACCTCAACTCGTACATGGACATCCGGCGCTTCACCTCGCAGGCCGCGTCCGGGCTCGAGATCATCGCCAATGACGTCGACCCGGCCGTGTCGACGACCTTCAACGACGAGGATTACCGGCGCGCGATCGATGTGCTCGGAAAGCAGTACCCGATCATCCTGACCGACTCGGGTACGGGGCTGCTGTACAGCGCCATGCGAGGGGTCCTCGACCTTGCCGATCAGCTGATCATCATCTCTACGCCGTCCGTGGACGGTGCGAGCAGTGCGTCGACGACCTTGGACTGGTTGTCGGCCCATGGGTACGCCGATCTCGTCTCGCGGTCGATCACCGTCATCTCCGGAGTGCGTGAGACCGGGAAGATGATCAAGGTCGACGACATCGTGTCGCACTTCGAGACGCGGTGCCGGGGAGTTGTCGTCATCCCCTTCGACGAGCATCTCGCCGCCGGTGCCGAAGTTGACCTCGACATGATGCGGCCGAAGGTGCGGGAGGCGTACTTCAATCTCTCCGCGATGGTCGCGGAGGATTTCGTGCGGGCTCAGCAGCAGCAGGGGCTCTGGACTTCCGACGGGAATCCGCCGCCGGTGGTGGCTCCGCCCCTGCCTGGGCAGGGGGGTTACCCCGGGCAGGCTCCGGGGCCTGGCCAGCCGCAGCCGCAGCCGCAGCCGCAGCCGTACGGTGGGCAGGCGCCGCAGCCCGGGCAGGCCCCGTACCCCGGGCAGGCGCCTCAGCCCGGGCAGGTACCCCAGCAGCCGTACGCTCCCCAGCCTCACCCGCAGCAGCCTCAGCCCGGTGGGCAGCCCTATCCGCAGCAGCCGGGGGCGGGTGCTCCGCAGGGGTGGCAGAACGCTGCGCCTCCGCAGTCGCCTGCGGCGCCGGGGCCGGGGCAGCCGTTCCAGGCGCCTGCACCTGCGCCTGCACCTGCACCTGCACCTGCGCCTGCGCCTGCGCCTCAGGGGCAGCCTCAGCCGGGGCAGGCGCCTCCGCCCGCTCAGCCTGGGCAGCCGTTCCAGCCCGGGGCTCCGTATCAGCCGCCGCAGCCTCCCGCGCCGGAGGCGCCGCAGCAGTAGCCTTCGCCTCCGCCGATCTCAACTGGGCCCGCACCGAACCCTGGTGCGGGCCCAGCCCGTTATCCCGGCGCCCCCCAGTTCCACTGACGAACAGACTTTCCCGCCCACCCACCCGATCACCCCGCAGCCTGACCCAAGCACCGAAGGGACCAGGGCGGGGAGGCGGGGAGGCGGGCCACCGGGACGGCATGGGGGCAGCGCCGAAGATGCACCAAGGGGGCGAAGGCAGTCGCCCGCGCGCCCCAAACCGCACCAGTACCCGGCGACTCCCCCACCTGCCCCTCCCCCCACCGTCACCCCCCGACCAGCCACGCTTCACAGGTCTTGACCAATGCGGATGAAAAACGGGTCAACTCGTTATTTCCGCAGGCCACATGGGGTTCACCTGCCGTTGACTGACGCAGACTGGCGCTGGTAGACACACACATCAACCAGCTGGCGTTCCTTGATCAACTAGCCATCTCTGCGCGAGCGATGACGCGAGGTCACCGACCCATGGACACACAAGATCAGCACGACAGAGCACGGTCTCACCCCACCACCAAGGCGCCCCCGGAGTCTCCCCCGAAGGCACCCGCACGCCTGCGCCTCCTCCTGGCGGCCGGCGCGGGAGCCCTCGCCCTGACCGCGGGTCTTGCCTCTCCGCTCAACCCGGCGCCCCAGCAGGCCGAGGCCAAGGCGGACGGCAAGGAGACCCTTACCGTCGCGGTGGCCCAGAGCGTCGACTCGCTGAGCCCCTTCCTCGCCCAGCGGCTGCTGAGCACCAGCATTCACCGCCTGACGTACGAGTACCTGACGAACTACGACGCCAAGGACAACCACGCGATCCCGGGCTTCGCCACCAAGTGGGAACCCTCCGCGGACAAGCTGACCTGGACGTACACCATCCGGGACGACTCCAAGTGGTCGGACGGCAAGAAGGCCACCGCCGAGGACGCGGCCTGGACGTTCAACAAGGTGATGTCCAAGGAGGGCACCGCCACGTCGAACTCCAACTTCGTCACCAACTTCAAGAAGGTGACGGCCCCCAGCCCCACCAAGCTGGTCATCGAGCTGAAGAAGCCGCAGGCGACCATGGCCGCCCTCGATGTGCCGATCGTCCCCAAGCACGTCTGGGAGAAGGTCGACGACATCTCGAAGTTCAACAACGACAAGGACTTCCCTGTCGTCGGCAACGGCCCCTTCATCCTCACGGACTACAAGACCGACCAGTACGTGAAGCTGAAGGCCAACAAGGACTTCTGGCGCGGTGCGCCCAAGTTCGACGAGCTGGTCTTCAAGACGTACAAGGACCAGGACGCGGCCGTCGCGGCGCTCAAGAAGGGCGAGGTCTCCTTCGTGGCCGGCCAGCCCGCGCTCACGCCCGCCCAGGCCGCCGAGCTCAAGGGCACCGAGAACGTCAAGGTCAACGAAGGGCCGGGCCGGCGCTTCTTCGCGATCGCCACCAACCCCGGCGCCAAGACCCGCGACGGCAAGAAGTTCGGTGACGGCCATCCGGCGCTCCTGGACAAAAAGGTGCGCCAGGCGCTCTTCCTCTCCGTGGACCGTGAGGCGCTGGTCGACAAGGTCTTCCAGGGGCAGGCCGTCGAGGGCGAGGGTTACATTCCGCCCCGCTTCTCCGAGTACGCCTGGAAGCCCTCCGCCGACCAGAAGCTGTCGTACGACCCCAAGAAGGCGGCCCAGCTCCTCGACGACGCGGGCTACAAGAAGAACGGCGACGGCCAGCGCGTCGGCAAGGACGGGAAGCCGCTCGACTTCCGCATCCTGTGCCACGCCACCGACCCGAACGACAAGGCCGTGGGGAAGTATCTGAAGGAGTGGTGGGGGGACCTTGGCATCGGGCTCAAGGTCAACTGCCTCGATGACGTGTCCGTGCCCTGGTACGCGGGTGAGTACGATCTCGCGTTCGACGGCTGGTCGGTCAACCCCGACCCGGACTTCGTCCTCGGCATCCACTCCTGCGCCGCGCTGCCGGAGAAGGCCAAGGAGAGCGCCGCGACCGACAACTTCATCTGCGACAAGAAGTTCGACGACCTCTACAACAAGCAGCTGGCGGAGTACGACCCGGCCAAGCGCGCGGAGACCGTCAAGGAGATGCAGTCCTGGCTCTACGACTCCGGGTACATGAACATCCTGGCGTACCCGAACGCCGTCGAGGCCTACCGCACCGACCAGATCAAGTCCATTACCACCATGCCGACGGCCGCGGGCAACATCTACGGTCAGGACGGTTACTGGTCCTGGTGGTCAGCGGAGCCCGCGGATGGGAAGAGTTCCTCCAAGGATGGAAGCTCGACCGGTGTCATCATCGGTATCGCCGCCGCCGCGGTGGTGCTCGTCGGCGGTGGAGTCCTGTTCGCCCTGCGCCGCCGTTCGACCGCAGAGGACCGCGAGTAACGCATGACCGCTGACAGCAATCCCGCACTGCTCGACACCGAGGGCGCCGCGCTGACCGACGATCCGGCTTTCGCCGGGCCGTCGGCCCGCGGCCCCCGGGCCCGCAACACCCGCGCCTATCTCCAGTACGTGGCGGGCAAGCTGGGCGGCGCCGCCGTCTCGCTGTTCGCCGTCCTCGTCACCAGTTTCTTCTTGTTCCGGCTCATCCCGGGCGACCCGGTGAAGCAGATGACGGGCGGCAAGCGCGTATCGGCCGAACAGCTGGACGCGATGCGCAAGGAGTTCGGCCTCGACCAGCCGGTCATGACGCAGTTCCTCGACTACTGCGGCAACGCGCTGACCGGCGACTTCGGCACCTCCTACCAGTTCCACGCCCCGGTGATGGACAAGATCACCGAAGCGCTGCCCGCGACGCTCCTGCTCACCGGGACCGCGTTCGTGCTCTACACCCTCATCGGCATCTGGCTCGGCACCCGAACGGCCTGGCGCAACGGCGGGCTCGGAGACCGGGTCCACACCGGTCTGGCGCTCACCCTCTACTCCGTGCCGTCCTTCTGGCTCGGGCTGCTGCTCATCATCACGTTCTCGGTCGGCGCCGGTCCGATCCCCGGGCTCTTTCCGACCGGCGGGCTCGAATCGGGCGGCGAGACGGGCATCGCGTACGTCCTGGACGTCGCGCACCACTTGGTGCTCCCCGTCATCACACTGGTGGCCGTGGGGTACGCGCAGACGCTCCTCGTCATGCGCTCCTCGCTCCTCGACGAGATGGGCAGCGACTATCTGACCACCGCACGCGCCAAAGGGCTGCGGGACGACCTCGTACGCCGTCGTCATGCCGTGCCGAACGCGATGCTGCCCACCGTCACGCTGATGTTCGTGAACCTCGGCACGGTGGTGGCGGGCGCGATCCTCGTCGAGACCGTCTTCTCCTGGCCGGGGCTCGGCGGCCTCTTCTACGCCGCGCTCAGCGTGCCCGACCTGCCCCTCGTCCAGGGTCTGTTCTTCGTGTTCGCCGCCGCGGTGATCCTGATGAACACCCTGGCCGACGTGATCTATCCGCTGCTCGACCCGAGGGTGGGCCGATGACGACCGAAGCCACAAAGACAGAGGGTCCGGAGGTCGAGGTCCCGGTCGCGAAGAGCCCCCGGGCGCTCGCCTGGACCCGCAGGCGGCACTCCGCCGCCCGCTTCTGGCGCGAGTACCGCACCCACCGGGCAGGGCTCTTCGGCCTCGCCGCGCTCGTCGTCATCGCACTCATCGCCGTCTTCGCGCCGCTTCTGGTGGGCTCGGACGCGCAGAGCGTGACCGACGCGCCGGGCAAGCCGATGGAGTCGCCGAGCGGCGAATTCCCTCTCGGCACCGACCAGTTCGGGCGTGATCTGCTCGGTCTCCTCGTGTGGGGCGCGCGGATCTCGCTCACCGTCGGGCTGCTGGCCGCCGTGCTTTCGGTGGCGATCGGCACGGTCGTGGGGATCACCGCGGGGCACTTCAAGGGCTGGTACTCCACCGTCATCATGCGGATCACCGACTGGTTCCTGGTGATGCCGACGCTGGTGCTCGCCATCGCGCTGGCCTCGGTGATGTCCAAGTCCATCTGGACGATCATCCTGGCGATCGGCGTGACCACCTGGCCGACGACCGCGCGGCTCGTCCGTGCGCAGACCCTGGCCGTGGAGTCACGCCCGTACATCGAACGCGCGCAGGCGCTCGGCGGCGGTCACGGCCACGTCATGGGCCGGCACGTCCTGCCCAACGTGATGCCGCTGGTGCTCGCGCAGACCACCCTCGTCATCTCGAACGCCATCCTGACCGAGGCCACGCTCGCCTTCCTCGGCCTCGGCGACCCGACCGTCGTCTCCTGGGGCGGGCTGCTCCAGGACGCGCGCGAGGCGGGCGCGGTCAGCGCGGGCGACTGGTGGTATCTCGCACCGCCCGGACTCGCCATCGCCGTCGTGGCCCTCGCGTTCACGCTGTGCGGACGCGCCGTGGAGTCCGTGCTCAACCCCAGGCTGGGGGTCTCCCGTTGAGTGATTCCAGCAAGGTGACGGAGACCGAAGTGACGGAACAGCGCACTGAACAGCGCCTGCTCGACGTAAGAAATCTCGAGGTGACGTACGCGTCCGGGGCGGCCGCCGTGCGCGGCGTGAACCTCTCGGTCGACGCGGGCCAGAAGCTCGGTGTCGCCGGCGAGTCCGGCTGCGGCAAGTCCACGCTGGCGCTCGCGCTGCTGCGGCTGCTGCCCGCCGGGACCAAGGTGACCGGTGAGGTCCTGCTCGACGGCGAGGATGTTCTCACCATGAAGTGGGGCCAGGTCCGCGCGGTCCGCTGGGCGGGCGCGTCGATCGTCTTCCAGGGCGCGATGCATTCGCTCAACGCGGTGCACCGCATCGGCGACCAGATCGCCGAGCCGATCCTGCTGCACAAAAAGGCGACGCAGGCCGGGGCCAGGAAGAAGGCCGGGGAGCTGCTCGAACAGGTGGGTCTGCCGGCCGCCCGCGCGGAGGCGTATCCGCACGAGCTTTCGGGCGGGCAGCGGCAGCGCGTGATGATCGCGATGGCGCTGGCCTGCGATCCGCGCCTGATCATCGCCGATGAGCCGACGACGGCCCTGGACGTGATGATCCAGGCTCAGATCCTGCGTCTGATCGAACAGCTGGTGGCCGAGCAGGACCTGGGCCTGATCATGATCAGCCATGACCTCGCGGTGCTGTCCGACACCTGCGACCGGCTCGCGGTGATGTACGCGGGCCGCGTCGTCGAGGAGGGCCCGGCCTCCGAGGTCTACGAGAACGCGCAGCATCCGTACGGCAGGGCCCTCTCGGCGGCCTTCCCGCGCATCGGCGACACGGCGTCCCGCTTCGCGCCGCGCGGCCTGCCGGGCGACCCGCCGGACCCGTCCCTGCTCCCCACGGGCTGTACGTTCCACCCGCGCTGCGCCGTCGCCCTGGACACCTGCACCACGGAGGACCAGGCACTGCGGGACGCGGGCCCCCGGCACCGCGCGGCGTGCGTGCACGCGGGCGCGCAGCTTCCGGCGCAGCCGACATCCCCGCCGGCGGCGGCGGAGCGCACGCCGTGAGCCCCGACAGATCACGCACCGAGGAGCAGCGCCGCATGACCACCGACGACACCCTGCTGTCCGCTGATCCGCTACTGTCGGCGGGCGACCTGCACATCACGTTCCCCGGCCGCCGCGGCGCACCGCCCGCACGTGCCGTGGACGGCGTCGATCTCGACATCAAGCCGGGCGAGATCGTGGCTCTGGTCGGCGAGTCGGGCTGCGGCAAGACGACGCTCGCCCGTTCGCTGCTGGGCCTGGTGGCACCCACGTCCGGCAAGGTCACCTTCGGCGGCAAGCCGCTCGACTACTCGGGCCGCGCGCTGAAGGCGTACCGCAAACGCGTCCAGCTCGTGCTCCAGGACCCGAGCGGTTCCCTGAATCCCCGGCACACGGTGTACGAGGCCGTGGTGGAGGGCCTGCGCATCCACGGGTACGGCGGCGACGAGCAGGCGGCGGTCGCCGACGCCCTCTCCCGGGCCGGACTCCGGCCGCCCGAGAGGTTCTTCCTGCGCTATCCGCACGAGCTGTCGGGCGGCCAGCGTCAGCGTGTCGTCATCGCGGGCGCGCTGGTCCTGGAGCCCGAGCTGATCGTCGCGGACGAGCCGGTCGCCTCGCTCGACGCGTCCGTACGGGGCGAGATCCTCGCTCTGCTGTTGCGTCTGCGCGAGGAGCTGGGGCTCTCCGCCCTGGTGGTGACGCACGACCTGGGTCTGGCGTGGAACATCGCCGACCGTGTCGCGGTGATGTATCTGGGGCGGATCGTCGAGACGGGGACGGTGGAGGAGGTCCTGACCTCGCCTCAGCATCCGTACACCCAAGCCCTGTTGTCGGTCCTGCCGGAGGGTCCGGGTGACCCGGTGGTCCTCACCGGTGAGCCGCCGGACCCGTCGCGCGTGCCGGGTGGCTGCCGCTTCCACGCGCGCTGCCAGGTGCTCGCCTCGGGTGAGGCGGAGCGGGCGGGCGTGGCGGACCGCTGCCGCACGGAGGATCTCCCGGTGCTCGCGGGCGGCGGCGAGACGCAGGTGGCGTGTCATTGGGCGGCGGTCAACGTCGGCGCGTCCGGCGTCTGAGCGGGGCGCGCGGCGGACGGCGCGCGGCCGAACGGCGTGCCGCGAGATGCGCGCGGCGGAACCCGCGGTGAGAGCGAGGGTCCGTGGTGACGGATCGTTACCTCTTCCACGTACGGGTGACGCGGGGCCTATCGGGTGCGGGCACTGGGGAGTCACAGAGAGGTCCGGTTCAGACACGGACCGTAGTCAACTCCACTTCAGTGAAGGAGCTTTCCATGCGCCGTACAGCCGCCGTCATCCTCGGGGCCGTCGCTCTGCTGGGGGCCGTCGCCACGCCCGCCGGCGCCGTCCCGGACCCCGTGGGGACCGTCGACTGCGTGACGCAGGCGGCCGGTGACGTCACCTCGCTGGTCGATCCGGCCAGCCCCGCCCTCCCCTCCGAGGTGCCGGGCGTGGCGTGCCTCGCACCGTAGTCCCGGCGCCCTTGGCGTGCTGACCTGAACTCGCCTGCGTCGTCACGTACTTGCGCGGCCACCCGGGACCCGCGCAAGTACGGTGCGATCACCCACGGTCAGCACACCGGGTCAGTCCCACCTGTAGCCGTCACCGAAGTTGAGGACGTGTTCGAGCACGTCCTCCAGCGGGTCGTCGATCTGCCCGGTGCTGATCAGCGCGACCCGGGGGGCGTTGTGCGAGTCCTTGTGCGTCTCGTCCGCGTGGGCCGCGCCGGAGCACAGGGCGGACGGCACTGCCGCCATCGCCGCGACCAGCAACCACCGGGACGTCTTCTGCACCCAACTGCTGTTCACAGCAGCCTCCTTGGCCCGTGCGTGTGCGGGCCGCCGGTCGCGTCCCACTCACCGTGGCTAACCCCGTAAGGACCAGGAAGTCACCGACGATCATACGAACGGGTCGTCGGACGCCGGGTGCCTGCTGCCCGACCACCAGAAAGAACCACCGGAAAAACACCGGAAAGAACCCTCGGCAAGAACCTGAAGAAAGCAGAGAGCGCATGCGTCGTCTCCGCGTTTGGACCGTCACCCTGCTCGCCGCCCTGGCCGTGTCCGTCACCGTGATCGCCACCCCGGTCTCGGCGGCGGAGCATGCGCCGGTCAACCCCCCACCGCTGCCGCACGTCGAGTCCCTGGTCACCGAAGGGGTCACCGTGGAAGGTCCGCTGGTCAACAGCGTGGCCCTCCCCCACCTCCTGTAGGCGCGAGGGGCAGGACAGGAAACCTACGGCGCCTACTCGGCGGCCTCGATCAGCTCGCGCGACTTCTTCACGTCATCCGCGATGGCGACGAGCAGCGAGTCGATCGAGTCGAACTTCGCCTGCCCGCGCACGAAGGCGAGGAAGTCCACGGCCACGTGCAGCCCGTACAGATCGAGGCCGACGCGGTCGATCGCGTACGCCTCGACGGTCCGCTCCGTCCCGTCGAACTGCGGGTTCGTCCCGACGGAGATCGCCGCGGGCATCGCCTCGCCCTGGGCGTGCAGCCACCCCGCGTAGACGCCGTCGGCGGGGATGGCGGTGTGCGGCAGCGTCTCCACGTTGGCGGTGGGGAAGCCCAGTTCACGCCCACGCTGCGCGCCCCGGACGACGACGCCCTCGACGCGGTGCGGGCGGCCGAGGATCTCCGCCGCGCCGCGCACGTCGCCCTCGGCGACCAGGCGCCGGGTGAGGGTGGAGGAGAAGGGCTCGCCGCCTCCGGCCTCACCGCTCACGAACAGGTCGATGACATCGACCTCGTAGTCGTACGTGGCGCCGAGCTCGGTCAGGAAGGCGACATTGCCCGCGGCCTTGTGGCCGAAGCGGAAGTTGGGGCCCTCGACGACCAGGCGCGCGTGCAGCTTGTCGACCAGCACCTTCACGACGAAGTCGGCCGGCGACAGCTTCGAGAACTCCGAGGTGAACGGCAGGATCAGGAGCGCGTCCACGCCGAGCTCCGCCATGAGTTCGGCGCGCCGGTGGTGCGGGGCGAGCAGCGGCGGGTGGCTGCCGGGGCGCACGACCTCGGAGGGGTGCGGGTCGAAGGTGACGACCACGGCGGGCACGCCGAGATCACGGGCGCGCTCCACCGCGCGGCCGATGATCAGCTGGTGCCCGCGGTGTACGCCGTCGTAGGAACCGATGGTGACGACGCTGCGCCCCCAGTCCTGGGGGATGTCCTCCAAGCCACGCCAGCGCTGCACTGTCTTTGCTCCTCGCCGAACCTGTGTATGTGTGTGTACGTCCCATTGCCGATTGCGCAGGTCTAAGACTGCCATGCCCGCGCCATCCGGATCGCATCGGAGGGGGTGGCGGGGGTCACGCCGGGACACGCACTCCGGCGAGGTTCTCGATCATGCGGCGGGAGCTGGGACCGACGAGGGCGGACCAGTCCTGCGGGGCCTCGCAGATCCACCGGGCGACCAGTGTGGAGAAGCCCGGCACGGAGCGGGCAAGCTCGACCAGGCGCCGGTCGAAGCAGGTCGCGCCTTCCGGCGTGCGGACGAGGAGTCCGCCGGTGCGGTGCACCAGCTCGCGGACCCTTTCCTTGTCGTCGCCGACCGCCACCGCGCAGAGCACCGCGTCCAGGACCTCGGGCTCGCGCTCCTGGATGAGCAGCACCTCGAGGAGTTCGGTGCGCAGGGCGTGCGACGCGTCGGTTCCGGGGGCGGCGACGACTGTGGCGAGCGCGGCGCGGACCGCGGGCGGGCGGTTGCGCAGGAGCTCCGTCACCAGCGGGAGAAGGACGGCACGGACGCCGGTCCCCTGCTCGAACCGCAGGTCGAGGTAGGCGGCCACGTGGCCCGCGAGGTCGGGGCGCAGCTCCAGCACGTCGCGTACGAGATCGGCCACCCGCCGGGCGAGCGCGGGCGCGGTCACGTCGGCCAGGGCGCGCAGTACGTCGCCCGGGGCGGGGCCCGGGCCGTACAGCCGGGTGCGGAAGGCGGCGAGCACCTGCTCCGGGTGGGTGTCGAGGGCGGCGACGAGCGCGCTCGCGGGCAGCTGCGGGTCACCGCCGGTGAAGCGCTTCAGGGCGGGCCGCAGGTGGCGGGCGCGGGTCTGCGGGTCGCGTACGAGGAGGGCGAGGGCGGCGCCGTGCAGGGAGTCGTCGGCGGTGCGGGCGAGCAGGGCGAAGGCCGCGTACCGCAGGAGCCTGCGGTCGGCGTCCGTGCTCGCGTGCGGGGCGGCGCGCAGGCCGTAGGCGACGGCAGCGACCTGGCGGGCGGGGCGCGTGTCGTGGACCCAGCGGTCGACGGCCCGGCAGATGGCCGACGGCTCCTCCTCCGCGAGCGCGGCGAGGAGTTCGTCGGCGCGGGGGTGGGCGCAGTCGACCAGGATTTCCGTGAGGTCGTCGATGGCGCGGTGACGGTGGGTGTGGAGCAGGGCCTGCGCGGCGGATGCGACGGTGGCGTGCGGGGTGGCCGCGAGGGGACGCTCGTCGGTGAACCAGCGGGTCAGCTGTGGCTGCACCTCCGCGGGTGCGGTGGCCAGGAGCTCGGCCACCGCGTCGAGGCTGCGGGCCTGCGGGGTGCCGGGCGGGGGGTCGTGGATCACCGCGTCCCGCAGCAGGTCGAAGCGGTCGTCCTCGGTGAGGGGCAGGCCGAGCCAGAACTCCGCGGGGTACGTGCCCTGCCGGGCGAGGTCCCTGAGGAGCGTCAGGTAGGGCTTCGCGTCGGCCACCCGGGAGAGGGTCTCCTCCAGCAGGCGCCTGGCCCACCACAGTGCGTCCTCCTGGCCCCTGGCCTCGGCCCCTTCCCCCTCACCCGGCGGTCGGCCCTTGGCCTCGGCTCCTTCACCACCCCCACCCGGCGGACAGCCCTTGGCCTCCGGCCCGGCCCCACCCTCACCCGGCACACATCCCCTGGCCCCCGGCCCTGCTCCAACCTCACCCGGCACACAGCCCTTGACCTCCGGCCCGCCTCCACCCTCACCCGGCGCACAGCCCCTGGCCCCCGGCCCGGCCCCACCCTCACCCGGCGCACGGACCCTGGCCCCCGGCCCGGCTCCAACCTCACCCGGCGCACCGCTCCAGGCCCCCGACCCGCCTCCACCCTCACCCGGCGGACGGCCCTTGGCCTCCGGCCCGCCTCCACCCTCACCCGGCGCACGGACCCTGGCCCCCGGCCCGCCCCCAACCTCACCCGGCACACAGCCCTTAGCCCCCGGCCCGCCCCCAACCTCACCCGGCACACAGCCTTCCGCCGCTGCGCGGTGTGCTTCCCGCCCACCCGACCGATTGCGCCGAACCTCCGCCAACTCCCCCAACCGCGCCCCCAGTTCCCCCGGGCCCCGCTGCCGTCCCAAGAGCAGCAGCGCCTGTACCACGGGGCCGATCCGGTGTCTGGGGACCGGCAGGGACGGGGGTGTCGGGCCGTGTTTGTGGACCAGGGACCACAGTGCTCCGTCCACGTCCAAGTGCATCCCCTGGATCCAGTCCGCGAGCTCCTCGTGCGCGAAGCGGTAACCGTCACCGGCAGGGACGAGCAGCCCCTCCGTGAGAACCGCGGAGGCCCACCCCGTGCCCCACGGGAACACCTCCTCGAACGACGCCCGGTCCAGCTCCCCCTGCCCCGGCCCCAGGCACCGCCGCGCGGCCTCGTGCACCTGGCCGGACACCTTCGCCGCGAGGCGCCGTACAGCAGCGCCGCGCAGTCCGTTCGCCGCCGCGAGCCGCACCGCCACGCGCAGGCACAGCACGTCCAGATAGGCCTCGAAGATCGCGTCCCGGTCGGGGCGGCCCGGCGGCGGCTCATCCGGCAGAGCCGCCCGCACCTCGGCGAGCAACCGCAGGGCGAGGGGATGGCGCGCGTCGGCCGCGGCGAGCGCTCCGTCCGGGATGCCGTACCGCGCACGGGCGATCCGCGCCTGCCGCTCCGGCAGGTCCCCCAGGTGCACGCGTCCCGGCGACAGCTCCCCGGGAAAGTACTCCCCTGCCTGCTCCCAGTACTCCGCCCGGCAGCCCACCACGAGCCGCGCGCCCGTCTCCCGCAGCCAATCGGCCGTCCCGCTGCTCCACTGTGCGAGGCGGTGCGCGAGGGCCGGCGGCATCTCCTCGGGGCCGTCGAGCAACAGCAGCAGCGCCCGGCCCTCGTCCCGGACGAGCCGCGCGACCCGCCCCGCGGAGATGTCCCCGAGCCCGCCGTCCGCGTCGGCGGGCGCGTCCTCCGCCGCGTTCGAGGCTTCCAGGATCCGGCCGGCCCGTTCCAGCGCCCGCTCCACCGCGTCGCCCACGCCGGTGTCCGTGCCCTGCAGATCGGCGCCGCGCAGCCACAGCGTGGGGGCCGGTTCGGCGCCTCGCGCACGGCTCGCGGCGAGGGCGGCGAGTTCCGTCGTGCGGCCCGTGCCGGGGTCGCCGACCAGGCCGAGCACCTGCGCGGGCCCCGAGGCGAATCGGGCCAACTCCTTTGTCGTGTCCGGGCGTTCCACCGGTTCGAGGAGGGCGGGGCGCGGGCCGTCGGAGCCCACCGATGTCGCCGCCAGGTGCAGCGCGCCCGCCAGGTTCAGATCGCAGCCGTACGCGGGGACGGTCGCCGCGTTGCGTGCCAGGAGCTCGGCGAGCGGACCGTCCGGGTCGGCGGCGGCCGCCTCCCGCAGCGGCACGGCGAATCCCGCCGCGCGGTGCTCGCCGTGCAGCGCGGTGCCGAGGACGGCGAGCACGGCACCGGAGGAGGCGTCGACGACCGGTCCACCGGCCGCCCCGCCGCCGAGCCGCAGCGCGTCCGCGCCGTCCGTGCCGATCGCCAGCCCCATCGCGGCGTCGAGGAGATGGAAGCAGTCCGTCGCCGTGTAGGTGACGGAGGCCGGTCCCAGGACCCGCGCCTCGCGCGGGCCACGCGCGACGATACGTACATAGGAGCCGACGGGGACGCTCTCGCGGACCGTGACGGGCAGGGGTCGCAGACCGAGCCCCTCGGTGCGGACGAGGGCCAGATCGGCTTCGGGCAGGGCCACCACGGCATCGGCGGCCACCACGCAGACACGTTCCCCCGCCGCGTGCAGCACGAGCCGTGCGAGGCCGTCGACGGCTTCATGGCTGGTGATCACGGTGCCGTGGTCGTCGGCGGCGAAGCCCATCCCCCGCGGGCGCCCGGCCAGATCACAGATCCGCACGAGGGCACCGTCGAGCACCGTCGGGTCGCTCTGTCCCGCCATGCCCGAACCTCCCGCGACGCCCCGTCCCTCTCGACGGTAGGTCGGCGGTGATCAGCGGGACAGAACGCCTCGCGAACGCGCCCCCTTCCGCTCCCTCGTTTCACTCCGAGCGCCTGCCCAAAGGGGTGAATCGGCGGGGCGCGGTGGATACACCTTGGGTGGGGGGATTCGCCGTGGAGCGGCGCGCGGCCACGCGCACAGCTGCCGCCGCTCCACGGCGGAAGAATCCCGTACGTGAGATGTCCCGTACGGGAGATGCCTCGTGCGGAAGATGCCTCGTACGGGAGACGTGCTTCAGGCGAAGACGGCTAGGCTCTTGGCCTTGCCCTTCAGCTCCTCGGCCAGGACCAGGAAGCGGCCCTCCGGATCGAAGACCGCGACGGCGCCGACCCCGGCGTACTCCCCCGGCATCTCGATCCGTACGCCGTTGAGCAGCAGCTTCGCCCGTCGCTCGTCCACGTCCCAGCGCGGGAACGCGGCAGCGGCGGCGTCGGCCACCGGCATCACCGTCAGCTCCTCCTGGAGCTGGTCGATGGTCTTGGCCGCGTCCAGCTTGTACGGCCCGACGCGGGTGCGCCGCAGTGCCGTCAGATGACCGCCGACCCCGAGGTCCGCGCCCAGGTCACGGGCGAGGGCCCGGATGTACGTCCCCGACGAGCAGACGACGGAGACGACCAGGTCGAGGACGGGGGTGCCGTCATCGGCGACGGCGTCCCTGACGTCGTACACCGTGAACGCGGAGATCTTCACCGGCCTGGCCGGGATCTCGAAGTCCTCGCCCTCGCGTGCCCGCGCGTACGACCGCTTGCCGTCGATCTTGATGGCGCTGACCTTCGACGGCACCTGCATGATGTCGCCGGAGAGCTTGGCGATGCCCGCGTCGATGGCGTCGCGCTTGATCCCCGAGGCGTCGGCCGACGAGGTGAGCTCACCTTCGGCGTCGTCCGTGAGCGTGTTCTGGCCCAGCCGGATCGTGCCGAGGTACTCCTTCTCCGTCAGCGCGAGGTGGCCGAGGAGCTTGGTCGCCCGCTCCACCCCGAGGACGAGAACGCCCGTCGCCATGGGGTCGAGGGTGCCCGCGTGGCCGACGCGGCGGGTCTTGGCGATCCCGCGCATCTTGGCGACCACGTCATGCGAAGTGAAGCCGGACGGCTTGTCGACGATGACAAGGCCGTCCGGCGTCTTGTTGCTGGTGCTGCTCATGCGCGGGCGTCGCCGTCCGTTTCTTCTGCGTCGTCGGCGGACTCGTCCTCCGGCTTGCGGTACGGGTCGGCCCCGCCGGCGAACTCGGCGCCCGCGGAAACCTCGCGCACCTTCTCGTCCGACATCCGGGCCCGGTCGAGGAGGTCCTCGATGGCCCTTGCGTTGTCCGGCAGCGCGTCCGCCACGAAGGCGAGGCTGGGGGTGAACTTCACGCCCGCCGCCTGGCCCACCGCGGAACGGAGGACGCCCTTGGCGCTCTCCAGACCGGCGGCCGCCGCCGCGCGGTCCTCGTCGTCCCCGTAGACCGTGTAGAAGACGGTCGCCTCCCGCAGGTCACCCGTGACCCGGGTGTCCGTGATGGTCACATGCGTACCGAGCCGCGGGTCCTTGATCCCGCGCTGCAGCTTCTGGGCAACCACCTCTCGGATGAGGTCCGCCAGCCTTTTCGCCCGCGCGTTGTCGGCCACTGCTCCGTCTCCTTCTTCGCCTTGCTGTGCAATCAGTCTTCGTCGCCGTGGAGCCTGCGTCGAACGGAGAGCAGCTCCACCTCCGGACGGGCGGCGACCAGGCGCTCGCACCGGTCCAGTACGTCGGTGAGGTGCCCCGTCTCCCCAGAGACCAGCGCCAGGCCGATCTCGGCCCTGCGATGGAGTTCCTGGTTCCCCGTCTCCGCCGCACTCACCGCGTACTTACGGATGAGTTCGGCGACGATCGGGCGGACGACGGAGCGTTTCTCCTTCAGCGAGCGAACGTCGCCGAGGAGCAGATCGAAGGACAGTGTCCCCACATACATGTGTGTCCGGATGTCCCGCCGGTTCGGGGTCGTGCCCCGCCAACCACTTGGCAGGGACACAAGAACCGTACACGGAACGGCCGGGGCCGATCGACGGGATTTACCTCCCCTCGACCGGCCCCGGTTCGAGCTGTCGTGATCAGCCTCGCGGCTTCTCGCGCATCTCGTACGTCGCGATGACGTCGTCGATCTTGATGTCGTTGAAGTTGCCGAGGTTGATACCGCCCTCGAACCCTTCGCGGATCTCGGTGACGTCGTCCTTGAAGCGGCGCAGACCGGAGATGTTGAGGCTCTCCGCGATGACCTTGCCGTCGCGGATGAGGCGCGCCTTGGTGTTGCGCTTGACCTCGCCCGACCGGACAAGAACACCGGCGATGTTGCCCAGCTTGGACGAGCGGAAGATCTCGCGGATCTCCGCCGTGCCGAGCTCGACCTCTTCGTACTCCGGCTTGAGCATGCCCTTGAGGGCCGCTTCGATCTCTTCGATCGCCTGGTAGATGACCGAGTAGTACCGGACGTCCACGCCTTCGCGATCGGCCATCTGGGCGGCACGACCGGCCGCACGGACGTTGAAGCCGATCACGATCGCGTCGGAGCCGGTCGCCAGGTCGATGTCCGACTCGGTGACCGCACCCACGCCGCGGTGCAGGACACGGATGTCGACCTCTTCGCCGACGTCGAGCTGGAGCAGCGAGGACTCGAGAGCCTCCACCGAACCGGACGCGTCGCCCTTGATGATGAGGTTGAGTTCCTGCACCAGACCGGCCTTGAGGGCCTCGTCCAGGTTCTCCAGGGAGAACCGAACACCCTTGCGGGCGAAGCGGACGTTGCGCTCACGGGCGGCACGCTTCTCGGCGATCTGACGGGCCGTACGGTCCTCGTCGACGACCAGGAAGTTGTCGCCGGCACCCGGGACGTTGGTGAGACCGAGGACGAGGACCGGAGTCGAGGGACCCGCCTCCGTCACGTTCTCGCCCTTGTCGTCGAGCATCGCGCGGACTCGGCCGTACGCGTCGCCGACGACCATCGTGTCGCCGACGCGGAGGGTACCGCGCTGGACGAGGACGGTCGCGACGGCGCCGCGGCCCTTGTCCAGGTGGGACTCGATCGCAATGCCCTGCGCGTCCTGCTCCGGGTTGGCCCGCAGGTCGAGCGAGGCGTCCGCGGTCAGGACCACGGCCTCCAGGAGGGACTCGATGTTCAGTCCCTGCTTGGCGGAGATGTCGACGAACATCGTGTCGCCGCCGTACTCCTCGGCCACCAGACCGAACTCGGTCAGCTGACCGCGCACCTTGGTCGGGTCGGCACCCTCGACGTCGATCTTGTTGACCGCGACCACGATCGGCACGTCGGCCGCCTTGGCGTGGTTCAGCGCCTCGATCGTCTGCGGCATCACACCGTCGTTCGCCGCGACCACGAGGATCGCGATGTCGGTGGACTTCGCACCACGGGCACGCATGGCGGTGAACGCCTCGTGACCGGGGGTGTCGATGAAGGTGATCTTGCGGTCTTCGCCGTTGACCTCGGAAGAGACCTGGTACGCACCGATGTGCTGCGTGATGCCGCCGGCCTCGCCCGCAATGACGTTCGTCTTGCGGATCGCGTCCAGCAGGCGGGTCTTACCGTGGTCGACGTGACCCATGACGGTGACGACGGGCGGACGCGCCATGAGCGCTTCCTCGCCACCCTCGTCCTCGCCGAACTCGATGTCGAAGGACTCGAGCAGCTCGCGGTCCTCCTCCTCGGGGCTGACGATCTCGAGGACGAAGTTCATCTCGTCCGCGAGGAGCTTCAGCGTCTCGTCCGGCACGGACTGCGTGGCCGTGACCATCTCGCCGAGGTTCATCATCACGCCGACGAGCGACGCCGGGTTGGCGTTGATCTTCTCGGCGAAGTCGGTCAGCGAGGCACCACGGGACAGGCGAACCGCCTGGCCGTTGCCCCTCGGCAGCATGACGCCGCCGACCGACGGAGCCTGCATCGACTCGTACTCCTGGCGCCTCTGCCGCTTCGACTTGCGACCACGACGGGCGGGCCCGCCGGGACGGCCGAAGGCACCCTGCGTGCCACCACGGGCACCGGGACCACCGGGACGGCCACCGAAGCCGGGACGGCCACCGCCGCCACCGGGACGACCGGCGAAACCGCCGCCACCGCCACCGGGACCACCGGGACGACCGGCGAAGCCGCCGCCACCGCCACCGGGACCACCGGGACGGCCCGCGAAGCCGCCGCCACCGGGACGACCGCCACCGCCGCCGCCCGGACGACCGCCGCCGCCGGGACCACGGCCACCGCCGGGGCCACCGCCGGGACGCGGGCCCGCGGCGGGACGCTGCGGCATCATGCCCGGGTTCGGACGGTTACCGCCGCCACCGGGGGCGCCGCCGGGACGCGGGGCACCGCCCTGCGGGCGAGGCATGCCGCCGGGGCTGGGGCGAGCGCCGCCCTGACCCTGCGGACGAGGAGCACCCTGGCCGCCGCCCTGGCCCTGCGGGCGCGGGGCGCCGCCGGGACCGCCGGGGCCACCCTGGCCACCGGGACGCGGGGCGCCGCCCGGACGGGGCGCCTGCGGGCGCGCCATGCCGGTGGAGCCACCAGAGGTGAAGGGGTTGTTGCCCGGACGCGGTCCGGCCGGACGGCCACCGGGACGCGGAGCGCCACCCTGGCCGCCAGGTCCACCGGAGGGGCGTGCGCCACCCTGGCGGTCGTTGCGGTCGCCACGACCGCCCTGGCCCTGGCCCTGACCACCCTGGCCGGGGGCCGGACGGCCCGCGGGCTTGGGGGCACCCGGGCGAGCGCCCGGACGGGGGCCTGCCGGCGCCGAGGAGGCAGCCGGAGCAGCCGGCGGAGCGGTGAACTCCGGGGCGGCCGGAGCCGGGGTGACCGGCGCGGCGGGCGCGGCCGGGGCAGCCGGAGCTGCCGGCGCCGGCTTGGGCGTCGGCGGCTTCGGACCCGGGCGCGGGCCGGGAGCGGCCGGGGAGGCCGCGGGCTTGTCGGCCGCGGCGGCGGGCTTGGCCGCCGGCGGCTTGGGCGCGGCCGGACCCGGACGGGCGGCCTGCGCGGGAGAGGGTGCCGACGGCGTCGCCGGCTTGGGGGCGGCCTGCTTGCGCGGCGCCCCGGGCTTGGCGGCGGACTTGCCGTTGCCGCCACCCGTGTTCAATGCGTCAGTCAGTTTACGTACTACGGGCGCCTCGATCGTCGAGGACGCCGAACGTACGAATTCACCGAGTTCTTGGAGCTTGGCCATGACGACCTTGCTCTCTACGCCGAACTCCTTGGCGAGCTCGTATACCCGGACCTTAGCCACTTCGCTCCTTTTAGGTCCGGGTTACGCCGGACCGTCGCTACTTCATGGGCGTACTCATCGCGTGCTCATCGAGTGCTCATCGCAATCTCGACCTACTTCCAACTCGCGGAATACCAGGGTCGCGCGGGGTTCCGCGCGACCTTCCTTACGGTGTTGCCTGCTGGGCAACTGTCTCGACGACTCGGCGCAAGTCCGCCGTGTCGAGCGGGCCCGGGGCCCGGAAGGCCCTCGGGAACGCCCTGCGTCGGACCGCCAGGTCGAGACAGACCGGGACGGGGTGGATATACGCACCCCGGCCGGGCAGCGTACCGCTTGGATCGGGGGCGCAAGCGCCCTCTTTCGCCACGATGCGCAGCAGATCGCTCTTGGCCGCTCGCTCCCGGCACCCCACACAGGTGCGTTCAGGGCATGCGCGGGCTTGCGTCCGGCCAGACACGATTAAGTCTACCTCCCCGCACCGACCTCACCCCTTTGGGGCAAAAATCGAACGGTTGTTGTCTTGATCAAGACTCCTGGGAGTCCTGCGGCTGCTCGGTGTCCGGGCGGATGTCGATGCGCCAGCCCGTGAGCCGCGCGGCGAGGCGGGCGTTCTGGCCCTCCTTGCCGATCGCGAGGGACAGCTGGTAGTCGGGCACCGTGACCCGCGCGGAACGGGCCGCGAGGTCGACGATCTCCACCTTGCTGACCCGCGCCGGGGAGAGCGCGTGGGCGACCATCTCGCCGGGGTCGTCCGACCAGTCGACGATGTCGATCTTCTCGCCGTTGAGCTCGGCCATGACGTTGCGCACGCGCTGGCCCATGGGACCGATGCAGGCGCCCTTGGCGTTGAGGCCCTGACGGGTCGAGCGCACCGCGATCTTGGTCCGGTGTCCCGCCTCACGGGCGATGGCCGAGATCTCGACCGACCCGTCGGCGATCTCCGGCACCTCGAGCGCGAAGAGCTTCTTCACGAGGTTCGGGTGCGTACGGGACAGCGTGACCGAAGGACCACGGACGCCCTTGGCCACCCGGACGACGTACGAACGAAGGCGCAGGCCGTGGGAGTACTCCTCGCCCGGCACCTGCTCCTGCACCGGCAGGATGGCCTCGAGCTTGCCGATGTCGACGAGCACGTTCTTCGGGTCGCGGCCCTGCTGGACTACGCCCGTGACGATGTCGCCCTCACGGCCCGCGTACTCGCCGAGGGTCGCGTCGTCCTGGGCGTCGCGCAGACGCTGCAGGATGACCTGCTTGGCGGTCGTCGCCGCGATACGGCCGAAGTCGGACGGGGTGTCGTCGAACTCCTTGGCCTCCTGACCCTCTTCGAGGTCAGCAGGGTCCTCCGTCGCCCACACCGTCACGTGGCCGCTCTCGCGGTCCAGCTTCACGCGTGCGCGACGGAAGCTGCCGTCGGTGCGGTGGTAAGCGATGAGGAGGGCCGACTCGATCGCCTCGACCAGCAGGTCGAAGGAGATCTCCTTCTCCCGGACCAGACCCCGCAGGGCACTCATGTCGATGTCCACGGCTACGCCTCCTCTTCCTTCTTGTCCTTGCGGTTGAACTCGACCTCGACGCGCGCCTTGGCGATCTCGTCGAAGGTGAGCCTGCGGGCGGTGGGCTTGCGCCCCTTCACGCCCGGTACTTCAAGATCCATGCCTTCGTCGTCCACCTCGAGGATGCGGGCGATCAGCTCGTCGCCGCCCTCAGTGAGCTGGAACTTCGCCAGGCGGCCGACGGCGCGCAGATAGTGGCGGTGCTCCGTCAGCGGGCGCTCGGCGCCCGGGGAGCCGACTTCGAGGGTGTACTCCCCGTCGCCCATCGCGTCGCTCTCGTCGAGCTTCTCCGAGAGTTCGCGGCTGATCTCCGCGATCTGGTCCAGGTCCACGCCGTCGTCCGAGTCGACGACCACCCGCAGCACTCGCTTGCGTCCGACCGAGGCCACTTCGATCTCTTCGAGATCCAGTTCCTTCGAGCTGACGAGCGGTTCCAGCAGTTCTCGCAGCCTCTCGCTCTGGGTGGTGCTCATCCGGGTGACTCCTCGGCCGCGTGTGCTGTTGTGGGTTCGTCGCGTGTCAGGTCAAAGGGTATCCGGTCCCGAGGGGTGTTGCCGCCGCTGTCGGCCCGCTGTACGGCCGCCGTAGGACCGGCATCGAGCCGCTCACGCGTACGAGGGCAGGCCGCAGGTACGGTGATCACCGGGCTCACGCCCGGCTCGCCCACCTTCTGACTGCCTGCCTTTCTGGCCTTCCTGCCGAGGACGTCTGCCGTGCCGTCGTATCCCACCCCCTCGCACGCCCGCTCGGGGCCGCGCCGGAGGAGCCTGCTGACCGGGGCCGCAGGAGCGGCCGGGGCCGTGCTGCTCTCGGGCTGCTCGGACTCCGGATCCACGGACGCCGACGAGCGTCCTTCCGCCGCCGCGCGGCTGCGCGCGCGTGCCGCCCGGGACAGCGGTGAGCTGCTGGGACGGTACGACGCCGTCCTTGCCGCGCATCCCTCACTGGCCGGTCGCCTCGATCCGCTGCGGGCGGAGGTGAAGCGGCACGAGAAGGCGTTCGCCGAAGGGTCCGCGTCGCCGAGCCCCGCTGCCGCCTCCGGTTCGCCCTCGCCTTCCGCGGCGCCCTCCCGCAAGCCCTCCGTCCCCAAGGACGAGAAGGACGCCGTGCGCGAGCTGGCCAAGGCCGAGCGGGAGCTGGCGAAACGGCGCGGGAGCGACCTGCTCGACGCGCCGGCGGAACTGGCCAGGCTGCTCGCTTCGGTGGCGGCGTCCGGCGCCGCGCACGCGTATCTGCTGACGGAGGGCGACAAGTGAGCGATTCCAAGGACGAGTTGCGGGCGGTGCAAGCCGCGCTAGGTGCCGAGCACGCCGCCGTGTACGGGTTCGGGGTCGTCGGCGGCCGGATCGGCGAGGACCGCAGGGACGAGGCCCGCACGGCGTACGACGCGCATCGCGCCCGGCGTGACGAGCTGCAGCGCGCCGTGCGCGACCTGGGCGGCGAGCCGGAGCCCTCGGCGGCCGCCTACGCGCTGCCGTTCGCGGTGCCGGACTCCGCGGCCGCCGCGCGGCTCGCGACGGAGCTGGAGGAGCGGGTCGCGGGGGTCTACTCGGATCTCGTGCGGGCCACCACCGGCGCCCGGCGCGGGCACGCGGCCGAAGCGCTGCGGGAGGCGGCGGTCCGTGCGGCGCGGTGGCGCGGCGGGAGCGTAACCTTCCCTGGTCTCGCCGAGCGGGCCGCCACTCCTGGCTCCTCGGCACCCAAGGCCTGACCCGCTCCGGAAGGGAACACCTCGCGTATGGCTCTCGAACCGCCCCAGCGTCTGGTCACCGCACTCGGTGAGACGGCGCAGGACGGCGACGACTGGCTGGCGAAGCTGCCCGAGGCAGCCGAACAGGCCGTCGCTCTACGTGAGTTGACCGTCGAGCGGGTCCATGTGCCCGGTGGGCGCAGCAGTCTCGTCGTCATGGTGCGCCGCGCCGACGAGACGCCCGCGGTGCTGAAACTGGTGCCGCCGAGGTCGCGGCCCGAGAGCGAGCGGGCCGCACTGGCGCACTGGAACGGGCTCGGAGCCGTCCGGCTGCTCGACCCCTCCGCCGCGGACGGAGCCCTCCTGCTCGAACGGCTGCACCGCGATGTGTCGGTCCGTTCGCTGCCCGAGGCCAAGGCTCTCCTGGAGGCGGCGGGCACCCTGCGGCGGCTGTGGGTCGACCCGCCCACGGATCACCGTTTCGAGACGGTCGCCGAGCGGACGGGGCGGCAGGCCGACGCGATGCGGGCCGCTGCCGACGGGGAGGTGGCGCCGCTGGTGGACGCGGCGCTCTCCGCCAGGGAGGAGCTGCTCGCCGGGGGCGCGGAGGTGCGGCTGCTGCACGGGACGTTCCGGCAGAGCAAGGTGCTGCAGGGCGACCGGGTGCCGTGGCTGGCCGTGGGCCCCGACCCGGTGGTCGGGGAGCCCGCCTTCGACCTGGCGCGCCTCGTGCGCGACCGCGTCGAGGACCTGATCGCCTCTCCCTCGGGAGCGTCGATCACCCGCCGCCGTGTGAAGAAGCTGGCCGAGTCGCTGGATGTGGATCAGGAGCGGCTGCGGGGGTGGACCTTGTTCCGGGCCGTGGAGTCGGGCGTACGGGCCCGCCGTGTGGGGCGGGAGCAGGATGCGGAGTTGCTGTTGGAGTTCGCGGGGTGGCTGTAGGGGCAGGTTCTTTTTCCCCAACCCCGCCCCTTCCCGAAAACCCGCTCTGGCGCGGGGGCCTTGCGTGCCGTCATCGCCGGCTGCGCCGAGCTCGTCCTCAAACGCCGGACAGGCTGAAAATTCAGCCGCGGGGCAATCGGGTGGGCGGGCGGAAAAATAGCCCCTCCGGCGTTTGAGGAGCGGGGCCTGGGGCGGAGCCCCAGTTTCGGGAAGGGGTGGGATTGGGGAGAGCCCCGCAGGGCCCCCGCCCCAGCCCCACTCAAGCCGTCAGACGCGCAATCGCCTCAGCCACAGTCAGCTCCTCGCGCTCCCCGGTCCGCCGGTCCTTCAGCTCCACGACGCCCTCGGCGGAGCGGCGGCCCGCGACCAGGATGGTCGGGACGCCGATCAGCTCCGCGTCCGTGAACTTCACACCCGGCGAGACCCCGGCCCGGTCATCGACCAGCACCCGCACACCCGCCGCGTTCAGCTGCTCGGAGACGTCAAGAGCCAGCTCCGTCTGGAGCGCCTTGCCCGCCGCCACCACGTGGACATCGGCGGGGGCGATCTCCTTGGGCCAGCACAGCCCCTTCTCGTCCGCCGTCTGCTCGGCCAGCGCCGCCACCGCGCGCGAGACGCCGATGCCGTACGAGCCCATGGTCACGCGGACCGGCTTGCCCTGCTGGCCGAGCACGTCCAGCTGGAAGGCGTCGGCGAACTTGCGGCCCAGCTGGAAGATGTGGCCGATCTCGATGGCGCGGTCCAGCTTCAGGCCGGTGCCGCACTTGGGGCAGGGGTCGCCCTCCTGGACGACCACGACGTCCAGGTAGTCGTCGACCTCGAAGTCACGGCCCGCGACGACGTTCTTCGCGTGCGTGTTGATCTTGTTGGCGCCGGTGATCCAGGCGGTGCCCGCCGCCACCCGCGGGTCGGCGATGTAGCGGACCTTCTCCAGGCCCTGCGGACCGACGTAGCCGCGTACGAGGTCGTCGCGGCCCTCGAAGTCCTCCGCCGTCACCAGTTCCACGACGGCGGGCGACAGGTGCTCGCCGAGCTTGCCGAGGTCGACCTCGCGGTCACCGGGGACGCCCACGGCGACGATCTCGCCGTCGACCTTGACCAGGAGGTTCTTCAGGGTCGCGGAGGCAGGCACACCGAGGTGGGCCGCGAGCGTCTCGATGGTCGGGGTGTCGGGGGTGTCGAGGTCCTCGACGGGACCGTGCGCGGAACCGTCGACCGGCGTGGCGACGAAGGACACGGCCTCGGTGTTGGCCGCGTAGTCGCACGCGGGGCAGTCCACGAACGTGTCCTCACCGGCCGGCGCGGGCGCCAGGAACTCCTCGGACGCCGAGCCGCCCATCGCGCCGGAGACGGCGGAGACGATGCGGTGGTCGAGGCCGAGACGCTCGAAGATCTTGATGTACGCGGCGCGGTGCAGGGCGTACGCCTCGGCGAGGCCCTCGTCCGTCGTGTCGAAGGAGTACGAGTCCTTCATCTGGAACTCGCGGCCGCGGAGCACACCTGCGCGGGGGCGGGCCTCGTCGCGGTACTTCGTCTGGATCTGGTAGAGCACCACCGGCAGGTCCTTGTAGGACGAGCACTGGTCCTTGACGATCTGGGTGAAGATCTCCTCGTGCGTGGGACCGAGGAGGTAGTCGGCGCCCTTGCGGTCCTTGAGGCGGAAGAGCAGGTCGCCGTACTCGTCGTAGCGGCCCGTCGCGTCGTACGACTCCTTGGGCAGGAGCGCCGGCAGGAGGACTTCCTGGGCGCCGATGGCGTCCATCTCCTCGCGCACGACGTTGGTGATGTTGTCCAGGACCTTCTTGCCCAGCGGCAGCCAGGACCAGATGCCGGCGGCGGTGCGGCGGACGTATCCGGCCCGGACGAGCAGCTTGTGGTTGAGCGTCTCTGCGTCCGCCGGGTCGTCGCGCAGTGTCTTGATCATCAAGCGGGACATGCGCTGGACCTGGGCCATGGTGAACTCCTGCGTGGAAAGGTTGATGTGCAGGAGGTTAGCCGGGGGCCCGGCGCGGGCGGAAATCGGTTAGGTGCCCGAGCGCCTCAGCGGCAGGGGCGCGCCCATCACCGCGTACGGCTTCTGGGCGCTGGGGAACTGGACGTTGCGGGCCAGGTCGGCGTACCCGAGGGAGCGGTAGAGGCCCCGCGCGGGGCTCTCGACGTCGATCGCGGAGAGGATCGAACGGGGCTGGTCGACGGTGTCCGTGATGGTGGTGATGAGCGTGCGGCCGATCCCGCGGTTCTGGTGGCCGGGCTGCACATGGAGCTCGGTGATCACGAAGGAGTCGTCGAGCCAGTCCTCCATGCCGCGCACCCGCAGATACGGCTCGACGACCGTGGACCACCAGTGGCCGCGGTCGTTGGGCATGCCGTAGACGAAGGCGACGAGCCGCCCCTCGGGGGTGGTGGCGCCGAGCGCGCGGGCGCCGGGGTAGGTGATGTGCCGCAGCACGATCTGCCGCCGCACGGTCACCTCGTCGTCGCTGAGCCCGAAGGCGTGGGCCTGCACCCGCAGCGCTTGGTCCACGTGCGTGGCGAGGTCCAGCGGCCCGAACACGACGTCGTCAGTCATGCGCCGAACTTTAACTCGCGGAGGGGGGCACGTGAGGAGGGCGGTGTGAGACGCGTAGGAGCTGGGAGGGGCTAGAACAGGACGCTCATGAACGCCCCGACCTCCCGGAAGCCCACCCGCCGGTACGCCGCCCTGGCCGCGGTGTTGAAGTCGTTGACGTAGAGGCTGACCACGGGGGCGACGTCCGCGAGGGCGTAGCGCAGGACGGCCGCCATGCCCGGTGCCGCGTAGCCCTGGCCCCGGTACTCGGGGGCCACCCAGACGCCCTGCACCTGGCAGGCCAGCGCCGTGGCCGCGCCGATCTCCGCCTTGAAGATGACCTTGCCGTCGCGGTCCAGGCGCGCGAACGAGCGCCCGCCGCCCACGAGTTCGGCGATCCGCGCCTGGTAGAGGAGTCCGCCGTCGCCGGCGAGCGGCGAGATGCCGACCTCCTCGGTGAACATGGCCACGCACGCGGGCATGATCGTCTCCATCTCGTCCTTGCGGACGCGACGGACGTAGGGGTCGGGGGTGATGTCCTGCGGGAGCCGGTCGGTGACCATCAGCGGCTGCTGGGCGCGGACCTCGCGGGCGGGGCCCCAGGAGGGTTCGAGCAGCCGCCACAGCTGGGCGGTGGGCTCGGCGGGGCCGACGATGGAGGAGCAGCGGCGGCCTGCCCTGCGGGCGCGGTCGGCGAAGGCGCGGACCGCTCGCGGGGTCGCGCAGATCGGGACGAGGTTGGCGCCCGCGTAGCAGAGGGACTCCAGCATTCCGTCCTGGTACCAGCCCCACATCTCGCCGCCGAGCCGCCACGGGTCGAGGCCCGCGACGCGGACCCGCGAGGTCACGAAGGCGTTGGCCACCGGCTCGCGGTCGAGCACGGCGAGCGCGGCGTCCAGGTCACTCGGTTCGAGGACCCTGGTGGTGGTCTGAGTCAACACGTGCGGGGGCCTCACCATACGGTCTGCTGATCTCCGCACTGTACCTGGCGGGGGCGCCTTGTGCCGTGGGGTCGCTTGGAGGGGGCTTTGTCTCCTCCCCTGCGGGCCGGGGGCTCGTCTTCTTTGCCGCTGGGGAGGGGGCTTTGTCTCCTCCCCAGCGGGCCGGGGGATCGTCTTCTTCGCCGCTGCGGGGCGGGGTCGCGCCCGTGCGCGGGTGGGGGTGGCTTCTTTTCTTCGCCGCTCCGCGGGGGGTCTCGCGCCCACCCGCGGGCCGGTGGGGGTGGCACCTTGCCTTCGCCGCACCGCGGCGGGTTTCCCGCCCACCCGCCCGATTGCCCCGCATCCGCCCGTCCGCAGGGCAGGGTCTGCCGCGGGGTGCTCGGGTGGGTGGGTGGGAGGCATCCGCCGCGAAGCGGTGGTTCAGTTCGGAGACGACCCGCAGGCAAACGACTCCGGAGACGGCCCGCAGGCAAAGGTCACAGCCGCCGCCAAGCCGCCGGGCGCAAGGACGTCGCCGAGCCCTGCCCGCGGCGAGCCGCAGGGGCCGGACGCACCGGACGCGCCTGGGCCCCGCCACCAACCCGGTGGCGGGGCCCAGATCGTATGGATCAGCCCGCGACGGCGACCGTCGGCTCGCCGGAGGGGATGCCGTCCTTCTCCATCTGCTCCGCGATCTTCATCGCCTCTTCGATGAGGGTCTCCACGATCTTCGACTCGGGGACGGTCTTGATGACCTCGCCCTTGACGAAGATCTGCCCCTTGCCGTTTCCGGACGCGACACCGAGGTCGGCCTCGCGGGCCTCGCCGGGGCCGTTCACGACGCAGCCCATGACGGCTACGCGCAGGGGGACCTCCATGCCGTCCAGGCCCGCGGTGACCTCCTCGGCCAGCTTGTAGACGTCGACCTGGGCACGGCCGCAGGACGGGCAGGAGACGATTTCCAGGCGGCGCGGCTTGAGGTTGAGGGACTCCAGGATCTGGATGCCGACCTTGATCTCCTCCACCGGCGGGGCCGAGAGCGAGACGCGGATCGTGTCGCCGATGCCCTCGGAGAGCAGCGCGCCGAAGGCGACGGCCGACTTGATCGTGCCCTGGAAGGCAGGGCCCGCCTCCGTCACACCGAGGTGCAGGGGGTAGTCGCAGGCCGCGGCCAGCTGGCGGTAGGCGTTGACCATGACCACCGGGTCGTTGTGCTTCACCGAGATCTTGATGTCCCGGAAGCCGTGCTCCTCGAAGAGCGACGCCTCCCACAGCGCGGATTCGACCAGCGCCTCCGGGGTGGCCTTGCCGTACTTCTTCAGCAGACGCGCGTCCAGGGAGCCCGCGTTCACACCGATCCGGATCGGCGTGCCCGCGTCATTCGCCGCCCGCGCAATCTCCTTGACCTTGTCGTCGAACTGCTTGATGTTGCCCGGGTTCACACGCACAGCGGCGCACCCGGCGTCGATGGCCGCGAAGACGTACTTCGGCTGGAAGTGAATGTCCGCGATCACCGGGATCTGCGACTTCCGCGCGATCGTCGCCAACGCATCCGCGTCATCCTGCGTCGGACACGCCACCCGCACGATCTGGCAGCCGGAAGCGGTGAGTTCGGCGATCTGCTGCAGCGTCGCACCGATGTCGGACGTACGCGTCGTCGTCATCGACTGCACCGACACCGGCGCGTCCCCGCCGACGGCGACCGTACCGACCTGGATCTTGCGGCTGACCCGGCGGTCGGCGAGCTTGGTCGGTACGGACGGGATTCCGAGAGAAACGGCAGTCATCTGGCGTGCATCCCCAAGGTGTGGATCAAGGTCCCGAGTTCGGCGGGCTCCAGACTTCGAGATTACGGCACCCCACAGGGCCCGAGCACATCCCGTCCCCAAGTCCACCCAATGGTGGGCGACCGGACACATAGAGTGTCCGGCCGCCACGAACTTCGCGTTATCAGGAGATTCTCACGGGGTTAACGACGTCCGCGATCAGGACGAGGATCGTGAAGCAGATGAAAATCCCGGCCACCACGTAGGCGACGGGCATCAGCTTCGCGACGTCGAAGGGGCCCGGGTCGGGCCGCTTCAGGAGCTTGGCCGCCTTGCGACGGACCGACTCCCACAAGGCCCCGGCGATGTGCCCGCCGTCCAGCGGCAGCAGCGGCAGCATGTTGAACAGGAACAGCGAGAGGTTGAAGCCGGCCACCAGGAACAGCATCATCGCGATCTGGTTCTCCGGCGGGATGTCCAGCGTGAAGACCTCGCCGCCCACGCGGGCGGCGCCGACGACGCCCATCGGGGAGTCCTGCTTGCGGTCGCCGTCGCCGAAGGCCGCGTCCCACAGGTCGGGGATCTTGGACGGCAGCGCGATGAGCGACTCGACGCCGTTCTCCATCATGTCGCCCATGCGGTTCACGGAGTCGCCGAAGCCCTGCTGGACGATGCCGGTGGCCGGGGTGAAGCCGAGGAAGCCCGCGGAGACGTACTTGCCCTCCACATAGCCGCCCTCGCCGTCGGTCTTGCTGACCTGGTTCTTGATGAGGTCGGCGTGCAGTTCCACCCGCTTGCCGTCGCGCTCGACCGTGATGGTGGCCGGGCCGATCGTCTCGCGGATCTTCCCCTGGAGCGCGGACCAGTCGTCGACGGGCTGCCCCTGGAAAGCCACGATCTTGTCGCCGAGCTTCAGTCCCGCGGCCTTGGCGGGCGCGACCGTGTCGCCCTTCTCGCACTTGGTGCGGTTCTCGCTCTGCTGGATGACGCAGTCGGAGACCTTGCCGACGGACGTCGTCTGGGTGCTGATGCCGAACGTCATCATCACGCCGAGGAAGATCGCCACGGCGAGGATGAGGTTCATGAACGGGCCCGCGAACATCACGATCACGCGCTTCCACGGCTTGCGCGTGTAGAAGAGCCGCGTCTCGTCGCCGGGCTTGAGCTCCTCGAAGGCGGCGGAGCGCGCGTCCTCGATCATGCCGCGCCAGGGGGACGTCGAGCGTGCCTCCAGGCGGCCGTCCGGGCCCGGCGGGAACATGCCGATCATGCGGATGTATCCGCCGAGGGGGATGGCCTTGATGCCGTACTCGGTGTCGCCCTTCTTGCGCGAGAAGATCGTCGGGCCGAAACCGACCATGTACTGCGGCACGCGGATGCCGAACAGCTTGGCGGTCGAGAGGTGGCCCAGCTCGTGCCAGGCGATCGAGAACAGCAGCCCGACCGCGAAGACGACTATGCCGAGGATCATCATCAAGGTCGTCATGCGCGAGCCTCCGCGGTCGCTTTCGCCGTCAGTTCACGGGCCCGGGCGCGCGCCCAGGTCTCCGCTTCGAGGACGTCCGCGACGGTCAGTGAAGTTCCCGCGGACGGTGTGCCGTGTTCGGCGACGACCTTCGTGACGGTCTCCATGATTCCGTTGAAGGGCAGGGCGCCGTTCAAGAACGCGTCCACGCACTCCTCGTTGGCGGCATTGAACACTGCCGGGGCCGTGCCCGCGAGCTTCCCCACGTGCCGGGCGAGCCCGACCGACGGAAACGCGTCGTTGTCGAGGGGGAAGAACTCCCAGCTGGATGCCTTGGTCCAGTCGAAGGCGGGCGCGGCGTCCGGGACGCGCTCGGGCCAGCCGATGCCGATGGCGATCGGGCCGCGCATGTCGGGCGGCGTGGCCTGGGCCAGCGTCGATCCGTCGGTGAACTCGACCATGGAGTGCACGTAGGACTGCGGGTGGACGACGACCTCGATGCGCTCGAAGGGGATGTCGTAGAGGAGGTGCGCCTCGATGACTTCCAGGCCCTTGTTGACGAGCGTCGCGGAGTTGACGGTGATGACCGGGCCCATGGCCCAGGTGGGGTGCGCGAGCGCGTCCTCCGGCCGCACGTCCGCCAGGTCGGCCTTCGTACGCCCCCGGAACGGGCCCCCGGAGGCCGTGACGACCAGCTTGCGCACGTCGGCGCGGGTTCCTGCGGCGAGCGCCTGGAAGAGGGCCGCGTGCTCGGAGTCGACGGGGATGATCTGTCCCGGCTTGGCGAGCGCCTTCACCAGGGGCCCGCCGACGATCAGCGACTCCTTGTTGGCGAGCGCGAGGGTGCGGCCCGCTTCGAGCGCGGCGAGCGTGGGGGCGAGACCGATGGAACCGGTGATGCCGTTCAGGACGGTGTGGCACTGCGACGCGGCGAGCTGCGTGGCCGCCTCGGGTCCGGCGAGGATCTCGGGCAGCGGCTCGCTGCCGTACTGCCCCTTGAGCGCCTCGCGCAGCGCCGGTACGACGTCCTCGCGGGCCACGGCCACGGTCCGCACCCGCAGCTGCCTGGCCTGTTCGGCGAGCAGTCCGACGCGGCCGCCGGCGGCGGAGAGCGCGGTGACGCGGAAGCGGCCGGGGTTGCGCAGGACGAGGTCGATGGCCTGGGTGCCGATCGACCCGGTCGAGCCGAGGATGACGATGTCCCGAGGACCGTCCGTCACGACGGGGTCGAAGACGAGATGCGGATCGGCGAGGGGGGCTGGGCTGTCGCTCATCCCCCCATTCTTGCCTGGGCGGCGGCGTGAGGAGACACTGCGCCCCGATCCGGTGGGCCGCAATCGTGTTCCGGGGCGTTCCCGCGAGGGGTAACGCCCCGGAAAGGGTGTCAGCGGATCGGCCGGTGGACGTTCTCCCGTTGGGTGGGGCCCGGTGTCGCGTCCGCGATCCAGGGGCCTTCGCCGCTGGGGTCGACGACGCCCGCCTCCAGCCAGGTGTACATGCCGTTCAGGACGCCCTTGACCACCTTCCGGTCGACGCCGTCCGTGTTGGTCCACAGCCGGTCGAACAGCTCGTCGACACGGATGCGGGACTGGCGGCAGAACGTGTCGGCCAGCTGGTAGGCCTCGCGGCCGTGGTCCTCCGTCGTGCGCAGGAGCTCGGCGCGTACACAGGCCGCGCTCATCGCGAAGAGTTCGGCGCCGATGTCGACCACGCGGCCCAGGAAGCCCTGCTTGGTCTCCATCTTTCCCTGCCAGCGCGACATCGCGTAGAAGGTCGAGCGGGCGAGCTTGCGGGCGTTGCGCTCCACGTAGCGCAGGTGCGGGGAGAGGTCCGCGTGGCCGCTGGGGTGGAACTCGGCGTACGAGCGCGGGAGTTGGCCAGGGCCGGCGACCAGCTTCGGCAGCCAGCGTGCGTAGAAGCCGCCTGCCTTCGCGCCGGCCCTCGCCTTGTCGGTCAGGGACTTGTCCGGGTCGATCAGGTCGCCGGCCACCTTCAGGTGCGCGTCCACCGCCTCGCGGGCGATGAGCAGGTGCATGATCTCCGTCGAGCCCTCGAAGATGCGGTTGATGCGCAGGTCGCGCAGGACCTGTTCCGCCGGGACCGCGCGTTCGCCGCGGGCGGCCAGGGACTCGGCGGTCTCGAAGCCGCGGCCACCGCGGATCTGCACCAGCTCGTCCGCCATCAGACACCCCATCTCGGAGCCGTACAGCTTGGCGAGCGCCGCCTCGATGCGGATGTCGTTGCGGTCCTCGTCGGCCATCTGCGAGGAGAGGTCCAGTACGGCCTCCAGGGCGAAGGTCGTCGCCGCGATGAAGGAGATCTTCGCGCCGACCGCCTCGTGCAGGGCGACCGGCTTGCCCCACTGCTCGCGCGCGCCCGACCACTCACGGGCGATCTTCAGGCACCACTTGCCCGCGCCGACGCACATCGCGGGCAGCGAGAGGCGCCCGGTGTTGAGGGTCGTCAGGGCGATCTTCAGGCCCGCGCCCTCCGGGCCGATGCGGTGCGCGGCGGGGACGCGGACCTGGTGGAAGCGGGTCACGCCGTTCTCCAGGCCGCGCAGGCCCATGAAGGCGTTGCGGTTCTCGACGGTGATGCCCTCGGCCGCGGCCTCGACCACGAAGGCCGTGATGCCGCCCTTGTGGCCCTCGGACTTCGGTACGCGTGCCATGACGACCAGGAGGTCGGCGACGACGCCGTTCGTGGTCCACAGCTTCACGCCGTCCAGGACGTACGAGTCCCCGTCCGGCACCGCCATGGTGGCCAGGCGCGCGGGGTCGGAGCCTACGTCCGGCTCGGTCAGGAGGAACGCGCTGATGTCCGTGCGGGCGCAGCGCGGCAGGAACTCGTCCTTCTGCTCCTGGGTGCCGAACTGCTTGAGCGGCTGCGGGACGCCGATCGACTGGTGGGCGGAGAGCAGCGCGCCGATGGACGGGTTCGCGGAGCCGACGAGGGCCAGGGCCTTGTTGTAGTAGACCTGCGTGAGGCCGAGCCCGCCGTACTTCGTGTCGATCTTCATGCCGAGCGCGCCGAGCTCCTTGAGCCCGTTGATCACCTCGTCGGGGATCTTCGCCTCGCGCTCGATGCGGGCCGAGTCGATCTTCGTCTCGCAGAAGTCGTGGAGTTTGGCGAGGAACTCCTCGCCGCGCCGGGCGTCCTCGTCGGCGGGCATGGGATGCGGGTGGATCAGGTCGAGCCGGAAGCGGCCGAGGAAGAGTTCCTTGGCGAAGCTGGGCTTGCGCCAGTCCTGTTCGCGGGCGGCCTCGGCGACCTGCCGGGCCTCGCGTTCGCTGACGGATGCCCCGGGAGGGGGTGTGGGTTGTGCGGGCATTGAGGAGCTCACCTCGCCGCGGAGTGGGGCCGATCGGCTCCGATTGACCCGATCTTGACCCGGTCGGTTACTGACTGGTGCTACTCGATCGTATGGATCGTATGTACCCGATTCGTCCGGAGCCCACCAGTCCTCGCGCAGCGTTCGGCGCATCGCGTCCCCGCGCGAAGTCCTCGCGCACGAGAACGGCCGGAGCCCCCGCACAGTGGGCTCCGGCCGTCGTCCTCGGCGTACGGATCAGAGGGCGAGGCCCGTCATCACCATGACCCGCTCGTAGGTGTAGTCGTCCATCGCGAAGCGGACGCCCTCGCGGCCCACGCCGGACTGCTTGACGCCGCCGTACGGCATCTGGTCGGCGCGGTAGGAGGGGGCGTCGCCGATGACCACGCCGCCGACCTCCAGGTCGCGGTGCGCGCGGAAGGCGGTCTGCAGGTCGTGCGTGAAGACGCCCGCCTGAAGGCCGTACTTGGAGTCGTTGACGGCGGCGAACGCCTCTGCCTCGCCGTTCACCTTCTTGATCGTGAGGACCGGCCCGAAGACCTCCTCGACGGCGATGGTGGCATCGGCGGGTACGTCGGCGAGCACGGTCGGCGCGTACGAGGCGCCGTCACGCTTGCCGCCGGCGAGCAGCTGCGCGCCCGCCTGGACGGCCTCGTCGACCCAGGACTCGACGCGCTTGGCGGCGTCCTCGTTCACGAGCGGACCGACGTCGGTCTTCGGGTCGGACGGGTCACCGGTGGCCTGGGCCTCGATGGCCGCGAGGACGCGCGGCACGAGCCGGTCGTACACGGAGGCGTCGGCGATCACGCGCTGCACCGAGATGCAGGACTGGCCGCCCTGGTAGTTGGAGAAGGTCGCGATGCGCGAGGCCGCCCAGTCGAGGTCCTCGTCGGAGGAGAAGTCGGCGAGGACGACGGCGGCGCCGTTTCCGCCCAGCTCCAGGGTGCAGTGCTTGCGCGGCACCGAGTCCAGGATCGCGTACCCGACCTTCTCGGAGCCGGTGAAGGAGATGACGGGCAGGCGCTCGTCCTGGACGAGGGCGGGCATCTTGTCGTTGGCGACCGGCAGGACCGACCAGGACCCGGCGGGCAGGTCGGTCTCGGCGAGCAGCTCACCGATGAGGAGACCGGAGAGCGGGGTCGCGGGCGCCGGCTTGAGGATGATCGGCGTGCCGGACGCGATGGCCGGGGCGATCTTGTGGGCGCAGAGGTTCAGCGGGAAGTTGAACGGCGCGATGCCCAGCACGACACCCTTGGGGAAGCGGCGCGTGAAGGCGAGACGCCCCTGGCCACCGGCGTCGGTGTCGAGGCGCTGGGCCTCGCCGCCGTTGAACCTGCGGGCTTCCTCGGAGGCGAACCGGAAGACGGAGACGGCACGGCCGACCTCGCCACGGGCCCACTTGATCGGCTTGCCGTTCTCGGCGGAGATGAGCTGGGCGATCTCTTCCGTCCGCTCGACGAGCCTGCGGCTCACGTGGTCGAGGGCGGCGGCCCGCACGTGCGCCGGGGTCGCGGCGAACTCGTCGCGCACGGCGTATGCGGCGGCGACGGCCTCCTCGACCTGGGCGTCGGTCGGGACGGCCGCCTTGCCGACGATCCGCCCGTCCCAGGGCGAGGTGACGTCGAGAGTGGTCTCACCGGTGGTCTGGCGACCGGCGAGCCAGAAGGCGTGGATGGAAGTCATGTCGATTCCCGGCCCTTCCGCGAAGGTGTGTCTTGGGGGGTACGTTCCCCACCGTAGGGGCGGCGGGGGCGACGGTCGTTTGTCCGACGCGGAGTACTGCCCTGCGGGGTCGCGCCTCTTTGGCAGGGGAGGAATTCCCCCGCGATTACTCACTTCCCCCCGCGACTACTCCGTTCCGCTCGATGTCGCCTTGAGCGACAGCCACAGCTCCATCCGGACGTCCGGGTCGTCCAGGGAGCGGCCGAGGATCTCCTCGACCCTGCGCATGCGGTAGCGCAGGGTGTGGCGGTGGACGCCCAGGTCGGCCGCCGCCGCGTCCCACTGGCCGTGGCGCGAGAGCCAGGCGCGCAGGGATGCGATCAGGTCGCCGCGGCCGGTGGCGTCGTGTTCGTACAGGGCGCGCAGCAGGCCGTCGGCGAAGGCCCGCACCGCGTCGTCGGCGAGCAGCGGCAGGACCGAGCCCGCGGCGAGGTCCTCGTGCTCGACCATCGCGCGGCCCCGGCGGCGGGCGATGGACAGCGCCTGGTCGGCCTGCTTGTACGCGGTGGCCGCGGCGATCGGGCCCGCGGGCGCGGAGAGGCCGAGGAGAAGCGCCGCCCCGTCGCCCGCACCGCCCTCCGGCGCCTCGGAGCGTCCCTCCTCCAGCGTCCGCGCGTAGGCGACGCAGGCCGCGGCGCCCGCGCCGCCGTCCACGACGAGCAGCACGAGCCGCTCGCCGTAGGGGACGACCAGGAGTGCTTCGCCGGCGCGCGCCGCGGCCGACTCGACGGCGTCGGTGAGCTGGGCGAAGGGGTCGCCGTCCGCCGGGGCCGACGCGGGTACTTCCGCGACCACCAGGCGGAACGGCGCGTCGAGCAGGCTGCCGTACAACTCCCCCGCCACCGTGCGGGCGTGGTCCGGCTCCCCGGCGAGCAGCATCCGGAGCACCGCGGAGCCGACCCGGGCCTCGGCGGCCTGCAGCGAGCGGTTGCGTTCCGTGGTGAGGGTGAGCAGCGCTATGGCGGAGTGCAGTGCGTACCGCTCGGCGGTGCCGAGGGTGGATGCCGTGCCGACGGCGAGCGCGGCGCGGGGTCGGCGTCCCGTGCCGATCGAGTGCAGTTCCACCCGGTCCTCGGCGCCCGCGACGACCGCGCTCGCGGGGGCCGCCCGGTCGCGCAGCCGCTCCACGTCGGTGGTGAGTCTGGCGGCCCGGCGGGAGGCCCACTCGGGGGCCGTGGCGACCACGGCGCCGGACGCGTCGTACAGCGCGGCCCAGCCGTCCACCTGTCCGGCGAGCGCGCCGAGCAGTCCTTCGGGGCCGTCGCTCAGCGCCTGCTTGGTCAGCTCGCGCTGGGCGGCGAAGCCCGCCGTCACGGCGCGGTACTGGTCGGCTGCGATGGCCGCCGAGACGGCCTTGCTGATGGCGAGGAAGGGGGTGCGCCTGGGCACCTCCAGGAGCGGAAGCCCTTCGTCCGCGGCTGCCGCGACCAAGGCCTCCGGGATGTCCTTGTAGTGCACCCCGACCGCGAACCCGAGGCCGACGACGCCTGCCGCCGCGAGCCGCTTCACATAGCGGCTCATGGCCTCCGGGTCCTCCGCGTCCAGCTTGAGCGCGGTGATCAGGAGGAGCTCGCCGCCCTCCATGTAGGGCACGGGGTCGGTGAGCTCACTGGCGTGTGCCCAGCGCACGGGCGCGTCCAGATGTTCCTCACCGGCGCGCACGGTGAGCTTGAGCGCGGAGTGGTGGACGAGGGAGGCGAGCGTGGGCGGCATGGGACCTTCAGGTCTGGTCAGCAGGTCAGGGCGGCAGGTCTGGCGACGGCGGTGAGGCACGCATTCCGGTCGGCCATCTGATCCCGGACGAGATGTGGATCTTTTGGCCGGTACGTATGAACGACCTGTGCCGATTCTGCCTCACCGTACGGTACGTACGGGACCGAATACCCCGTACGTAGACCCCTACCTACTCCGCGGCCCCTAACCCCGGAGGTCCACCAGCAACGGCGGCGCGTGCTCGCCCCGTACGTCGGTCAGGGAGAGCACCGCGTGGCCCGGCGGCAGCGAGTGGGCCAGTTCGGAGGCGGACCAGCGTTCACGCTCGACCCTGCGCACGGTTACGGCGTCGGTCGTGACCGCCTTGCCGGTGACGAGCTTGCGCAGGGAGTGCAGCGCCCGTGTCATCGGCTGATCGGCGAAGACGGTGTGCTGTGCCACTTCCTTGGTCTCGACCCACTCGGTGCCCCAGGCCTCGGTGAACCGGCGTCCGTCCCAGGTCGTCACGCCCGAGAAGGCCATCCGGCAGCCGACCGCCGCGTAGAGCGGCCCCTGGAGCGGCTCCGGCACCTCGCCGATCGTGCGCAGTCCGAGCACGACGCCCGCGTTCAGCGACCGCAGGCGCTGGATGGCACGCACGCTCTCGGGGGTGAGGGTGCGCGCCGCGTCGTCGAGGATCAGGCAGACGAAGTGCGTCCGCCGGGCACGGCCGCGCGCGACGTACGAGAACTGGGCGAGCAGCAGCCTGGCCAGGAGCCTCGACGCCTCCTCGTGCCCGTGCTCGGGCAGGTCCACCCTGACCCGCAGCGGGTGGTGGGCGACGGCGCGCATCGAGAAGGGGTGCCCCTCGCCGCCGGGGTCGAAGAAGTCGGCGAAGGCGGGGCGGTCGAGCAGGGCGAGCCGGTCGGCCAGGGCGGGCCCCGGGTCGTTGGGTGAGCCGGACTGGCGGATACGGGCGTCGAGTTCGCGGCGCATGGCGAGGTGCTCGTCCGCGGCGAGGCCGCTCTGCAGGGCGGCGAGCGCGGCGGGGTCCCCTTCGAGCAGTTCGCGCAGCACGGGGACGGAGGGGAAGCGACCGTGCAGGAGGCGGTAGGGGCCGAGGAGTTGGGCGAGGCTGGTGGCGGCGCGGCGCGTGTCGACGGCGTCGAGGTCACCGACCAGGCCTTCGGCGAGGAAGGCGGCGGCCTCGTCCGGGTCGGCGCAGTCGGCGTACAGGTCGATGTCGTGCACGGACGCGGGGTCGCCCGGCCTGATCACGACGTCGTACGCGTCGTCGGGCCCGAGCGCCGTGCCTGCGGCGCACACGGCGACGACCGCGCACTGCCCGGTGAGGGCGCCCAGGGCGAGCGATTCGGCCACCGGGCGCATGAGCCGTCCGGTCTTGCCGGCGCCGGACGGGCCCACCGCGAGCAGTGAGGTGCCGAGTACGGCGGGGTCGAGCGCGGCACCGGCGTCGCGCACGGCGTAGGGGTTGCGCTCGTCCTTCGCGAAGCGGCCGATCCTGACCTGGCCCACGAGCAGGTCGTGGACGGCGCTGCGGGCGGGCAGGTCGCGCTGGCCTGAGGGGTGGGTCCAGGAGGCGGAGCCCTGCCGGGCGACCGTGTCCACGAAGGTGGCGAGCGCGCCCGGGTCGGCGGCTGCCGTGCGCCAGGCGTGGGTCACGCGGGCGCAGTCGACGTCGTTCATGCGACCGCTGACCAGCTCGGCGGAGAGCAGGTCGGCGGCCTTGTCGTGTCCCGCCGCGCGCAGGTCGGGCCAGTGGCCGCGCGCGGGGGCGTCGGCGGGGGGCGGCGGGGTGGCGCGGGGGCGGGTCGTCGCGGGCCTCGCGGTCCTGGCGTCGCGGATCGCCTGCCACCATCCGCCGATCCGGGCGAAGGGCCACAGTACCGCGACGGTGATCAGGACGTACAGGACGTCGGTGAGCGCCTGTGAGGCGAAGACCTCGTAACCCGCGATGAGTGCGACCAGGGAGAAGACGGGGTCGACCACGGGCAGCGGGCGCGCGTCGAGCCCGAGGGCGGCCGGCCAGACGAGCATCAGGACACCGACCGCGGCGACGGAGGCGAGCACGGCACGGGCGGGCTGCGGGCGCCGCACCACGTAGTGCCGGATCGAGTCGGGCCAGGCACCGAGCCGTCCGACGGAGTACAGGACCACACCGAAGACGAGACCGTTGTAGACGGTCCGGGCGTCCTCGGCCTGCAGCTCCTTGGGCTGGGCGCTGCCGGCCCACCACCAGTCACCCGGCGTGAACAGCTTCAGCGGGGCCCACTGATAGGGGATGCTGCCCTGCCGCCACAGCGACCAGAACAGCAGACCGAGCGCGGCGGAGATCGCCATGCCGACGATCAGCCGCCGGTTGACGCCCTCGGTCTCGGCCTCGGGAGCGGGGGGCCGGTAGGCGTAGCGCCAGACACCGGGCATCGCCTGAGGGCGCGGCGCGGCGAGCCAGTCGGCGACCGACGAGGCGCCGCCGGAGCCGGGCGCGCGCCGGGGCATCGGCGGCGCTGGGGGCGCGGAAGGCCCTGCCGGACGCGGCACCGGTGTGGCGTGCGTACCGCGAGCGTCGTGCGTGCCTTCGGAGTCCATGACCCTTGCCCCCTGACCTGCCGGTCTGTCGGTTCAGCCGTCAATCTAGTGCCCCCACAGGGGCAGTTCACCGGATACGCGCCCGGGGCCTGCGGGAACAGCAGGTCCGGCGCGGTCCGCCGACCGGGACGAAAGCCGCACCCCGCCCACCCTCCGCTATGTCCACCACGGACAAGCGCCACGCCGAACAACTCCCCCGTGGAGCATGCCCGCCCCCGGGCTCCGCCCCTAACCTGCGAAAGAAAGCAGCAACGAAAGCAAGCAGACAAGCACCGAGCGTCCGCCTCGCCCCACCCCCAGGAGCACCCCATGACCGCACTTCCGCAGGAGCGCCGCGTCGTCACCGCCATTCCCGGGCCGAAGTCCCAGGAGCTGCAGGCCCGCCGGACCGCCACGGTCGCCGGTGGCGTGGGTTCCGTGCTGCCTGTCTTCGCTGCGCGCGCGGGTGGCGGCATCATCGAGGACGTCGACGGCAACCGCTTCATCGACTTCGGCTCCGGCATCGCCGTGACGTCCGTCGGTGCCAGCGCCGAGGCCGTCGTACGCCGCGCGACCGCGCAGCTCGCCGACTTCACCCACACCTGTTTCATGGTCACCCCGTACGAGGGGTACGTCGCCGTCGCCGAGCAGCTCGCGGAGCTGACGCCGGGTGACCACGCGAAGAAGTCGGCGCTGTTCAACTCCGGCGCCGAGGCCGTCGAGAACGCCGTCAAGATCGCCCGTGCGCACACCAAGCGCCAGGCCGTCGTCGTCTTCGACCACGGCTACCACGGCCGTACGAACCTCACGATGGCTCTGACCAGCAAGAACATGCCGTACAAGAACGGCTTCGGGCCGTTCGCGCCCGAGGTCTACCGCGTGCCGGTGGCCTACGGCTACCGCTGGCCGACGGGCGAGGAGAACGCCGGTCCCGAGGCCGCCAAGCAGGCCATCGACCAGATCGCCAAGCAGGTCGGCGCGGAGAACGTCGCCGCGATCATCATCGAGCCGGTGCTCGGCGAGGGCGGCTTCATCGAGCCCGCGAAGGGCTTCCTGCCCGCGATCGTGAAGTTCGCCAACGACAACGGCATCGTGTTCGTCGCGGACGAGATCCAGTCCGGCTTCTGCCGCACGGGCCAGTGGTTCGCGTGCGAGGACGAGGGCATCGTCCCGGACCTGATCACGACCGCCAAGGGCATCGCGGGCGGCCTGCCGCTCGCCGCCGTCACGGGCCGCGCCGAGATCATGGACGCCGCGCACTCCGGCGGCCTCGGCGGCACCTACGGCGGTAACCCGGTGGCCTGCGCCGGTGCGCTCGGCGCCATCGAGACGATGAAGGAGCTCGACCTCAACGGCAAGGCGAAGGCCATCGAGGCGACGATGAAGGCGCGCCTGAACGCCATCGCGGAGAAGTACGACATCGTCGGCGACGTCCGCGGCCGTGGCGCGATGATCGCCATCGAGCTGGTCAAGGACCGCGCCACCAAGGAGCCCAACCCCGAGGCGACGGCGGCGCTCGCCAAGGCCTGCCACGCGGAGGGCCTGCTCGTCCTCACCTGCGGCACGTACGGCAACGTCCTGCGCTTCCTGCCGCCGCTGGTCATCGGCGAGGACCTCCTGAACGAGGGCCTGGACATCATCGAGGCCGCCTTCTCGGGCGTCTGAGTCGTGTAGGCGCGTAGCGTCCGACGGAGCCGGGATCACCCCAAAGGGGGAAGATCCCGGCTCCGCATGTATCCGCACATGCCCTGACGTGTGTGTACGGCGCGCGGTGCGAGAGTCGTGACCTGGGGTGACCGGCAGGGCATGTGAAGAACGTGTGCGGGACCCATGCCGGGTTGCCGTTCCGCCTGTCGGGCCGCCATCAGCTGACGTACGGTTTCTGCAGATGAGAGAAACACCCCGCCCGCAGGTGACTGTGGGCGACACCGGGACGGAGCCTCCCCAGCCCCGTCCTGGTCGTGCCCTCGCGCACACACCCGGAGTCACTGGCTCCGGAACTCCTCACCGATCGGATGGCCGCCCGCCCCAAACCCCCCGGGGCGTGCGGCACACCGGTCAGGACGGCCGCCTCGGAACCACCCCCCCTGTTCCGGGGCGGCCGACCACTCTCCTCTGCTGCCTCTGCGCGCTCTTCTTCGCGCTCATCACCTGGCAAGTGATCGCCGACGGCCCCCTCCGCGACGCGGACGAGCGGCTCGGCCCCTGGATCACCGGAAGCCGCCTCCCTGACGGCGCCGCCGAATTCCTCGCCGATCTGGGCGGGGTCGCCGTCGCCGTGCCGTTCCTCGCCGCCGCCATCGCCTACGCGGCCTGGCGCGGCCGCCGGGCCGGTACGTTCCGCTGGTGGCTCGCCCCGGCCGCCGTCGCCGTGGCCATGGCGGTGGTCCCGGTGCTCGTGATCCCGCTCAAGGAACTCATCGGCCGCACCGGTCCCCCCGGCATGGACGGCAGCGGCTACTACCCCTCGGGGCACACCGCCACCGCCATGGTCGCCTACGGCGGGGCGGCGCTGCTCCTGCTCCCGTACCTGCGCGGCCCGTACGCGCGCCGTGAACTGGTCATCGCCTGCGCCCTGTTGAACTTCGGGGTCGGGCTCGGTCTCGTGCGCCGCGGGTATCACTGGCCGCTGGACGTGGTGGCCGGCTGGTGTCTGTTCGGGATGGCGCTGCTGGTGGTGGTGCTGGTGGTCGCTCGGTACGGCCGCCGTCCCGGTTGACCGACTACTCCTCCGTCTGCTCCTCCGTCTGCTCCCGAGGCGCCAGTTGCGCCGCCGCCTCGTGCATCGCGAGCTCAAGAACCGTTGGGTCCGTCAGCGTGCCCGACCCGTCCGGCTGGACGAGCCACCGGACCCCGCCCGTCGAGCGCCCCGGGTAGGGGACCACGATCCACGTGCCGCGGCCCGCGCCACGCACCCCCGTGCCGACCCAGCGCGCCACCGTGCCCGCCGGCACGAAGAACCCCATGCGGGAGTCGCCGAAGTCGGCGAGCACCGGGCCCGGGCGGTCGACGCAGCGGGTGAGGACGTCGAGCGTGGGGTAGCCGAGTTCACCGGGGAGGATGAGCACGTCCCAGAGCTTGCCCGCGGGCAGGAGCGCGACCCCCAGGGGGTTGCGCTCCCACTCCCAGCGGCATGCCTCCGGTTCCGGCGCCACCGACACCAGCCATTCGACCGCCGACTTCGCTCCCGAGCCCGAGCCAGTCATGGCGGGACCTCCTCTTCCTGTGTGGCAGCTGTGCCTGTCACAGGAGAGAGGGAGGTCCGGCCGGAGCATTACGCGGGTTCCGGGAACTTGTTGACGAACAGTCGACAGGCGGGCGCCGAGGTCCGCCGTGTCAGCTGTCGAAGCCCAGGCCCAGCTTGTCCATCGTCTTCAGCCACAGATTGCGCCGGCCGCCGTTCTCGTCGGCCCGGGCCAGCGACCACTTGGTCAGGGCCACGCCCGTCCACGCGAAGGGCTCGGGCGGGAAGGGCAGCGGCTTCGTGCGCACCATCTCCAGGGACGTACGTTCCGTGCGCTCGCCGGAGAGCAGGTCCAGCATGACGTCGGCGCCGAAGCGGGTGGCCCCGACACCGAGCCCGGTGTAGCCCGCCGCGTACGCGACGCGCCCCGCGTGGGCCGTGCCGAAGAACGCCGAGAAGCGCGAGCACGTGTCGATCGCCCCGCCCCACGCGTGCGTGAAGCGGACCCCCTCCAGTTGCGGGAAGCAGGTGAAGAAGTGGCCCGCCAGCTTCGCGTACGTCTCGGGGCGGTGGTCGTGCTCGGCGCGCAGCTTGCCGCCGAACGGATAGATCGCGTCGTAACCGCCCCACAGGATGCGGTTGTCGGCGGAGAGCCGGAAGTAGTGGAACTGGTTGGCGCTGTCGCCCAGACCCTGTCGGTTCTTCCAGCCGATGGCCGCGAGCTGCTCCGCGGTCAGCGGCTCCGTCATCAGCGCGTAGTCGTAGACCGGGACGGTGTAGGCACGCACGCGCTTGACCAGCGAAGGGAAGATGTTCGTGGCGAGCGCGACCTGCCGGGCGCGGATGCGGCCGTACGGGGTGCGTACGGCCATTCCGGCGCCGGACGAGGCCAGTTGCAGCGCGGGCGTGTGCTCGTAGACGCGTACGCCCTTCTCCAGGCAGGCGCGCTTGAGGCCCCAGGCGAGCTTCGCCGGGTGGAGCATGGCGACGCCCTCGCGGTCCCAGAGGCCGCCGAGGAAGGTCGGCGAGTCGACGTGGGCGCGCACGGCGTCCGCGTCGAGCAGCTCGGAGCCGCCCGCCAGGCCGTGCTCCGCCATCTCCGCGTACATCTCGCGCAGTTCGGTGAGCTGGTGCGGCTGGGTCGCCACGTCGATCTCGCCGGTGCGCTCGAAGTCGCAGTCGATGGAGTAGCGCTTGACGGCCGCCTCGATCTCGTCGAGGTTGCGGGCGCCGAGCTCCTCCAGCCTCGCGATCTCGCCGGGCCAGCGGGACAGGCCGTTCGAGATGCCGTGCGTGAGGGACGCGGCACAGAAGCCGCCGTTGCGGCCGGAGGCGGCCCAGCCCGCCTCCCGGCCCTCGACCAGGACCACGTCGCGGTCCGGGTCGCGCTCCTTGGCGATGAGCGCGGTCCACAGGCCGCTGTAGCCGCCGCCGACGACGAGCAGATCGCACTGCTCGTCGGCGGTGAGGGCCGGCTCGGCGCGTGGCCTGCCGGGGTCGTCCAGCCAGTACGAGACCGGCTGGGCGTCGGAAAGGGATGTGGTCCAGCGGGTCATGGCGCTTGGGGCCATGATTTCCAACTCCTTCGAGATGCGGACTGCGGATTCTTACTTGGCCTGCTTGTTGCGGCGCTTCGAGACGATCATGCCGCCGAGCACGAGCAGTACCGCGACGAGGAACATCGCCGTGCCGATGACGTTGATCTGGACGGGCGTGCCGCGCTGCGCCGATCCCCAGACGAACATCGGGAACGTCACCGTGGAGCCCGCGTTGAAATTCGTGATGATGAAGTCGTCGAAGGAGAGCGCGAAGGCGAGCAGCGCGCCCGCCGCGATGCCCGGCGCGGCGATCGGCAGCGTGACCCGGACGAAGGTCTGCACGGGGCCCGCGTAAAGGTCCTGCGCGGCTTGTTCCAGGCGCGGGTCCATGGACATCACGCGCGCCTTGACGGCGGTCACCACGAAGCTGAGGCAGAACATGATGTGGGCGATGAGGATCGTCCAGAAGCCCAGCTGGGCGCCCATGTTGAGGAAGAGCGTGAGCAGCGACGCGGCCATGACGACCTCGGGCATCGCCATCGGCAGGAAGATCAGCGAGCTGACCGCGCCGCGCGCCCGGAAGCGGTAGCGGACGAGCGCGAAGGCGATCATCGTGCCGAGCACGGTCGCGCCGATCGTCGCCCAGGCCGCGATCTGCAGGCTCAGGCTGAGCGAGCCGCACATGTCGGCGACACCGCAGGGGTCCTTCCACGCGTCGAGCGAGAACTCCTGCCAGGCGTAATTGAAGCGCCCCTTCGGCTTGTTGAAGGAGAACACCGTCACGACGACGTTCGGCAGCAGCAGATACGCGAGCGTCAGCAGGCCCGCGATGACGACGAATTTGCCGCGAATCCAGCGGAAGAAGGCAGCCATCAGACGAGATCCTCCGTCCCGGACTTACGGATGTAGAAGGTGACCATGACGAGGATCGCGGCCATCAGGATGAAGGAGAGGGCCGCGGCCGTCGGGTAGTCCAGGATGCGCAGGAACTGTGTCTGGATGACGTTTCCGACCATGCGGGTGTCGGTGGAGCCGAGCAGATCCGCGTTGACGTAGTCACCCGCCGCGGGGATGAACGTGAGCAGCGTCCCGGAGACGACACCCGGCATGGAGAGCGGGAAGGTCACCTTGCGGAAGGTCGTGGACGGCTTCGCGTAGAGGTCGCCCGCCGCCTCGTGCAGGCGTCCGTCGATGCGCTCCAGGGAGGTGTAGAGCGGCAGGATCATGAACGGCAGGAAGTTGTACGTGAGTCCGCAGATCACCGCGAGCGGTGTGGCGAGGACCCGGTCGCCCTCCGTGACGCCGAGCCAGCTGGTGACGTCCAGGACGTGCAGCGAGTTGAGGGCGCCCACGAGGGGCCCGCCGTCCGCGAGGATCGTCTTCCACGCCAGCGTACGGATGAGGAAGCTGGTGAAGAACGGCGCGATGACCAGCACCAGGATGAGGTTGCGCCAGCGGCCCGCCCGGAACGCGATGAGGTACGCGAGGGGATAGCCGAGCAGCAGACACAGGATCGTGGCGGCGCCCGCGTACATCACCGAGCGCAGGAACTGCGGCCAGTAGTCGCTCAGGGCTTCCCAGTAGGTGGCGAAGTGCCAGGTGACCTTGAAGCCGTCCTCGAGGGAGCCCGTCTGGACGGACGTCGACGCCTGGTAGACCAACGGCAGCGCGAAGAAGACGATCAGCCAGAGGATGCCGGGGAGCAGCAGCCAGTAGGGGACGAGCCGCCCGCGCCTGCGGATCTTGCGCGGCGCCTCCTCGGGCTCTTTCGCCGGGGGCGCCTTCGTGAGGGTCGTCGTCATGCGGAGGCGTCCTCCTCGACCTTCTCGACGCCCGCCTCGATGTCCTGGGCGGGGTCCAGGCCGAAGGTGTGCGCGGGGTTCCAGTGCAGGACGACGTCGACGCCGGGGACCAGGCGGGTGTCGCGCTCGATGTTCTGGGCGTAGACCTCGAACTCGTCGCAGATCGGGCTGCGGACGACGTATTGCGTCGAGACGCCGATGAAGCTGCTGTCGGCGATGCGGCCCGTGATGCGGTTGCGGCCCTCGGGGATCTGTCCGGCCTCGTCGGCGTGCGTGAGGGAGATCTTCTCCGGGCGTACGCCGAGGATGACCTTGCCGCCGGTGGTGGTGGGCGCGGTACATCGTGCGGCGGGCAGCGTGAGCTTGCCGTCGCCGGCCTTGAGGGTGAGGTCGTCTCCGCTGCGTCCGGCGATCTCGGCCTCTATGAAGTTGGAGGTGCCGAGGAAGTTGGCGACGAAGGTGGTGCGGGGGTTCTCGTAGAGGTCGGCGGGGGCGCCGAGCTGTTCGACCTGGCCCGCGTTCATCACCGCGACCTGGTCGGCCATCGTCATGGCCTCCTCCTGGTCGTGGGTGACGTGGATGAAGGTGATGCCCACCTCGGTCTGGATGCGCTTGAGTTCGAGCTGCATCTGGCGGCGCAGCTTGAGGTCGAGGGCTCCGAGCGGCTCGTCGAGCAGGAGCACCTTGGGGTGGTTGATCAGGGCGCGGGCGACGGCGACGCGCTGCTGCTGGCCGCCGGAGAGCTGGTGCGGCTTCTTGCGGGCCTGCTCGCCGAGCTGGACGAGGTCGAGCATGTCGCCGACCTTGCCCTTCACGGACTTGATGCCGCGGCGGCGCAGGCCGAAGGCGACGTTCTCGAAGATGTCGAGGTGCGGGAAGAGCGCGTACGACTGGAAGACCGTGTTGACGGGCCGCTTGTACGGCGGCAGCGCCGTGACGTCCTGCTCGCCCAGGTGCACGGTGCCCGTGCTGGGCTCCTCGAGGCCCGCGATCATGCGGAGCGTGGTGGTCTTGCCACAACCGGACGCGCCGAGCAGCGCGAAGAAGGAGCCCTGCGGCACGGTCAGGTCAAGGGGGCGTACGGCCTTGAAGGAGCCGTACGTCTTGCTGATCCCGGTGAGGCGGACGTCGCCGCCGTGTTCTGTAGCAGTCGTCATGGTGCGTCCAGGGGGTCGAGGTCCGAGGGAGTCGAGGGGAGGGTGTTAAGGGGTCAGGCACCGGTCAGCTTGGCGAACTTCTCCTCGTACGCCGTCTCTTCCTTCGGTGTCAGCGAGCGGAACCCGTGCGACTTCGCGGCCATCTCCTTGTCCGGGAGGATCAGCGGGTTGTTCGCGGCGTCCTTGTCGAGCTTGGCGAGCTCGGGACGCACACCGTCCACGGGGCAGACGTAGTTGATGTACGCGGCGAGACGCGCGGCGGGCTCGGGCTCGTAGTAGTAGTCGATGAGCCGCTCGGCGTTGCTCTTGTGGCGTGCCTTGTTCGGGACGAGCAGGTTGTCCGTCGACGTGATGTAGCCCTGGTCGGGGATGTGGAAGTCGATGTCCGGGTTGTCGGCCTTCAGCTGTACGACGTCTCCGGCCCAGGCCAGGCACGCGGCGAGGTCGCCCTTGTCGAGGTCCGAGGTGTAGTCGTTGCCCGTGAAGCGGCGGATCTGCTTCTTGTCGACGGCCTTCTGGAGGCGGGCGATGGCCGCGTCGAAGTCGTCGTCGGTGAACTTCGCCGGGTCCTTGCCCATGTCGATGAGCGTCATGCCGACGCTGTCGCGCATCTCGGAGAGGAAGCCGACGCGCCCCTTGAGCTTGGAGTTGTCCAGGAGCTGCGACACCGAGGTGATCTTCTCTCCGTCGGTCGCCTTCTTGTTGTACGCGATGACGGTGGAGATGCCGGTCCACGGGTACGAGTAGGCCCGCCCGGGGTCCCAGTCCGGGTTGCGGAACTGGGCGGCCAGGTTGGTGTACGCGTGCGGCAGGTTCGCCGGGTCCAGTTTCTGGACCCAGCCGAAGCGGATGAGCCGGGCGGCGAGCCAGTCGGTGACGCAGATGAGGTCGCGGCCGGTGTCCTGGCCCGCAGCGAGCTGCGGCTTGAGCTTGCCGAAGAACTCGACGTTGTCGTTGATGTCCTCGGTGTACTTGACCTTGATCCCGGTGCGCTTCGTGAACGCGTCCAGGGTGGGGCGGCGCTCGTCGTCGTCGACGTCCATGTACTCGGTCCAGTTGGAGAAGGTGACGCGCTTCTCCTTGTCCGAGTGGTCCTCGGACGAGACATCGCCCTGGCCCTTGCTCGCGGCCGGGATGCCGCAGGCACTGAGTGCCCCCAGGCCACCGATGGCGAGGGCGCCGCTCGTGGAGGCCCGCAGCAGCGAGCGGCGGGTGAGGGCGGCCCTGCCGTTCCTGAGGCTGCGGTGCATGGCGGCCAGTTGGGCCGGGGAGAGGGGGTCGGGCTCGTACTGCTCCATGCGCTTGGTTGCCCTTTCGGGAGGATGGGGCCGCTGGTCGGGCGGCCTATCGGCTATCGGTCCCCGAAAATCGTGCGGTGCCAGTCCTTGCGGACGACCGCGGTGTTGTCGAACATCACGTGCTTGATCTGCGTGTACTCCTCGAAGGAGTAGGCGGACATGTCCTTGCCGTAGCCGGATGCCTTGTATCCGCCGTGCGGCATCTCGCTCAGGATCGGGATGTGGTCGTTGACCCACACGCAGCCCGCCTTGATCTCGCGGGTCGCGCGGTTGGCGCGGAACACGTCGCGGCTCCAGGCGGAGGCGGCGAGACCGTAAGGGGTGTCGTTGGCGAGCCTGATCCCTTCGTCGTCGGAGTCGAACGGCAGCACCACGAGGACGGGTCCGAAGATCTCGGACTGCACGATCTCGCTGTCCTGGGCGGCGTCGGCGATGAGAGTGGGCCGGTAGAACGCCCCGGGGTGGTCGAGCGCCTCGCCGCCGGTGACCACGCGCGCGTAGGAGCGTGCCCGGTCGACGAAACCGGCGACGCGGTCGCGGTGGACGTGGGAGATGAGCGGCCCCAGGTCGGTGTCGTCGGCGAAGGGGTCGCCGAGCCGCACGGTCTCCATGAGCTCGGCCACGCCCTCCACGAAGGCGTCGTACAGCGGACGTTGCACGTACGCGCGCGTGGCGGCGGTGCAGTCCTGCCCGGTGTTGATGAGCGCACCCGCGACCGCGCCGTGCACGGCGGCATCGAGATCGGCGTCGTCGAAGACGACGAACGGCGCCTTGCCACCCAACTCCAGGTGCAGCCGCTTCACGGTGGAGGTGGCGATCTCGGCGACGCGCTTGCCGACGCCGGTGGACCCGGTGAAGGAGGTCATGGCGACGTCGGGGTGGCCCACGAGCCGCTCCCCCGCGTCACGCCCGGCCCCGCTGACGATGTTGACGACACCGTCCGGGATGCCCGCCTCGGTGGCCGCCTGCGCGAAGAGCAGCGAGGTGAAGGGGGTGAGCTCGGCGGGCTTGAGGACGATCGTGTTGCCCGCGGCGATGGCCGGGAGGACCTTCCAGGCGGCCATCTGGAGGGGGTAGTTCCAGGGGGCGATGGACCCGACGACACCGATGGGCTCACGCCGTACGTACGAGGTGTGGTCGCCGGAGTACTCGCCGGCCGACTGACCCTGGAGGTGCCGGGCGGCGCCCGCGAAGAAGGCCGCGTTGTCCACGGTCCCCGGGACGTCGAACTCCCGGCTGAGCTTGATGGGCTTGCCGCACTGGAGCGACTCGGCCTGCGCGAACTCCTCGGCGCGCTCGGCCAGTACGCCCGCGAAGCGGTGCATGGCGTCGGAACGCTCGCCCGGGGTCGCGCCGGCCCACTCGGGGAAGGCCCGCGCGGCCGCGGCGACGGCGGCGTCGACGTCCTTCTCGCCCGCGAGTTCGTACCGGTGGATCTCGTCGCCGGTGGCCGGGTCGACGACGGCGTGGGAGCGCCCGGAGGTGCCCTCGGTCAGCCGTCCCGCGATGTACTGCGCGCCTTCCGCGAAGTGGTCCTGCGCCTGGAAGTTGTGCATGACGCTCTCCTCCGCCGTCGTCCCCGTCCCAGGGGGTCGGCGTAGCTCCAGATCGATTTGAGTGCCGATCCTGACAGAGCAGTGGTACTCCAACAAGTGATTCCGTTGTTGCCTTTTGGTTACGCGACGGAATCTGTCGACCAGGTGTCGAGTCGTCCTGGAAAACCCAGGACGGAATGTCAGTGGTGCGTGCCAGACTCGCGTGTATGACGAAGATCGACTCGGTGAACACGCTGGTCGCGTCGGTGCGAGCGGGCGGGCGTGTGAAGTATCTGCACTTCTGGGGGCACCGGCCGCGGCGGGACGGGACGCTCGGTTCGAGCTGCCTGAGCCAGTGGTGGCTGTCGCCGTTCACCGTGGACGGCGTGGAGTACGGGACGGCCGAGCACTGGATGATGGCCGCGAAGGCCCGCCTCTTCTCCGACGCGGAGGCCGAGGCCGCGGTCCTGGCCGCGCGTACGCCCGCCGAGGCGAAGAAGGAGGGGCGCCTGGTGCGGGGCTTCGACGAGGCGACATGGGAGCGCGAGCGGTTCGGCATCGTGGTCGAGGGCAGCGTGCACAAGTTCTCGTCCACGCCCGCGCTCTCGTCCTACCTGCTGGGCACGGGGTCGCGGGTGCTCGTCGAGGCGAGCCCGATGGACCGCGTCTGGGGCATAGGCCTCGCGGCCGACGACGAGCGCGCCCAAGACCCGGAGAAGTGGCTCGGCCCGAACCTGCTGGGCTTCGCCCTGATGAGGCACGGGAACGGCTCCGGTAGCGCTGCGGGGACCTCAGACGGGGCCGGAAAGATCCGCCGCGCAACGGCGGTGCAGGGCCTCGAAGCGGCGGTGCAGCGCCTCGAAACAGCGGTACAGCGCCTCGAACAGCGGTTTCAGAGCCGCGAAAGGGCGGTTCAGGGCCTGACGCAGGCGGAGGCCGAGTAGCTGCCGCCCTCCGAACCTGCCCCGTCCTCCTCGAACGCGTCGTCCGGCACCACGATCAGCACGACCAGCAGGGCCACGCCCAGCACGATGCCCGCGGCCCCGCAGATGATCCCGGCCAGTGCCTGTCCGGGGTTCGTCGCCTCGCCGCGCCGCGCCCTGCCGCGCCCGATCGCCCCGAAGATGATCGCCAGGATGCCGAGGACGATCGCCAGGGGCCACAGGCAGAAGACTGCCGCCGAGACGATCCCGAGGACCAGCCCGGCCACGCCCATCCCATTGGCGGGAGCCATCGGCATCGCGGACCAGCCGTATCCGGGAGGGCCCTGCCCCTGGTGGCCCGGGTAGCCGGGATATCCGGGGTAGCCCTGCGGTCCCGGCCCGGGAGCCCCGCCACCCTGCGGCCCCGGCTCGGGAAACCCGGGGTAGCCGTAGGGCACCTGTCCCGGACCCTCGGGACCGATCGGAGGCGGCGGCACCGGCTCACCCTGGCCCGGCGCACCCCCCGGAGCAGGAGCCGGAGACGCTGCCGGAGACGGAGCCGATGCCGGAGACGGCTGCGCGGGCGCGGCCGGCGCAGCCCACGGGTCCCGCTTCTCCAGCGGCACCCGCCCCGCCTCGTCCTGTGGCGGAGCCCAGGGATTCCGCCCCTCGGACCCGCCCGGCCCTGCCGACCCCTCGGACATCCCGCGCCACCTCTTTCCTACGTTCCGTCATGCTACGGCCACCGCCTGGGCCGCGGGCCCGCCACTTACGATGATCCCCGACCCACCGATCAGCCGATCAATTCCGTTCCTGGGGAGGAAACCGTGACCGATCCGCGCAGCAGCACCCGTGAGCCACGCGACCCGCATGCCTTCATCGCAGGACTGCCCAAGGCAGAACTGCACGTACACCATGTCGGCTCGGCATCTCCCCGCATCGTCTCGGCCCTCTCCGCCCGCCACCCCGACTCCAAGGTGCCCACGGACGTCGAGGCGCTCGCCGACTTCTTCACGTTCACGGACTTCGCCCACTTCGTCCAGGTGTATCTGTCGGTCGTGGACCTGGTCCGCACCGCGGACGACGTACGCCTGCTCACGTACGAGATCGCCCGTGACATGGCGCGGCAGAACATCCGCTACGCCGAGCTGACCGTCACCCCCTACAGCTCCGTGCGGCGCGGCATCGACGACCGTGCCTTCATGGACGCCATAGAGGACGCCCGCAAGTCGGCCGAGGCAGACCTCGGTGTCGTACTGCGCTGGTGCTTCGACATCCCCGGCGAGGCGGGGCTGGAAGCCGCCGAGGAGACGGCAAGGCTCGCGACCACCGACAAGCTGCGCCCCGAGGGCCTGGTCTCCTTCGGGCTCGGCGGGCCCGAGATCGGCGTGCCTCGGCCGCAGTTCAAGCCGTACTTCGACCGTGCCATCGCCGCGGGCCTGCACTCCGTGCCGCACGCGGGCGAGACCACCGGGCCCGGCACCATCTGGGACGCCCTCACCGACCTGCGCGCCGAGCGCATCGGCCACGGCACCAGCGCCGCCCAGGATCCGAAGCTCCTCGCCCACCTCGCCGAGCACCGCATCCCGCTCGAGGTCTGCCCGACGTCGAACATCGCGACGCGCGCCGTCGCCACCCTCGACGAGCACCCGATCAAGCAGTTCGTCGCCGCCGGGGTCCCGGTCACCATCAACTCCGACGACCCGCCGATGTTCAGCACCGACCTCAACAACGAGTACGCGATCGCCGCCCGCCTCCTCGGCCTCGACGAGCGGGGCATCGCGGACCTGGCGAAGAACGCCGTCGACGCGTCGTTCCTCGACCCGGCCGGCAAGGCGAAGCTCGTCGAGGAGATCGACACGTACACGCGGACCTGGCTCGCCCCCTAGCGCGGCAGCACAATGGGCCCATGCGCACCGTGACAGCCGTGGCCCACCGAGGCGATCCCTACCGCGTCCGCGAGAACACCCTCCCCTCCCTGCGCTCCGCGCTCGACCGGGGCGCGGACGCGGTGGAGATCGACGTCCGTCTCAGCCGTGACGGCGTGCCCGTCCTGCTGCACGACGCGACCCTCAAACGCCTGTGGGAACTCGACCGCCCCTTGTCCGTGCTCTCCGCGGACGAGGTGCGCGGCCTCACGGAGGACGGCGTGCCCACCCTCGAGGAGGCCGTGGCGGCGACCGAAGGCCACCGGCTCATGCTGGATCTGCCGGGCGCCACACCGGAGTCCGTGCGCGCGGTCGTCGGGACCGTCGCCGACTGCGGGGCGTCGGAGCGCGTGTACTACTGCGCCGGCGCCCGGACGATGCTCGCGGTGCGCGCGGTGGATCCCGCCGCCGAGATCGCCCTGACCTGGACGAGCCTGGCTCCGCCGCGACACGCCGTGCTCGAAGCGATCAAGCCGCGGTGGCTCAACTACCGCTTCTCGCTGCTCGACCGTGAGCTGGTCACGCAGGTGCAGCGTCAGGGGCTGCTCGTCTCGGCCTGGACGCCGGACACGAGGCGTTCCATGCGCCGGCTCATCGACCTCGGGGTCGACGCGATCACGACCAACCGCGTCGACACGCTGCACGCCTTGCGCGCTCAGGGCATGCGACCGGACGGCGCGCTCTCGTAGGCGAACGGTTTCCTCAACTAGCTTGTGGTGCATGGGGAACAGCGACGACGACAAGCGGGAAGAGCCGCTCTTCGTGTACGAGCGCGACGAACGGGGCTATCGCGGCCATCGCCTCAATCCACGGCACCCCGTGGGCCGCATGCTGACCATCGCACTCCTGGTCGGCATCGTCCTCGTCATCCTGCTCATGGCGAAGTGACGGGGGCGGGGACGGGGACGGCCGCCTCCCGCGGGGCACCCGCGGCATACGCGAGCGGTGGCGCGATGGCCTGCGCGTCCGCCCCCTCCCCCACCCAGAGCCCGATGAGCAGCGCCGCCGTGGCCTCCACCAGACCGGCCCGCTCCAGGCCGCCCGCGGCGAACGGCGCGCACCCGGCGTCCTTCACGAGCTCCCGTACGACGTCCAGGGCGCCCGCGTCGTCCCCGCAGAGCGGGACCGCCAGCGTCCTGCCGTCGAAGACCGGCGGGTCCATCCGCCACACGTCCTCGTGGCAGAGGTTGAACGCCTTGACGACACGCGCTCCGGGCGCGGCGTCGGCGAGCCGTCGTGCGGCCGATGGGCCGCCCTCGGTGAGCAGCCCGAAGCCGGGGCCGACGGGATTGGAGCAGTCGATCAACACCCGTTCGCGAAGCGGTACCTGGAGCTCTCCCGCGACGGATGCCCCCGCCGCGTACGGCAGGGCGAGCAGGACCGCGTCCCCGAACTCGGCCGCCGCACGCGGTGTTCCGTGCCCTGCCGCGCCCATGCGCGCGGCGAGCGCCGCCGCGCGGCCCTCGTCCCGCCCGCCGATCAGCACGTCGTGCCCCGCCCGCACCCACTGCGTGCCGAGCGCGTCCGCCATGGCTCCCGTGCCGATGATGCCTATGCGCATGCCTGTCTTCCTCTCGTTCCGCGCCCCGGTTCACCGGTTCGCCGGGGTACGGCACGACAGTAGGAAAAGGCTCGGGCACCATTCGGTACGTGACGAACGACGATCTGCTCGCCGACTGCCGCGCCCGGCTCGCCTTCGACCTGCTCGCCAACACCTGGAACGCGGTGACCCTCTGGGCCCTGCGGCACGGCCCGCGCCGCCCGCGTGAACTGCGCGGCCTGATCGGCGGCATCAGCCCCAAGATCCTCACCGAGACCCTGCGCCGCCTGGAGTACAACGGCCTGGTGTCGCGCAGGTCGTACCCTCAATCGCCGCCCCGCGTCGAGTACGAACTCACCGCCCTGGGGCGTACGTTGCTCGGCCCCATCGAGGCATTCGGGGCATGGGCCTTCGACCACGGTGACGAGGTGATGGCCGCGCAGGAGCGCGCCGACCACCCCGCCACCGGCGCCCCCTAGGGGATGACCCGCCAACACCCCTGATGCGTATGGGTGTTGACCCCTCGGTATTCGCCGGGCCCTCGCCCTCCCCAGTGAGGATCCGCCCTGCCCGCAGGCGCACCAGGATGGACGGCACACCTTCCGCACCGCAGCCATCCTGGAGTCACACCGTGCAGTTCCGCGCTCGTACCGCTCTCGCCGCCGCCCTCGTCATCGGCCTCACCGGCGCGGCGGCCGCTCCCGCCCTGGCACAGGCGCACACCGCGCCCGCGGCGGTCGCCCCGCAGGGTTCCGCGCCGGACGCCAAGGCCCTGCGCGCCGCGCTCAGGGGCCTCCCGGATGCCGACGCGACCGCCGCCCTGGTCCGCGTCGGCGGCACGGACGGGGCCTGGCGCGGGACTTCCGGCGTACACGACCTGGTCACGGGGAGAAAGGCCGACCCGCACGGGCGCTTCCGCGCCGGATCGACGACCAAGATCGTGACGGCGGCCGTGGCGCTGCAACTGGCCGCCGACGGCGAACTGGACCTCGACAAGCCGGTGCAGCACTACATGCCGGAGCTGTTCCCGAAGCAGCAGGACCCGAAGAAGAGGTTCGAGCCCATCCCCGTGCGCGGCCTCCTCAACTACACCAGCGGCCTGCGGCCGGGCGACGGCTTCGACGACGAATACGCCCACCGCTTCGACACGTTGGACTACCGGAAGGTCGTCGCGTCGGCCATCTCCAAGGGGCCCCAGCACGACCCCGGCGACGAACAGCACTACCGCAACATCGGCTACACCGTGCTCGGCATGCTCATCGAGCGGGTCACCGGGGACTCGTACGCCCATCAGGCCGCGCAGCGGATCTTCAGGCCGCTCCACCTGCGTGACACCTACTTCCCCGGGACCGACCTCCGCATCCGCGGTCCGCACAACCGCGGCTACCAGAGCGTGCGGCAGCCGGACGGGACCACCCGGCTCGTCGACGTCACCGAGTGGAATCAGTACGACCGCTTCGCGGCGGGCGACATGATCTCCTCCACCGCCGACCTGGAGGTGTTCACCCAGGCCCTGTTCGACGGAAAGGTCGTGCCGCAGCCTCAGTTGAAGGAGATGTTCACCCTGCCGAAGCTGGCGCCGGGCGTCCCCGACGCCATGTTCGGCGCGGGGCTCCAGCGACACGAGGTGGACGGTCAGGTGGTCTGGCTCAAGACCGGTTCCCGCCACGGCTACCTGAGCATGATCGCCTCCACCGAGAACGGCTCCCGCACTCTCGCCTACTCGGTCAACGCGACCGGTGCCAAGGGGAAGGACATGAACCCGGTCGCCGAGCGGATCGCCCTGACCGCCATGAAGCGGGGTGAGGATCACGCGACGCCCGTCATGCTCGCGAACACCGTCACGTTGTTGGGGTAGTAGTTCCGGTCCGCGTCGAACTCTCCGCCGCAGGTGATCAGGCGCAGCCCCGCGTGGTCGATGTTCTTGTACACCTCCAGGGTGGGGAACTCCTTCTTCGGATACTCCTCGACACGGTCCACCGCGAAGGTGGCGGTCCTGCCGTCCTCGCGCGTGACCTCGATCGTGTCCCCGGCCTTCATGGTCTTCAGCTTCTTGAAGACGGCGTCCGCGCCGTCCCACGTCACATGGCCCGCGATCACCGCCGGGCCCTTGGAGCCGGGGGTGGGGCCCGGTTCGTACCAGCCCGCGAGATCGGGGTCCTTCGGCGTCGTCATCTCCCCGCCGTCGCCCTGCCCGAGCGTCTCCAGCGCGCTGGACACTCCCAGGGAGGGAATGGCGACGCGTCGCGGAACCGACCGGGCCAGGGCCTCGGGGGCATCCTTGCCCGATCCGGCCGACGGCGTGGAGCCGTCATCCGCCGTACCCTCACCCGCCGCGCCGTCCCCCGCCGCGCTCTGGCGGGGAGGGGCGGGCGCGGCGGCGGTGTCGTCAGGACCCGCGCACGCCGTGAGCACCAGGGCGGCCGCGACGGCGGCGACCGCGGCCGCCGAGGCGCGCCGGAGCCCGGTCCACGCCCGCCAGGCCGAGCGGCTCACGCGGCGTCCCCCGTCTTCGCGACGGCGACCGCGACCGCGGCCGGGGTCATCAGGCGCCGCCTGGCGAGCACCAGTGTCCCGGCGGCGGCGACCGCCGCGGCCCCGGCTGCGCCGGTCGCGACGCCGGTGTACGTACGGTCCTGCGTGCCTCCGCCGGTCTCGACCCCGCCGATGGGAACGGATCCGACGGCCGCGCCCTTGACCACACCGCAGTTGGTCGGAGCGGTGGCCTCCTGGGGGAGCTTCGGGTCGAGTTCGCTCTTGCCGGCGCCCTCGAAGTCGTACTTGCCGTTGTCGTTGGGGTCGATGCCGTGCTGCACGATGTGCAGGTCCTTGATGTGCTCGACCACGTCCTGCCCCACGGTGATGGTGCGCTTGTAGGAGACCTTGCCCTGCGCGTCGGCCACCGGCATCCGGTCCACGGCGAGGCCGCTGGCCGCGTCGGTGGCCCCGGATTCGGTCAGCGAGATGTTGATGTCGCCGTAGTGGACGGTGGCCTCGGTGTTGTCGAGGATGCCGTCGCCGTTGGTGTCGTCACCGTCGTCCGGGCACTGGAAGTCGTGCCCGTCGGTGGAACCGTGCAGGTGCTGCGCCGACGGCTGTCCCGGGACCAGGCCCTCGGACTTGATCCACACGGTCAGCGCGTTGCCGCGCAGGCTCAGGAGGGCTGTCCCCGTGGAGCCGGAGTCGTTCAGCGGGGCCAGGTCGATCTGGTAGGCCGGGGGGTCCGCCGCGAACACCGGGGACGAGACGACCACGGTGAGGAGAGCGGCGGGCAGAGCGGCGAGCCCCACGAGAAGGCCGGTTCGCTTGATCATCAAGTTCGTCCTTTTCCGCGGCACCCGGACGGGAGGGCCGCACGAGCCATGCAGTTACCTATGAAACGGAACGAGACTCGTGGGTGTTCAAATCGAACGCGGGGTTCCGCGCGGGCCGGGCTGAGCCCTGCCCGCATCCGGGGACCGGCAGAAGGGAGCACGGCCATGACGGCCGAGTGGAACTGGGAGAGCGGCGAGGGCCTGCTGGGCCTCGACGACCCCGCCGAGTGGGACGCGGCGCACGACCGCGGCGAGCGCGGCCTCGGCACGGCAGCCATCGGCCTCGCCTTCAACTGCACGCCGGCGGAGGCCTCACCCCGCATCATCCGGGCGATGCGGCTGCCGGACCACGGCCAGCGGGGGTTCGCGTACACCGCGGCGGGCACCGTGGCCCGCCTCAACCGCGGCCTCACCTCGGAGCTGTACGCCGCCCTGCGGGCGGAGGGTCATCGCGGCCTCGCGGAGAACGCGGTGGACGACACACTGACGTTCGTGCCGTTCCGGGAGCTGCCGCTGTGGTTCAAGTGGCGCAAGGTCGCGTCAAAGGTGCGGGACAAGCTGACGACCTGGCGGTTGGAGGCGTCGTACGCGATCGAGGATGCCGGAAAGGCTCTGCGCCGCCGGCGCTGACGGAAGGAGAGTGGCCCATGGCGCCCGGGTGGGACTGGGAAGGCGACGAGAGCCTGCTGCGGTTCGACGATCCCGCCGCATGGGACGCGGCCCATGAGCGGGGCAGGGTCCGCCCCCTGGGCTCCGCCGTGATCGGACTGGCCTTCAACTGTTCCCTGGCCGAAGCGTCACCCCGGATCGTCCGGGCCACACGGTTGCCGGACCCCCACGAGCGCGGCTTCGCCTTCACCGCGGCAGGCCATGCCGCCCGGCTGCACGGCGAGCTGACGCCGGAGCTGTACGCCGCGCTGCGCGCCGAGGGCCCCGGCGGCTTCGCCGAGCACGCCCTCAGGGACGCCCTGGCTTTCGTGCCGTTTCGGCGGCTTCCGCCGTGGTTCAAGTGGCAGGCGGTGCGGATGACCGTGAGGGACAAACTGGAGTACTGGGGAATGCTGTGCCAGGACGGACTCGACGCCGTCCGCAAGGCCCTGCGCCGACGCCGTTCCTGAACAAGCCGGGGGCCACACGGCTCCGCCCGCCCTACAGCCCCGCGATAGCGTTCCACCGCTTGGCGAAATCCGTCCGCTCCTCCGACGTGATGTCCCGCGCGATGGCGAGCCGCTTGCGCATGGAGTCGTCCGGGAAGATCAGCGGGTCCTCGGCGAGGGCCGCCAGTTCCTTGTCCTTGGACGAGGCGAGGACGTCACGGGCGGCCGGCACCGGGCAGACGTAGTTGACCCAGGCGGCGAGCTCCGCGGCCACCTCGGGGTCGTAGTAGTAGTCGATGAGCTGTTCCGCGTTCCGCTTGTGGCGGGCCAGGTTCGGGATCATCAGCGATTCCGCCCAGAGTTCCGCGCCCTCCTCGGGGACGACGAACTCGATGTCCGGGTCGTCGGCCTGGAGCTGGATGACGTCACCGCTGTAGGCCTGACAGGCCAGGACGTCGCCGCTGGAGAGATCCTTGATGTAGTCGTTGCCGGTGAAGCGGCGGATGTGCTTCGAGGCCACGAGTTTCTCCACCCGGTCGCACACCGCGTGGAAGTCGTCCGCCTTCCACTTGGTGATGTCGACCCCGTCCCCCTGCATGAGCAGCGCGAACGACTCGTCGAGCCCGGACAGCAGCGTGACCCGGCCCTTGAGGTCGTCGGCCCACAGGTCGGACACGTGCTTGATCTCCCGGCCCAGCCTGCGCTTGTTGTACGCGATGCCGGTGATGCCCGACTGCCAGGGCACGGTGTGCTTGCGACCCGGGTCGAAGTGCGGCGAACGCAGCAGCGGGTCCAGGTACTTGGTGACGTTCGGCTGCCGCGCGCGGTCCATCTCCTGGACCCAGCCGAGCCGCACGAAGCGCGCGCACATCCAGTCGCTGATGACGATGAGGTCGCGGCCGGTCTCCTGGTGGTTCATCAGGGACGGACTGATCTTGCCGAAGAACTCGTCGTTGTCGTTGATCTCCTCCGTGTAGCGGACGTCGATTCCGGTCCGCTTCTCGAAGGCGTCGAGCGAGGGCCGCTTCGTCGAGTCATCGTCGTCGGTGTCGATGTAGAGCGGCCAGTTGGCGAAGGTCAGCGTCTTGTCCCGCCGTGAGCGGTCCCCGGCGGCACGGTCGCCGGGGGCTATGTACGCCGCGGGCACGCCGCAGCCCGCGAGCGAGCTGACGGCCGCCGCGCCGCCGAGGGCGCGCAGCAGGGACCGGCGGGAGACTGAGGAGGCACTGGGGTTCGCTCGCACCCCGGCAGCATGCGCCTGTGTGTCACGTACAGGCAATGGACGCTGCGTCGAGCCGAGGGGTCCGGAACCGACACCCTGTCGATCGGGGACAACCCCTCCTCACGCCGGCGCCAGCCACCCCGCCAGGTCCCCCGCGGTGATCCGCTCAAGCGGCGAGGCATCGACCGGCCCCGGGTAGAGGCGGTACGCCGTGCCGGACGCGACGCCGTCCACGCCCTCCAACTCGCCGTGCAGCAGCGCCAGAAGCGCCCGGCGTCCCGCAAGTTCCGGCTCCGCCTCCGCGCGCAGCTCGTCCGGCTCCCACCCGTCGCGGACCCGCAGCGCGAAGTCGGCGCGCGGCTCGTCGTCGGCACGGCGGTAGCCCCACAGGACGTGGCCACGGCCGCGCACGTACACCGGTCCTTCGGTGCGGGCCGCCGCCGTCCAGCAGGCGAGGTCCCACAGGGTGGCCCGGCCGCGCGGCCGGAAGGTGTCGAGCAGGTCGTTGCCCATGCGGCCGAGCTGCTTGCGGTGGCGCCACACGTCGTGGTTGCCGTCCCCTGTGGCCAGGGTGACGTCGGCCCACCATGCGCGGCGCGTCCGCAGGTCGACGATCATCGGCACGCGCAGCGCGGCATCACCCGCGAGGTCGAAGCGCTGCCGGACGGTGCGCGGGTCGTAGACGGCACGCTCCTTGCCCCGCACCGCCATGAACCCCGCGAAGGCGTCGGGGAGTTCGTCGAAGGGCACGTTGTTGTACGAGAGGACCGCGGGCACCACGAAGCGCACCCCCACGTCGGCCAGCCGCGGCAGGTCGAGGTCCAGGTACTCGGTGGCGCCGTGCGGGGCGGGCGCCGCCGTGAGGTCCCCGGAGTGCCGGGCGGCGCCGCCCGCGTACGTCAGGTGTGTGTAGTCGCACAGGCCGACGAAACGCCATAGGTCGTCGTAGAGCGCGACGGACAGGTCGAGGTCGACGCGTACGCCCTTGGGCTGCAGCCAGTGCAGGAAGAGCCGCACGTTCTCGCTGTCCGTGGGCATGGGCAGCGAGGTGCCGCGCGGCACGGCGACCAGCGACGCCGCCGACGCTCGCTCGGCGAACGGAACCGGCAGGTCGTCGAGCGAGGCGTCGAGCACCGCGACGTCGTACCGCTCGCCCTCCCCCGCGGCGAGCCGCCGCACCGCCTCCGCCTCGATCAGCTCACCGGCACGTCCCGCCACCCGGGCCGGCAGCGGCGGCCGGTCGTCGTCGACCGCGTAGGCCCGGGTGACGCGTCCGCGCGGGAAGAAGACGCGGCGGTGCCCCGGCTCGGCGCGGACCTTCATGCGGCCGTACGCACCGAGCAGCGGCCCGGGCCCGGAGCGGGGCAGGGCGTCGGCGAGCGCGTCGCCCAGCGCCTCCGGCAGGGTCTCGGCGCCCGACCGGGCCAACAACAGGTCCAGACGGCGCAGGAGTTCACCGGGGCGCTCGCGCAGCAGTCCGGCCGCGCCCGTGGTGTCCCAGCGGCCGATGGCCTCCTCGACGCGCCCCTGCCAGGTGGAGATCCGCAGCCGGTCACCCTCGATGCGGACGTCCTCGTGGCGTGCGGCCTCGGCGAGCAACACCTCGGAGAGTGCGCTGTCGCCGATGCGGGTCCCGCGAAGGACGGCGAAGGCGAGCGCCACGCGCGCGTGCCGGTGGGCCTGCTCGAAGGGGTGCAGGATTTCACCGACCCGCTTCCACGCGCGCGGATCGCGGTCCATGTCCTCGGCGAGCCGCCGCAGGTCGAACCCGTCGAGCAGGGCGAGGAGAGCACGGCGTACGGGACGCGGGAGCCCGCGCAGGCGCGGCAGTTCGAGCAGGTCGGGGTCGCCCGCGGACCGTACGACGAGGATGCGCAGCACGTCGGTGGCGGTGTCCGCGTACCGCCCGACGAACGCGCGCACGTCCGGCACGTCGAGCAGCGGCGCGAGGGCGAGCGCCTTGCTCTCGCGCAGCGGTATGCCGGCCGGGAGCCAGTCGGCGGCGTCGGCGGCATCCGCGTACCCGAGAAGCAGCACCAGGTCGTCGTGGTCCTGGGCGTTCAGGGGCGTGCGGCGGGCGAGCAGCGCGGCGAGTTCGGCGGCCGCGTCGCCGGGCGCCCCCAGGCGCAGCGCGCGCAGGATCTCGCCGCCGTCACCGCCCCGGCCGGCCCCGGTGTCGAGCCAGGGGTTGGTGGGCCCGTCGGTCTCGTAGCGGTTCTCGCAGATGGGGCAGGCGTACCAGACGCAGCAGTCGTCGCAGCAGCCCGTGTCCAGTTCCTTGCGGTGGCAGTCGTCGCACAGGAGGTGCGCGCAGGGCTTGAGCGCACGGACGCGGGCCTTGGTGCCGGCGCAGTTCATGCAGGGCTGGTGGGGCTGGGCGGCGAGATGCGCGACGACGAGGGAGGTGTAGCGGGCGTACGCGTGCTGGTACGGGACCTCGTCGGGGAACCGCCGGAACAGCGGGGCGTGGTGTCGGTCGGAGCCCATCAGCGCGTCGACGTCGGCGAGCAGCTTCGTGCCGGTCGCGGCGAGGTCGGTGACGGAGAGCGCGGTCAGCGCGCGGCGCAGCGGGGCCGTCAACAGGTGCCCGCGGTCGGCGAGTTCGGCTTCGAGGACGACCACGGCGGCGTCGGCCTGGGCGGACCGTCCGGCGCCTTCGGGAACGTACACGCTCTGCCGCCGACGCAGCAGCAGTCCCGCGAGATCGTCGGCCGTCGTCATCAGGTCACACCCCCGTAGTGCAGAAAGGCGGGGGCGGGGAGTGGGTGCGCTACGGATCTTTTGCAGAGATGAGAAAGAAGGAAGCACACCACGGAGCCGCCCCCGCGTTCCTGACGGTACGCGGGGGCGGCGGGGCCGGGCATCCCAATTAGCCCAGGGCCAGGGAGGACTAACCCTCGATCGACGTCATCACGTGCTTGATGCGCGTGTAGTCGTCGAAGCCGTAGGCCGAAAGGTCCTTGCCGTAGCCGGACTTCTTGAAGCCACCGTGCGGCATCTCCGCGACCAGCGGGATGTGCGTGTTGATCCAGACGCAGCCGAAGTCCAGGACCTTCGACATCCGCATCGCACGCGCGTGGTTCTGCGTCCAGACCGAGGAGGCGAGGGCGTAGTCCACGCCGTTCGCGTACGAGACCGCCTGCTCCTCGTCCGTGAAGGACTGGACGGTGATGACCGGGCCGAAGACCTCGTTCTGGATGATCTCGTCGTCCTGCTTGAGGCCGGAGACGACGGTCGGGGCGTAGAAGAAGCCCTTGTCGCCGACCCGCTGCCCGCCCGCCTCGACCTTGGCGTGCGCCGGAAGGCGGTCGATGAAGCCGGAGACCTGCTTCAGCTGGTTGGCGTTGTTGAGCGGGCCGAAGAGCACGTCCTCGTCGTCCGGCTGCCCGGTCTTCGTGTCGGCCGCGGCCTTGGCGAGCGCGGTCACGAAGTCGTCGTGGATGGACTCGTGGACGAGCACGCGCGTGGCGGCCGTACAGTCCTGGCCCGCGTTGAAGAAGCCCGCCACCGAGATGTCCTCGACGGCCTTGGCCAGGTCGGCGTCCTCGAAGACGACGACCGGCGCCTTGCCGCCAAGCTCCAGGTGGACCCGCTTGAGGTCCTTGGACGCGGACTCGGCGACCTGCATGCCGGCGCGCACGGAGCCGGTGATGGAGGCCATCGCCGGGGTGTTGTGCTCGACCATCGCGCGGCCGGTGTCACGGTCGCCGCAGACGACGTTGAAGACGCCCTTGGGGACGATCGAGCCGATGATCTCGGCCATCAGGACGGTCGACGCGGGGGTCGTGTCCGAGGGCTTGAGGACGACGGTGTTGCCCGCGGCGAGCGCCGGGGCGAACTTCCATACGCCCATCATCATCGGGTAGTTCCACGGCGCGACCTGCGCGCAGACGCCGATCGGCTCGCGGCGGATGATGGAGGTCAGACCCTCCATGTACTCGCCGGCCGCGCGGCCCTCGAGCATCCGGGCCGCACCCGCGAAGAAGCGGATCTGGTCGACCATGGGCGGGATTTCCTCGGACCGCGTGAGCCCGGTCGGCTTGCCCGTGTTCTCGACCTCGGCCGCGATGAGCTCCTCGGCGCGCTCCTCGAAGGCGTCGGCGATCTTCAGCAGGGCCTTCTGGCGCTCGGCGGGCGTCAGGTCACGCCAGGCGGGGAACGCGGCGGCGGCGGCCTCCATGGCGGCGTCGACGTCGGCCTGCCCCGACAGGGGCGCGGTGGCGTAGGGCTCGCCGTTGGCGGGGTTGACCACCTCGGTGGTCCGGCCGTCGGCGGCGTCCCGGAATTCTCCGTCGATGTAGTTACGCAGACGGCGCAGCTCGGTGGTCACTTCCGGCCCTCCAGTCAGATGTCCAATGGATGAGACTCCCACCCTAGTCGGTACACCGACGCTTTCAACATACCCGGGGGCCCCAAGCTGCGAAATCCGTGACGATCGAAGCTCCAGACAACGAATTTCATCGATCTGACCTTGCGGAACTGTCGACTCCTGTGCACCATGGGGTCGTGGCCAGTCGCAGCGCAGATTCCAGTAGTTCCCGACACGGGAACGGCTCTTCTCCCATCGACGCCGTCTCCCTGGCGATCATCGAACAGCTTCAGGAGGACGGACGCCGTCCGTACGCCGCCATCGGCAAGGCCGTGGGCCTGTCCGAAGCGGCCGTGCGCCAACGCGTCCAGAAGCTGCTCGACCAGGGCGTCATGCAGATCGTCGCCGTCACGGACCCGCTCACCGTGGGATTCCGGCGCCAGGCAATGGTCGGCATCAACGTCGAGGGAGACCTGGACCCCGTCGCGGAGGCGCTGACGGCCATGGCCGAGTGTGAGTACGTGGTGATGACCGCGGGCTCCTTCGACCTGATGGTGGAGGTCGTCTGCGAGGACGACGACCACCTTCTCGAAGTGATCAACAAGCGCATCCGCGCCCTCCCCGGCGTGCGCTCCACCGAGAGCTTCGTCTATCTGAAGCTCAAGAAGCAGACCTATATGTGGGGAACCCGATAGCCGTGAGCAAGGACCTCAGCCAAACCGCGTACGACCACTTGTGGATGCACTTCACCCGCATGTCGGACTACGAGAACGCACCCGTGCCCACCATCGTGCGTGGCGAGGGCACCTACATCTACGACGACAAGGGCAAGAAGTACCTGGACGGTCTGTCCGGCCTCTTCGTCGTCAACGCGGGCCACGGCCGCCACGAGCTCGCCGAGACCGCCTACAAGCAGGCGCAGGAGCTGGCCTTCTTCCCGGTGTGGAGCTACGCCCACCCGAAGGCCGTCGAGCTGGCGGAACGTTTGGCCAACCACGCGCCCGGCGACCTCAACAAGGTCTTCTTCACCACCGGTGGCGGCGAGGCCGTCGAGACCGCGTGGAAGCTGGCGAAGCAGTACCACAAGCTCACCGGCAACCACACGAAGTACAAGGTCATCTCGCGCGCGGTCGCCTACCACGGCACCCCGCAGGGCGCCCTGTCCATCACCGGTCTGCCCGCGCTCAAGGCCCCCTTCGAGCCGCTCGTCCCGGGTGCGCACAAGGTGCCGAACACGAACATCTACCGCGCCCCGATCCACGGCGACGACCCCGAGGCCTTCGGCCGCTGGGCCGCCGACCAGATCGAGCAGGAGATCCTCTTCGAGGGCCCCGAGACGGTCGCCGCCGTGTTCCTGGAGCCGGTACAGAACGCGGGCGGCTGCTTCCCGCCCCCGCCCGGGTACTTCCAGCGCGTACGCGAGATCTGCGACAAGTACGACGTGCTGCTCGTCTCGGACGAGGTCATCTGCGCCTTCGGCCGCCTCGGCACGATGTTCGCCTGTGACAAGTTCGGCTACGTCCCGGACATGATCACCTGCGCCAAGGGCATGACCTCGGGCTACTCCCCGATCGGCGCCTGCATCATCTCGGACAAGCTCGCCGAGCCGTTCTACAAGGGCGACAACACCTTCCTGCACGGCTACACCTTCGGCGGCCACCCCGTGTCCGCGGCGGTCGGCATCGCCAACCTCGACATCTTCGAGAAGGAGGGTCTCAACCAGCACGTCCTCGACAACGAGGACGCGTTCTACCAGACCCTGCGCAAGCTGCACGACCTGCCGATCGTCGGCGACGTCCGCGGCAACGGCTTCTTCTACGGCATCGAGCTCGTGAAGGACAAGGCCACCAAGGAGACGTTCAACGACGAGGAGACCGAGCGCGTCCTGTACGGCTTCCTCTCCAAGGCGCTGTACGAGAACGGCCTGTACTGCCGCGCCGACGACCGTGGCGACCCGGTCGTCCAGCTCGCCCCGCCGCTGATCTCCACCCAGGAGACCTTCGACGAGATCGAGGGCATCCTGCGCCACGTCCTCACGGAGGCGTGGACGAAGCTCTGATCCCTGGGGTCCCTCGCCGGGATCCATAGTGTGATCGAGTGATCAACACCGGCCCCGGGGGCGCCCGTTCGAGTGAGAACGGACGCCCCCGGGCCGCGTCGTTTCCAGGCAGCACGGCCTGGATCCCTAGCGTGCCCAGTGACCGATCGGCCCCGCCTTCGTTCCCCCGTACGGGGGAGGCAAACTGATCTGAACCGAGGTGTACGTGATGGTGGCCCCGCCGGACAACGACGTGCTGTGGGCACGCGCCTTGCACGTCACGCACAACGGCTCGCCCGCGCTCACCGGCGTATCACTCGGTGTCCGCGAGGCCGAGATCCTCGCCGTCACCGGCCCGCGCGGCAGCGGCAAGACGACTCTTCTGCGCTGCCTCTCCGGCCAGCTCCTGCCCCAGCAGGGCGAGGTCTGGTTCAACAGCGCGCCCGTCCACACGATGGGCCCGGCCATGCGCGAACGCCTGCGCCGCGACCGCTTCGGCTGGATCGACCCGGAGCCGCACCTCGTCCCCGAGCTCACGGCCCGGGAGAACGTCGCGCTGCCGCTGATGCTGCGCGGCGCCTCGCACCGGGCCTCCAAGACCACGGCCCAGGAGTGGCTCGACCGCCTCGACATCGGTGACTGCGCCCGCAAGCGGCCGCACGCGCTGCTCCAGGCCCAGCGCCAGCGGATCGCCATCGCCCGCTCCCTGGTCACCATGCCGTCCGTGATCTTCGCCGACGAGCCGACGGCTCCGCTGCACCGGGCCGATCGCGCCCACGTCCTGCGCACGCTGACGACCGCGGCCCGCTCGCACGGCATCACGGTCGTCCTCGCCACGCATGACGCGGAGGTCGCCGCCCTCGCCGACCGCACGGTCACGCTGCTCGACGGGCGGCGCGTGAACACGGTGCATCTGCCGGGAACGGGGGACGCCGTGGCGTCCCCCGGGGATGCGGGAGCCCCCGAGGGAGGCGGGCAGGCCGGGGACGGGGCGGATGCCGCCACGTCCGCTGCCTCCCCCGCCGCCGCCTCCGCCTCCGCCTCCGCCGAGGACGAGCCCGCTCCCGCCTCCCCCGCCGCCTCCGCTTCTGCCGAGGGCGAGTCCGACGACGCGGAAGGCCGGGCCGCGTGCTCGCTCTCCGTCTAGCCCGCGGGGCCCACCCCCTGGTCCAGCTGCGCAGGCTGCTGGTGGCCGCGGCCTCGGCCGGCACCGGCTTCCTGCTGCTGTGCACGCTGGGTTACGCGATGGGCCACCCGGACGCGTCCGGCGGGGCCGCGCTGCGCCTCGCCTGGTGCGTCGCGCCGATCGCCGCCACCGTGTACTTCGCCGTCACCGTCGCGCGCACCGACCCGGCGACCAAGCCACGCTCCGGGCTCTCCGCGGTGGGGCTCGGTCCGGCCAGGCTCACCGTCCTCGCCGCGATCTCCACGGCCGTGGCCTGCACGCTCGGCTCGATGGTCGCGCTCCTGTTCTTCCTGCACCTGCGCGGCGATCTGTCGGGCCTGCCGTTCGACGGCGCCGCGTCCGAACTGCTCGCCGCCGGGCAGCCGTTGCCCCTCGCCGCGGCACTCACCCTGCTGGCCCTGGTACCGCTGGCCGCCTCCGCAGCGAGTGCGGCCGCCCTGCGGCCCCGGACGACCAAGCGCCGCGGCAAGCCGGGCACCGACCAGAAGGAGCCCGTGGACCCGGACGCACCCGCCGCCCCGCCGAGCGGGCTGCCGTGGGGCATCGCACTCCTCGCGGCGGGCCTCGCCGTCGAGGCGTACGCGAGCCGCGCCCCCGGCACCTCGAATTTGACGCTGCCGGGCGGTCTGACCGGCAGCCCCGCTGGTGTGCTCGCCGGGTGGGCGCTCACGGCGGTCGGCCTCGCCCTCGCGGGACCCGGCCTCACGTATCTGTGCGGGCGGATCCTGCAGGCGGCCAGGCCAGGGGCGATGCGGCTCCTTGCCGGGCGCGGGCTGCAGGAGGAGGCCCGGCGGATCGGACGGCCGCTCGGGGTGCTCTGCGTGGTGGGCTCGGCGGGATACGCGGCGCTCACGCTCTACTCCGGTGACCGGCCGGACGTCGGCCCGCTGACCGCGCTCGGCTCGCTGCTCGTGGCGGGCTGCGCGGTCCTCACCCTGGCCACGGCCGCCGTCGAGGCCAAGCACGCCCGCTCCGACACGACATCGGCGCTGCTCCAGCTCGGGGCGCCGACGTCGATGCTGCGCGGCACCGCCGCGCTGCGGGCGGGCGCGCTCGCGGCCGTGTTCGGGCCGCTGACCTGGGTGGTCGCGCAGCTGGCGGCGCTGCCGCTCACGGGCTGAGGAGCCCTCGTCGAACTCCCGGGAAAAAAGTCTCGCGAGGGGCGATGAGTTCTGCGTCGAACGTGCGTCTACCTCTCCGTAAGCCACGGAACGCACGCAGAACTCACGCACTACTCACGCAGTACTCACGCAGTACTACGCAGCCACAGCATCGGGAGACACCTCATGTACCAGCAGATGATCTTCGTGAACCTCGCCGTGAACGATGTCGACAGCTCGAAGAAGTTCTTCACGGAGCTCGGTTACGCGATCAACCCGCAGTTCACGACGGACGACTGCGCCTGCGTCGTGATCAGCGACACGATCATCGCCATGCTGCTGAGCAAGAAGCACTACCAGCAGTTCACGGAGAAGGAGATCGCGGACTCGCGCAAGACGAGCGAGACGCTGCTCTGTCTGAGCGCCGAGAGCCGCGAGAAGGTCGACGAGCTGGTCGACAAGGCCGTCGCGGCGGGCGGCACGGCGGGCAAGACGCAGGACTTCGGCATGATGTACGGCCGCGCCTTCGACGACCTGGACGGCCACACCTGGGAAATCATGTGGATGGACGAGTCCGAGGTCCAGGGCTGAGGTGCGGGGTTGGGGTACGGGGTTGGGGTACGGGGCTGAGGTACGGGGCTGAGGTACGGGGCTGAGGTACGGGGCTGAGGCAGGTGTTTGAGGTGCGGGGCTGAGGTTCGAGGCTGAGGCCCACCGCAGGATGCGCGTGCGCGTGCCTAGCATGGGCAGATGCAGCCGACTCCCGTAGCTCCGTCCACGTCCTCCACCGGCCAGGGGCAGTCACCCCGACTCCCGGGCAGCGACCGCGAGATCGAGTCGCTCGCGGAGTTCGACGAGATCGCCGCGGGGGGCTCGCTCGCCGGGTGCCGCGTCCAGGCGATAGACCTGCTGGCGCGTACGTCCGTGCTGCGGGCCTGCGACGCCACGGGCGCGGTGTTCCTCGGGTGCGCGATGGAACAGAGCGCGGTGGACGCGATGCGGACCGCCGGGGCGCTGGTGTTCCCACCTGTCCCCGGCCTGCCGTTCAACCCGTACCGCGGTCTCCTCTACACGCCGGACGAACTCTTCTCGGGACTGTCCGAGGGCGGGTACGAGGCGACTCCCGACGCAGGTGCGTACGCGTGGTTCCAGGAGACCAAGGCGGACGGCGACGTCTTCTCCTCGATGCTCCGGGCGATCCACGACGACTCGATCTCGGACGCCCTCGACGAACTACTCGTCAGCGCGCGGGTGGTGGGGGTGATGGGCGGTCACGCGATGGCCCGTGGCACGGAGGCGTACGAGGGCGCGGCCCGGCTCGGCCGCTCGCTCGCTCGCGCCGGGTTCACGGTCGCCACCGGGGGCGGTCCCGGCGCGATGGAGGCGGCGAACCTGGGCGCGTACGCGTCCGTCTTCCGCGACGAGATGCTGGACGAGGCGCTCGAACTCCTCGCCAAGGCCCCGTCCTTCACCCCCTCGGTCACCGAGTGGGCGCGGGCGGCCTTCGAGGTCCGCGAGAGGTGGCCGTCCGGCGGTGCTTCGGTGGGCATCCCCACGTGGTTCTACGGCCACGAGCCGCCGAACGCCTTCGCCACCCACCTGGCCAAGTACTTCGCCAACGCCACCCGCGAGGACGGCCTGCTGGCCCGCTCGAACGCGGGCGTGATCTTCCTGCCGGGCGCGGCCGGCACACTCCAGGAAATCTTCGACGCGGCAACGCCGAACTACTACGAATCACGCGGCGAACCGACCCCGATGATCCTGGTGAACCAAACCCACTGGACACGGGACCTCCCCGCCTGGCCCCTACTACAGGCACTGGCCCAAGGCCGCTCGATGGAACCAAGGATCGCCTTGGTGGACAGGGTGGAGGAGGCCCCGGCAGCACTGTCCTCACTGACGACAGGAAGCTAACTACCCCACCCACAAACTCCGCCCCCGGGTGGCTCCTCCAACCCCCCAGCCCACCCGGCGAACGCCCAACCGACCGGCGGACAACCCAGCCCGTCCAGCGCCTGAGGACGAACACGGCGAAGCCGGTGACCACAGCAACCAAGACTGGCGCACGCAAACCCCACCCACCCGGCGGCGAACCTTCCAACCAACCCGCGACGCCCAACCCACCAGCGACGCCCAACCCACCCCGCGAACTCCCAACCCACCCGCGGACAACCCAGCCCGTCCGGCGCCTGAGGACGAACACGGCGAAGCCGGTGACGACGGCAACCCAAGGCCCCCCGCGCGCAAAACCCAACCCCACCCACCCCCCCTCAAGGCCCCCGCGCCCAGAGGGTTTTCGGGAAGGGGAGGGGTTGGGGAAAAACTCACCCGAACGACGCCCGCTCCAACCAGAAATCCATCAGCTCCCGCTCCCCCAGAACCTCCACGCCCCCACCGTCCAAAGACCGCCGCCGATAAAACGCGAGCAGCACCTCAGTCAGCGACCCCCGCAGAGCAACCGTCGCCTTCGCATGCCCCCGCCGCCAAGCAAAACCCTCCGCCCCGAACTCGATGAGCCACTCAGCGTCCAACGACGGCACCGCATCCGTGGCATGCAGATGAATGCTGCGCCCCGCCCCAACCACCTCACCACGCAACTCGGCAGCCGAATCCCCCACCTCATTCCGCTGCACGAACTGCACGATCTCCAGCCACTCATCGATCGCATCGGCGGCGACATCCGCCGCAACCACATACGGCACGCCCGCGGCAACAGCCGCATCGGCCCGGTGAACAGCCACCTCATGCGTCATGCGCCGCGCCCAGAACCCGGCATGGTGCTGATCGGACCAGGACCACACCGCGGTGTCGGCATCCACCCCGTCCCACGCCGCGGCGACAAGCTCGGCGGTCTCCGCCAGCCACGCGTCGAGAGCCGCGGGACCGTCCCCCTCCGGCCCGTGGATCCCCGGGACGTCCTCCTCCGGAATGTCCTCCGTGGCCCGAGTGGCCACCAGCTGCGCGGCCCACCGCACGGCGCCACCCACATGCCGGGCGAGGTATCCCAGCGTCCACTCCGGACACGTCGGCACGGTGGCCGACAGATCCGCCCCGGCCAGCGTCTCCCTCAACAGCCCCAGCTGAACGGTGATTTCGGCGCGATGGCGGTCGTACTCCAAGGTTGTCATGGGCCAGACCCTAGGCAGACCCCCGCGCAACACACACCTCATTAACGCCCACCGCCGCGACCGCCCACCACAGCAGGCCCGGCACACCACAGCAGGCCCGGCGCACCACAGCAGGCCCCGCCCACTCACCTCAACCCACTCCAACCCGCCGCCCCCCCACCCCTCAGCCGAGCAACACAACATCCCCCACGTCAAACACAACCCCCACCGTCTCCCCCACCCCAGGCGCATCCCGCAACGCACAGGCCGCCTCAAGCCGAGGCCCGCTCCGAGGCTCCAGGTGGACGGCGACATGCGTACCCCGGAACGTACGCGCCGTCACCGCACACGGCAGCCCCTCGTCGACGGGCACCAACCGCACCCCGGCCGGCCGCACCAGCAACCGGCACCGCCCGTCCGCCGCCGCACCCCCGGAGTTCTCCGGCACCGGCACCTTGCCCCAGGCGGTGTCGGCCACCGCACCGGCCACCGTCGCGTCGACGACGTTGTCGAAGCCCAGGAACCGCGCCACGAACTCATCCGCCGGGCGCCGCCAGACCTCAAGTGGCGTACCGGACTGGGCGATTCGCCCGTCCCGCATCACCACGACCCGGTCCGCGAGCGCGAACGCCTCGCCCTGGTCATGCGTCACTGCAAGGACGGTCGTACCCAACTCGTCGAAGAGCTCACGGAGTTCGACGACAAGGCGCTCCCGCAGCGAACGGTCGAGCTGCCCGAGCGGCTCGTCGAGCATCAGCAGCCGCGGCCTCGGCGCGAGCGCCCGCGCGAGGGCGACCCGCTGCTGCTCGCCGCCCGAGAGTGAGGCGACGGCCCGCCGCTGCGCCCCCGGCAACCCCACGAGTTCCAGCAACTCGGCCACCCGGTCGGCCTGTTCACCCCGCGAGGCACCGTGCATCCGCAGCCCGAAGGCGACGTTGCCGGCCACGTCCCGCTGCGGAAACAGCTGATGGTCCTGGAACATCAGGCCGACCCCACGCTTGTGCGCGGGCACACCCCGCTGGTCACGGCCGCCCAGCAGCACCTGCCCGCCGTCGAGCTCCTGGAGCCCGGCGACCGCGCGCAGCAGCGTCGACTTGCCACTGCCACTCGGCCCGAGGACGCAGACGATCTCGTGCTCGTCGACCGCGAGACCGACCCCGTCGAGCACGGCCCGCCCCCCGAACCGCACGGTCGCGTCCGCCAACGTCAGCAACCCCGCACCCGCTCCCGCACCCACACCGTTGCCCGCACCCCCACCTTTGCCCACGCCCACGCCCTCACCCATCAGAACTCCCCAGTCGTCCGGTCGGTACGGAGCCGTTCGAGCAGCAGCAGCGACACCGCGCACACCACCATCAAGATCGTCGAAAGTGCCATCGCCTGCCCGTAGTTGAGCTCCCCGGCCCGCCCCAGGAGCCGCGCCACGGCGACCGGAAGCGTCGGGTTGTCCGGCCGCGCGATGAAGACGGTCGCGCCGAACTCCCCGAGCGACACCGCGAAGGCGAACCCGGCGGCGATCAGCAACGCCCGCCGCACCATCGGCAGGTCGACCTCCCGCCACGCCCGCAGCGGCGAGGCCCCGAGCACGGCGGCCGCCTCACGAAGCCGTCCGTCCACCGCGCGCAGGACAGGGAGCATGGTCCGTACGACGAAGGGCACGCCCACCAGGGCCTGCGCGAGCGGCACCAGGATCCACGTCGACCGCAGGTCGAGCGGCGGTTCGTCCAGCGTGATCAGGAACCCGAAGCCGACCGTCACCGCGGACACCCCGAGCGGCAGCATCAGCAGCGCGTCGAAGCCGCGCACCAGGCGCCCGGCCTTCCGGGTGAGCGCCGCCGCCGCGAGCCCGCCGATCACCAGGGCGATGGCGGTGGCGGCGAGCGCGTACCGGAGCGAATTCCAGACGGCCTCGATCGGCGGGACGAGGAACGCCCCGCCCTCCGCCGACGTCAGCTCCCTGAAGTACGTGAAGCCATAGCCGCCCGGCCCGCTCAGCGAGCGCTCGACCAGTACCCCGAGCGGCAGCAGTATCAGCACGGCGATCGTCAGCACGACCCCGCCGAGCAGGGCCCATTGCCCGGCACCACGCGGCGGCCGGGCCACGGCGGCGGCGTCGACCAACCGCAACGCGGTCTCGCGCCGGCGGACGGTCCACGCGTGCACGGCGAGGATCAGGCCGACCGCCGCGAACTGCACGATCGTCAGGACGGCGGCCGTCGACAGGTCGAGGAGCTGGGCGGTCTGCCGGTAGATCTCGACCTCGAGCGTCGAGTACGCGGGCCCGCCGAGGATCTGCACGACCCCGAAGGAGGTGAAGGTGAACAGGAAGACCATGAGGGACGCCGCGGCGACCGCGGGGCCGAGCGCGGGCAGCGTCACCGTCCGCCAGGCAGTCCACCGCGAGGCGCCGAGCATCCGCGCGGCCTCCTCCTGGCGGGGGTCCAGCTGCGACCAGAGCCCGCCCACGGTCCGTACGACGACGGCGTAGTTGAAGAAGACGTGCGCGAGCAGAATGGCCCACACGGTCGTGTCGAGCCGTACGCCCCACATCTCGTCGAGCAGCCCGCCCCGGCCGAGCAGCGCGAGGAACGCCGTCCCGACGACGACCGTCGGCAGCACGAACGGCACCGTGACGACAGCCCGCAGAACCTGCTTGCCCCTGAACTCGAAGCGCGCGAAGACATACGCGCCGGGGAGCGCGATCAGCAGCGTGAGCGCGGTCGAGGCGAGCGCCTGCCAGGTGGTGAACCACAGCACGTGCCGGACGTCGGACTGCCCGATGACGTCCGCGATCCGCCCGAACTGCCACTGTCCGCCCACCTTCAGGCCGCGCGCGACGATCGCGGCGACCGGATAGGCGAAGAAGACCGCGAAGAAGGCGACGGGCACGGCCATCAGGCCGAGCCGCGCCGCACTCCCCCGCGAGGACAGCCCCCCGCGGGACTTGCCTACTTCAGTACGAGCGAGGTCCACGACTTGACCCACTGCTCACGGTTGTCGGCGATCTTCTTCGGGTCCATGGCCTGCGGCTCATCGACCTTCACCCCGTGCTCGGCGAACAGCTCGGGCAGCTCGACGTTCTCCCGCACCGGGTTCACGAACATGTTCAGCGGCATGTCGCCCTGGAACTTCTCGCCGACCAGGAAGTCGAGGAGCGCCTTGCCGCCCTTCTCGTTCTTGGCATTGCCGAGCAGACCCGCGTACTCGACCTGGCGGAAGCAGGTGCCCTTCGCGACGCCGGTCGGCGCCTCCTTGGGCTGCGGCTTTGCGTAGAGCACCTCGACGGGCGGCGAGGAGGCGTAGGAGACGACGAGCGGCCGGTCGCCCTTGGCCTTCTTGCCGCCGGCGGACCCGGAGAACTCCTCGTTGTAGGCCTGCTCCCAGCCGTCGACGACCTTGACCCCGTTGGCCTTGAGCTTCTTCCAGTAGCCCTGCCACCCGTCGTCGCCGTACTGGGCGGCGGTGCCGAGCAGGAATCCGAGACCGGGCGACGAGGTCGAGGCGTTCTCGGTGACCAGCAGGTTCTTGTAGGCGGGCTTGGTCAGGTCCGCGAAGGACTTCGGCGGCGCCAGCTTCTTGTCGGCGAAGTACTTCTTGTCGTAGTTGACGCAGATGTCGCCGCTGTCGACGGGCGTGACGCGGTGCTTGCCCTGATCAACGCGGAACTGCGAGGCAATCTGATCCGAGCCCTTGGCCTCGTACGACTGAAAGAGATCATTGTCGAGCGCGCGCGAGAGAAGAGTGTTGTCGACGCCGAAGAAGACGTCGCCCTGCGGGTTGTCCTTCGACAGGATCGCTTTGTTCACGGCGGCGCCCGCGTCCCCGTCCTTGAGGACGTTGACCTTGTAGCCGGAGCTCTTCTCGAACGCCTTCAGTACGTCCTTGGAGACGTTGAAGGAGTCGTGGCTGACGAGCGTGACGCTCTTGGAGTCGGCGGCCGTGCCGTCGCCGTCGGACGAGCCGCCGCACGCGGAGAGCGCGACGAGCCCGATGGCCGCCGCGACCGCGGTGACCGTGACCTTCTTGGTGGTGCTCACTGAGTTCATTCCTCCTGGAGTGACCAGGAAGAGACGCGGCCCTGCCCGCGGACCGGGGGTCCGCGGGCAGGGCGCAACAGCTTGAGTGATGTCCGAACTTCCTACCCGGAATGACCCGGGCAAGGTTCAGAGGGTCTGCGGCCAACCTGTCCTTGGCTGCCGCACTCTCAGCGCTGTGGCGCTCCCCTGTCGGAATATGAAGATGTGTTCCGGCTATGAAGTTGTCTTCCGGCCAGACTAACGCTCGGCCGCGGCGAGCTGACCGCACGCCCCGTCGATCTCCTGGCCGCGGGTGTCACGAACCGTGACAGGCACCCCATGAGCGGCGATGGCGTCCACGAAGGCCTTCTCGTCCTCCGGCCGCGATGCCGTCCACTTCGAGCCCGGCGTGGGGTTCAGCGGGATCAGGTTCACGTGGACGGGCTTGTTCTTGAGCAGCCGCCCGAGCCGGTCACCGCGCCAGGCGTGGTCGTTGATGTCGCGGATCAGCGCGTACTCGATGGAGAGGCGGCGCCCCGACTTGGCGGCGTACTCCCAGCCCGCCTCGAGCACCTCGCGTACGTTCCACCGCGTGTTGACGGGTACGAGGGTGTCGCGGAGCTCGTCGTCGGGCGCGTGCAGCGAGATGGCGAGGCGGCACTTGAAGCCCTCGTCGGCGAACCGGTGGATGGCGGGCACGAGCCCCACGGTCGACACGGTGATGCCGCGCTGCGAGAGCCCGACACCGTCCGGCTCGGGGTCGGTGAGCCTGCGGATGGCCCCGGTGACGCGGTTGTAGTTGGCGAGCGGCTCGCCCATGCCCATGAAAACGATGTTGGAGAGCCGAGCGGGCCCGCCGGGAATCTCCCCGTCCCGCAGGGCACGCATCCCGTCCACGATCTGGTGCACGATCTCGGCGGTCGACAGATTCCGGTCGAGGCCGGCCTGCCCCGTCGCACAGAACGGGCAGTTCATCCCGCACCCGGCCTGCGACGAGATGCACATCGTCACGCGGTCCGGGTAGCGCATGAGCACGGACTCGACGAGCGTCCCGTCGAAGAGGCGCCACAGCGTCTTGCGGGTGGTGTCGTCGTCACAGCTGATGTGCCGCACCACGGACATCAGCTCGGGAAGCAGGGCTTCCTGCAGCTTTCCGCGCGCACCGGCGGGGATGTCGGTCCACTGCTCCGGGTCGTGCGCGTACCGCGCGAAGTAGTGCTGCGAGAGCTGCTTGGCGCGAAACGGTTTCTCGCCGACGGCGGCAACGGCTTCCTTGCGCTCGGCAGGCGTGAGGTCAGCGAGATGCCGCGGCGGCTTCTTGGCCCCACGGGGCGCGACAAAGGTGAGTTCTCCGGGTACAGGCATGGTCCATCCAGTGTCGCAGACGGTGGGGGCCCGGCCAGGTCACCGGCTGTCGGTGGTGGTCGTTGCTGGTCACCCCTGGTCGCTGTGGGCCCCCGTTGGACGGCCCACAGACGGCCCGGCGGTTCCCGGCTGAGCTGCGAAAAGGGGCCCGGAGCCCTACCCGGCCCGTCGCCACGACCGTCGGTACGTGCCGAAACCCATCGGTACGTGCCGAAAGCTGAGCCCGCAATGTGTGGACATCGCGACTCAGCGCACCCGCACCCCCTGTATCGGCATGTAAGGACAGCCCACGCCGGATGCAGTAGACCGCGACCTCTTCGCCCCGAAATAGGGTCCGGCAGGGTCCAGACGTGGACTTGGAGCTATCTATGCAGGTCAAGCCCTTGGTGTGAGTTGACCTCACAAGGCCGCCAGGAGGGACTGGAATAAGATCTGCTCCCAATTTTCTGCCAGAGCGGGGGCTCGATTACGAGTCGGAGGGCCATCAGCTTGGGAGCTGCGGTTCATAGATCGACCAGCGCATGGAGCGGCTCTAGCAGCGGCAAGCCCCGGTAGATCCCGGTTCTCGCGCGCCCCTTAGCGCTCGTGTTGCCTCTTGCGTTTTTGTGAGCTAACCGCTAGCTAGGCCACACACTGCGCGAGTACTGTCGCGGCCGGTGAGACTACGGACCAGCCCTGCAGGGTGGTGCAAATTATGACAAAATCGCCCCAGAGTGTGCTCCGTAGTAACGCATCGAGAGGAAACACTGTTAGTTGCGTAGTCAGTATGGGTAACCTGCAGAAGGGGGTGTTGCGATGATGAAGAAGCTGACCTTTGCCCGACCGCCTGTGCATTCGGTGGTCTTGAGTTGCCTCTTCAAGCCGGTATCGAAGCTTCGAACGCTCGATCTAGCTCCGCTGCGTGTGGAGTGGCGCCATCAGTACCCTGAACTGCGCGAGTCGACTCCGCTTGCATCCTGGGGACCCCAAGAACCGGAGTCTGTGCAGTTCGTTCAGGCAGGCCTCTCTTGGCCCATGCCCCTATGCGTCTTCGCTACAGAGAGTGGCGATAAGGCGATTCGCTTCCAATATGACCGGTTCATCTTGGCTTGGCACTTCCAACCTGACGGTTTGACCTACCCGGGTTTTGATGCGCTAAAGGTCGAGCTGCACGAAAAATTTGAGCGCTTCAGTAAACTCTGCCATGAGTCGGTGGGTGAATTTCCTGCGGTTAAAAGGGTCTCGGTCGAGTATGTCAATAGCTTGCTCGGCATGGCGGCTCACGAGGCCATGGCTGGTGTTTTGACGGGGTGGAATACCGAAAGCGCTTTCCCATTCGCAAAGCCTGACTACTCTGGGTTCCGCGTGCACTACTGCGAATACGAGGATTACCCAGATGTAGGCGTGTTGGTGGGAGTTGATTCTGCAGTTGGGGAGAGCGCTGACGACGAAATTCCGGACAGTTCGAATCTCACGCTCAGTGCTGAAGCAGACGTAAACGACGACTCCGATTTCGGGGTTGCGCTTCAGGGGGCGCATGACGTGGTAGCTAGCGTCTTTGAAAAGGTGACTAGTGAGCGCATGCGGCAAGGATGGGGGGAGACGACATGATGGCTTGGGATGCACACGCCGGTGACGCTTACGGTTGCACTTCTTCTTTAGAATCACCGAACAGCTTCGCGCGTGCGAGCAGGCGCGAGGCTCCTGGGATGTGGGTTATCCGCAAGGCCGCAGCGCAGTTGGTCGGTGAGATCGGTTCTACGTCGATGCAGTCCACCACTGCATCGACGAAGCTCGAGCTGCAGATGTACGTCAGCTCAAAGCTTTGCGAGTTCCGCACCCTCGAGGCCGGCTGGGACGGCGGTCATGCAGGCCCTGTCACCCAAAGCATCACGCATCAGGCTTATCGCATCTTGGACCAACTTACTGATAGTAGAAGCGTCTACCCTTTCCTGACGCCTACCATCGAGGGCGGAATCCTGTCGGAGTGGCGCGCCGGAAAAGAACGGCTAGAGATTGAGTTCTCCCCAGGGGAAACTCCCTACGTCTACGCTGTCAGCGTCGACGGTGCCGTGAGGATCGATGACTACCTCGGCGGCGGGCGGGTGGCCTCAGATGCGAAGCGTGCCTTGAGAGAGATCTCGCTCAGGGTTTGGGCGAGTAATCCTACGTGGAAGAGACTGTTTGTCTGACATGGCCTGTGGGGGAGGGGAGCTTGGCCTTGGAAGATGCATCCGCGTGGGACGATCCGTCTATTCGCGACGAAGAGATACTGTATCGGCGAGTCCCCGATGCCCCTAACTTTCTTCGCCCAGACCTCATCAGCGGTTTGAGAAAGCCTACTCGCACGGCATTTCAGTTTGACGCTGATGGCATATCCGTTTATCGCAAGTCTTTGCTTGATGCGAGAGGCTTGGGCCCTGAAGCGGTGACCAAAGCACCCAGTCAGTTGGTATTCGCTTTCACAGCGGCGGTTCCGCGAGGTTGTGGCGTCGGGGTTGTGTATGACCCAGTGGATGACCCACCTGCTGGGTTTGCTCACACGAGTGTGAGAGGGGAGAAACCCCGGCCGGATAGCAAAGCAAAGAGGGTGGAGGTCGGTGAGGCGCTTGCCGAGGCGTCAGAACGCGTGTACTGAGGACTATCCAGGCACGCCCTCTCTGGCTTCAAGTAGCCGCGCGTGGTGGGCGGTGCAAGTCGCCTTGCACCAAAGAAAGCTGTAGCTCAGCCTGCCTGCGGTGTGGGTGTGCACGAGCAGAGGCCCGACCGCGGGCCTCGAAAGCATCGGAGCGATCTCCAAACCAAAGTCTGCGTTCTACCTCTACAAACTGATCGTGGCGAGGTCGTCCGCGGCCGGCACAGGCAGCTCGGTGCCCGGATCGTCGACTACAAAGTTTCGGGTCGCTGTCTGTCTGCCCCCGGTCGGCGCCTACCCGACACCCTCGTATCCGTGCCGATCGCCGATCCCGTACGAGCGGTTGCGGTCCCGGTGAACGTCACCCAGTACGCAGCTCGGCGCTTCGAGAACGCCAAGCTGCTGGGAGAAGTGCGACAAGAGACATGGCTCGCATCGAGCAAGCAGTGCGCTCCGTTCTGGGACTGTGAGGGCCCAGCGGGAGCCGGTGGTCAGCAGCTCGTGGCTGCGAAAGCTCACTGCTCAGGTTGCAGGCCGTGCTCGAGATACGCCACGGCGCCTTCATCGCGCGCAACCGCAGCCGCTCGGATGCGACGTGCGAGGCGGGGAATGGTGAGGCCGTCTACCGCCGCGACAGGATGGAACTCGTACGCCTTGATCTCCGACTCCTGCAACCTGATCTGTGCTCGGACCTGGTCGGAGAGGGTGCCGCCGTCGAAGAGGTACAGCACCTTGTCACCCTCGGAAGGGCTCGGTGCCCAGTCGACGACGAGCAGGCGCCCGATCTCGGGTGCGACGCCGAGTTCCTCCCTGACCTCGCGGACGCACGCCTGTAGAGGTGATTCACCCGCGTCGATGTATCCACCTGGGATATCCCGGTAGTCCTTGTACGTCGGCTCAAGGAGCATGACGCGGCCCTGGGCATCAAAGAAGAGCGCGCCCGAGGCCATCCGCGGGCGCGCCATCTTCGCTTCGTGTTCGTTCTCGGTCTCGCTCACGTGACCGAGCCTAACCAGCTCACACCACTCGAAGCCTCTCGGCCAGGTCGGCCACCGGGCGAGTCGGCCGTCCGCGCGTTCCACGGACCCAGCCGAGCACGATCTCCCGGCTCATGTAGTGATGCCGGACCTGCTCCGGTGCCATTTCCTCTGCGTCGAGAACCATGCCGAGCGCATCATCCGTGCGATTCCAAGCGCTGAGCGCTCGCGCCACTTCGAGGTTGTGCCGCACCCTGCGCTCGACAGGAAGCCCGCTTGTATCGACCTGCGGCCCCAGTTCCGCCGCGACCTGAAAGTCGCCGAGCTCACCAGCGGTGGCCACCTTGTGAATCGCCACGTTGGTGGGCCCGAAGGCCGTCCACATGTGGTTTCCGTCAGTCCCAAGTCGTGACGCCATCGCATCCGCCTCACGCAGGAAGGCCTGCGTCGTCGCACGGTCCTCTGCACGAGCCGCGGCCATCGAGCCCGTCAGGAAGAGGGTTCCGTAGACGGACAGGTATGCGGGGGTCGCCTCCCCCAGTCCAGACTCAAGGAAGCCGGCCGCATCACTCACGAGCTGCACCGCAGTCTCGTAGCGTCCGGTGGACAGGAGGCAGTGCGTCACCGACCGGAAGAGCGATCCGACGATGACGTTGTTCCCGCTCTGCTGTGCGGCAGCAAGTCCGCGATCCGCCGCCATCCAAGCCAGCTCGTTCTCGCCCAGCTTGCCGAGCACCATCGCTGCCCCCTGGTACGTCAACGCCAGCAGCGCGTTCGCCTCCTCTCTCTCCTCCCCCGCGTACGCACGCACTGCGAGCAGGGCATCCGAGAGGATCAAGGGCAGCTGCCGGGTCGCGAACCCGTACTGAGACCCCTGGTAGGCATCCCACACCTCGCTCACGTCGGACCGTAAAGCCGTCAGGGCCGGAGGCTCGCCATCCGCCGGCGCCCCAAGGAGCGGGGTCAACTGCCGGTAGTCCATGAGCGCTTCGCGCAGCGCAGGGACCGTGCGCCGCCCGCTGTCTGCCGACCACTCCAACAGGGTTGGCTCGCCGATGAGGTCACCGATGGACACGTCCAGCGCGTGAGCCAGTGCACGGATTACAGAGAGTCGGTCCAGCTCGATGCGGTTGTTCTCCGCTTTGCCGAGCCAATCCGCAGTGCGGCCCACCAGCCCGGCCAACACTTCTTGGGACACTCCGCGACGGTGGCGGTACCACGCAACCCGCTCGCCGATCGTCAGGTGCTGCGTCATTCCTCGCATGACTTCAGCCTCACCTCGGTTCACAGACAGACCCCGGAAGGATTTTCCGGGGTCGGGTCATGAGCGGCCCATAGCGTCGTGGTTGTCCGGAGCCAGACACCCGAAACGACGACGAAGGGGTACGGCTATGCCTCTGGCGGCAGATGAGCAGCACCACTTGATGATGGCCCCGAGGAGCGTCCCGCGAAAGTGCCCGCTAACGCACAGAAGGCAGGCCCATCGCCCGTCCAACTACGAGGCATCGGTCCGGTCGTCTTCGAGCTTCGCTACACGCTCGGAAAGCGCGGCAAGTTGAGAGGTGACCTTGCTCAACTGCCCCTGCAATTCGCGGAGCCCTTGGGCTCGCTTCTGTGCGGTTGCGTCGTCAGTGGCGTCCGCGACGAAGGTGCCGCTGCCAGGACGGGAGTCCGTCAGGCCCTCGCTCTTGAGCACGTCATAAGCACTTTGCACGGTCGCAAGAGCCACCTTCAGGTGCTTGGCGAGCTTTCGGCCGGGCGGGAGAGGAGCCAGCGGCTCCAACTCGCCGGCCGCGATCCGGGATCGGTAGTACGCCGCGATGTCCTTCGCCGTCGGTGCGCTGCCGCTGCCCCACTCCATCCAGTCCATCTCTAGAGGTTATCCGATCTAGGTCAATCCGACTTTTTCCCCGGAACCTCTTGCGCACAAAACTGACCTAGGCCAATCTGAACGTGCACCAACTCGGCGCGCCCCCTTCGTGGCGGGCCGAGTCGACGCACAAGAAAAACCCGTTTGACCTGCATAAACGTCCGCCGGACTCGCTTGCACGCGGTTCGAGCGGCAGGGGAGACGTAGAAGTCCGTCGTCTTCACGGAACGATCGGTGTCATCGGCTAAGCCGTTGGTCTGACCTTCGGGCGTACGACCCAGGGACCGGATCGGCGGGGACCCCGGTGATTGGGCTGCACCCGGTCCATGACATCCAGGGAGATCGACTCAGCGAGTGACGACTGAGCGACGCGGTGACCGCGCGCCGTCCAAAGGAGGCGGAGCAAGGCGCATAAGGGAGCCGCGAGACGACAGTGACGGGCTTGCCCGTCACTCGTCATGCGGGCAGGGCGCCGGCCAAGTACCTGCGGCCTGCCCGTTTGATGAGGACTATCGAGCATCTTTCCTTCTACGGCGCGCGCCCCCGAAGCGGCTACTTCGGGGGCGTTGTTTGGTCCGTTCCCCACCCGTATCTGATCTCAGAGGAGTCACGACCCATGAAGTGCATCGTTGCTGGTCATGCCGCTGTTACGGCAAAGGAGTTCGCAGAGCTGGCGTTGGGTCTCACCGAGCGTGCGGCGGGATTCGACACGGAGCTGTTCACCGGTGTTGCCGGGGAGCGTGAGGAGGACCGCACGGCGCGGCTGGCGGTGGCCCACGACGTGCTCATCGAGTTGCGTCAGGTCGATTCGGTGGCCGCGGCCTACGCCCGCGAGTTGCTGAAGGCAAGCGATCTGCCCACCCGGGCGCCGCGGCGACGGCGGACCCGCAAGTCTGCGGCGCGGCGTCCGGCCGTGTGCGGCGGGCAGGGCCTGGCGGTTGCGGCATGAGCACCCTGTTAGGCGCCCTTGCAGCCGCCGCCCCGCTGGTTACCGGATGGGCCGTGCATGTCCGGTGGCTCGGCATGCGCTTGCACGTCGCACGCCGTGACCCGCTCACCGGGCTGCGCACCCGCGACGCCTTCACCCACCGCGCGACGGCCCTGCTCAAGGACCCCCGCGCGGTCGTCGTCCTGGCCGACGTAGATCGCTTCAAGCAGATCAACGACACCTACGGCCACGCCGCCGGTGACGCCTTGCTCAAGGCCACCGCCGACCGGCTGGCGCACCACGTGGGCCGCAAGGGGGTGGCCGGGCGGCTCGGGGGCGATGAGTTCGCCGCCGTCCTGATCGACGAGAACGGCGCCGCCGCTGATCTGCTCGCCCTGCTGCACGGCATCCTCGCCCGCCCCGTCGATGGCCAGAGTCCGGACGTGCACACCACCGTCTCACTCGGCTGGGTCCGTGCCGCCGACTTCCCCCGCGATGACCTCTCCGGTCTGCTGCGGCGGGCCGATGAGTCGATGTACGCGGCCAAGCAGGCCCGATCTGGGCTCAAGCGGGCCGGGCTCGGTCGCCTGTTCGCCACAGTCGCCGGGCGCCGCTCCGGCCGCCACGGGGCCCGCATGACAGCGCCGGTGATGGGGGTGGCGGCGTGAACACGGAACCCGTGATGGAGGACCTGACGGGTCGGCTGCGCACCCTGCGCCTGCTGGCCCTGGACTTCCCCGATCTGCCCGCCCCGACCGTGCACGTCTCTCCCCTGTACTCGGCGCGGCTGGAACTGTCCCTGCACGACGACTTGGGGTTCTTCGAGTCCTGGCGGGCCGCGCTGGGCATCGCCCGTGATGCCGTGGACTTCCGCACCCAGAGCGACGGCACGACGTGGGTGCTGGAGGCCTACACCCAGTTCGCGGGCTCCACGGTGCGGCTCATCGCTTACGGCGAGGCCCGCGTCCCCGAGCTTCCACGGGTCGCGGGCGGGGCGGGTCACTGATGGCCAAGCCGACGGACGACCTCTACGTGCGCTACATGCGCGCCTACGAGCAGGCCGTCCAGCACACCTCCAACTGTGCGGCCTGCCAGGCCGAGCAGGAATGTCCGGAGGGAGCGGCTCTCCATGAGCGCTTCGCCCGGCTCCAGGACGCCTACCGCGCACGCCAGTCCAAGAAGCGCCCTTGATCCAGGAGTGACTGTGACTTTCAAATCCACCGCCCTCGAACGGATCGGGGGCTTCAATCCGTTCGCCGTCGTCGAGAAGCTGCTGACGCTGGCAGCCCTGGCCGTTGTGGCGATCACCGTCGGCGGGCAACTCGCCCCGCTCCTCGGCCTGGACGGCAGGCTTGGCACGGCTGTCGCCTGGTTCATCGCGCTGGTCTTTGACGCGTTGTGGATCGGCGCGCTGAAGATGAGCGAGCAGGCCATCCGCCAGCGCAGCACCCTGGGCATGGCCGTGATGCTGTCGGTGGCCGGCCTTTCGATGGCCGGTTCGGTGGCGATCCTGCTACTGATGGGCCACGCCCGCGTCTTCGCTCTTGTCCCGGTGGCCGCCGCCGTGTTCATGGGACTGCGCATCTTCGCCGATCACATGCTCGCCGACGATGCGACCTCCCGCCTCATCGAGGAGCAGTCCGCAGCGGCCCGCAACACCCTGGCTCTGACCTATGCCGACGCCCGGCACCTGAAGGCGGGCGCTGAGAACGAGGTCGTCATCGAGACGGCCGAGACCCTCGCGGAAGCCCACCGCCAGGCAGTGAAGGCCAAGGCCCTGACCGGCATGCAAGAGAAGATCAACAAGGCGCGGGCGGAAGCTGAGAAGAAGCTGAAGAAGTCCGAGACCAAGCACGGCACCGCGGCCGAGGCTTTCGAGGCCCGCTCGCTGCACGTCCTGACCCCGCCCTCGGAAACCCCCCTCGGAATCGAGACCCGTGCGTCCAGCAATTCCGAGGGGGCCACTCCACAGCCCGTCACGGCGAGTGCGAGCACACTGGCACCTGCCCCGCGAGTGACGGAGTCCTCGGAATCCTCGGAACCCTCTGACCTGCGTGAACACCCTGGTTGGGCCGACGCCTCGCAGGTGCCTGTGGAGGATTCCGAGGGGGCCTCGGATCTTTCCGAGGGTCCGGGCCGAAAGCCAGGCCTGAGCGATGAGGAGCTCTACCTCACCGGGCGCCGGATCTTCACCGAGCTCGCGCCGCCGAAGTCGCTCAACGGGTTCATCAAGGCGATGAAGGCCCAGGGCGCCAAGGCCAGTTACGAGCGGATGGCCAAGACCTACGAGCAACTGCAGGCGGAGTTCGCCGAGCAAGTCGCGTAGTCCGGCACACACCAATGAAGCCCGGCCCCGATCACGGGGGCCGGGCTTCGTTGCGACTGCCGGAAGACAGTCGATGCACCACCCCTTCCCCGGGCCATCGGTTGGCCGGCGGCTGGCGGGCTGGCGGACATCCGTCCGCAGGTCCCGCAGGTCCGCCGCGCAGATCCGCATCACGCCCCGGGAGTTCGTCCTGCCCACCCCTATCGAGAGATGAGGACGCATGGCCGCCGAAGCGGTCGAGGAGAAGGAAGCCAAAGAGTCGACGACGAAACCGGTACGGGCCGCGGCGAAGAAGCCGATGTCTGAAGAGGGCAGATGGCTGATTGGCGGGCTCGCTGTCACCGGGCCCGCCTCCGGGCTGGTCTACCGGGACGCGATCGAGTCCTGGGTCTACGACAACCGCATCTGGTTGCTCGGCATCGCCGTGCTGCTGATCGGCTCGTGCGTGCTGGCCATGACCCGAGCCTACCGGCGCACCCGAGGGCCTCGGCAGCGCAAACGCCCCCAGGTGGTAGCCGCGTTCGCTACCGAAGGGCTGTCAGGCCCCGCGTCAGGCCCCACGCCGCAAGGCCCGTTGGGCGCCGTTGAGGTCCCGGATGAGGGGGGCGTGCTCCCCCCGGAGCAGAGTGCGTGGGGAGCACCACCGGTTGTGCCGGGTGAGGTGCCAGCGGCCTTTCGGAACGATGAAGCCCCCAAGTTGGTGGCCGCGCTGAAGCTCGACTACGCGGCGGGCAAGGCCCGCACGCTCGGCCGCAGGCGCGTCGACCTGGGGGAAGAGTGGGTTATCGAGCTGCCGCTCGGTGGCGTGTACGGGGATGTGGCCGGTAAGTCGGAACGGGTGATCTCCTGGCTCGACGTGGATCCGACCCGGGTCACCATGCGCCCGGGGTCAAGCTCCCGGCACGTGATCATCACGGTCCTGGATCAGCCGGTCTACAGCCGCATCCCTGCTCTTCCCGATCCGGTGGAAGCCGCTCGCCGGGGCGTGCTTTCGGTCGGGTACGACATGTACGGCCACCTGGTGGAAATCAAGTCCCCGGTGGGCGATACGCACATTCTGATCGCCGGATCGTCCGGGGGCGGAAAGACCGAAGAGATCAAGTGGCTCGTCTATTTTGCCTTGGTCAACGGCTGGGACATCGTCCTCGTTGATGCCAAGGGTGACGGCGATCTCGCGTACGCGGAAAAGGCGTGCCTGATCTACGAAGAGGTTCCCGACCACGAACGGATGATGGAAATCATCGCGTTCGTGGAAGCGCAGCACGAGAAGCGCGCAGCACAGAACAGTGCATCGGTGCGCGCCGGGCAAGGAAAGGCGAAACACCGGCCACTTCTCTTCATCATCGACGAGGTCAGCACCTACACCGATGAAGCCGATTCACGGAAGGAAGCGACCGCGTTCGAGGCGAAGTTGAAGACCGCCTCCCGCAAGTTCCGTTCGTCTAAGATCCTCGTCGTGCTGTCGACACAGAACCCGAAGGCTGAAGTCATCAACACGTCGATTCGAGCGAATCACCGTGTGCGCATCGCCTTTGGGTGCGCGGAGACCGGACAGTCGGATGTGATCCTCGGCGGCGGAACGGCACGAGGCGGGCATGACGCCTCGAAACTCCCCGCCATTGACGGGGCCGCGATTCTCCAGGTCAAGGACAAGAACCGCGAGATGCGCGGGTTCCTCGTCACCGACGACGACCTTAATGAGGCCATCGACGCACGGGTGGAGGAATTCGAGGAAGCCGAGCCTGAACACGTGCGTATCGTCCGTGAGGCGTACGACGGGGAGGCGTTCCTTTCCACCATCGAATTCGCTTCCCGGCTCCGCGAGATGGGAGTGGACATCGCCGGGGGAGATGACCGCACGGCCGTCGGCAAAGCCGTATCGGCCTGGCTGTCACAGGCCTTCGAGCGGCCGGTCCCTTCGGTGTCCGTCGACCGCGTCCAGGGCCGGCGCCTGAGCGACATCCTGTCCCGCTAGGCACCCTGCCAACCACCCTGCAACCACCTTGTCCCCACCCTGTGGCCACCTTGCGCCGCAGGGTCGGTGCAGGGTGCCCGCAGGGTGGCGTACGGGGTGCATGAGCTGCATGAACGCACCTGAGGAGAGTGGGAGATGAAAGGGTCCGCGATCGGCCTGGTGGTGGTCGGATCGGGCTTGTTGGCGGTGACCGCCACGAGCCTGACCGGCAACCCGGCCGTCAGCGGCAAGGCCACCTCGGTAGCCAACCGCACGGCGCCCGGATCGGTGCCCGCACAGTACGAGCGGCTCTTCAACGCCTGGGGCAACGAGTGCGACGCCATCACCCCCAGCATCCTGGCCGCCCAGCTCAAACAAGAATCCGGGTTCAACCCCAAGGCCAAATCACCGGTCGGGGCAATGGGTATCGCGCAGTTCATGCCCGGAACCTGGCAGAACTCCGGGTTCGACGGAAACGGCGACGGCAAGAAAGACGTTTGGGACCCGGAAGACGCCATCCCATCCGCTGCCAAGTACATGTGCTCCGTCTCCCGGGACGTCAAGAACATCCCCGGGGACAAGACACGGCTTGCACTGGCCGGATACAACGCGGGCCCCGGAGCAGTGCAAAAGTACCGGGGCATACCGCCCTACAAGGAGACGGAAAACTACGTCGCCACCATCATGGCCTCGGCCGCGAAGATGGGCCAAGCGGTCGGCGGACAGTCCAACGTAGCGACCGATGCGGTCAATTACGCCTCCGCTCAGATCGGCAAGGACTATGTGTGGGGTGGCAACGGCGATAGCGACGGCGGTTTCGACTGCTCCGGCCTCACCAAAGCCGCCTACTCCCAGGCCGGTGTAAACCTCCCCCGCGTCGCCAGCGCCCAGTACACGCACCTGGACAGCGACGGGTCACTCGTCGAAAAGAAGGATCTGCGCATCGGGGATCTCGTCTTCTTCAGCCAGAAGAAGAGGACGGGCAAGGCCACGCCCGCAGACATCGACCACGTCGGCATCTACATCGGCCGGGGACATTTCCTGAACGCGCCCCGCACCGGGGCGAAAGTCCGTATCGAAAAGATCTGGTGGGACACCTACATGGGTGCGGGCCGGGTCTACCCCAAATCCACGACATCCAAGGAGGTGTGATGGCGAACGGACAGTGCATCGCCACCACCCAGGCCATGTATTCCGTGGCCGCATCCGCCGACAGCCTGGAAACGACCGTCGCCGTTTTGACGGGGCTGTCCGTGTTCCTGGTCCTGATGTGCGTCGCGATGGCGCTCGTCGCCTACCGGCTGCACGCGGCGGCTAAGCGCCCGAGCACCCAGCACGACACCTTCCCCCTCACCACCTCTGAGAAGGAGTTCTGAGCATGGACAAGTACACCGGAACGATCGTCGTCGCGGGCCCTGGCGATGGCTGCATCACCAAGTCGGACGGCAAGAAGGACTGCTCGGAGGGTGCCAAGCAGGTCGTCAAGACGGTCAACGACACCGGCCCGGACCTGGCGCCCGTCTCCGGGTTCCTGCCGCTCTACGGCGTGATCATGGGAGTGCTGATCGGCGCGGTCATCCTGGCGATTGCGGCCGGGGCGGTCATCTCGGCCGGCCGCGGCGGCATCCAGGCCGGATTCAAGAAGGACGGCTCGGCGCTGAAGAAGACCGCCATCACCGTAGGCGGCCTGATCGTCCTGCTGCTCGGCGTGCTGGCCATCGGCCCGTCCATCGCCACCGCGCTGGGAGGCTGAGCCGTGGCCGATGATCCCTGCGAGCGCATCAAGGGACCCGCCCACAAGTACTGCGAGAAAGGCCAAGGCGGCGGCGAGGACGGCAGCGAGTCGGACCCCGACGCGCTGACACCGGAGATGCCCGGATCGATGGACCCGCTCGGCGCCGCCGCCGACTGGCTGTCCGACCAAGCAGCCGCCCTCTACCGGCTGATGGACAAGTCGATGATGGCGGCCGCCGACCCGCTCGGCGGCCTCAAAGATGGCGCGCTGGCCAAGGTCTACAACCCGGTGGCGGGCATTGCCGTGCTGATCGGGGCGATCGTTCTGGTGGGCGGGCTGATCTTCTGGATCGCCCGCCCCTCGGGGCCCGCCTTCAAGAAGGCGGGCTCGGCCGGGGCACGGTTCTTCGCCCTGCTGTTCCTGGTGACCGTGATTCCGATGGCGGTGGGACTGCTCGCGTTCGCGTTCGGTCAGTTCTCCGCGCTCATCTACGCCGACCTGGCCGACCATCCCTTCAAGGGCATGGAAAAGTCGCTGCTGGGCGCCAACGGCAACCCCTACGGGCGTCTCGCACAGGCCTTCGTGGTGCTGCTGGCGGTCGGGCCGCTGTGGCTGCTGTGCGTCATCTCGCCGCTCGCCGTGCTCGCCGCAGTGGTGTTCCTGCCGCTGTCAGCGGCGCTGGGGGTGGGCAAGGGCTGGCTGCAGTCGCGCAGCGGCAAGACGCTGCTGCATCTGGTCGCGGCGGTGTTCCTGGCACGGGTGCCGATCTCCATCGTGCTGATGTTCCGCAGGGTGCTGCCCAATAGCGCTTTGACCGATCTGCTGCTCACCGCGAGCACGACGATCGTGTGCCTTTACATCCTGCTGAGCCTGCCGGAGATGGCCAAGCACGTCGCCGCGGCCGTCACGCGGGCCCCCAAGCTCAAGACACAGAGCGAGGGCCGCACCGCGGTCACCAAGCTGCCCGCCGACGCAGAACGCCAGGCCCACGCCAAGCGCCTGGCCCGCGCCCAAACCCTGCGCGGCCAAAAGAGGAAGGCACCCGGGCAGGCGGCGGGCGTGCACGAGGCCGGCCGCCGCCGCTACCCCGGCCACGGCAAGGGAGTTCGGGCCGCATTGAAGACGCCCGCACACCCGGCGCAGACCCCACAGGCTGCCGCCTCCGGCACGGCCCGCAAGTCCCCCCAACGACAGGAGAGGATTGGTCATGTCCGCGTCCCGGACGTATCTGCTCGACCCGCTGTACGAGACCGAGACGCTCAAGCTCCCCCCTTCCCGTACTGATCTCGCGGTCATCGGGGCCGGGGTCGCGCTGAGCGTCACCCACGGCGTCGCCGTCCCCGGCATCCTGGGCACCTTGACGTGCATCGTCCCCGCCGCCCTGGCGGGGGCGCTGTCCCTGGTCAAGACGGGCGGCTCGACCGTCGTCGAACGCGTGGCCCGCCGTGGCGGGCACGCGCTGAGGAAACGCGCCCTGGACAAGGCCGTCAGGCAGTACGAGAGCGAGCAGGCCCCCTCCGCACCGGATGCGGAGGGGGCCCTGCCCCACCACGACGTGTTCACCAGGATCAACGATCTGATCTGGCACGAACGCGACGGTTACGCCTTCCCCCAGGGTTCGGGCAGGCTGCTGGCGGCGTTCGAGTGGGTCACCGACGGCGCCGCCCTGAAGGACGGCGCCCACCGCGACCGCGCCCACGACGCGCTCGCCGCGTTCCTGGAGTGGGTCGCGGCCACCGGCCACGGCTCCTGCGTGCGCATCGTGCACGCGGTGAGCCCCTACGCGGGAGAGCAGGACATACGGGCCGAGAAGCACGGCGACTTGGCGGACTCCTACCGGCAGTTGATGGAGCTGGTGAACGGGGCGTGTGACGTGCACACCACCGTCATCCTGCTGTCCGTGCCTGCCCGCGGCACGGATGTCGAGGAGGAGACGGCCTGGGCTCAGGCCGCCTTCGAGCAGGCGCAGGTGTGCGGCATCGAGGCGGGCCCCCTGTGGGACCGCACCGCGTGGGACACCGCGCTGTCCACCATCCGCGGCGATGACCTGTACGAGATCCACGAGGATCGTTTCCGCTCCGGTGACTACGTCACGGCAACCGCCGAGGTCGCCGACTTTCGGCGGGGTGAGCGGGCGGCGGAGTTCTGGCGGCCGATGATCACAACGCTGCCCCGCGTCACCCGCACGACCGTGGTCGAATACCTGCCGCTGGACCGTCGCAAGGCCGAGAAGCGGCTGGAGACCGGCGAGATGCTGCGCACCGCGACCGCCCGCGACGAGAAGGACGTGCGGCGGGAGAAGACCTCCACCCGCACCGGCAAGCGGGCCGCCGAATTGCACGAGGAGGACATCTCCGACGGCGCCGCCTATGTGAAGGTCGCCGCCCGCATCATGCTCCAGGCCCGCGACCAGACCGAACTCAAGGAGTTTCGCCGGGACCTGGAGCAGAACGCGGTATCGGCCGGCGCGCACCTGACGTGGATGGACAAGGAACACGAGCGGGGCTGGCACTCGGCGCTGCCGCTTCCGGGAGGAGAGATCACATGCTGACCACCACCACCCGCCAGGCCGCAGGCCTCTTCCCCGGCTACGCCTGCAAGCCCATCACCGACGGCGCCCTCATCGGCGCCTCGCTGCTGGACGGCTCGCCCTTCCGGCTGACCCCCGTCGACTGCGACCAGGAAGTCTTGCCCTCCACCGGCATGGCCCTGCTGGGCACACTCGGCAACGGCAAGTCCACCAACACCAAGGTCATGGCGCTGCGCGACATGGCCCGCCCGGGCCGCCGCTACGCGGTCCTGGACGCCAAGGGTGAGGACGGGGTGGGCGAGTGGGACGCGGTTGCCGCAGCCCTGCGTATCGCGCCCGTCCGCTTCGGCGAGGGGGTGTGCATGAACCCCCTCGATCCGCGGATTCCCCCGCTGCACCGCGTGCAGCTGGTGGCCGTGCTCGCCGAACTCGGCGGCCACCGGCCGCTGTCACCCGGGGCGCGGATGGCCCTGGACGCGGCCATGGAGTCTCCCACTGCCCGCACGCTGTCCGGGCTGATGGGCGCGGTCACCTCACTGCAGGCCGACGCGATCCCCGGCCGGTTCGACCAACGCCAGCTGCTCGCCTTCGGGCAGGAGGTCGTCCAGTCACTCTCGCCGTTCATCCGCTCGGCCACGCGGGGCATGCTCGATGGCCAGACGTCGGTGTCGCTGGACGAGAAGCTGACCGTGTTCGACTTCTCCGGCATCGACCGCACCTCCATCGCCCTGCCCGCGCTGATGTCGGTGGTGGGGGTGTTCCTGGAATCGGTGTGGCTCGCCCAGGGCGGGGCCGATCACGGCATTCACTCGACGCTCATCGTCGAAGAGGCCTGGCAGATCCTTAAGCACCCGGCTACGGCAGCGCTGTTGCAGCGGATGATGAAGTACTCGCGCCGCGAGGGCCTCTCGGTCACCTCGGTCGCGCACAGCGCCAAGGACGCCAAATCCGAAGAGGCCAAAGATCTCCTGCGGCTGGCCTCCACCCGCGTCCTACACCAGATGGACGAGGACGAAGCTGAGCAGTGCCGCGGCCTGTTCTCCCTGCCCAACTGGGCCGTACGACAGATCCCACTGCTAGGGCGGGGCCAGGCCATCTGGCAGACCGGACGGCACGTCAACCTCGTCCAAACCCTGGTCACCGACTACGAGCGGCGGCTCTGCTTCACCTCCCGACGTCGCGACGCAGCCCAGGGCAAAACGTCTCCACTCGCCCCCGCCGCAAGTCGTGAATGGGGCTGGGAGATGCCGCCGAACGTCATCGACCACGCCGCCTGACCCCTTCCACCACCTGCCCCACCACGCCCCGCCTCTTCCCGGCGGGGCGTCGCTGTTTCCGCGAAAGGAAGCCAATGCGCTGCGCGTACTGCAACGAAGACAAGCCGGACGTGACGATCCGCCGCGACCCCTTCGCCTGGGAGGTCAACGACAAGGACGTGCAAGAGCCGATGTGCGACGGCTGCGAGCAGATCGCGGCCGACGACGCATGAGCCCCCAGGCCGCAGCCCGCCATCACGGCACCAACCCGCGTTCGTGAATCTCTCCGGTCGCTCTGCCTAGTCCTCGCCTGCCCCGCTGGGGCGAGGACGGGACAGCCCGACCGGCAAAACCCCGCCCATCCCTTCCGTCACCTCTCGCGGACCGTCGACAAGGAGCAGACGTTTTGGCGAAGCCACCCACCGTCATCGGTGTCCTGACCACGACCGCCCCGCCCTCCTGGTGGAGGTCCCACCGGCACCAGGTCCTGCTGATCCTCGGCCTCATCGTCGGCTTCCACCTCGCCACCCACGACAACGACAGCGACGCAGCCCCCAAGAACACGCCCCGGCCGGCGCACACCGCGCCCGCCCCGCAGACGCTCCACCCCACCACGATCCACCTCCCCTAAACCGGCTAGGAGGCCCGCTGATGGTCCGCACCGAGCACGACGCCACCGCCGATACCGACGACGAACCGGATGAGGAGCCCTGCGGGGAGGGGATGTGCCAGTGCTACTGCGTTGGCCGGTGGCATCCCTGCGGCTGCGAGTGCCCCCACCCCGACGACTGCGACTGCGACTTCTGCGACCTGCGCGAGCAGTACTAGCGACGCCAAGAGCGGCCCCGGACTTTGGCGAGACGGGGGCCGCTCTTGTCCACCTGATCCCTACAGACCTGTGGAGGTATCCAGCATGACCCTTTCCGCCCTGCCCCGGCGAGTCCACCTCAGGCCAGAGCCGACCGGGCCGCTGGCCACCGCGCTCACGCTTGCGTCCCGGGGCGTACCCGTGCTGCCACTGCGCGTGGGCAAGGCCCCCTTCAACAACTGCCCGACCTGCGCCAAGAACGCGTGTGGCGGTCGCCCGAACATGAAGCAGGCCGGGCCCTGCACCTGCCCTCGCCCCTGCCACGCCTGGGCAGCGGCGACCAGCAACCCCGAGACTCTCCGGTCTGCGGCGTGGGCGAGCGCCTGGCGGCGGGCCACCGCGGTCGCCTACCACCCTGCCGGTGTCCGCCTCACCGTCGTCGACCTCGACCACGCCGACGCCGTCACCTGGGCTCACGCTCACCTGCCGCCCACACGCACCGTGCCCACCACGCGCGGCCAACACTGGATCTACCAGGGCACCATGCCCTCCACAAACGGCGTACGACCCGGCATCGACATCAAGTCCCGCATGGCCTACGCCCGCTGGCTCGGCCCCGGCACCGGCCGCCTCATCGCCCTGCCGGACGAGGTCCGCGCGCTCGCCGTGAAGCGCACCCCAGCCCGGCCCGCGCCCGAGGTCACCGCCGCGCCCGCCCGGGACGCAGATGGGACCTGCCCGCACCGCACCCCGGCCTACCTGAACCGCGGCCTCGCCATGGCAGAGGAACGCATCACCAAGGCCGCCAGCGGCGTGCACGCCACCGTGTACCGCACGTTCCTGGCCGTGCTCTCCACGCACGGCCGGTGCGGCTGCCTGACCGACGCCCACGTCGCGCGGCTGTTCGCCGCCTCGCAGGCCAAGGGCGAAACCCAGCGGCACTGCACGGACGCGTGGGCGAACGCCCGCACCACGTTGGGACTGTGAACGTGTCCGACGACGAGAAGGACCCGGCCCGCAAGGTCATCACCGACTACGCGCAGAGCCACTTCCGCTACTTCCGCACGGTCGAAGGCACCGTGTACGCCCAGCGCACCGGCCACCCCGTGGCCCGCCCCATCCGCTCCCAGGGCACAACCGGGAGCCACCGCCAAGAACTCATGGTCGGCCTCTTCCGTGACGGGGTCGGCGTCTTCAACGGAACCGCCCTCAAGGAGGCGTTGGACTTGATCGAAGCACTCGCACTGACCGAACAGGTACAGCCCACCCACATCCGCGTCGCCCCCGGCTTCGACGGCGCTACCTGGCTCGACCTGGGCCGCGACGACGGGCAGTCGGTCCGCATCCACCCCACCGGCTGGGACATCGCCGTGCCTGATCCGGCCGAGGTGTGCTGGCGGCGCACCCAGCTCACCGGCGAACTCCCCCTGCCCACCCGGGACACCAATGGCAAGGGCCTGGATCTGCTGCTTAGGCTGTGCAACTTCGCCGACGCCCAGACCGAATGCCTGGCCCTCTCCTGGCTCATCGGCTGCCTCGAACCGTCCGTCCCGGTGCCGGCTCCGTTCCTGACCGGCCCGCAGGGCGCGGGCAAGTCGACCGCCGGGCGGATGCTCATCCGCATCATCGAGGGAATGAGCAGCGACCTGCGGCGACCTCCCAAGGACGAAGAGAACATGATCACGGCCGTGGCCGCCGGATGGATCACCGCTCTCGACAACCTCTCCCACCTGGCTCCGGACCTGTCCGACCTGATGTGCTGCGTCATCACCGGAGCCGAGAGCATCAAGCGCGCCTTGTTCACCGACGGCGACGTCGTGCGCTCCCGCTACCGCCGCCCGGTACTGCTCACCGGTATCGACGTCGGCATCATCCGCCCCGACCTCGCCGAACGCCTCCTGACCCTGCGCCTGGAGCGCCCCCGGGTGCGGCGCACGGAGGCGGAACTGTGGGCGGAGTACGCCGAGATCCTGCCCGCCGTCCTCGGCTCGCTGCTCGACCTGACTGTCAAGGTCCGCGCGGCCGAAGCGGAAACCCCCACCGACCTGCGCATGGCCGACTTCGCCCACCTGTGCGCCCAGCTCGACGCGGCCATGGCCTTCGGAACCCTGGCCGCCTACCGGGCCAGCCTGGACGACCTGAACGACGACGTCATCGAAGGTGACCTGCTGGCGCAGACCGTCCTGCAGCACGCCGCCGGACTCGCCCCAGGCGAAGAAGTACGGATGACGTCGGCCGAGTGGCTGCACTGCCTCACCACCCTCTACAGCGGCGACGAATGCCGCCCCCTGCCCAAGGGCTGGCCCACCACAGGCAAGGTGCTCTCCGACCGACTGCGGCGCATCCAACCCACCCTCGCCGCCCGCGGCGTCCTGGTCGAGTGGGGCCGCACCAGCGCCGCCCGCTACATCGAACTCAGCCGCCAGACCCCGGCCCCGCCGCACCAACAGCAGAACGCGTTCTGACCGCCCGTACAGGCGAACAAACAAGAGGAGCACGCCCCGCCCGGGGTGCTCCTCTTGCTGTTCGGCGGCGCCAGCCGCCCTGCACAGGTCGTGCCGCGAAGCGGCCCGTTCTTCACGTCCTGAGTGGCGACATACGACCACAGAAACCACCCCTTCTTTTTCCTAAGTAGGAAAGATCTGCGTCATTGCGTCACCAAGGCCCGACAGACGGCCGCTGACCAGCACAGACAACGGTGACGCAGGCGGCGAATCCTGCGTCACCCCGCGTCACCCGCGTCACCCCATGACGAGAGCCCATGTCACAGGTGACGCAAGACCCGTCCTGCTGCGTCACCGAAACCCACTGGTCAGAAGCGTGATTGACGCAGGTGACGCCATGACGCAGAAATCCGCGCCTCGGACAGGCGCGCGCTCCTTAGCAGCCTCCAATCCAAGAGCAACGTGACTCGACTTAGAGGACCCCGTGAGCCGAACCCGTTCCGCTCAACCCGACCCCCGCGAAACGCTCCGGGCCGGACTCCCAGACCGCTACCTCACGCCCGACGACATCGCCGAACTCTTCGAAGTGCCCCTGGAGACCGTCTACCAGTGGCGCAAGAAGCGCACCGGCCCGCCCGGCTTCCGCGTGGGCAAGTACGTCCGCTACGACCCCGCCGCCGTGCGCGACTGGACAACGGAGCGCATGGCCGCCGACAAGGCCGCCTGACCGGCTCCCCACCCGAGCACCACCAACCACCCGCAGGGCGGGGGCCTTGTGGCCCCGCCCTGCTTCGCTCTGCGAGAGGATCGCGCCCGCATGGCCGGCCACATCCAAGACCGCTGGTTCAAGACGGAGAAAGGCGCCGACGGCAAGACCCGGCGCGTCAAGACAGAACGCCACGGCATCGGCATGCGTTACCGAGCCCGGTACGTCGGGCCCGACGGCACCGAGAAGTCCAAGAGCTTCCGCGACCGACAGAAGCGCCTCGCGGAAGAGTGGCTGACCAACATCGAAGCTGACATGTCACGCGGCAACTACACGGACCCCGCCGCCGCCCGAATCACCTTCAAGCAGTATGCCGAACGCTGGATTGCTGCTCAGTCCACGGACGTGTCATCGCGAACCACCACAGAGACACGAATTCGGCTCCACGCCATCCCGTACATCGGATCAAGGCCGCTGTCGTCGTTCCGGCCGAGTCACATTCGTACCTGGGTACGTCAGTTGGAAGACTCTGGGCTCGCGTCGTCGTACCGACGTGGCATCTTCGCGAACGTGTCCGCGGTCCTCACCGCTGCCGTTGACGATGGGCTCATCCCCCGGAACCCCTGCCGAGCCAGTTCGGTGACAGCCCCGAAGCCGGGCGGAGAACGCATCACCCCCTGGACCGCAGAGCAGGTGTTCGCCGTTCGCGAGGCTCTGCCGGCGCGCTACCAAACCATGGTGGATCTCGGAGCGGGGTGCGGTCTGCGACAGGGCGAGATCTTCGGTCTGCCTGTCGACGCCGTGGGGTTCCTTACGGGCTGGCTGCACGTTGGGCTGCAACTCAAGGTCGTGAAGGGAAGGGCGTTCTTCGGGAAGCCCAAGAACAACAAGCTGCGTGACGTGCCGCTCCCCACGTCAGTCGGTCAGGCACTCACCCAGCACATGCAGCACCATCCGCCCGTAGACGTCACGCTCCCGTGGAAGAGGCCAGACGGCCCGCCCGTCACCAAGCGACTCATCTTTTCGGGACCGCAGGGCAACCATGTCTACCGGAGCAACTTCAACATCAACCCGTGGAAGCCCGCGCTCCTCGCGGCCGGGCTCATCGCCGAGCCAGACGACGGTGGGCCGTTGCCGTCCGCACGCGAGCACGGGATGCACGCCCTACGGCATTTCTACGCTTCGGTGCTTCTGGACGCGGGCGAGAACATCAAGGCACTGAGTAAGTACCTCGGGCACGAGGACCCGGGGTTCACGCTGCGGGTCTACACGCACCTGATGCCGAGCAGCGAGAGCCGCACGCGGAAGGCCGTTGACGCCCTCTTCGATACCGCCAGCAAGAGCAATGACGGCCCAGGGACGGCCCAGGCCGCCTAGTCCAACCACCGCTCAGCCGGAAACGTGCAGGTGAACCGGGGTTTGCCTGCCGTTCCCGGCTGAGTTCTCCGGGTACAGGCATGGTCCATCCAGTGTCGCAGACATACGGCAAGGGACCCGACGCCCTGTGGACGACGAGCCCCTCACGTACATGTCACGCATAAATCCGCAGGTCAGCTCGAGCCCACGAAGATCACGAGCAGCAGCCAGACCACCGGTGCGGTCGGCAGCAGGGAGTCCAGGCGGTCCATGATGCCGCCGTGGCCCGGCAGCAAAGTGCCCATGTCCTTGATGCCGAGGTCACGCTTGATCATCGACTCGCCCAGGTCCCCGAGCGTCGCGCTCGCGGCGACCGCGAGGCCGATGAGCAGCCCCTGCCACCACGTGCCGCCGTCGATCAGGAACTCCATGCACAGCGCGCCACCGGCCATCGCGAACGTCACCGCGCCGACCAGGCCCTCGCGGGTCTTGCCGGGACTGATGCGCGGGGCGAGCTTGTGCTTGCCGAAGCGCCAGCCGATCGCGTACGCCCCGGTGTCGCTGACCACGGTCAGGAGCAGGAACGTGAGTACCCGCATCGCGCCGTCGTCCGCGGTGAGCATCATCGCCACGAACGTCGCGAGGAACGGGACGTAGAACGCCGCGAAGACGCCCGCCGTGACGTCCTTCAGATAGCCCTCGGGCGGCTCGGTCATCCGCCAGACGAGCACCGCGAGCGCGGTGAGCGCCATGGCGACCCAGGCGCCCTCGGGTCCGCGGACGTATCCGGCGACGACCATCGCGGCGCCGCCCACCGCCAGCGGGACCAGCGGCGCCTTGATCTCCTTGCGCTCCTGGAGCCGCGAGGTGAGCTCCCAGAGACCGACCACCACGGCGACCGCTATGACGCCGATGAAGACGGCCTTCACGATGAAGAGCGACGCGACGATCACCGCGCCGAGCCCCACGCCGACTCCTATGGCCGCCCCGAGATCACGGCCCGCGCTCTTCTTCTGCGGCGCTTGGGGCGCCTTGGGCGCTTGAGGCGCTCGCGGCGCCTCAGGGGCGGGCTGTGATGCGCTGGGCATGGGCTCCTGGGGTACTTCAGGCATGTCAGGCACGATGGGCATGGGCTGCGTCTCTGCTGGATACAGGGCGTCATGCGCATCGTACGCGGGACCTGCCGGGGCAGCCCCTCGAGCAGGGCCCTGGTCGGGCGGCCCCCAGTACCCGGTTCTGGGAGGCGCCCCCCAGGAAGAGTCGTTCACGGATCGGATTCCTCAGTCCTCAGACCTTGAGCCCTCAGACCTCGAGCAGCTCGGCTTCCTTGTGCTTGAGCAGCTCGTCCACCTGGGCGACGTACTTCGCGGTGGTGTCGTCGAGCTCCTTCTCCGCACGACGGCCCTCGTCCTCGCCGATGTCGCCGTCCTTGATCGCCTTGTCGATCGTTTCCTTGGCCTTGCGGCGGATGGAGCGGATCGAGATCTTGGAGTCCTCGGCCTTGGTCTTGGCGACCTTGATGTACTCCTTGCGGCGGTCCTGCGTCAGCTCGGGGAACGTCACCCGGATGATGTTTCCGTCATTGCTGGGGTTGACGCCGAGGTCGGAGTCGCGGATCGCCTGCTCGATGTTGCGCAGCGCGCTCTTGTCGAACGGGGTCACCACGGCCATCCGCGGCTCGGGCACCGAGAACGAGGCCAGCTGATTGATCGGCGTAAGGGCGCCGTAGTAGTCGGCCACGATCTTGTTGAACATCGCCGGGTGCGCACGGCCTGTGCGAATCGCGGCGAAGTCCTCCTTGGCGACCACGACGGCCTTCTCCATCTTCTCCTCGGCCTCGAGGAGGGTCTCTTCGATCACCACTTGCTCCTGCGTGTTGTGAGTGGGCTGGGGGCGCCCCCACACGGTGAAGTAGGGGGAGTCCATGGGGTGTCGGCTGCGTCGCGTCTCTTTCCCTGCACCGTGTCCGACCGGCAGGGCTTTGTCCATCCCTCGTGGCCCTCGGGGAGGGCCCCGAGATCAGGCGCGGGTGCCCTCGTCGCCCACGAGTGTGCCGATCTTCTCACCCTTGACGGCACGCGCGATATTGCCGGAGGAGAGCAACTCGAAGACCAGGATGGGCAGCTTGTTGTCGCGGCACAGCGTGATCGCGGTCATGTCGGCGACCTTCAGGTCGCGGGTGATGACCTCGCCATAGCCGAGCGCGTCGTACTTCACCGCGTCCGGGTTGGTCTTGGGGTCGGAGTCGTAGACCCCGTCGACGCCGTTCTTGCCCATGAGCAGGGCCTCGGCGTCGATCTCCAGGGCGCGCTGCGCCGCGGTGGTGTCGGTGGAGAAGTACGGCATGCCCATGCCGGCGCCGAAGATGACCACACGGCCCTTCTCCAGGTGCCGCACGGCGCGCAGCGGGATGTACGGCTCCGCGACCTGGCCCATCGTGATGGCGGTCTGCACGCGGCAGTCGATGCCTTCCTTCTCCAGGAAGTCCTGCAGGGCAAGGCAGTTCATGACCGTGCCGAGCATGCCCATGTAGTCGGAGCGGGCGCGGTCCATGCCGCGCTGCTGCAGCTCCGCGCCGCGGAAGAAGTTGCCGCCGCCGATGACGGCCGCGATCTGGGCGCCGTCCCGGACGACCGCGGCGATCTCCTTGGCGATCGCGTGCACCACATCGGGGTCGACGCCAAGGCCGCCCCCGCCGGCGAACGCCTCACCGGAGAGCTTCAGCAGGAAACGACCGGGGACTTTATCGTCGCCGCTGTTTGTGTCGGCCTTGGTGGTCATGGAGTTCTCGCTTCTTTTTGCTCGGCGCACATACGAAGAAGGCCACTGCCGGTGGGGTGTTGTTCGCATCCCATGCTCGGCAATGGCCTCCTCGTCAGATCCTGCGGTCGTACGTCGCGTACGCGTGGGTACGCGGGCGACCGCTGTCGACCCTAGCGGGGTCTACCGTCGATCGCGGTACGGACTCAGATGCCGACCTTGATGCGCGAGAAGCGCTTCAGGGTGACACCGGCCTCGTCCAGGACCTTCTGGACGGACTTCTTGTTGTCGAGCGCGTACGGCTGACCGAGGAGGGTGGCCTCCTTGAAGAAGCCGTTGACGCGACCCTCGACGATCTTGGGCAGCGCGGCCTCGGGCTTGCCCTCGGCGCGGGTGGTCTCCTCGGCGACGCGGCGCTCGGACTCGACGACCTCGGCCGGGACGTCCTCACGGGAGAGGTACTTCGGCGCGAAGGCGGCGATGTGCTGCGCGATGCCCTTGGCGAGGTCGGCGTCGGCCTTGTCCAGCTCGACCAGAACACCGATCTGCGGGGGCAGGTCGGGCATGGTGCGGTGCATGTACGCGGTCACGAAGGTGCCCGAGAACTGCGCGAAGCGGTCCAGGACGATCTTCTCGCCGAGGTTGGCGTTGGCCTCGTCGACGTACGCCTGGACGGTCTTGCCGGCCTCGATCTCGGACGCCAGCAGCGCCTCGAGGTCGGCCGGGGACGTCTTGGCGATGTGCGCGGCCAGCGAGTTCGCCACGGCCTGGAACTTCTCGCCCTTGGCGACGAAGTCCGTCTCGCACTTCAGCTCGACGATCACGCCGGAGGTGTTGTCGTCGGCGATGAGGGAGACCACGGCGCCGTTCTCGGCGGAGCGGCCCTCGCGCTTGGCGACGCCCTTCTGGCCCTTGATGCGCAGGGCCTCGACGGCCTTGTCGACGCTGCCGTCGGCCTCGTCGAGCGCCTTCTTGCAGTCCATCATGCCGGCGCCCGTGAGCTCGCGGAGCTTCTTGACGTCAGCGGCGGTGTAGTTCGCCATGATCCTGAAATTCTCTTTCGGAGGTCTGAAAGATCTACGGGTGAACGGCGGGGGCCTGATGGGCCCCCGCCGTCAACTACCGAACCTGTGAAGGTCAGGCCTGCTCGGTCTCCGTGGCGGGGGCCTCGGCGGCGGCAACCTCGGCGGGGGCCTCGGCCTGCTCGGCGTCGGCGGCCTTCTCCGTCTCGGCGGACTTCTGAACCTCGGCCTCTTCGGCCTTCGGCTCGTCAGCCTTCTTCTCGCCCTCGAGCAGGTCGCGCTCCCACTCGGCGAGCGGCTCGCCGGCGGCCTTCTCGCCCGGCTTCTGGTCGCCCGTGGCCACGCCGGAACGGGAGATGAGGCCCTCGGCGACGGCGTCGGCGATCACGCGGGTGAGCAGGGTGACGGAGCGGATCGCGTCGTCGTTGCCCGGGATCTTGTAGTCGACCTCGTCGGGGTCGCAGTTGGTGTCGAGGATGGCGACGACCGGAATGTTGAGCTTCCGGGCCTCACCGACCGCGATGTGCTCCTTCTTGGTGTCCACGATCCAGACGGCGCTGGGCACCTTGGACATCTCGCGGATACCGCCGAGGGTCTTCTCCAGCTTGGCCTTCTCGCGGGAGAGGACGAGCAGCTCCTTCTTGGTGAGGCCGGACGCGGCCACATCCTCGAAGTCGATCTGCTCGAGCTCCTTCAGGCGCTGCAGGCGCTTGTAGACGGTCGAGAAGTTGGTGAGCATGCCGCCCAGCCAGCGCTGGTTCACGTAGGGCATGCCGACGCGGGTCGCCTGCTCGGCGATGGCCTCCTGCGCCTGCTTCTTCGTGCCGACGAACATGACCGTGCCGCCGTGGGCGACGGTCTCCTTGACGAACTCGTAGGCGCGGTCGATGTACGACAGCGACTGGAGCAGGTCGATGATGTAGATGCCGTTGCGCTCCGTGAAGATGAAGCGCTTCATCTTCGGGTTCCAACGACGGGTCTGGTGACCGAAGTGGACGCCGCTTTCCAGCAGCTCCCGCATCGTGACGACGGCCATGGCCGTACTCCTTGGTGTTCTCGGTTGTGCCGCGTCCGCCGGATGGCAGACGCGCCTGACGCCCGCGATGCGCCGTGCCGCAAAGGACCGAGAGGCGCTGGCACCTGGCTTTTCATGGCCTGGTGTCGGGGCGTGCGAAGTCGACCCGGTGACCCGGATCGCCACAAGAAGTGTACGGGACCCGCGAGGCAGCGGGTGACGCCGATGTCCACAAGCGGCTGGTCATCCACAGATCCGCGCCATGATCCCCGCGGACCGGCCCGGCGCGGGACGGTTCTGGCATGTCTCACATGCGAAGAAGCCTGAGTGTGGTGCTGCGTCTGTTGCCGGGTCTGGTGCTCGGTGGGGTGCTGCTGTGCGTGGCCTTGATCACCGTGGCGGTGGTACCCGCCGGGGCTGCCGAGGAGCCGGTGCCGGAGGTGGCCCGGGAGCCGGTGCCGGAGGTGCCGAAGGTCGGCCGCGCTTGGCCGGTGGGGGTGCGGCCGGCTGTCGTACGGGGCTGGGAACCTCCGGCGACGGAGTACGGCCGGGGCCACCGGGGCGTGGACCTCGCGGCGCCGCCGGGCTCGGTGGTCCGGGCGGCGGCTGCGGGCAGGGTCTCCTTCGCGGGCCGGGTGGCGGGACGGGGAGTGATCGCCGTGGAGCTGACGGGCACCGGCGACCCACCCCTGCGCACGACGTACGAGCCGTTGCGGGCCACGGTCAAAAAGGGCGCCGAGGTGGCGGCCGGCGAGACGTTGGGGGTGCTGGAACCGCCCGGCGCCCACTGTCCGGGCAGCTGCCTGCACTGGGGGCTGCTGAGGGCCGAGGCGTATCTGGACCCGCTGTCGCTGCTGCCACCGTGGCTGCTGCGACGCGGGGCCGCCCGCCTGCTGCCGGTGATCGATGTTCCGGTGATCCATGCGCCGGTGATCGATGTGCCGTTCCTGCGGCTGGTCCCGCTGTGGGCAGGCGTTCTGCCGGGCGGAGCAAAGGGACGGGGCGGCCCACTGCCGGGCATCGACGTGCGGGGCCTCAGCCCCGCACACCCCGCAGGGCCATGGTCACGGCCGCCTCGGTGATGGCGGTCGGGTCCTCGGCGGCGCCGAGCTCGATGCGCCGCACCGCCGCGTCCACGACACCCTGCAGGAGCATCGCCGCGAGCCGTGGCTCGGCGTGCCCCAACTCGCGCAGCGCCTCGCCGATCATGGCGACGAGCCCGCCGTGCGCGGCCCGGATCTTCTCGCGCGCACCCGCGTCCAGCTCCGCCGCCGAGATCGCGACTACGGCCCGGTGGCGCCGGTCACCCACCAGATCGAGCTGCCGCCTGACGTACGCCTCGACCTTGCCCTCGGCGGAGTCGGCTCCCTCCATCGCGGCGGAGACCTCCGCCGCCCAGACGGGGAAGTCGACCTCGCACAGCTCCTCCACGACCGCGGCACGCGACCGGAAGTACTCGTACACCGACGACCGCGCGAGCCCCGTGCGTTCAGCGAGGGCGGGGAAGGTCAACGCCTCCGTACCGCCCTCGGACAGCAGGGAGCGTGCGGCGTCCAGAAGGGCGCCGCGCTGCATCGACCGGTGCTCGGCCACAGAGGCCGCTCGAATCCTTGGCACGCCCTCCACTCTACGGACGTGACCGCGAGGACGGGAGTCGCTGCACTCCGGGGAACGCCGGACCCCGATCGCACGGCACATGCCAGGGGCAGGGACGATTCAGCGCCCTCAGCGGCCGAAACTCGCCAGCTTCGCCCGCAGCTGGAGCACGGACTTCGTGTGGATCTGGCTCACCCGGCTCTCCGTCACGCCGAGCACGTTGCCGATCTCGGCGAGCGTCAGGCCCTCGTAGTAGTAGAGCGTCACGACCGTCTTCTCCCGCTCCGGCAGCGTATTGATCGCGCGCGCGAGCAGCCGCCGCAGCTCGCGGTCCTCGGCCACCTCCACGGGATTGTCGGCCGCGGTGTCCTCGAGGGTGTCCATCAGGCTCAGCCGGTTGCCGCCCTCGCCGCCGACGTGCAGCAGTTCCTCGAGAGCCACCACGTTCGCCAGCGACAACTGGCTGAAAATGCCGTGCAGTTCCTCGATGGCGATCCCCATCTCGTGGGCGACCTCGCCCTCCGAGGGAGTACGCCGCAACTGGGCTTCGAGCGTGGCGTAGGCCCGCTCGACGTTGCGTGCCTTCTGCCGCACGGACCGGGGAATCCAGTCGAGGGCCCGCAGTTCGTCGATCATCGCGCCGCGGATGCGGGTGATCGCGTACGTCTCGAACTTGATGGAGCGCTCGATGTCGAACTTCTCGATCGCGTCGATCAGACCGAACACCCCGGAGGACACGAAGTCCGCCTGCTCGACATTGGGCGGGAGGCCCACGCTGACCCGGCCCGCGACGTATTTCACCAGCGGTGAGTAGTGCAGGATCAGCTGTTCGCGCAGCCGCCCGTCCCCCGTGTCCTTGTACGAACGCCACAGCTCGTCCAGCGACGAGGGGGCGGGGGGCCGCTCCCGCTCGCCGCTCCGGGCGGCGGGAGGAGCCGCCGCCCGATCGGACCCTGAGGTGTGCTGGGGCATTTGTTGCCTTGAGCCGTTCTGCCGTGAACCGGTGAGGTCGTGCGAGCCGATGGATTCGCCCGCGCCCGCGAGGTGGTGAGTTTGCGTGAAGTGAATGAGGTTGTCCGTCTGCTTGCCTGTGGTTGCCTGTCCGCGTCGGAATCCTTGTGAGCGTAGCGTGACTGGAGTGTCGCAGTGTGCGAACAGTAGGGGATCTCGCGTACGCAGATACGTTCCGCTGGGCGCCCTACCCGGTGCCCCCCGTCGCCGTCCGTGACGAGCTTGAAGCGTCAACTGCGGCCGCTCCCAAGGCCATCGGGGGTTCATCCAGACGGCCGAACACGGTCGGTCACGAACTGTCTCCCTCCGACGAGACCGACACAATCGCCTGGCGTGTCAACTGCCAGCCGTCGCCGTGTCGTTCGACGAACCCGAGAGAGCGCAACTCGTACAGCCGACCGATCGCCATATCCACCACCGTGCCCGCCCCGAGCGCGATCTCCCGGGCCGACGCGCTCCCCCTGCCGGGCACCGCCGCCAGGACGCGCGCGGCGTCCGGGGTGAGCAGATCGCGCGGCACCACGGGCCCGCGCCGCTCCGGGGCCAGCTCGCCCATGTCGCCCACAAGCTCCACGACGTCCGCCGCGTCGGTCACCAGGACTCCGTCCCGCCGCAGCAGTTCGTGCACCCCCGCCGAGAGACCGCTCGTCGCGGGACCCGGCACCCCCATCGTGAACCGCCCGAGCTCCCGAGCACTGCGTGCCGTCGCGAGCGCGCCACTGCGGTAGGCGGCCTCGACGACGACACTCCCCCTGGTGAGAGCGGCGATCACTCGGTTCCTGAGGATGAAACGGCTCGGCGTGGGGTGGTCCCCGGGCGGCAACTCCCCCACCAGCAGCCCCTGTTCCGCGATCCTCCTGAGCAACTCGGCGTGACCCCGCGGATAGGCCTGATCGACCCCGCACGCGAGCACCGCGACCGTGGCCCCACCGGCCCCCAGCGCTCCCCGGTGCGCGGCACCGTCCACCCCATAGGCGCCGCCCGACACGACCACCCACCCCCGCTCGGCCAACCCCGCACCCAGCCCGGACGCCATGTGCGCCCCGTACTCCGTGCAGGCCCGCGCGCCGACCACGGCCACCGACCGCAGCGCCCATATCCGCAGACTGGGCTGCCCCCGCACCCACAGCCCCACGGGCCGCGCGTCCCCGAGGTCGTCCAGTTGGGCCGGCCACTCCGCCTCCCCCGGACACACGAAGCGCACCCCCTCGTCCCGCGCCTCCGCCAGGTCCCGTCCGGGCCTCGCCCGCACGGCCCGCGCCCGCAGCCCTTCCCACCGCACCGGAGTCACCCCGGCCAGCCGCCCCTCCCCCTCGACCAGTCGCCGCACCACTTCGGCGGCCCCGGTCTCGCGCAGCCACCGCCCGCCCACCGCGTCCCCCGGTTCGAGGATCCGGGTCAGGGCGGCCCTCGCAAGCCGCTCCTCCTCCGGGGTGCCACCCGGGTCCGAGGTCATGTCAGCGCCCCGATCGCCATCGGCACTCCCCGCGAGATCCCCGTACGCAACTGCAGTGCCAGGGCGACATCCTGAACCCCGGGCCGGCCCCGTCCCGCGAGGTCCGCGACGGTCCAGGCGACCCGCAGGACGCGGTCGAGCCCCCGGGCAGTCAGAAAGCCACGCTCCAGGTCGAGTTCGGCCGCGTCCAGGGCGCCCGGTTCCGCAGGCCAGCGCGTACGCAGTGCGTGCCCCGGCACCTCGCTGTTCGTGCGCCAGCCGGTGCCGGTCAGCCGGGCCGCCGCCCGCTCCCGAGCGGCGCGCACCCGGTCGGCGACCGTCTGCGTGGAGTCCCCCGGAGTGCCGTGCCCGGCCAGCTCGGAGCGAGTGACGGGCTCCACCTCGACCTTCAGGTCGACCCGGTCGAGCAGCGGTCCCGACAGCCGCGCCTGATAGCGGCGGATGACGGACGCGGGGCACTCGCAGCCGTCACCCAGCAGGGTGTGCCGCCCGCAGGGACAAGGGTTGGCGGCGAGCTTGTGAACGGGCTTCCCCACTGACCGTTGACCGCTTCAAGGGACCTAGCGGTGTCGCAACCGAGCTAGCCCAAGGGCAACGCATGGCGCCTCTGTCCGGCGCTCGTCCTGACACCCGCGACACTCCCTGCGATTACTGCACTTCCTGGGTGTGCCGCAGGCCAACGGGCCGGGCGCTGTCATGCGCCCGGCCCGCTGAAAGTTCTGGTCAGTAGTCGTTCCGGTCCAGCCAGTTGTCCAACTGGGCCTTGATCTTGGTGTCCTGGATGAGCTTGTCCGGGGTTCCGCTGAAGTCCCGGACCGTGGTCAGGAAGGCCCGGTCTCCGCGCCCGGTGAGCTTCGGGTCGACCATGTCGAGCAGTTCCTTCCACTTCTTGCGCGGAATCTCGTCCTCGAGCTTGAGGCGGATCTGGCGATAGCCGAAGGACCGGAGCGCGATCGCGGCCTGGAGGCCGTCGAACCGACCGATGAGTTCCTTGTAAGTCGGTTCCGCGTTCCAGGCGACGCCGTAGCCGTTGGTCAGGAAGACATCGACCAGCTGAAGGACGTAGTTGAGGGTGACCTGCTCAGGGATGTCGCTGTGACGGCCGACGACGTCCTTGAGCCGCTGGGCAGCGGGCGGCTCCTCGTAGAAATTGTTCATGTGTGCCTCGTGGGCCCGCTTGAGGTCGTCCAGGGCCTGCTGGATCTCGGCGACCCGCTCGGGTTCGGGCAGGTAGGCGGATCCGCCGACCAGTTCTAGGAGCTCCCGCGCGCGGGCCGCGCGGTCGGTGTCCGCGTTGGCGGTGAACCTGGCGAGCTTGATGCCCAGGTCGTTGCGTGCGTCCTCGCTGACCAGCGGCCAGAGCGCCGGCCAGAGCGAACGGACGTTGTCCTGGACCTCGGGTGCCGCGTCGTCGGGCGTGTAGATGCCGAAGAGACCGGCGGCGAGGTTGTCGGCATGTTCCTGTGGGAGTGCGTCGAAGAACGCTGCCGACTTGTTGAGTTCGTCCTTCGTCAGCCGCTTGGCCTTGATGTTGCTGAGGAGCTTGCCGATCTCCGCGACGACGTTGCGGGGCTTGAGCTGGAAGACCTCCTTGATGCAGGTCTCCAGCCATTCGGCCAGCTTGAGCCCGGTCAGCTCCTCGATGTTCGGATGCGCCGCGCTCGCGTGGTTGCGCATGTAGTTGATGTGGGTCAACTGCTTGAAGGCAACATCGCTGATCAGTTTGATCTTGTTCGCGGCTTCCAGCAGCTTGTAGTCATCGACCTGGGAAAGGTCGTCGCGCGTCTTGAGGTTCTTGCGGCGAGCCGGGTCCGTCTCCGCGAGGGTGAAGAAGTAATCAACGTCGAACGCGGCAACGTGGTCGCGCAGCCGGTTGACCGTCTCGTTCCAGAGGTAGTTGAGCGCCGCGTCGAAAAGACCGACGGACCCAGCCATGATCATCTTGGCGATGTAGGGCGCCTTCGCCCGCTCCTCGTCGGTCATCACTTCGATGACGTCCGGGGTGTTCTTGAGCAAGGTCTCCCGCTGCTTCGCATGGACGATGATGTTGTCCGTGGGCAGTCCCCAATGCTCCAGGACCTGGAACATCAGATCCTCAAATGCCTCCAGGTCGGCTCGGGCCGCCTGAACCGATGCAGCCGGCGCGCGGACCGGCAGGTTGCTGGACTCCGGGGAGTTCATTTCGGGCATTTCTCCGATCGGTCTTGTCGTATTGCTGGTCGCGTCGAACGTCCGTCTGTGGGGTCGGCCGACGCGAGTCCCTGGAACCAGCGGGCTCGGATCGAGCGCTCAGCTCGGCAGTCCAACCGACCAGTGTGACCTATGAGATGCGCGCGACAAGAGCAATTCCCGGAGTCGGTTCAAGCCTCGCGGTCCCTCCCGCCGGTGCGTCGGCGGGTCCGACTGCTGAGTTGGGTGATTCCTTCTCGGGCTTCGAGTGCCTCTCGGACGCGGGCGTTTTCGAGGGTGACGTACTGGATCTGGGCAGTGGCCAGGGCGAGGGCGGCGGTGAGCGCGCGATTGCGGCGCCGGAGCATCGCATTCCGGGCGATCAGCTTGTCCTGGGCGGATGGGCCGCGTGCTGCTTCGTTAGCGGGAGCCGTGCGCCGGACGGAGATCTCTTGGACAAGATCGGGATAGCGCCTGCGGAAGGTGGTGTTACTCATTCCGAGGCTGCGGGCGAAGGCGAGCACGCTGGGTCGGCGGTTGGTGTCCCGGCAAGCGGTGATCATTTCCTCCATGCGCTTGCGGACGAGAGGTTCGGGCGGGTCCTGGTCGACGATCGTCATCGGGTGGTCACCGGGATTCCGTTGCTGGTCAAGAAGGTGGCGATCTCAGCCCGTCGTTCGGTGAGCCGGTGGACGATCAGCGGGGGCAGCAGCGGGCGGGACGACAGACGGCGGTCGATCCGCGCGAGTTCGCGGTGCCACGCTTGTGTGTTCTCCGTGGTGAGGGCGACGTTCCGGCAGGCCAGGGGCAGGCATCCGCCGTGTTCGGGCAACGCTTCGCCGCGGCCGCGTCGGGCTCGTTCGCAGAGCGCCTTGGCGGGGTCGTGGACGCAGGTGATGTAGGTGCCGGGATAGACCGCTGGATCGTGGCGTTTCATGATCCGCTGGACTCGGCCCGGGCTGAGAGCGAGCTGACCTTGGAACTGTGCTCGCTCACCGAAATCATGCAGGCGGGTGGCGGCCTCCTCAGCGGAGGGGCCCTTGAAGTCGGTGTGCTCGTGGGCCTCGATCTTGTCCATGTAGAACTCCCCGCGGCTGAGCGCCTGCTCACTTTCGACCTCTGCGCGGAAGCCGGACGAACTCGTGCCGGCATAGCCCTCGAACATCTGGATGCTGTGGTGGCGGAATTGCAGGGCGCCAGCGATGACGCCGCCGGGACGCCGGGCGATGAACCAGGCGAGGGTGCGGCGGAAGAGGCTGGTCTTCAGCACGAAGTCCATGTTGTTGATCTTTGGGACGCTGTCGGTGCGATCTCTCTGTTGGCAGTAATCGTTGACCCAGACGGTGAAGCGGTTGAGCTGACTGTTCGTCGCGCTAGCGGTCAGCGCGGCAAAGGTCCCCTTCTGCGCGCCGGGTCCGTGACCAAGGCGGGTGAACAGGAAGTCGGTGCCTGAGGGCTGGAGGGCTTCCATCACTTCGACCGCCTTGGCAACGGGCTCGCCGACGACCCAGGTTGCCGGGACCCCGGCGGCATCGCGTTCACCCTTGAACGCGAGGCTGCCGACCTTCCATCGGTAGGCAGTGCCGTCCTCATCACGCTGGACGTGGAGGCAGCCGCGCCGCAGGTGTTTGACCTCGGAGTCCCGCATGCCGCTGAGGAACGCGATCACGATGTAACAGGCGGCCTGCAGGTGTCGGCCGAGGTGAGCCAGGCTCGTGTCAGCCAGGTGAAAAGTGGCGATGCCGTCGAGCCAGGCTTCGCCGTCCAGTTGTCCGGTGATGGCGGCGTCGAAATAGCTGAATGGGGCGACTCCGACGATGGCAACGGCGTCCTCGATCAGGTGAGCGTAGGTGTCGACCGACTTGCGGTTGCAGCCCAGGATCCGGGCGATGTGCTGGACGTTCGGGTGTCCTTCGAAGCCAGGCAGCGGACGCTGACTCGCGAGGTGATCATCGAGCATGGCTCGCAGACGGGCCTCGATGGCCCCCTTGCGGCGTTTGCCGGAAACCCGGTGATCACGGATCTGACGCCATTCATGATCGGCTCGCAGGATGTCTGCCGAGAACTCGTTCACGAACCTGAGCGCCCATCCGAGAAGCGGGCCGAGGACGGGTTCGGGAAGCCGGCCGGTGGCGTTCTCTCCGTAGCGGATGAGGTTGTTCTCGCACCATCCCTCCAGCCGCTGGGGGTCGAACCTCAGGGCCTCGCCGTCCAGGCGGATCCGCCAACGCCACAAGATCCGGATCGTGGTCCGGTGACGGCAACGTGGACTGGGCGAACGAGGGTAAGTAGCCAGCAGGTGCCGGTTGTAGTCGTCCAGATCCCGAGGGGTCAGCTCGCCGGTCGAGACGCGATCTGGCGGCCATCGCTCATCGAGCCAGAGCACCAGCGCCTTGATCTGGCTGAAGTACCCCCTCACGGTGTGGACTCCGAGCGGGTCCTCACCGTCGGGCGGATCGGCCGCCAGCAGGCTGTAGAAGATCTTCTTGACCGTCGGCCGGAACCGGGGCGGCAGAGCCTCGAAGTTCAGGATGTGGGACCGCTCGTGCTCCTTGAGCATGACGTGCTTCAGCTGCCAGACGTCGTCGCTGTAGCGGCTCGTCTGCGTCAGCGCGACCCCCGGTCTCAGGGGGCGGCCCCGCAGGACGAAGAGGTCGGCGCCCCAGCGGCCCTCGGGTGCGGTGAGGAGGACGGCGGTGCTCATGGTTGCTCCCAGGCGGGTTCGACAAGGTCGAGGAGGGCGTCGTGGGGCTGCCGGGTTCGGGCCTCGGCGATCTCGGCCGGGTCGAACTTGGCGAGGATGTCCCGCTTGACCGCGACCCAGGCCGGTCCGTAGCGCTTCCACCAGTCGGTCTCGCTCATCTGCCGCCGGCGGTGCAACAGGGCCTCGGTCAGGGCGACCAGACGCGGCAGATGGTCGCGGGTGATCAGGCAGTTGCCGCAGTGGAAGCAGTCGAGGAAGGAGTCAGTGCAGGTCGTGCCGGTGACCGGGTGACGGTCGTGGTCGGTGCAGGCTCCCCAGGCGGTGTCCTTGGCCTCCAGCCCGGCGTTCTCGGCCTGCCCCGGGATCACGGTCGGTGCCCCGCCTTGGGACTGCAGTGCGCTTTGGTGTGCCCGGACCGCGGCTTGTTCCGCGTCGACCAGGGCCTCGGCCATGACCTCTTCGGCCCAGTCGCGGGTCGGCTCATCGGCCGACAAGTAGTTGGTGAACAGCACCTGTGCGGTGTTCGTCTTCGCCGCGGAGGGCAGGTGGCCGCCCATCTGCCGGGTCCGCCGCGCGTCCGTGGTGGTCTTGATCTTGTTGAAGGTGACTTGCAGGGGCCGGGGCTCGTGCTGGTCGTCGTTGGCATCGGCGAAGAGAGCGGGATGCCGCGTCTTCGACCACTTCCTCAGTTCGATGCTGGCCGCCAGGCGAAGGGCCTGTTCAAAGGGGGCCCAGTGTTCTTCCTTCGTGGCCGTGACACCGGCGCGAGCGCCGACGCGCCAGAAGCAGACGGCCGAGGAGGCTCCGCAGAACTCCCGGCTGCGGGCGGTCAGTTCGAGCAGGAGGAGGTAGAGGCCCCCGGCCGTGTGGAGTTCACGGTTCGGCGGGCCGATCTCCCAGGTCACCGTCTGGAACCAGTGCTGGCGGCCGCGGCGGCGTTTGATGACCTCAAGCTCGACAGCCCGGCCCTCCAGGATCCGGTGGTCGGCCGGCAGCTCCTTCAGCGTCTCGCCGTTGCGCCCCGTCACGGCCGCCAGCAGCACCATGATCGGGGCCAGGTCCGCCCAGGTCAGGAAGAGTTGAGAGGCCAGGATCCGACGCTCGCGATCGAGCGGGCCGCCGCGGAAGATGGGGACCACCCCGGTGGTCGCCATGGCGTCCAGCGTCTCGCCGCGGGCCAGCTCGTCGGCGCTCAGCTCGTGCGGTGCTGTACGAAATCGTCGCAGGAGTTCTTCCGCCGCCCGGATGCGCCGAGCGATCCGGGCGGTGTCCGCCCGGGCCGCGGCGACCAGCCGGTCCCACTCCCCGCTCGAGTAGCCACCGACCGCCTGACCTCGCGGCTTGGGAAGAGTCCGATTCAGCGCGTTCATGGCCGGCTCGGGGATCCGCCCGACCAGGCGCTGGTCCGAGAACAGAGTGCGGATCGCGGACTGCAGCACGTATCGGCTGACGTCGCTGCCCTCCGTGTCCGCGTAGAACGCCCGCACGTGTTCCTGCGACAAGAGCTCCGGACGCTCCGCCCCGATCCCCTGGCCCTGCAGGAAGTAGGCCCACTTCACGATGAACCGAAAGCAGTTCGCCGCGCTTGCCAGCGTGCGCAAGGCCCCGCTGGGACCCGTCCGCAGAGCGAACGCCTCCGCGAGGAAGTCGTGCCAGCCGACCACCGGGAGCCGACCAAGGTCGAAGGTCTCCTGCCGTCCGTCGTCTCCGGTGAAATCCACCACCAGGCCGCCCGTCCGCTGCCGGACGACCGAAGGCGGCGGCTCGTACTCACCCGCCGGTGCCGCCGAGATGCGGCCCGGACCGGTGCTGCCCCGCCCGCTCATCCGCCCACCGCCGCGACGGTCAGGTCCACCGGTGCCGACTCGTCGCCGAGCTCATCAAGCGGGGTGTCACGAACGTCCTCCCAGGTGTCGGGCACCAATGCCATGCGGGTCTCCATCTCGAGCTCCTGCAAGGCGTGCAGATAGATCAGCGTGCTCAGCACCGACGCATGCCGGAGCCGTCGGCGGACCCAGTCCAGGGGATCGCCGAAGATCCGGACGTAGTGCAGACGCTGGTCCGGATTCAGCTCTCCCAGCGCCGCGATATGGCCGCGCTGCAGCTGCTCGAGCGTGACGACGGCAAAGGTGTGCCGCAGGAGATGGGCGTGTGCCGCAACGGCCAGACCCAGCTCGGTGCACCGCTGGTTGGCGGTGGTGAACATGTCCTTCCAAGTGGAGACAGCCAGCGGCATGCCACTCTCACCCAGCCAGAACATCGCGGGCTCCAGACCGGCATCGGTCTCCACCAGCAGGCGACGCCGCTCGTGCGGCCCCAGGAGCCGGACATCAACGCGGCGTCCGGCCATGGCTCCCGTGGTGTAGCGCGCGACGTTGGCCCGGTCCCGGTCCTCAACGATCAAGGGACGCCGGATGCGGCCGTAGCGGCCTTCCGCCTGGGCCTCCTCCACGACCGCGGCGCGGTCGTGGAGGGCGTAGTCCGTAAGATCCCGCCGAAGCGATGCCGGAACGTAGATCCAGCCCGCCGACTGCCATTTGGCGATCGCGGCCGGCAGCCAGAACCTGCTGTAACCGGCTGGTCCGGGCCCGGTCGGGACTTCCCATTCAACGAGATGGGCCTGCTCCGACAGCCGCTGCCCGGTGCGGACCATCAGGTCCGAGAAGACCGTGTTGCGCTCGACCCATCGTCCGCGGAATCCTGCGCGGGGTCGGCCGTCGAGTCCGTAGCCACGGATTCCGACGTCACGCCAGCGGCGGTAGGACGTCTGCGGCAGCCACTCGATTCGCTCACTGCCCTCGTCATGGGCGTAGGTCGCCGGGACAGTCTCGCTGCCCGATCGGCGCCGTCGGGGTGCCTGGATTCCAGACCACTCGTTCCGCGCCCGCTGCGGGATGGGCACTGCGCTGACCCAGCCCTTCGACAGGGCGAAGACGTAGAACTGCTGCAGGTGCGATACCTCTTGGCTCCATGTGCCGCCGTCGACCCTGGGCCCGCGCGGATCTCGTCGACGCCAGTGGTGGTAGGCGAGGTGATCCGCCTCCGTGGCGTCCCGCCAGATCTTCGAACCGCGGTTCAGGTGCAGGAAGTTGAAGAACCTCTCCAGCGCAGAGGCCCTATTGAGCTGGCTGTTGAGAGGGCCACCCAGGAAGTCCACCCGATGGAAGTACGCGTTCACGTGCACGTCATAGACGAACCCAGGGGACAACAAGTACGGCGTCCCATCGGGAATGCCCAGGTCATCGAGCCAACACTCCCACTCCTCAGGCCGAAGCCGCAGGTAGCTGACCGGCTCCACCGATTCGGGCAAGTCCCGGGTCGTGAAGTGCGTTGACCAGGTTCCAAGACGTAGCACCCGCGGACCGTACGCCTACCTGGTCAATGACCGGGCGCACACAAGCGATGACCATCAGGAACTTCGCGGGCAGGCGCACCACGCCCGCGCTGCGAGCGATCACCACGTGCCCGGACTCCAGGGGCTGGCGCAAGGAGTCCAGGGTCTGGCCGCTGAACTCCGGCGCCTCGTCGAGGAAGAGCACGCCGCGGTGAGCCAACGACACCGCCCCCGGTCGCGCGATTCCCTTGCCGCCGCCCACCAGTGACTGCATCGTCGCGGAGTGGTGCGGGGCGCAGTACGGCGCGGTGTCCACCAAGGGCTTGCCCGGTGGCAGCATGCCCGCCACGGAGTGGACGGCCGTCACCTCCAGGGACTCCTCCCTGGTCAGCCGGGGCAGGATCGCCGGCAGCCGCTCCGCGAGCATCGTCTTTCCCGCGCCCGGCGGGCCCTGCAGAAAGAGGTGGTGCCCGCCCGACGCCGCCACCTCCACCGCGGTCCTGGCCGAGGTCTGGCCGACGACATCGGCGAGGTCAAGGGCGAGAGCGTCGTCCAGACCGCCGCTGAGCCCCGTGCCCACACCGGTCCCGGGCACACAGAGCCCCGCGAGCATCGGGTCCGGACGCCCCGGCTCGTCCGGCTCCTCCTCCGGCACCGGTTCATCGGTAAGGACGGCGATCAGCTGCCGCAGGCTGCGCACCCCGAGGATCGAGACCCCCGGTACCAGTGCGGCCTCAGCCGCCGTGCACTCCGGGACCACGACCTGCTCATAGCCCGCGTCGGCCGCGGCGAGGACCGCGGGCAGCACTCCCCTGACCGGCCGCACCCGCCCGTCGAGCCCCAGTTCACCGATCATCACGATGTCGGTGAGGGTCCGCGGATCGATGCGCTCCGCCGCGCCGAGCACCGCGCAGGCGATCGCGAGATCGAAGCCGCTGCCGCCCTTGGGCACCGACGCCGGGCTGAGGCCCACCGTGAGCTTCTTCTGGGGCCACTCCCCTCCGGAGTTGACCACCGCGGCCCTGACCCGGTCCTTGCTCTCCGTCAGGCTCTTGTCCGGGAGGCCGACCAGCGTGAATGCCGCGACGCCCGGCTCCAGGTCGGCCTGCACCTCGACGACCACGCCCTCGACGCCCACCAGAGCCACGGAACACGTACGCGCGAACCCCATCTCAGGCCACCCCCCGCGCGTGCTCCACGACAGGGGCCCCGCGGCGGGGGATCAGGACGCCGACGAGATCGATCCGCACTCCGCCCGGTGGTGGGCCGCCACGCTCGTCGATCCAGCGCTCGGCGAGACGCCGCAGCCGCTCCGCCTTGGCCTGGCCCACGGCGGCCATCGGGTGCTGATAGATCCCCGAGCCGACCAGGGCGGCCCTGCGCGTCTTGACCTCACAGACGACCAGCGCTTCGCCGTCCATGGCCACGATGTCGATCTCGCCGGTCCTGCCGCCGCGCCAATTGCGCTCCAGAACCGTCATTCCGGCTTCGCCCAGCCGCCGCGCGGCCAGATCTTCGCCGTACCGCCCGAGTGCCCCACGTGCGTTCATGTCGGAACCACCTCCGACACCCACACTGGGGCTCAGCCCCGAGCGCTGTGGATCTTGGTGGACGACTCACGCGTTGTGGAAAACTCGCTCACCCGTACCAGTGAACTCAGCCGCCCGGCAGCTCAAGGTCGCTCTTGTTGAGCTCCTCGATATTCACGTCCTTGAACGTGAGGACGCGCACCTGCTTCACGAATCTGGCAGGCCTGTACATGTCCCACACCCAGGCGTCCGCCATGGACACCTCGAAGAAAACCTCACCCTGGACCGAGTGCACCTGCATCTCGTAGTCGTTGGTCAGGTAGAAGCGCCGTTCGGTCTCGATCACATATTTGAACAGACCGACGACATCGCGGTACTCCCGGTAGAGCTTCAGCTCCATCTCGGTCTCGTACTTCTCGAGGTCCTCGGCGCTCATGGCATGTTCCCCTTCAGCCGTGCGTCCCCCTATTGTGCGTCAGCCCCTGGAGCCTCTACACGATTTCCGTGTCGAGGGTCTCGGGCCGGCTCGGAGGACCCTCGTCGAGCAGCCTGCGAAGCAACTCGGCGAGCCTGGTCGGATACACCGTCTCATGTGCCTCGGTCAGTTCCTGGCACGTCCACCATCGCGCTCCCGCGACACTCCGCCGTTCCAGCTCCGTCAGCCCCGCGGCTCGCGTGTACGTCTGCGACGTACGCGCCAGGAAGTACCGCTCGTCCTGGTCCCAGCGCCGTCCGGCGAAAGGGAACGAGCAGAGCCGCTGCCACAGGGCGGGGCCGAGCTCGACCTCCGTGATGCCCGTCTCTTCCATCAGTTCTCGTAGCGCGGCCTGTTCATGCGTCTCGTCGCCCTCCAGACCACCGCCCGGTGTGAACCACCAGTCGTCCGCCGCGTCCCCCGGCTCATGGCCGTGCAACAGGAGGATGCGGTCCTGCGGGTCGAGCAGCACCACCCGCGCGACCTTGCGCAACGCCTCCGACCGCAGACGCGACTCGGGCTGCGACTCAGGCTGGAGCTGCGGCTCCTCAGCCGACATGGGCGCTCTCCCCCGAGCGGTCACGGCTCCGCGGACGCTCCCGCCCGCGCCGCAGCCGCTTGGCCACCGGCCCGTACGCCGCGCCGCCCAGGACGAGAACGGCGCCGCCCACCACCGCCCACACCATGAGCCGCACCGGCCCGGGGTCGGAGATCCCGCCCGGCATGTCGGCGAAGCCCTCGGGACGCTCCAGCGTGCCGAACCTCTCCGACGGCCAGGCCACCGCGTCGACCCGGCCCTCCACCGCGCCGCGCGGCACGGAGCCGTGGTTGGAGTCGCCCAGGTGCACGCTGGAGTCCAGGGAGCCGCTGCGCTCGTCACCGAGCAGGAAGAGGTTGCCCTTGGGGACCGTGGTGGCCGGGATTCCGGTGGCCTCGGCGCCCTTGCCCTCGGGAAGATACGGTTCTGCGACCTGCTTGCCGTTGACCATCAGCTTGCCGTCCGTGCAGCAGGAGATCCGGTCGCCGCCCACGCCGACCACGCGCTTGACCATCGGCAGGTCGCCCCAGCTCGCCTGCCGGAAGACGACGACGTCACCCCGGCGCACCTCACCGCCGTCGATCCGCTCCGCCAGGACCCGGTCGCCCGCGCCGATCGTCGGCGTCATCGACCCGGTGGGAACGGTGTACGGCTGGTACAGGACAGCGCCCCAGATGAAGCCCCCCAGGAAGAGCACACAGCCGAGGGCCACGGCCAGTCCCGACAGCATGCTGCCGAGCCGTCCGTGGCCCTCGTCCGTACGTTGTGTCCTGCTCATCCCAGTGCTCCCCCATTTCGGAGACGACCCCGCGCCCCTACGAACAGGAGCGCGGAAGATCAGCGATCTGGGACGGCACCCTACCCGGCGGTACCTCCGCCAGAAACCCTCGCGGCCTGCGCGGCAGCCACCGTCAGCCGACGCCTGCGCCAGAGCACGACCGGCACCGCACCCGCGAGCCCGAGGGCCGCCGGCGCCGCGCTCATGGCGGCGTTGATGCCCTGCTGGTCGAAGGTGTCCGGCTTGGGCAGCGTCGCCCAGCGGGTGGGCGGCCAGGCGATGACGATGGCGCGGCCCACGACGTTGTCCACGGGGACGGCGCCGCCGCCGGGCTGGTTCTGGTGGTAGCGGGAGTCCAGCGAGTTCTGCCGGTGGTCACCCATGACCCAGATCTTGCCCGCGGGGACGGTGACCTTGAACTGGCCGCCCTGGTCGTCGACGGTGCACGGGGTGTTGCCCTCGAAGACGTACGGCTCGTTCAGCGCCTTGCCGTTGACCTTCACCGGGCCGGTGCCCTTGCACTCCACCGTGTCGCCACCCACCGCGATGACCCGCTTGATCAGGTCCTTCTCGTCGGCGGACGGCATCAGGCCGACCCAGCCGAGGACCCGCTGAATCGCGTTCGGGTCGGGCGTCGGCTCACCGTCCAGCCAGTGGCCGGGGTCCCTGAAGACGACGACCTCGCCGCGCTCGGGCTCCGAGCCGAACCACGGGGTCAGCTTGTCGACCAGGACGCGGTCGCCCTTCTGGAGCGTGTTCTGCATCGAGTCCGAGGGAATCGAGAACGCCTGCACCAGGAAGGTCTTGATCACCAGGGCCAGGATCAGCGCGATGCCGATGAGGAGGGGCAGCTCCTTCCAGAAGGAGCGGGGCTTCTTCGCCTCCCTGGTCTGCTTCCCGTCCGGCTCGCCGGGCGCGGGACCGGCCCCCGTGGTGTCACTCCCGGGGCTCACGCCGTCCGCCGCGGCCTCCGGCTCGTCTGAACGCCCTGGCTGTTCCTCGGGCCCACCGTGTCCGGACCGTGCGCCGACCGCCACATCCCCCACATCCACTCCTCAGTCCGTGCCGCTGCCCGCTCCTGATGCGATGCAGGCCCACCACTCCCATAACGAGCGGGAGTTCCGCAGGGGTCGGGAGTCCGGTCAATCCGTATCGATCGCCTGGGGCCACCCTATGCGACGGCCCCAGGGCGGTGTCCGACCCCGCACGCGCGTCGGGCACCGACGCGTACGTCTCGGGCTCCTCCAGTTTCCGCCAGTGGTCGAAGGGCCAGGCGATGACGAGCGCGCGGCCCACCACGCTGTCCTCGGAGACGGTGCCGCTGAACTTCTCGGTGCGGTGGAAGCGGGAGTCGGCCGAGTCGGAGCGGTGGTCACCCATGACGAAGAGCCGGCCCTCGGGGACCTTCACCTCGAACTCGAAGGACGAGGGCTCGTCCCCCGGATTGATGTAGGGCTCGGTGAGGGGGACTCCGTTGACCATGAGCTTCTTGTTCTTGTCACAGCACTTCACGGTGTCGCCGCCGACGCCCACGACGCGCTTGATCAGGTCGCGTTCGTTGTCGGAGGGAAGCAGGCCGATGAACGCGAGGCCTTCCTTGACCTGCTTGACGCCTACGGGGTCGTCCTTCTTCTTGGTCTGTTCGTCCTTGAGCCAGTTCCCTGGGTCCTCGAAGACGACGACGTCGCCGCGCTTCGGCTTGGCACCGAACCACGGGGTGAGCTTGTCGACGAGCACGCGGTCGCCGATCTTGATCGTCTGCTCCATCGAGCCCGAGGGGATCACGAAGGCCTGCACCAGGAAGGTCTTCAGGACCAGGGCTATCAGCAGCGCGACGCCTATGAGGAGAGGTATCTCCTTGATCGCCGAGCGCCTCCTGCGCCGCTTGACCTTCTTCGCGAGCTTGCGCCGCTCGGCCCTTCCGGGCAGTACGGGGCCGCTGGTGGGCCGGGATCCGGTGGGCAGCCTGGTGTCAGCCCGGTGACTGGCCTCGCGCGTACGTCCGCGGTTACCCATGCGCGCCGCCTGGTGCCGGCACGCGCGCGTAGCTGTCGGGACGCTCCAGGGAGGTCCAGTGGCCGATGGGCCAGGCGATCCAGTCGGCTCTGCCGATCACGGAGTCGACGGGGATCATGCCGCCGCCGGGCTGGCCCAGGTGGTCGCGGGAGTCACGGGAGTCGCTGCGGTGGTCACCGAGGAGGAACAGGCTGTCTTCGGGGACGACCGCGACGAAGGGCGCCTTCGAGGGGGCGTCCCCCGGGTACAGGTACGGCTCGTCGACGGGCTCGCCGTTCACCTTGATCCTCCCCCGCTTGTCGCAGCAGACCACCCGGTCTCCCCCTACCCCTGCGACCCGCTTGATGTAGTCGGCATCTCCGAAGTAGCCGCTGCCGTCGAAGACGACCGCGTCACCTCGCTGCGGCTCGGAACCGAAACGGTACGCCAACTTGTTGACGAGTACCCGGTCTCCGACCCGGAACGCGGGCTCCATGGAGCCGCTGGGGATCTGGAAGGGCTGCATCACGAAGGTGCTGACGAGCAGCAGGGACACCATGCAGATCAGCAGTGTCAGGGTGGCTCTGCCGCCGGGCACCCAGGACACGAACGACACAAAAGCGGAGCGCGACCGGTCCTCCGTCCCCTCGGACTCACCCTCGCGCTCGGCGCTCGGGGAATCTGTGGGTGGGGAGGAGCGGTCGCGCTCCGTGTGCTGTGCTTCGGTGTCCATCGGATCCAGATGCTATCCGGCTCCGATGTGGACCCGTGCGCGAGCTCAGTTGTCGCGCTTCTCCTTGATCTTCGCGGCCTTGCCGCGCAGCTCACGGAGGTAGTACAGCTTCGCGCGACGCACGGCGCCGCGGCTGACGAGCTCGATCTTCTCGACGATCGGGGTGTGCACCGGGAAGGTGCGCTCCACGCCGACGGAGAAGGAGACCTTGCGGACCGTGAAGGTCTCGCGCACGCCGGCACCCTGGCGACGGATGACTACGCCCTTGAACTGCTGGACACGGGAGCGGTTGCCCTCGATGACGCGCACGTGGACGTTGACGGTGTCACCCGGGCGGAAGGCCGGGATGTCGGTGCGCAGCGAAGCGCTGTCGACGGAGTCGAGCAGGTTGGCCATGATCGTCTGCTTTCTTCACTGATGCCACAGGTCATCAGCGGGAAGTTCGTGATGAGGATTCGATAGCTGTTCGCGTCGGGCGGGCGTCGTTCCCCCTGTGGCAGGGGCGCGCGCTGGACGTACAGCAGCGGCCTATTCTTCCACGGCCTGGGGGTCTCGCCCAAATCGGCCGTCGGGACCCGGGCGCCACCCCAGGATCGAGAGCATCTCCCGGTCCTTCTTGTCGAAGACGGCGGGGTCGCAGCGCTCGATCAGGTCGGGCCTGTTGCGGACCGTGCGCCGCAGCGCCTCGTCCCTGCGCCAGCGTGCGATCTTGCCGTGGTGGCCGCTGATGAGCACGTCCGGGATGCCATGACCGCGCCACTGCGGAGGCTTCGTGTAGACGGGGCCTTCGAGGAGGTTGGCCATGGCGCCGGGCGCGAAGGAGTCGTCGCGGTGGGACTCGGCGTTGCCGAGGACGCCGGGCAACAGCCGGGCCACTGCTTCGGTGACGACCAGGACGGCCGCCTCGCCGCCGGCGAGGACGTAGTCGCCGATCGACACTTCGTAGACCGGCATCCGGGTCGCGTACTCGTCCATGACGCGGCGGTCGATGCCTTCGTAGCGCGCGGGCGTGAAGACCAGCCAGGGCCGCTCGGAGAGCTCGACGGCTAGCTCCTGGGTGAAGGGCCGCCCGCTGGGCGTGGGGACGACCAGGACGGGCCCGTGGGCCCCGGCCTCGTATCCCTCGGCGAGCACCTCGTCGAGTGCCGCGCCCCAGGGGTCGGTCTTCATGACCATGCCGGGGCCGCCGCCGTAGGGGGTGTCGTCGACCGTGTTGTGGCGGTCGTACGTCCACTCCCTGAGGTCGTGCACGTTCACGTCGAGCTGTCCACGCGCGCGTGCCTTGCCCACGAGGGAGACGTTCAGGGGTTCCAGGTACTCGGGGAAGATCGTGACGACGTCGAGCCGCATCAGGCGTCGTCCCCCGAGGGCCTCTCGTCCGAAGGCTCCTCGTCGTCCCTGGCCGAGGCGATCTCCGCGCGGTCGTCGATCAGGCCGGGCGGCGGGTCGATGATCGCCCGCTGCTCCTCCAGGTCGATCTCGGTGACGATCGACTCCACGAAGGGGATCATCACCTCGCTGCCGTCGGGCCGCTCCACGATGAACAGGTCCTGCGAGGGCAGGTGCGAGATCTCGGTGATCCGGCCGACCTCGAGCCCTTCCTTGGTGACGATGTCGAGGTCCATCAGCTGGTGGTCGTAGTACTCGTCCTCGTCCTCCGGAAGCTCTTCCGGATCGACCTCCGCGATGAGCAGCGTGTTGCGCAGCGCCTCGGCGCCCGTGCGGTCGCGTACGCCCTCGAAGCGCAGCAGGAGGCGGCCGCTGTGCACCCGGCCGGTCTCGATGGTCAGCGGCCCCGTGGAGGCGGGGTCGGTGGCGAGTACGGCGCCGGGGCCGAGCCGCAGCTCCGGCTCGTCGGTCCGCACCTCGACGGTGACCTCACCCTTGATGCCGTGGGCGCGGCCGATCCGCGCGACTACCAGCTGCACTGCTTTCTCTCCTGTCGTGTGCCTGCGGAAAGGGGCCCGCAGGCGCCTACAGACGACTACGGGCCGGGGAAGGCCCAGAAGCCCTCCCCGGCCCGTGCCGGTGCTACCTGTGGTTCAGTGAACCTGGTCCACGTCGACGAGGTCGACGCGGACACCGCGGCCGCCGATGGCGCCCACGACGGTCCGCAGAGCGCGTGCGGTACGGCCGTTGCGGCCGATCACCTTGCCGAGGTCGTCCGGGTGGACCCGGACCTCGAGCACACGCCCCCGGCGCAGGTTGCGCGAGGCGACCTGCACGTCGTCGGGGTTGTCGACAATGCCCTTCACGAGGTGCTCGAGAGCCTCCTCGAGCATGCTCAGGCCTCGGTCGACTCGGTGGACTCGGCCTTGGCCTCGTCCGCCTTCTTGTCAGTCTTCTTGGCCTTCTGGGTGATGGCCTCACCCTTGGCGTCGTCGCCCTCGAGGCCCTTGGTGAAGGCCTCGAACGCGGCGCGCTTGTCCTTGGGCTCGGCGACGAGCAGCGGCGCCGGGGCCGGAAGGCCCTTGTGCGCCTGCCAGTCACCGGTGAGCTTCAGGATCGCCATGACCGGCTCGGTCGGCTGAGCGCCGACGGAGAGCCAGTACTGCGCGCGCTCCGAGTCGACCTCGATGCGCGAGGGGTTCTGCACCGGGTGGTACAGGCCGATCTCCTCGATGGCCCGACCATCACGGCGGGTACGGGAGTCGGCGACGACGATGCGGTAGTGAGGCGACCGGATCTTGCCCAGACGCTTCAGCTTGATCTTGACTGCCACTGGAGTGGTGTCTCCTGGTCTTGACGTGGTTGGGCACAACGAGATGCCACGTGGGGTTGCGGTACTCGGGGTGCCCGATGGACGCGTCAGCCGGAGGCGAGAGGGTTCCTATGCGGCTGTCGAGTACAGCTAGCCATTGTGCCATACGTCGCCGGAGCGTCCGAACCCGGTCCGGGCGCCCCCGCGACGCATCCCCAGCTCAGCCCGTCAGCCCGCAGCGGCGCCGACCACTTCCGGGATACGGAAGGGCTTGCCGCAGCCGCCGCAGACGATGGGCGCCTGGGCGAGCACCGAGGGGACCACGCGGACGTTGCGTCCGCAGTCGCAGACCGCCTTGACGCGGACGCCACCCCCGGAGGAGCCGTGCCGGGCGGCCGGGCCCCGGAAGCTGCGTGCCGTGTCGGCGGCGGTCGCCGCGGTGTGCGCCTTGAGGGCGCGCTGGAGCCGCTCGATCGTCGGGCGGTAGCGCTTGCGCGCCTCGGGGTTGAGCGTGACCAGCGAGAAGCCGCTGCTGGGATGCGGCTCCTCGGGGTGGTCCAGGCCCAGCTCCTCGGCGATGGCGAGGAATCTGCGGTTGTGATAGCGGCCCGCGCGTGAGGTGTCGCGTACGCCGCGTGACGCGGCGATGCCATGGACTGCCTCGTGGAGCAGTCGCTCGAAGGAGAGTGCGGCGCCGCAGGCGGACGACGACTCTCCGATCAGGGATTCGGGCGCGGCAAGATCGGGCAGCTCGGGGTGGTGCCGCTGAATATCGGCCCACGCCTGTGCCAGCTCTGCGGCGAGAACAGGTGGTGTCGTGCTCACGTCGTGAACAACGAGCCGGGATGCCCAGGGGTTCCATTCCGGGGCATCCCAAATAATTTGCACGTACCCGTCAGTTGCCATTGATGCGTCCGGACGAGGGCGGGTGCGCTGATCTGCCCAGAAGCCTCGCAGCTCATGGCAAGCCGGTACGTAGTGGCGCGTACGCCCGCCCGTCTCCCGCCGCCACCCTCAAGGGGACTCACCGGGTCTCGTGTTGCCTCGGCAGGCGTACGGGCCGAGAACGACCGCGCCGGTACCGGAGGCGCCCGTGTCAGTAAGCGCGGGCCACCACAGCGACGTTACCCGGGGTCTCATCGGCGTCCGGCACCGCCCCGTCCTCCGTGACCAGACACCGTACGGACACGGAGTGCTCCGCGAGCTTCGCCTCGCCCTCCGGACCGAGCGTGGCCCAAGGGATGCGTGCCCAGCCGCCGGCGGCCGTGGCCTCCACGGCGGCCCGCACCGTGGTGACGTCCGAGGTGCGGGACTCCCGCCGTTCGCGGGCCTGGTCGAGGAGCGACCGCTGGTCCTCCTCCAGGAGGGTGGGCAGCAGCGCCGCCAGGGAGTCGATCGCGACCGGCTCCTTGCCTCCCCTGCTGTGCGGGTCCGAGATCCGGCGGGCCACCATCGCGGTGCCGTTCTCCAGGTCGCGCGGGCCGACCTCGACGCGCACCGGCACTCCCTTGAGCTCCCAGTCGACGGCGCGGCGTCCGAAGGGGATGTCCGTGCGGTCGTCGACCTGGACGCGCACGCCGGCGGCCTTGAGGCGGTCGCCGATCTCGCGGACCGCGGCGAGCACGGCGTCGTCGCCCTTGATGGCGAGGACGACGGCCTGGACCGGCGCGAGGCGCGGCGGGACCCGCAGGCCGTCGTCGTCGCCGTGCATCATCACCAGGGCGCCGATCATCCTTGTCGTACTGCCCCAGGAGGTCTGCCAGACCAGCTCCTGCTTGCCCTCCTTGGACAGGTACTGGGTGTGGAAGGCCCTGGCGAAGTTCTGGCCGAGTTCGTGACTCGTGCCGAGCTGGAGGGCCTTGCCGTCGCCCATCATGCCTTCGAGCGTGAGGGTGTTGACGGCGCCCGCGAAGCGTTCCTTGGCGGTCTTGCGGCCCAGCACGAAGTCCATCGCGAGGACGTCCCGCATGAAGGCCCCGTAGACGTCACGGTGGATGCGGGCCGCGAAATCGCGTGCTTCCTCGTACGTGGCGTGGGCCGTGTGGCCCTCTTGCCAGAGGAACTCCGACGTCCGCAGGAAGAGCCGGGGCCGCAGCTCCCAGCGGACCACGTTGGCCCACTGGTTGATCAGGAGCGGCAGGTCGCGGTAGCTCTGCACCCACTTGGAGAAGTACTCGTTGACGATCGTCTCGGAGGTCGGGCGGATGACGACCGGCTCCTCCAGTTCCTTGCCCCCGCCGTGCGTGACGACGGCCAGTTCGGGGGCGAAGCCCTCGACGTGCTCGGCCTCCCTGGTCAGGTACGACTGGGGGATGAGGAGAGGGAAGTACGCGTTCTGGGTACCCGTCTCCTTGATGCGGGCGTCCATGTCCTGCTGCATGCGCTCCCACAGGCCGTAGCCGTACGGCCTGATCACCATGGTGCCCCGCACCGGACCGTTGTCGGCCAGCTCGGCCTTGTTGATCAGGTCTTGGTACCAGCGCGGAAAGTCTTCCGCCCGGGGCGTGAGTACGGGTGCCTTAGCCATGGCGCGCATGGTACGGCGGGCCTCCGGAGCGCGTGAATTGAATTCTTCCGGGGCTTCTTCAGGGGGCGCACGACGGTGGCACGCAAGCATTGCCCCACAACCTCTGGACGCCACGACGGATGCGGAGTTCTCTGGCATACGGGGGGAGTGCGAGCGCACTGCACGGGGGCGGACGAACCGTTTGAATACGACACTCCAGCAACTCTCGGCGGATTGGGGCGCTTTCGATGTCACCTACACTCGCGCAGCCGCACCTCCCCCGCGCGGGCACGACCCCCCGCGGCGTGGACCGGTGCGCACGCGCGCGTGACTGGGCGGAAATCCAGGAACGGATGCTGGTACCGCTCTATGAGGCGGTGTACGAACGACTCGACGTAGGCGGCGGAACACGGCTCCTCGGTCTCGGCTGCGGTTCCGGGCTCGCCCTCCTGATGGCGGAATCCCGGGGCGCGTCGGTCACCGGTGTCGACGCCTCGGCGCCCGAACGGCTCGCCCTGGCACGCGAGCGCCTGCTGCCGGAAACGGACTCGGACGCACGGCGGCACCGCGGCACCCGGCTCGTCGAGGGAGGGCCGGCCGATGTCTCGGGGCCGGATGTGCCCCTCTTCGACATCGTGACCGCGTTCCAGCCGATCGGCTGTGTGGCGGGCGACTCCGAGGGCCTCTCCGGCCTCCTGGAGTCCACCGTCCCGCTGACCGGACGCGGCGCCCCCGTGGTGCTCGTCGGCTGGGGTCCGCCGGAGCGCTGCACGACCTCTTCTGTACTGAAGGTGGCGACCAAGCTCGCCGACCCCCTTCGCAGTACGGGAAGTTGGCGTCCCGCGCTCCGTGACGACCTGGAGGAGGTCGCCCAGCGGGCGGGCCTCAAGCCGGACGGCTCGGGACGCGTGGCATGCCCCTTCGGGTACGCGGACACCGAGAGCGCGGTCCGCGGTCTGCTCTCCACCGGGCTGTTCGACGCGGCGGTGGGCGCGACCGATCAGGTTCAGGTCGACAAGGAGCTGACGGAAGCCCTGCATCCGCACAAGCGGCGGGACGGGACCGTGTGGATGCCGAACGTGTTCCGGTACTTGATCGCACGTACGCGATAGGGGCGTACGCCTAACCGGTGCCGAGCGCCGTTCGCAGGCGATCGAGCAGCACCCTGGCCGCCGGGCTCGCGGGCCCGCCCGTGCGCCAGGCCAGGGCGATCCTGCCGCGGGGCCGGGGATCGGTGATCTCCAGCGTCCGCAGTCCGTATGCGGCCGCCGTACGGGGTTCGAGAGCGGGGAGGACGGCCACGCCCATCCCGCGGACGACGAGTTGCACGAGGACCTGCGGGGCGGCCGCCTCGAAGGCCACACGGGGCCGGATGCCCGCCTGCGCGCAGGCTCGGTCGAGCACGCCGCGTACGCCGGTGCCGCGCGGCAGGGTGATCAGCGGGCGGTCGCGGAGAGCGGCGAGCGGAACGGTCGTACGTCCCTGGGGAGCAAGGAGGTCGTCCCCCGGGAGCATGACGGCCACCAGGGCTTCGTCGATGACCAGCCGCAGGGAGATGCCCGGCGGGGGTTCCTCGTCCGTCAGGCCCAGGAGGGCGATGTCGAATTCGCCGCCGCGCACTGCGGCCAGCATCCGGTCCGAACTGTCCTCGGTGAGGGCGATCTCGACCGCGGGGTGGTCGTCGTGGAAGTCGGCGAGGACGGAGACCACGTCGAACTCCTGGGTGGCGGCGCCGGACACCAGGCCAAGGGCGATCTGACCGCGGAGCAGTCCGGTGAACTCGTCCGCGGTGTGCCGCACGCCTTCGACCGCGGCGAGCGCGGCCCGCGCGAACGGCAGGACGGCCTCGCCCACCTCCGTCAGGGTCACCGTCCGCCCCGACCGGTCGAGGAGTTGCTGCCCGAGCTCCTTCTCCAGTTGCCGGACCTGGGCGCTCACGCCCGGCTGGGCCAGGTGCAGGCGGGCGGCGGCGCGGGTGAAGTTGGCCTCCTCCGCGACGGCGACGAAGTACTGGAGCTGGCGAAGTTCCATAACTGTCCATGCTAGCCGCGAGAAGATCCAGCTCTTGGACTTATGGCCAGGCGGTCGACACCCTGGATGAGTGGACATCAGAACCGCTGTCGCCGCCGAACGCCGTGATCTCGCCGCCCTTCTCGACGACCTGTCGCCCGCGCAGTGGGAGGCGCCGAGTCTGTGCGCCGGGTGGCGGGTACGGGAAGTGGCGGCCCATATGTCGCTGGGCTTCCGGTACTCGCTCCCGAGGACGCTGGCCGAACTCATCAAGGCGCGCGGGAGTCTGCACCGGATGACCGACCGGTGCGCCCGCAAGGACGCCGCCGACCACTCGACCGGTCAGCTCGCCGACTTCCTCCGGAGCAACGCGGACCATCCCTGGCAGCCACCCTTCGCCGGGATCGAGGGGGCGCTGGGCCACGACGTGGTGCACGGCCTCGACATCTCGGTGGCCCTGGGACTCGACCGCAGGGTTCCCCTGGACCGCGTACGCGTGCTTCTTGAGAAGGTCACGCCCAAGAGCACCAAGTTCTTCGGGGCGGACGTCGGCGGCGTGCGGCTGTGCGCCGCCGATCTCGACTGGAGTTACGGCACCGGGCCCCCGTTGACCGGCGCCGCGCAGGACCTTCTCCTCGTCCTGTACGGCAGGAAGCTCCCCCCGGGCCGCCTCCGAGGGGAGCCGTGGAGCCGCTTCGCCACCGAACCGGCCTAGTCGGCGTCTTTGGTGAGTCGGGTGATGCCGGCGACTCGGTAGGCCGCCTCTTCCTCCAGGGTTTCGTTCTCCAGGAGTGCGGCGGCCAGGGCGTCCAGTTGCCCCCGGTGGTCCCTCAGTTGACGGCAGGCGCTCTCGTAGCACTCGTCGACGATCCGCCGCATCTCGTGGTCGATCGTGTCGAGGGTGACGGGGGCGGCCGAGAGACCGTAGGCCTGCTGGGCGTCGCTCGGCAGCGCGGAGAGCCGCCCCACGCGCTCGCTCATGCCCCAGCGGGCGACCATGCCGCGGGCGATGTTGGTGACCTGTTCGAGGTCGCTCTCGGCACCCGTGGTGATGACACCGAAGACGACATGCTCGGCCGCCATGCCGCCCAGGGCGCCGACGATGCGGCCGCGCAGATACTCCTCCGTGTACGCGTACTTGTCGGCGTCCGGCGTCGAGAGCGTGACGCCGAGCGCGCGCCCCCGGGGCACGATGGTGATCTTGCGGACCGGGTCGGCGCCGGGCTGCAGCATGCCGAGCAGGGCGTGTCCGCTCTCGTGGTACGCCGTGCGCCGCCGCTCCTCGTCCGGCATCACGAGCGGCCGCTCGGCGCCGAGCTGGACCTTCTCCAGTGCCTCGGAGAGGTCGGCCTGCGTCACTTCCTTCTGCCCCCGCTTGACGGCGAGCAGGGCGGCTTCGTTGGCGAGGTTGGCGAGTTCGGCGCCGGTCATCCCCGGTGTCGTACGGGCGACCTGGGCGAGGTCGATGCCGGCCGCCATCGGGATCTCACGGGTGTGGATCTTGAGGATGGCCTCGCGTCCGCCGCGGTCGGGCGGGCTGACGGTGACGACCCGGTCGAAGCGGCCGGGGCGGGTCAGGGCGGGGTCGAGGATGTCGGCGCGGTTGGTGGCCGCTAGGACGATGACACCTTCGGAGCCGGAGAAACCATCCATCTCGGTGAGGATCTGGTTGAGCGTCTGCTCGCGTTCGTCGTGTCCGCCCATCCCGCTGCCGCCACCGCGCGCCCGTCCGATGGTGTCGATCTCGTCGATGAAGATGATGGACGGCGCGACTTTCCGTGCCTCCGCGAAGAGTTCGCGTACGCGCGATGCGCCTACGCCCACGATCATCTCGATGAACTCCGACGCGGACGCCGAGAAGAAGGGCACTCCGGCCTCACCGGCGACGGCCCGCGCGAGCAGCGTCTTTCCGGTGCCGGGCAGACCCGCGAGCAGCACGCCGCGCGGCATCTTGGCGCCCATCTCGCGGTAGGCGGCGGGGTTCTTCAGGAAGTCGACGACGTCACTGAGCTCCCCCTCGACCTCGTCGATGCCCGCCACGTCCTCGAAGGTGGTGCGCTTGTCGCCGGGTTCGAGCTCCACCGGCTTGGGCGGGGCCTTGCGGCCCAGCATGCCGCCCGCGCCGCCGCCCATGCCCGAGCTCATCCGCCGGGCGATGAAGATCCACAGGAAGACCAGGAGCAGCATCGGGGCCAGCGAGATGAGCAGGTTGGACAGGAAGCTGCGCTCCTGGACGACGGGCTCGGCGGTGACCGTGACGTCGTGCTTGGTCAGGTCGTCCCAGAGCTTGTCGTCGGCGAAGGCCGGCCGCTGGGTGATGAACTTGGAGTACTTCCCCTTCGCGTCGCCCGGCTTCTCCTGCTCCTTCTTGAGCTGGCCCTGGATCGCGTCGCCCTTGGAGTAGATCTTCGTGACGTTCCCGGAGTCGACCTGCTTGCTGAACTCCGTGTACGAGATCGTCGGCTCGTCGCCGTCGTTGAAGAAGGAGAGGACGATGTTGGCGATGAGGTAGACGATGAGCGCGGTGAGGATGAGCCCGCCCCACCCGCCCGGCATCTTCTTCTTCGGCGGTGGTGTGGGCGCGGGCGGTGGTGCGCCCTCGGAGCGCCATGGCTGGTCGGGCGCCCGGCGCGGCGGCACAGGGTTGCTCATATCCGGACGTTACGACACAAACAGGGGCTGGGCATCTACTGCTGGGCGTCCGCTCCGAAAACGCCCGGGGCGCCCCTCTCGGCAGAGGGGCGCCCCGGATGACGTACGCGAGCTGAGCGTCAGCCCATGAACTTCTTGAACTCGTCCGGCAGCTCGAAGTTCTGCCCCTGCTGCCCCGCGGGGAGGCCGAAGGCGCCGCCTTCCTGGCCGGCCTGCTCACGGCGGGCCGCGGCCTCCTGCTCCTCCTGCTTGCGCTTCATCGGGTTGCCCGACTTCCGCTTGCCCTTGGCCTGCTTCTGCTTCTTCTTCTGCTTGCCGGGGCCGCCGCCCATGCCCGGCATCCCCGGCATGCCCGGCATTCCGCCGCCCTGGGCCATGCGCGACATCATCTTGCGGGCCTCGAAGAAGCGCTCGACGAGATTCTTGACGGCGCTGACCTCGACGCCGGACCCCTTGGCGATACGGGCGCGGCGGGAGCCGTTGATGATGGTCGGCTCGTGGCGCTCACCCGGCGTCATCGACTTGATGATGGCGGCGGTGCGGTCGACGTCCCGCTCGTCCAGGTTGTTGATCTGGTCCTTGATCTGCCCCATGCCGGGCATCATCCCGAGCAGCTTGCTGATGCTGCCCATCTTGCGGACCTGCTCCATCTGGGCCAGGAAGTCGTCGAGCGTGAAGTCCTTGCCCTTGCTGCTCGCCAGCTTGGAGGCCATCTGCTCGGCCTCTTGCTGGGAGAAGGTCTGCTCGGCCTTCTCGATCAGCGTGAGCATGTCGCCCATGCCGAGGATGCGGGACGCCATGCGGTCCGGGTGGAACGCGTCGAAGTCGTCCAGCTTCTCGCCGTTCGAGGCGAACATGATCTGGCGGCCTGTGACCTGCGCGATCGACAGGGCGGCACCACCACGGGCGTCACCGTCGAGCTTCGACAGGACGACGCCGTCGAAGCCGACGCCGTCACGGAAGGACTCCGCCGTGTTGACGGCGTCCTGACCGATCATGGCGTCGACGACGAAGAGGACCTCGTCCGGGCTGACGGCGTCGCGGATGTCCGCGGCCTGCTGCATCAGCTCCTGGTCGATGCCGAGGCGGCCCGCGGTGTCGACGATGACGACGTCGTACTGCTTGGTCTTGGCGAACTCGATCGAGTCCTTGGCGACCTGGACCGGGTCGCCCACGCCATTGCCCGGCTGGGGGGCGTAGACGCCGACGCCCGCGCGCTCGGCGACGACGGCCAGCTGGTTCACGGCGTTGGGACGCTGCAGGTCGCACGCGACCAGGAGCGGCGAGTGGCCCTGACCCTTCAGCCAGAGGCCGAGCTTTCCGGCGAGGGTGGTCTTACCGGCACCCTGCAGACCGGCGAGCATGATCACGGACGGCGGGTTCTTGGCGAACCGCAGGCGTCGCGTCTCGCCGCCGAGGATGCCGATGAGCTCCTCGTTGACGATCTTGATGACCTGCTGGGCGGGGTTCAGGGCCTGGGAGACCTCGGCGCCGGCCGCGCGCTCCTTGATCTGCTTGATGAAGGCCCGGACGACGGGAAGGGCGACGTCCGCCTCGAGCAGGGCGATGCGGATCTCGCGCGCCGTGGCGTCGATGTCCGCCTCGGACAGGCGGCCCTTGCCCCGGAGGTTCTTGAATGTCGCTGCGAGGCGGTCGGAGAGAGTGTCGAACACGGCGGTCGCGAATCCTCGGGTCGAAGGGGCGCCCCCCGCTCGCGCGGAGCTGAGCGTGGGGGAGGGCGGATAGGTCGCCCTCCAGGGTATCTGTCCCGCCGGGCGGGCGGGCGCGCAGGAGCGGGGCGGGCTTTCGTCACCCCGTGACGGGGTGATCGCTTTGCCTGCCGGTCCCTGGCAGTGGTCCTGCCGAACGGGCCTCTCCCAGCCGTAACCCCGCATCCACCCCTGAACGAACAAGCTCTCAAGCCCACCCGCCCGATTGCCCCGCAGCGACAAGGGATGGGTGGGCAGTGGGTGCGCGAGCCGCGTGACGGGCGAGGTGGGGGACGAGGCCAGCCCCTCCCCCCCTACCCCCGCAACCCCTCCTCCACAGCCCGAGCCACCCCCGCAGCCCGCTCCCCCGACAGCGGCGCACCCTCCCCCGTCACGTAGAACGCGTCCACCGCGTTCGCCCCCAGCGTCGACACATGCGCACTCCGCACCACCACCCCCGCCGATTCCAGCGCCCGGCCGATGCGGTGCAGCAGGCCCGGTGCGTCCTGGGCCCGTACCTCGATGACGGTGGCGAGACGCGACCCCGCCGAAGCCACGGTCACCCGGGGTGGAGGCGCGACCGTCCCCCGGCGTCTCGGGTACGCCGCGTCGCGCTCCGCGAGCCGTGCCGCGATGTCCAGCGAGCCGTCAAGGGCCCGCACCAGGTCCGCCCGCAGCCGTGCGGCCTGCGGCAGGGAGCCGTACTCCGCGGCGACCCGCCAGTTCAGGAGCAGCACCGAGTCCTCGAGACCGGACGGCAGTCCCACCCCCCGCAACTCCGCCGTCCGTACCGTGAGCCGGTGCATGGCGAGCACCCCCGCGACGGCGGACAGCACGCCCGGCTGGTCCGGCACCGCGATGACCAGCTCCACGCCCAGCGGCTCCGGGTCCCCGGCCGGCTCCTCGGCGGCCACCCCCTCCGTCTGCGCCCGCAGGGCCAGCACCGGCCCGCCCGTACGGAACGCCTCCACCGCGAGGCGCTCCTGCTCGGCGGTGGGAGCGATGTCCTCCGATCCCGGCGGCTCCTCCCCGGAAAGCACCGCCCCGACCCGCTTCACCAGATCCGCGACGAGCGACCCCCGCCAGGTGGACCAGGCGGCGGGGCCGGTGGCCAGGGCGTCCGCCTCCGTGAGCGCGTGCAGCAGTTCGAGGGTCCCGGTCGAACCCACCGCGTCCGCCACTGCCCGTACCGTGGCCGGGTCGTCGAGATCCCGGCGCGTGGCCGTCTCGATCAGCAGCAGGTGGTGCCGCACGAGGGTCGCGAGGACCGCGACATCGGCCCGGTCGAAGCCGATCCGGGCGGCGACGTCCCTGGCGATGATCTCCCCGGCCTCCGAGTGGTCCCCCGGCCAGCCCTTCCCGATGTCGTGCAGCAACCCGGCCACCAGCAACAGGTCGGGCCGCCCCACGCGCCGGGTCAGTTCGGAGGCCTGCACCGCCGTCTCCACCAGATGCCGGTCGACCGTCCACGTGTGGACGGCGTTGCGCTGCGGCCTGCACCGCACCCGCTCCCAGTCCGGCAGCAGCCGGGTAATCAGCCCCTCCGCCTCAAGGGCCTCCCACACCTCGACCGTCGGACGCCCCGCCCCGAGCAGCGTCACCAGCTGCTCCCTCGCCTCGGCCGGCCACGGCGTGGGCAGCGGCCGCACCGCCGCGGCCATCCTGCGCACCGCGTGCAGCGACAGGGGCAGCCCCGCCTGGGCCGCGGCCGCGGCGGCACGGAGCGGCAGCACGGGGTCCCGCTCGGGCCGGGCCGCCCGGGCGAGGACGACCTCGCCGTCCTGCTCCACGACCCCCTCGGCCAGCGGCGAACGCTCGGCCACCGCCCCCTTGCCGCCGCCCAGCATGGCCCGCAGCCGAGGCCGCACGGACCGGGACCGCAGCACCCTGCTCACCTCGCGCCACGTCACGTCACTCGCGTACGAGACGGTGCGCGCGGACTCGTACACCTGACGGAGCAGTGCGTCGGCGTCCAACAGGCCCAATTCCACGGCCACTTGATCCTGTTCCTGCAGCGCGAGCCGGTCCGTGGCCCGCCCCGTGGTCAGGTGCAGCGCGTCCCGCACGTCGAGGAGCCGCCGCCGGGCATCGGAGAGCCCCTCACGCGGCGCGTCGGCCAGCCAGGAGGCGGCGACGGCCCGCAAGGCGGTCGCGTCCCTCAGTCCGCCCCGGGCCTCCTTCAGGTCCGGCTCCAGGAGGTAGCTCAACTCCCCCTGCCGCTCGGCCCGTTCCTCGCACAGCTCCCGCAGCTCGGGCAGCCGCTTGGGCGCGAGGTTGCGCCAGTCGGCGAGCACCGCGGTGCGCAGCCCGGCGGTCAGCCCGAGATCCCCCACGACGTGCCGCGCGTCGAGCAGCCCCAGCTGCACCTTGAGGTCCTCGCCCGCGGTCCTGCGCGCCTCCGCGGGCGTACGCACGGAGTGGTCGAGCGCGAGCCCGAGATCCCAGATGGGGTACCAGATGCGGTCCGCGAGGGCCGCCACCTCCCCGGCGTCCGCGCTGCCGTCGTGCAGCAACAGCAGGTCGAGGTCGCTGCGCGGCGAGAGCTCTCCCCTGCCGTACCCGCCCACGGCCACCAGTGCGGCCCCCCGTGGCGCACCCGCGGCCGTGAAAAGGCCGGTCAGCCAGTCGTCCGTGAGGTCGGCGAGGGCCGAACGGCGCGGCGGCCCGGACCGCGCCTCCCCTTGCAGGAGGCGCAGCCGGGCCGCCGCATAGCCGCTGGGTCCGGAGTCTTCCGATTCCGATTCACTACGTACGTCCACACTCGTCACCCAGCAGCTCCTGTCAGTCCCGCTCAGTCCCGCTCAGCCTCTGGTAGCTCAGCCCTTGCCGACCGAGCTCACAACGCATCAGGCCCACGCTCGCCGGTCCGCACCCGCACCGCCGTCTCGACCGGAACGCTCCAGACCTTGCCGTCCCCGATCTTGCCGGTCCGGGCGGCCTTGACCACGACATCCACGAGCTGTTCGGCGTCGTCGTCCTCGACCAGGACCTCGATCCGGATCTTCGGCACGAGGTCGACGGTGTACTCCGCGCCACGGTAGACCTCGGTGTGGCCGCGCTGGCGGCCGTAGCCGCTGGCCTCGGTCACGGTCAGGCCCTGGACGCCGAAGGCCTGGAGGGCCTCCTTGATCTCGTCGAGGCGGTGCGGCTTGACGACCGCGGTGATGAGCTTCATGCGTCCACCCTCTTGTTCTTCTCGTTCGCGGCCTTGCCTGCGTCCTGGGCCGGCGGGCCGGGCGCGGCTGCGGTGCGGGGCGCGGTGCCGCCGCCCGCGCCACTGAAGTCGTACGCGGTCTCGGCGTGCTGCACCTGGTCGATGCCCGCGACCTCCTCGTCCTCGCTGACCCGCATCCCGATGGTCTTGTCGACCAGGAAGGCGAGGATCGCGGAGGCGATCATGGAGTACGCGAGGACGGCGCCGACACCGGCGGCCTGCTTGCCCAGCTGTTCGAGGCCGCCGCCGTAGAAGAGGCCCTTGGCGTCGGACTGGACGCCGCCGGTGGCGAAGAAGCCGACGAGCAGCGAGCCCACGACACCGCCGACGAGGTGGACACCGACGACGTCGAGGGAGTCGTCGTAGCCGAACCTGAACTTGAGGCCGACGGCCATGGCGCAGAGCAGACCGGCGATGGCTCCGACGGCGATCGCGCCGAGCGGCGAGACGGAGCCGCCGGCCGGGGTGATCGCGACGAGTCCGGCGACGGCGCCCGAAGCGGCACCGAGGGTGGTGAACGCGCCGTGCCGGATCTTCTCGTAGGCGAGCCAGGCCAGCATGGCCGCGGCGGTGGCGACCTGGGTGTTCAGGAACATCATCGCGCCGACGCCGTCGTCGTTGCCCAGCCACGATCCGGCGTTGAAGCCGAACCAGCCGAACCACAGGAGTGCGGCGCCGAGCATGACGAGCGGCAGGCTGTGCGGCCGCATCGGGTCCTTCTTGAAGCCGACGCGCTTGCCGATGACCAGGATCACGCCGAGCGCCGCGGCGCCGGCGTTGATGTGCACGGCCGTACCGCCGGCGAAGTCGATGACGCCGAGCTCGAAGGCCCAGCCGCCCGTGCCCCACACCCAGTGCGCGACCGGGAAGTAGACGATCGTGGCCCAGAGCGCGACGAACAGCGCCCAGGCGGTGAACTTCACGCGGTCCGCGAGCGCGCCGCTGATCAGTGCGGGTGTGATGATCGCGAACATCAGCTGGAAGACGGCGAAGACATAGACCGGGATGGTGTAGCCGTCCCACAGCTCGGTGAGTCCGATGCCGCTCAGGCCGACGTAGTCGTTCGACCAGCCGAAGAGGCTGCCGTGGTCGGTGCCGAACGCGATGGAGAAGCCGTACAGCACCCAGAGGATGGTGACGATCCCCAGGCTGATGAAGCTCATCATCAGCATGTTCAGTGTGCTCTTGACGCGAACCATGCCTCCGTAGAAGAAGGCGAGTCCCGGTGTCATGAGCATCACCAGGGCGGAACAGATGAGCAGGAACCCTGTGTTGGCGGCAGACAGCTGCGGGGCGTCTGCGGCGATCGTGATGCCTGGGGGCATCGGCGTCTCCTCGTCGTCGTATGCGGCCCGTGCGGGCGGGGAGGTGGGGCCTCCCCTGCTCGACAAGAGCTAGGGGAAGGGGGTGGGCCGTTATGCGCCATGAGATTGGCCCAGCGCCGTTTCAGGGGGCGCCCCTCGATGTTTCGCCGCAGTGACGAAGAGGTCGTGCGTGTTACGCGTCCATGAACTGCCGGGTCAGGCGGGGCGCGGTTTCATACCCTGCGCACACCGAAAAAACCGGCCGCGGCGGCCATCCGATTGACCTGGCGTGGGGGAGCCGAGTCGGGCAGTTCGGGATGGACCGGCCGCGGCCGGAGTTCTGGTGGGACGCCGTCAGACAGCCTCCGCGGTTTCGGGCATGTCGATGGCGAGCTGGTCGGTCAGCTGCACGACCTCGGCGATGTCGCCGAAGTCCCGCACGGCGGTGTCCACGGTCTTGCGCAGGCGGGTGTTGACCCGCTCGGAGCGGACCTTCTTGGCGATGGTCAGGGCCTCGTGCGCGAGGACCGTGCTCTGCTCGGGCTCACGCTGGAGCAGGTGAACCGTGGCCATCCCGATGAGGTTCAGTGCGTACGAACGCTGATGCTCGGAGTCCTTGCCGAAGAGCTCGACGGCACGCTCCATGACGGGCTCGGCGAGTGAGGCGTACGTCGGGCTGCGGCCGGCCACGTAGGCCAGGTCGCGGAACGAGTGGGCGTTCTCGCCGTTCAGCTCGGCCTCGGAGAAGAAGCGGATCCAGTCGGGCTCGGGCTCGTCGAAGTCGGCGGCGTCGGCGAAGGTGTCCTCGGCCATGCGCACGGCCCGCTTGCACTTGCCCGGCTGGCCCATGCTGGCGTAGGCGCGGGCCTCCATCGCATACAGCATGGCCTGGGTGCGCGGGCTCGCGCAGTCACGGCTTCCGTACTGCGCGAGGTGGATCAGTTCGAGCGCGTCGTCGGGCCGTCCGAGGTGGATCATCTGGCGGCTCATGCTGGAGAGGATGTACGAACCGAGGGGCTTCTCGCCGGCCTCCTTCGCGGCGTGCAGGGCCAGCACGAAGTACTTCTGGGCGGTGGGCTGGAGACCGACGTCGTAGCTCATCCAGCCGGCCAGCTCGGCCAGTTCGCCCGCGACCTTGAAGAGCCGCTTGGACGTGGCCTCCGGCTGGGGCTCCTGCAACAGGTCCGTCACCTCGTGCAGTTGGCCGACGACCGCCTTGCGCCGCAGGCCGCCGCCGCACTGCGCGTCCCACTGCCGGAACATCACGGTCGTGGACTCCAGGAGGTCCAGCTCCGGCCTGGAGAGCTTGCCGGGCCTGCGGGAGGGGGTGGACGGCTCCGGGTCGCCGACCGGGGTCGTGGGTCCCGGGACCAGCCAGCGCTGCATCGGCTCGATGAGGGAGGGACCGGCGGAGAGCGCGAGCGAGGTGCCGAGGAAACCGCGCCTGGCCAGCATCAGGTCGCTGCGCGAGAACTCACTGATGAGCGCGACGGTCTGGGGCCCGGTCCAGGGCAGGTCGACGCCCGAGACGGACGGCGACTGGTGCGCGGCGCGCAGCCCGAGGTCCTCGACCGCGACGACGCAGCCGAACCGCTCGGAGAACAGCTCGGAGAGGATGCGCGGGATGGGCTCGCGGGGGTTCTCGCCGTCCAGCCAGCGCCGCACCCGTGAGGTGTCGGTGGAGATGTGGTGCGCGCCCAACTGCCGTGCCCTGCGGTTGACTTGCCGCGCCAGCTCGCCCTTCGACCAGCCGCTGCGCACGAACCAGGAATTGAGCAGTTCGTTGGGGCGCTTCTCAGCGTTCGCACCACTTCCGCCATTGCCGCCCACTGGAACGCCCCCATCCCTCAAGACACTTACGCGCGGTCCCACGCCAAGCCCTACCAGAATGCCGCGCGGCGCGGCCCTCCGTCCGGAGAACGTCACCCATCGAACAGGAAACCGACTTGCCTCCGGCATACCCACAAGTGCACGGCACTCAGGGCCCGTGTACTGAAAGTAATCCTACGATCACCCCTCCGGCGAGGGCGATCGCGGAAACGCCACCATTCGCCACCCCTTCGAATGAACTCCCGGGCCGTGACAAGCGATTGACTTGACAGTGGACGACCGAAGGTGGGCGGAAGGGAGCACTTCGGGGCGCGCATGAACGGGTGCACCCCCTTTTGGCTACCGCGCGCCTGCACAGCCCGCACAAAAACACAGGGTCACGATCCGATTCCGTCACGTAACCACACCGCGCTCGACCCGTTGGAGGGGGCATGGGCTTCACGATCGGCGGCATCCGGGGAACCGACAAGCCTCGCACCGGTTCACGGCGGCGCGGCCGCACGTCGGACTGCACCGCGGTGGCGGAGTACACCGGACTGTGGGGATGGGCCGCGGTCCCCGGCGCACGCGCCCTGGCCGGCCGCTGCTCCTGCGGCGCGGCCGACTGCGCCACCCCCGGCGCCCACCCCCTGGAGTTCGCCCCCGAGGTACCCGCCGGGGCGACGCTCGACGAAGTGACCGAGGCCTGGACACAGTTCCCGGGCGCCGCCGTACTGCTGCCCGTGGGCCGCGCCTTCGACGTCATCGAGGTGGCCGAGGCGGCAGGCCGCAGGGCGCTGGTCCGCCTGGAGCGCATGGGCCTGCCGCTCGGCCCGGTGGCCGCCACCCCGGAGGGCCGCGCACACTTCTTCGTCGCCCCCGGCGCCGCCGCCGAACTCCCCCAGCTGCTCTACCGCATGGGCTGGGACGACGCCGGCATCGACCTGCACGGCCTGGGCCCCGGCACGCACATCACGGCCCCGCCCTCCGACCGCGCGGGCCTCGGCCCGGTCCGCTGGCTCCGCGCCCCGGACCTGGACTCGGCGACGCATCCCCCGCAGGCACGGCTGCTCCTCGGAACCCTGGCGTACGTGGCTCATCGCTCACCGGCGTAGCGTCCGGAGCCCGCACACGAAATGCCCCGCCCCGGCTGCACCCCGGGGTGGGGCATTTCTTCGTGTGCGGCACTGGACGCCGGGTGGCTACTCGCCGATCAGCGCGTCGACGAACGCCTCGGGCTCGAACGGCGCCAGGTCGTCCGCGCCCTCGCCGAGCCCGACCAGCTTCACCGGCACGCCCAGCTCGCGCTGGACCGCGACGACGATGCCGCCCTTGGCCGTGCCGTCCAGCTTCGTCAGGACGATGCCGGTGATGTCGACGACCTCGGCGAAGACCCGCGCCTGCACCAGGCCGTTCTGCCCGGTCGTGGCGTCCAGGACGAGCAGCACCTCGTCGAGCGGTGCGTGCTTCTCGACGACGCGCTTGACCTTGCCGAGCTCGTCCATCAGGCCGGTCTTGGTGTGCAGGCGGCCCGCGGTGTCGATGAGGACGACGTCCGCGCCCTCCGCGATGCCTTCCTTGACCGCGTCGAAGGCGATCGACGCGGGGTCACCGCCCTCGGGGCCGCGCACCGTACGGGCGCCGACGCGCTCGCCCCAGGTCTGCAGCTGGTCGGCGGCGGCGGCGCGGAACGTGTCGGCGGCGCCGAGGACCACGGAGCGGCCGTCGGCGACCAGTACGCGGGCGAGCTTGCCGGTGGTGGTGGTCTTGCCGGTGCCGTTCACGCCGACGACCATCACGATGCCGGGCGTCTCCAGGCCCGACTCGGTCTTGACCGTGCGGTCGAGGTCCGGGTCGACCAGCGCCACGAGTTCCTCGCGCAGCAGCGTGCGCAGGTCGTCGGGGGTGCGGGTGCCGAGCACGCGGACGCGCTCGCGGAGCCGCTCGACCAGTTCCTGCGTGGGGGCGACACCGACGTCGGCGGTGAGGAGCGTGTCCTCGATCTCCTCCCAGGTGTCGTCGTCCAGGTGCTCGCGGGAGAGGAGCGTGAGCAGCCCCTTGCCGAGTGCGTTCTGCGAGCGCGAGAGGCGCGAGCGCAGACGGACCAGGCGACCTGCCGTGGGTTCCGGGGTCTCGACCTCCGGAGCGGCCGGCTCCTCGATGACGACCGGGGCCGACGCCGAAGGCTCGGCGAGCGGAAGTTCCACCTCCTCGATCGTGCGGCGCGGTTCGTCGCGCGGCGTCTCGGCCTCGTCGCCGACATGCGGCTCGGCCGGAGGAGCGGTGATGGTGGGCGTGGACGACGGGGCCTGCGGCGGCAGCTGCTTCTTCTTGCGGCTGCCGATCACGAGCCCGCCGAGCGCGCCGATCACGACCACGGCGATGACTACAGCAAGGATGACGATTTCCATAACCCACCCAGTATCAGCCATGGGGGCAACAGGAGCTCAGGCTGTAGCTTCCTCCAAAGAACATAAGCTCATAGAGGGCACTACTCGGACTAAAGTACGATGGAGCTCTCCGTATCAACGCGCGTAGAGTCCAACCCGATCACCCCCACGGACGGATCGCGACGTTGCGATCCGAGCGAGAGGCACGGACCCCACCCCATGAGCACCACCGCCGAAACCGAAGGCGCCCTGGAGACACGCGGCCTCGAGCCCGTCCCCGACTCCGAGCGCACGGGCCGGACCCGCGAGCTGTTCCCCACCTGGGTGGCGGCCAACATCAGCGTCCTGCTGCTCACCATGGGCGCGGGTCTCATCGTGACCAACGGTCTCAACTTCTGGCAGGCCCTGGTCGTCGCCCTGGTCTCGCCCCTTCTCAGCTACGGCATGGTCGGCCTGATCTCCATCGCGGGCAAGCGCGGCGGCTCCCCCGGCATGACGCTCTCGCGCGCGGTCTTCGGCCAGCGGGGCAACCTCTTCCCCGGCGCGCTGATCTGGGTCGCCCGCTGGGGCTGGGAGACGATCAACGCGGTGACGGGCGCGTACGCGATCATCACCGTCCTGGACATCTGCTTCGGCGTGAAGTCCAGCACGTGGCTGACGGTCGTGACGCTGATCGCCTTCGTCGCCGCCACGTTCGTCATCAGCGGCCTGGGCCGCAAGGTCCTGCACATCTGCAACACCTGGGCCACGTACCTCTTCGGCGCGTTCAGCGTCCTCGTGCTCGTCTATCTGGTGGCCAACACCCCCTGGTCGGACGTCTTCTCGCGGTCCGCGGGCTCCACCGCGGCGATGGTCGCGGGCGTCGGCGTGATCGCCGCGGGCGGCATCAGCTGGGTCCCCACGGGCCCGGACTTCACCCGCTACCTCCCGCGCAAGGCCTCCAACAAGGCCCTGGTGGGCAACGCCATCGGAGGCGCCGGCATCGTCGTCGTCCCCATGGTCCTGATGGGCGCGGTCATGGCGGTCAGCACGCCGAGCCTGTCGGACGCCTCGGACCCGGTCTCCTTCCTCGGCCAGCTGCTTCCGACGTGGATCGCCGTGCCGTACCTGGTGATGGCCCTGATCGGCATGCTCCTGATCAACTCGATGTCGATGTACTCCGCGGGCTTCACCGCGATGACGCTGGGCATCAAGGTCCCGCGCACGTGGGCGGTCTCCATCAACGCCATCATCAGCCTGATCTTCGGCTACCTCCTGATGAACGTGGCCACCAGCTTCATCGGCTCGTTCATCTCCTTCCTGACCCTGCTCGCCGTCGCGTTCTCCGCCTGGATCGGCGTCTTCGGCGTCGACATGCTGCGCAGGAAGACGTACGACGGCGAGGCGCTGATGGACACCAAGCGCACCAGCGCCTACTGGTACAAGGCGGGCTTCGCCTGGCAGGCCATGACGGCGTGGGCGATCGCCCTGGTGGTCGGGCTGCTCTTCACGAAGGTCGACTGGTTCAGCGGCCCGCTCGCCACCTCCTGGATCGGCCGCAACGGCCTGGGCTGGCTGGCCACCATCCTCATCGCGGCCGCGCTGTACGCGGTGCTTCCGAGGACCCCGGCCGCCGAGGCCCCCCAGAGCAAGGGCGAGGGCGACACGGAGCTGGTCTCGGCCTGAGACCGTTCCGCGCCTGATCCGGAGCAACTGCCCCCGGACCCTGGTCATCTGACACCACGTCATCTAACGTCCCTCTTCGCCCGCACACGGTGAAGGGGGACGTTTTCCATGCCCGTCACAGTCGTACGCTTCAACCTCGTCGATCCGGATGCCACGCCCTCCTCGCTGAGCGAGCGCTACAAGGCCGCCCTGGAGATGGCCACGTACGCCGACGACCGGGGCATCTCCACCGTGCAGACCGAGGAACACCACGGCGTCGGCAACAACTGGCTGCCCTCGCCCTTCACCTTCGCCGGCGCGGTCTTCGGCGCGACCCGGCGCATCGCGGTCACGGTCTCCGCGATCATCGGCCCGCTGCACGATCCGCTGCGGCTCGCCGAGGACATCGCCGTACTCGATCTGCTGAGCGGCGGCCGTCTGGTCACGGTGGCGGGGATCGGCTACCGGCCCGAGGAGTACGCCGCGTTCGACGTCGACTGGAAGCGGCGCGGCAGGCTCCAGGACGAGCTCCTGGAGACCCTTCTGCAGGCGTGGACGGGTGAGCCCTTCGAGTTCCGCGGCCGCACCGTGCGCGTCACCCCGCGCCCGTACACCCAGCCCCACCCGATGCTCCTGGTCGGCGGCTCCTCGCAGGCGGCGGCCCGGCGCGCGGCCCGGCTCGGCCTGCCGTTCTTCCCCAGCGCCCATCTGCCGGAGCTTGAGGCGTACTACAACGCACGCCTCGCTGAGTACGGCACCGAGGGCTGGACGATGATGCCCGCCGCCGAGACCCCGCTCCTGCACATCGCGGACGACCCCGACCGCACCTGGGCCGAGCACGGCGAGCACTTCCTGCACGAGGCCCGTACGTACGCCTCCTGGCAGTCCAAGGACATCCGCTCGGCGGTGAAGTCGAGCGCCACCACGGTCGAGGAGCTGCGCACCGAGGGCGTCTACCGCGTCCTGACGCCCGACGAGTGCGTGGCGTACGTGCAGGGTGGCGCGGCCAATCTCGTGCTGCATCCGCTCTCGGGAGGGATGCCGGTCGACGAGGGATGGCGCAGCCTGCACCACTTCTGCGAAAACGTACTGCCCCGGCTCAAGGAATAGGTCCTTGAACCGGGGCAGCTTCCTCAGAGGAGGGGCAGCGGGGATTAGCCCATCTCCTCCAGGGTCTTGCCCTTCGTCTCCTTGACGAACTTCATGACGAAGGGGATCGAGATCAGGGCGAAGGCCCCGTAGATGATGTACGAGCCGGTCAGGCTCCACTCGGACATGCTCGGGAACGTCTTGGTGATCGCGAAGTTGGCGAGCCACTGGGCCGACGCGGCCACACCGAGCGCGGCGGCGCGGATCCGGTTGGGGAAGATCTCGCCGAGCAGCACCCAGACCACCACGCCCCAGGAGAGGGCGAAGAAGAGCACGAAGAAGTTGGCGGCGATGATGGCCGTCAGGCCCTGCGCGTCCGGCAGCGAGACGTTGTCGCCGCTGCCGGTGCGGTAGGAGAACGCCCAGGCGCAGGTGAAGAGCGCGAGCGCCATGCCTGCCGAGCCGATGATGGCCAGCGGCTTGCGGCCGATGCGGTCGACGAAGATCATCGCGATGACCGTGCCGATGATGTTCACGATCGACGTCTCGAACGAGTACAGGAACGAGCTGCTCGGGTCCTTGCCGATCGACTGCCACAGCTGGTTCGAGTAGTAGAAGATCACGTTGATGCCGACGAGCTGCTGGAACACCGAGAGGCCGATGCCGATCCAGACGATCGGCAGGAAGCCGACCTTGCCGAGCAGGTCCTTGAACGAGGACTTGTGCTCGCGGCGCATGCCCTCCTCTATCTCGGTGACGCGGGCGTCGAGGTCGATCTTGGTTCCCTCGACCTCGCCGAGGACCTTCTTGGCCTCGGTGTTGCGGCCGACCGAGATGAGGAAGCGCGGCGACTCGGGGATCGCGAAGGAGAGCAGGCCGTAGAGGAGGGCCGGGATGACCATGACGCCGAGCATCAGCTGCCAGGCCTCGAGGCCCAGGAGCTTGCCGCGCTGGTCGCCGTCCGCCATGTTCAGGATGGCCCAGTTGACCAGCTGGGAGACGGCGATGCCGATGACGATCGCGGCCTGCTGGAACGAGGCGAGGCGGCCTCGGTAGGCGGGCGGTGCGACCTCGGCGATGTAGGCCGGGCCGATGACGGACGCCATGCCGATGCCGATGCCGCCGATGAAGCGCCACATCGTCAGGTCCCACGCCGCGAACGGCAGGGCCGAACCGACGGCGCTCGCCGCGAAGAGGACGGCGGCGATCTGCATGCAGCGGATGCGGCCGATGCGGTCGGCGATCCGGCCGGCGATCGCGGCACCGACGGCACAGCCGAGCAGTGCGGTGGCGATGATCCAGCCGAGCATGTTGGCGTCGACATCGAATCGGTGCTGGATGGCGACGGTCGCGCCATTGATCACCGAACTGTCGTAGCCGAACAGGAAGCCACCCATCGCGGCGGCCGCCGTAATGAAGATGACATGGCCGAGATGGTCCGGCTGGGCCTCTCTGCCGTGGCCGGGCTGCGGCGCCTTCGTTGTGCTGGTCACATGGACTCCTCGGGCCACCGGCAACATCGCCGGGGGTGGGGGTGAGCACTTCAAGTGGCGCACAACTTCACGCCGCCCACCACCTGAAGGTAAAAGCAACGTTGCAGAGACTATGCCTTCAAGTTTCGAAGTCAATACCTGGGTTCCTGTGACTTTCAGGGACTCCCGAGGCGTGGTTCGTTCAAGTCTTGAAGTTATGGAGATGGGGTGACGGAGCACGTCGGCAAGGGGCTACCGGAGGCGCTGACTGATCACCTTCGAGACGCCGTCACCCTGCATGGACACGCCGTACAGCGCGTCGGCGACCTCCATGGTCCGCTTCTGGTGCGTGATCACGATGAGCTGTGAGGCCTCCTGCAGCTCCTCCATGATCCGGATGAGCCGCTGCAGGTTGGTGTCGTCGAGCGCGGCCTCGACCTCGTCCATCACGTAGAAGGGACTCGGCCGCGCCTTGAAGATCGAGACGAGCAGCGCGACGGCGGTCAGCGACCGCTCGCCGCCGGAGAGCAGCGAGAGACGCTTGACCTTCTTGCCGGGCGGGCGCGCCTCGACGTCGACACCCGTGGCGAGCATGTTGTCGGGGTCGGTCAGGACGAGCCGTCCCTCGCCGCCCGGGAAGAGCCGCGAGAAGACGCCCTCGAACTCACGTGCGGTGTCCCGGTACGCCTCGGTGAAAACCTGCTCGACGCGCTCGTCGACCTCCTTCACCACTTGCAGGAGGTCCGCCCGCGTCTTCTTCAGGTCCTCGAGCTGCTCGCTGAGGAACTTGTGACGCTCCTCCAGCGCGGCGAACTCCTCGAGGGCCAGCGGGTTCACCTTCCCGAGCTGCTGGTACGCCCGTTCGGCTGACCGCAGCCGCTTCTCCTGCTCACCGCGGACGTACGGCACGGGCCGGTTGCGCGGGTGCTCCGGGTCGTCCGGGAGCTCCTCGCCCTCGGCCGCGGGGGAGGGCGGCACGAGCTGGTCGGGGCCGTAGTCGGACACGAGTCCTGCCGGTTCCACACCGAGTTCCTCCAGTGCCTTGGACTCCAGCTGCTCGATCCGCAGCCGCTTCTCGGCACCGAGTACCTCGCCGCGGTGGACTGAATCCGTCAATGTGTCGAGCTCGGCCTTGAGGTCACGCCCCCGGCCCCGCTCGGCGGCCAGCTCCCGCTCCCGCACCTCCTTGGCGCGCTCGGCGGCGGCACGTTCCTCCGCCGCCCGTACGAGGGACACCTCGACGTGCGCGAGCAGTTGCCGCGCGCCATGGGCGACGGCCTCGGCGACCGCGGCCTCGTGCCGCATCCGGGCCTTGCGCTGCTCGGCACGCGCGCGTGCCTCACGTTCGGCGCGCGCGGCCCGGTCCAGCGAGTCGGCGCGTCCCGCCAGGCCCTTCACCCGCTCCTCGTGCGTACGCACCTGGAGCCTGGCCTCCATCTCGGTCTGCCGGGCATTGGCCCCATCGGCGGCGAGCCGGTCACGTACGGAAGTGTCGGGCTCCTCCTCGACCGGAGCCTCCTCCGCCACGGCGAGCCGCTCGGCCAGCTCCTCGGCGTCCTCGACGGCCTTGTCCAGCGCCTCCTGAGCCTTCGCCGCGGCCGCCGCACTGCGCTCGGCCTCGCCCGCGGCGCCGCGCGCCTGTCCGGCGAGCGCCCCCAACTGCTGGGCCACGGCGGACTTCTCCCGGTCGGCGGCGCGCCTGCGCTCCCCCAACTCCTCGACGAGCGCGGCCACCTCCTTGCGCCGCTCGCCGGCCTCCTGCTGGGCGTGCGCCAACTCCTCGCACTGCTGGGCGAGTTGCTCGAGCTCGGCGGCCGCCTCATCGACGGATGCCTGCACTTCGAGCAGGCTGGGCGCCCCGGCCGACCCGCCCTGAGCGAAGTGCGCCCCGAGCAGGTCGCCTTCGGTGGTGACGGCGGTGAGCTCCGGGTGGGCGTAGACGAAGTCCTCGGCGTCCTCAAGGGTGCCGACGGCGACCATCCCCCGCAGCAACCGCCGCACCGCGGGCATCAACTCCTCCGGCCCGCGCACCAGTTCGGCCACCATGGGCGGCCCTTCGGCACTCCCCCGGCGTGCGTCACCGGGGTCGGCTTCCGGCGCCCCCGCGAGGAGCAGCGCGGCCCGCCCCGCGTCCTGCTTGCGCAGCAGGCGGATGGCTTCCGCCGCCGAAGCGGGCGTGGTCACGGCGATCGCGTCCGCCGCCGCACCGAACGCCGCCGCGACCGCGACCTCGTAACCCGGGGTGATCGACAGCAGCTGGGCGGCGGGGCCGAGCAGCCCCGCCAGCCGGTCCGTGGCGGCGAGCAGCGCCCCCGTCCCGTCCTTGCGCCGCAGCCCGAGCGCGAGCGCCTCGTGCCGGGCGGCGACCGCGGCGCGCTTGCGTTCGGCGGCGGTCGCCGCCTCCCGGGCGGCGGTCAGCGCGCCCTCGGCCTGGGTGAGGGAACGCTTCGCCTCGTCGTGCCGCTCGCCGAGCTCCGCGTCACCGGCGTCAAGCCCGTCGACCTCCGCCTTCAGCTGCTCGTACTCCTCCTGGGCGGCGACCGCGCGCTCCCCCGCCTCGTCACGCGCCACGGCGAGCCGGTCGATCTCGGCCTGCGCGGAGCCCGCCCGCGAGCGCGCCGCGTTGACCTGGCCGTTCAGCCGGGCGAGCCCTTCACGCCGGTCGGCGATGGCCCGGGCGACGTCCTTGAGGCGGCGCTCCTCGACGGCCAGCTCCCGCTCCAGGTCGGCACGGTGGCCGACGGTGTCCTCAAGGGCGTGCTCCGCGGCCTCCAGGGCGGCTTCGAGCTCCGCCTCCTGCTCGCGGATCCGCGCGGCCTCGCGCTCCATGTCCTCGGGGTCACGGCCACGCCGCTCCTCGGGGGGCGCGGCGGTGGCGCTCTTGACCCGGGCGTCGGCAAGGGACACCGTGCCGCGCACCCGCTCGGCCAGCTGCGACAGCTCGTACCACGTCTGCTGCGCCCGCTGCAGCCGTGGCGTGAGGCGGCGCACCTCGTCCTCGAGCTCCGCCTCCCGCTGGAGCGCCTTCTTCAGCTCGGCCTCGGCGGTGTCCTTGCGCCGCTTGAGCTCCGCCTCGTCGGCGACCTCGGTCCGCAGCGCGTCCCGCATGCGGACGAGGTCGTCGGCGAGCAGCCGCAGGCGGGCGTCGCGCAGATCGGCCTGGATGACGGCGGCCCTGCGCGCCACGGCGGCCTGCCGGCCGAGGGGCTTGAGCTGACGCCGCAGTTCGTCGGTCAGGTCCTGTACGCGCGCGAGGTTGGCCTGCATCGCGTCGAGCTTGCGCAGCGCCTTCTCTTTGCGCTTGCGGTGCTTGAGGACGCCCGCGGCCTCCTCGATGAAGGCGCGGCGGCCCATGGGGTCGGCGTGCAGCACGCCGTCGAGCTGGCCCTGGCCGACGATGACGTGCATCTCGCGCCCGATGCCGGAGTCGGAGAGCAGTTCCTGGATGTCGAGCAGCCGGCAGGTGTCCCCGTTGATCTGGTACTCGCTGCCGCCGTTGCGGAACATGATCCGCGTGATGGTGACCTCGGCGTACTCGATGGGCAGCGCGCCGTCGGAGTTGTCGATGGTGAGGGACACCTCGGCACGGCCGAGCGGCGGGCGCCCGGTGGTGCCGGCGAAGATGACGTCCTCCATCTTGCCGCCGCGCAGCGACTTGGCGCCCTGCTCACCCATGACCCAGGACAGCGCGTCCACGACATTGGACTTGCCGGAGCCGTTCGGTCCGACGACGCAGGTGATGCCCGGCTCGAACTTCAGCGTCGTCGCCGACGCGAAGGATTTGAAACCGCGCAGTGTCAGGGCCTTGAGGTGCACGCCCCGGGACTCTACCTTTCACTGACCGTTTCACCCAGGAACATGCAGGGCACATCAGGTGTAACGGAATAGGGCCATGCGGCGACAAGAAAGAAGGGACGCCGAAGCGTCCCTTGCAGATCTGGACAAGCGGCTGACATGGGCAGCCTGACCACATGCGTTAACAGGCATCCCACAGACCGGAGATCGCGTGACGCGAACAGGCGTTACGCGCGGTCGTGCGAGGTGTGCGCCTTGCTGAAGGTGATGGTCAGGTGAGCGCAGGCTCCGCCTGGGGTACGTCGATGCTCTCCAGGAGCGATTCGTGAGAAGCGGCAGCCGCGAGCGCGTCGTTCTCGGCCTGGATCTTCACGAGCTCAGATTCCAGGTCCTGGACGCGTTGCTGGAGCCGTCGCATCTCGGCGAGAAGTCGCGGGTCGGAACCGCCGACGTAACCGAGAAGCGCCTTTGCCATGATGGATGGTCCTCCACAATGAGTGACCGACCGAAGCGGTGTGGGTCGTGAGGGAATCGCACCCGCGGTGCTTGGCACTCGTTGTTCTTGCTGGTCTTGCAGGGCCGTTCTCACATGCCAAACAGCTAAGGTGCGCGGGGCTTCCAGAGTCTCACCAAAAAGTTTGACGGTCAACACGATCACGCCCCGTATTGGCGGGCAACCCGGGGGCCTGCGGCCGTTGGAACGGCGGCGCTGCCTCTGCTGCGGGGCCCTGAGGGCGTGTCGATCATCCTTCACCCGGGAGCCTGCCACGACGGGGCGTTCTTGGCAACCACCAGGCGTTTTCTGCCCCGGGCAGTTGCCAGGGCCCCACGGGAGCGGGCCCGCCCGACAGCTCTCCGTCAGCGAATCGCGAAGGTGTCGTAGATGCCACGCGGAGTGTCCCAGATCTCAGTGACACCGTCGACGCGGCCGGGTGTGTCGCCCGTACGCAGCCAGTCGAGCAGCCCCTGGGCACCCGCGCGGGGACCCTCGGCGACGACCTGCACACGGCCGTCCTCCAAATTGAGAGCAAAACCACTCAGACCCCCGATCTCCAGAGCCTTGGCCCGCGTGAACCAGCGGAAACCCACGCCTTGCACCTGGCCACGCACCCAGGCCGTGACTCTGACTTCTTCGTTCATGGGTGCACGCTAACCGGCCAATTGCTCTCGGAGCACTTCGTCCCCATGCGCCATCGCGTACAGTCCCGACTCGATGAGCCTCACTCGTATGGGTGAGCCACGTTGACCGCTGAGGACGAGGAAGGCCAGGAGATGGGACGCCACCGACGCTCCGGCGCAGGGGCAGCCGCCACCGGCCGCGCCACTGGGGTCTCCGACACATACGCGGGCGGGCACGCCGGCGTCCCGGAGCCCCGCCCCGCCACCGTGTCACACCGCCGCAAAGGCCGTGCCGCACCGGTGCGCACCGGTCTGCTCGGGGTCTCGGCAGCCGTGGCGATGGGCGCCGTGGCGGTCGCGTCCGGCCTGATCCCGGGCGCCGACAACTACTCCCTGGGCGGTGGCGGCGACTCGAACAAGGTGCGTGCCGCCACGACTCCCAGCGAGGTGTCCCCTCAGGGCGGCGACACCGGCACCGCCGAGCGCGAGTCGGCCCCGCCGAGCCGCGGCTCCGAGCGCCCGGACGCCCCGGCCCCCACCCCCTCGCAGTCCACCGAGAAGCCCTCGGCCGAGCCGTCGAAGAAGCCGTCGACCAAGACGCCCGCGCCCCGGACCGACGAGAAGAAGAAGACGACGCCCCCGAGCCCGTCGCGCAAGCCCGCCGAGAAAACCCAGGCCCCGCCGTCCACCGGCTCGAAGTCACCGTCCGCGGAGAGCGTCGCCGAGGCGGACGTGCTCACCCTGGTCAACCAGGAGCGGGCCAAGGTGGGCTGCTCCCCCGTGAGCGGCGACGCCTCGCTCGCCTCGCTCGCCGGTGACTTCAGCGCGGACATGGCCGAGCGCGACTTCTTCGACCACACCGACCCGGACGGCGCGACCCCGTGGGACCGCGCCGAGAAGGCCGGGATATCGGACCTGGGCGGCGAGAACATCGCCCGGGGCCAGGCCAACGCCCAGTCCGTGATGGACGCCTGGATGAACAGCCCCGGCCACCGGGCGAACATCCTCAACTGCGACTACAAGACCCTGGGCGTGGGCGCGCACTTCGCGCCGGGCGGCCCGTGGTGGACGCAGGACTTCGGCTTCTAGAGCACGGCATCACTTGCGCTAACTCTCGGTTAGCGCAACCCCTGAGTCAGCGCTGTGCGGGAGTATGCTTGAGGCATGGACTCCCCCGCTCAGACCGACGCCACCCGGGCCGACGACGCCCAGGACCTGGCGTACGACGTGTTCTCCAAGCAGTGCCCCTCGCGCGGCACCCTGGAGCACGTCACCGGACGCTGGGGCGCACTCACCCTGGGCGCGCTGCACGACGGCACGTTCCGTTTCAACGAACTGCGCCGCCGGGTCGACGGCGTGAGCGAGAAGATGCTGTCCCAGACGCTGCACGCCCTTGAGCGCGACGGCCTGGTCCACCGCGAGGCGCAGCCCACGAACCCGCCGCGGGTGGACTATGAGCTGACCCCGCTGGGACGGGAGATCACCGACCGCCTGATGGGCCTGATCCACTTCGTGGAAGGCAGGATGGACGGCGTGCTCGAAGCCCGCGACCGCTACGACAAGCGGGCGACCGGCGGCCGCTGACAGCGCGGGCAGAAATAGCTGGAGCGGTTCATCCAGGGGCGCCGGCGCATCGGCGTACCGCAGCGGCGGCACGGCTCGTCCTCACGTCCATAGGCGTCGAGCGACCGCTCGAAATATCCGGACTCGCCGTTCACGTTCACGTACAGGCTGTCGAAGCTCGTGCCGCCGACAGCCAGCGCCGCGTTCATCACGTCCCTTACGTGGCCCAGGAGTTGGGCCGTGCGCGGGCGCGTGAACGTGGCGGTGGGACGCTCGTAGTGCAGCTTCGCCCGCCAAAGGGCCTCGTCCGCGTAGATGTTGCCGACGCCGCTGATCAACGACTGGTCGAGCAGGGCCCGTTTGATCGTCGTACGCCGTCGGCGCAGCGCGGCGTGGAAAGCCTCGTCGTCGAAGAGCTCGTCGAGCGGGTCGCGTGCGATGTGCGCGATGACGTCCGGCAGCCCGTCCGGGGTGTTCTCGTGCAGCGAGAGTCCGCCGAAGGTCCGCTGGTCGACGAAGCGCAGCTCGGTGCCGAGCGCGTCGGCGAACCGCACGCGGATCCTCAAGTGCTTCTCGTCGGGCGCCTCTTGGGGCTGGACGAGCAACTGCCCGCTCATGCCGAGATGGGCGAGGATCGAGGTGCCGCTGTCCTCGAGGGGCAGCCAGAGATACTTCCCGCGCCGCATGGCCGTACCGACCCGGTGGCCCTTGAGACGGAGACCGAAGTCGTCACCGCCCGCGAGGTGCCGCCGCACGGCACGCGGATGCAGCACCTCGGCATCGGCGACGGTGCGATGAGCCACCCACCGCTCAAGCCCACGCCGAACGACTTCAACTTCGGGCAGCTCGGGCACGGGTATTCACTCCGGGGCAATCGGGTGGGTGGGCGGGAAAAAACGCGGCGAAAAGGCTGGTGCCGGCCGCCCAAAGGGCAACCGGCACCAACGGTAAAGCGGTTCAGGCGGACGAAGCTTCAGCAGCCCCGTCAACCTCCGCGGCAGCGGGAGCAGCAGCCGGCGCAGCGGCGGCAATCTCCGCAGCCTTGATCCGCTCATCCGCCGCAGCGCGAATCTCGCGCCAAGCGGACTCCGCGGCCTGCTGCTCCGCTTCCTTCTTGCTGCGGCCGGTGCCGGTGCCGTACGAGACGCCTCCGACGCGGGCGGCAGCAGTAAAGGTCTTCTCGTGGTCCGGGCCGCTCTCCGTGACGAGATACTCGGGAACGCCGAGGCTCTCGGTCGCGGTGAGCTCCTGGAGGCTGGTTTTCCAGTCCAGGCCCGCGCCCAGGTTCGAGGACTTCTCGATCAGCGGGTCGAAGAGCCGGTGCACCAGCTCGCCCGCCGCGTCCAGACCCTGGTCCAGATAGACCGCGCCGATCACCGCTTCAAGGGTGTCGGCGAGGATGGATGCCTTGTCCCGGCCACCCGTGCCCTCTTCGCCCCGGCCGAGCCGGATGAAGAGGCCGAGTTCGAGGCCACGACTGACCTCCGCCAGCGCACGCGAATTGACCACCGCGGCCCGCAACTTGGCCAGCTGGCCTTCGGGCAGGTCGGGGTGGGTGCGATAGAGCGTGTCCGTGACGACGAGACCGAGCACCGAGTCCCCGAGGAACTCGAGCCGCTCATTCGTCGGCAGACCGCCGTTCTCGTACGCGTACGAACGGTGGGTCAGTGCACGCACCAGAAGGGCGGACTCGAGTTTGTACCCGAGCCGCCCTTCCAAAAGCGTGTGGGACGAGGCCGTGTTTTCCGCCTGCTTCTTGGCGTTCTCCGCCTTGGCGTCATCCGCCATCTTGTGGCTAGACACGGTGCCTCTCACCAGCCGCTCAGACCTCGAGGACCTGGCGCTTGTTGTACGTGCCGCAGCTCGGGCACGCGATGTGCTGCAGCTTCGGCTCCTGGCAACGCTCACACGAAACCAGGGTGGGGACCGCAGCCTTCCACTGCGACCGGCGGTGGCGCGTGTTGCTGCGCGACATCTTCCGCTTCGGAACAGCCACGGCTACTTCTCCTGCTTCTCGTCGACGCCGGCTTCGGCGCCGCTCACGTCGTCCTTCTCGCCGTCCTGGATGGTCCCGGCGAGTCCCTGCAATGCCGCCCAACGAATGTCGACGGCGTCATGGTGGTGGTCCGGATCGTCCGCGAGCCGTGCCCCGCACTGGGAACACAGGCCCGGACAGTCGTCCCGGCACACCGGCTGCATCGGCAGCGCAAGCACCACCGCATCACGCAGCACAGGCTCGAGGTCGAACAAGCCGTCCTCGAGATAGAGCCTGTCCTCGTCGTCCTCGGCGTCGTCGGCCGGTTCCGCGGTGCGGCCCCGGTCGTCGGCGTCAGGGTACGAGAACATCTCCTGGAAATCCGCTTCCACCTCAAGCTTCAGCGGCTCCAGACACCTTACGCACTCCCCCTCGGCCGACGCACGGGCGGTGCCTGTGACAAGCACCCCTTCCATGACCGACTCAAGACGGATCTTCAGCTCGACCGGAGCACCTGTCGGCACTCCGATGACCCCTTCGATGCCGAGGACGGCCGGCGAACCGGGCGCCTCGACGGAACGGGTCAGCCGCTGCAGCGCACCGGGACGCCGACCCAGCTCGTGTGTGTCGAACACGAGTGGGTTGCGGTGGTCAAGGCGAGCACTCAGGGCTTTTCCTGCTTTCGAATCCTGGAGGTTCAAGGAGGGCCGCCCCCGTCGTGAGCTTCGCTCACTAGCCGGGCAGCCTGGATCGCGGACGTACGCGCGACCGAAGAGCCAGGATACTGGACCTTTCGCTCACGGCCCAATCCGGTCCCTCGTGCATCGCGAACCGGGCGTCAGCGGCCCTGTTCGTACTGGCGCAGCTGCTCCGCCGTGATCATGCCGGTGTCGAAGAGGCTGGTCTCGTCGAGCACGCCGGGCGCCTGGTGCTGCTGTGGTTGCGGCTCCGCGTAGCCCTGCTGCTGGGTCTGGTCGTACCCCTGCTGCGCGTAGCCGTACGGATCCTGCTGCTGATAGCCGTACGGGTCCTGCTGGGCGTACTGCTGCTGGTAGCCGTACTGGTCCTGCTGCTGGTACGCGTACGGGTCAGGCTCCTGCTGGGGCGGCGCGTACGGCTGCTGGGCCGGGATCTGCGGGGGCGCCTGGGGCGGCTGCGGGGCCGCGGGGGCGGGTGCCGCGGGGGCCGTGGGGTCGGTGAGGCCCGCGAGGTACTCGGCGTCCGTGGTGTGCGCCTGGGAGGCAAGGCCCTCGGCGAGGCCCGCGAGGTCGTCGGCGGGCGCACGGCCGTGCAGCGTCTGGCGGCCGCGGCCGACCGCCTCCAGGGTCTTGGCGAGGACCGCCTCGAAGGCGCCGAGCTTGGCGTCGACGTACGCGTCGGCGTCGCGGCGCAGGGTCTCGGGGTCGTGGCTGCGCTGCGGGGCGTCCTCGTCCTCGTAGCCCTGCTCGTCGAGGCCGGGGCCGGTGCCGAGGAGCTTCTCGCGGCCGCGGCCGACCGAGCCGAGGGTCTTGGTGAGGACGACCTCGAAGTTGGCCAGCTTGCTGTCCACGTAGTCGTCGGCCTCGACGCGGACCTCTTCGGCGGCCTGGCGGGCCTCGGCGAGGATGCGTTCGGCCTCGCCCTGGGAGTTGCGGGCGACCTCCGTGTCGGAGATCAGCGAGCCGCGCTCCGCGTGGGCGGTCTCGATGATCCGCTCCGCCTCCTGGCGGGCCTGCTCGACCATCTGCTCGCGGCCGCCGATGAGCTCCTGGGCCTGGGCGAGGGAGCCGGGCAGCGCCTGGCGCACCTCTTCGAGCATCGACAGCAGATCGGCGCGGTTGACCACGCACGAGGCCGACATCGGCATGGACCGGGCACTGCCGACCGCGTCGACGATCTCATCGATCTTCTTCTGCACGTCCACCGTGTGCTCGCCACTCTCTACAGCTGGTTGGAGACGGACGGCACGACTGTAAGGCCAGACGGCGGCCGCCCGACACCGGGTGACGGGCTGTCAGTTGACCCGGTGGTCCGTCACTTCTTGCCGATGCGCTCCACCAGCGCCTCGTGGACCACCGGCGGCAGCAGGTGGGCGACGTCACCGCCCCAGGCCGCGACCTCCTTGACGAGCGAGGAGGACAGGAAGCTGTAGGTCGGGTTGGTGGGCACGAAGAGGGTCTCGACACCCGAGAGGCCGTTGTTCATCTGGGCCATCTGGAGCTCGTAGTCGAAATCGCTGACCGCGCGCAGGCCCTTGACGATGGCGGGGATGTCGCGCTGCTTGCAGAAGTCGACGAGCAGGCCGTGGAAGGACTCGACCTCGACGTTCCCGAAGTCGGCGGTCACCTCGCGGATCAGCTCGATCCGCTCGTCGACGGTGAACAGGCCCTTCTTCGACTGATTGATCATCACCGCGACGTGCACCACGTCGTACAGCCGGGAGGCGCGGGCGATGATGTCGAGGTGTCCATTGGTGATGGGGTCGAATGACCCCGGACAGACGGCGCGGCGCAACTGAAGTCCCTCGCTCTCCGGTCCGGTCATGGCGCGATCACTGAGTCGTCGCACGTAGAGGCGGCGCGACCGTACCAAAACGTGCCTTCGCCGTAGCGACGGGACCTCAGTGCTTCGAAGCCGTCGGGCCAGCTGAATTCTCCGCCTCTGGTACTGCGTTCAACGGTGACGAGCGCATCGTCCGTGAGCCAGCCCCCGGCGCGGAGTGTGAGCAGTATCTCGCGAAGATCGTCATCGGTGACGACGTACGGAGGGTCGAGAAAGACCAGGTCGTACGGGGTGTTGGGGGCGCCGCCCTGGATGATCTGGGCCGCTTTGCCCGCCCTGACCTCGGCGCCGGGCAGGCCGATCGACTTCACGTTCTCCCGGACGGTGCGCACCGCGCGGGTGTCCGCCTCGACCAGCAGGGCGTGGCCCGCGCCGCGCGAGAGCGCTTCGAGGCCGATGGCTCCGGACCCCGCGTACAGGTCGAGGACGCGCGCGCCGTCCAGCGTGCCCTGCAGGGCCTGCCAGGTGGAGAACAGGCCCTCGCGCGCACGGTCGGTCGTGGGCCGTGTGCCGTTCCCTGGCGGGACGGCGAGGCGACGTCCGCCGGCCACACCGGCGATCACGCGGGTCATCTGAGTCCTTGTCGGTGTACGTACGGGTGGTCCGGCCCCAGTGTCTCAGTCCCGGCGCCCGCGCCGCCTGTCAGCCCTTGTCGAGATACTGCTCGCGCTCGTCGTCCAGGAGGGCGTCGAGGGCGGTGCGCAGCTCGGGCAGGTGTTCCAGGTCCGGGTCGGCCGAGACCACCGAAACCGCCTCCTCGCGGGCCTCGGCGATGATCTCCTCGTCCTCGATGACGGCGAGCATGCGCAGGCTGGAGCGGACACCGGACTGCGCCTGGCCCAGTACGTCGCCCTCGCGGCGCTGCTCCAGGTCGATCCGGGAGAGCTCGAAGCCGTCGAGCGTGGCGGCCACGGCCGCGAGGCGGCCGCGGGCGGGGCTCGCCTCGGGCATCTCGGTGACCAGGAGGCAGAGGCCGGGGGCCGAGCCACGGCCGACGCGGCCGCGCAGCTGGTGCAGCTGCGATACGCCGAAGCGGTCGGCGTCCATGATCACCATGGCGGTGGCGTTCGGGACGTTCACGCCGACCTCGATGACCGTCGTCGCGACCAGGACCTGGGTCTCGCCCGCGGCGAAGCGGCGCATCACCGCGTCCTTGTCGTCGGGCTGCATGCGGCCGTGCAGGACCTCGACCCTGAGGCCGCTCAGCGGGCCCCGGGCGAGCTGCTCGGCGACCTCGATGACGGCGAGCGGGGGTCGCTTCTCGGCGGTGGCCTCCTCTTCGGCCTTCTTCTTGGCCTTCTTCGGGTCGTCGTCCTCGTCACCGATCCGGGGACACACGACGTACGCCTGGTGGCCGTTCTCGACCTCCTCGCGCACGCGCTCCCACGCGCGCGCCAGGAAGTGGGGCTTGTCCTCGGCCGGTACGACATGGCTGGCGATCGGCGAGCGTCCGGCGGGGAGCTGGTCCAGGACCGAGGTCTCCAGGTCGCCGAAGACCGTCATCGCGACCGTGCGCGGAATGGGCGTGGCCGTCATGACGAGGAGGTGCGGGGGCTGCTTGCCCTTGCCGCGCAGGGCGTCGCGCTGCTCGACGCCGAAGCGGTGCTGCTCGTCGACGACGACCAGGCCGAGGTCGTGGAACTGGACCTTGTCCTCGATCAGCGCGTGGGTGCCGATGACGATCCCCGCCTCGCCGGTGACCAGGTCGAGCAGGGCCTGACGGCGGCCTGCCGCGCCCATGGAGCCGGTGAGCAGCGTGACCTTCGTGCCGTGGTCCGAGCCGCCGAGCATGCCGCCCTCGGCGAGCTCGCCCATCATCTCGGTGATCGAGCGGTGGTGCTGCTGGGCGAGGACTTCGGTCGGCGCGAGCATCGCGGCCTGCCCGCCCGCGTCGACGACGGCGAGCATGGCGCGCAGGGCGACCATCGTCTTCCCACTGCCCACTTCTCCCTGGAGGAGGCGGTGCATCGGGTGTTCGGTCGCCAGGTCGTCGAAGATCTCCTTGGAGACCTTCTCCTGGCCCTCGGTGAGGGTGAAGGGCAGCTTGGCGTCGAAGGCGTCGAGCAGGCCGCCCTCGCGGGGGCGGCGGGCGGTCGCGGGGAGTTGCGCGTCCGCGTACCTCCGGCGGGCCAGGGCCACCTGGAGGACGAAGGCCTCGTCCCACTTCAGGCGGTCCCGGGCGGCTGCGATGTCCGCCTTGGTCTGCGGCCGGTGGATCTTCAGGAGCGCTTCGGGGAGCGGGATCAGCTCCCGTCCCTCGCGCAGGCTCGGCGGCAGCGGGTCGACGGCCTCCTGGGCGCTGGGCAGGACCGCGTCGACGGACTTGGCGATCTTCCAGGACTCCAGCTTCGCCGTGGCCGGATAGATCGGGATGAGGGCGCCGGCCCAGGAGTCGACCGCGTCCTCGGCGTCGCCCTTCAGAAGTTCGTACGCCGGGTGGGCGAGCTGCATTTTGCGGTTGAAGACCGATGCCTTGCCCGCGAACATCGCGCGCGTGCCCGGCAGCAGGTCCTTGTGCGGCTTGTGGATGCCACGGCCGAAGAAGACCAGCTGGAGCTGGCCGCTGCCGTCGGTGATCGTCACTTCGAGGCGCTGGCCCCTGCCGCCGTTGAACGTCAGGATGCGCGCCGTCGCGACCTGGGCGACCACCGTGACGTGCTCGTCCAGCGGGAGTTCGGCGAGGCGGGTGAGCTCGCCCCGCTCCGCGTATCTGCGCGGGTAGTGGTGCAGCAGATCACCGACCGTGTGCAGGTCCAGGTGCTCGGCCATCACCTTCGCGGTGGCGGGACCGACCACTTTCTTCAGGGGTTCTTCGAGCGCGGGCACGAGATCCATTGCACACCACGCCACTGACAATTCGGCGTACGTCCCCGAAATCCGCTGGTCAGGACTGCCGAAGGCAGGCCTACTCCACGCCGATCAGCAGCAGGGCCGACTGGCGTCCGCCGCGGTAGACCACCGTGTCGACCGCCAGGTGCACCTCGCGCACATGCTTCTCCAGCTCGTCGCCGAGGCTGTCCGGCACGTCGTCGCCGAGCACCAGCGTGACCATCTCGCCGCCCGCCGCCAGCATCCGGTCCAGCACGGACCGTGCGGTGCGCGTGGTGTCGTCGCCGATCAACGCGACGTCGCCGTCGATCAGGCCGAGGACGTCCCCGGCCTGGCAGATGCCCGCCATGGTCCACGACTGCCGCTCGGCGACGGCCAGTTCGGCGTACCGCGTCGCGCCGGCCGCCGAGGTCATCGCGACGACGTCCTCGTCGAAGCGGCGGTCCGGCTCGTGCACGGCCAGCGCCGCGATGCCCTGGACCGCGGACCGGGTCGGGATCAGCGCGACCCGCACCCCTTCGGTACGGGCCTGCTCGGCCGCGGCGGCCGCGGTGTGGCGCAGCTCGGCGTCGTTCGGCAGGAGCACCACCTCGCGCGCGTGGGCCCGCCGGATCGCTTCTACGAGCTCTCCGCTGGCGGGCGGCTCCCCGGGGCGCGTGGGCACGGTGGTCGCCCCGGCGTCGGCGTAGAGCCCGGCGAGCCCCTCCCCCGGCACGACGGCGACGATCCCGCGCTGCACCCGCTCGCGGGGCGGCTGCGCGGCGCCGGCGGTGTGCGCGTCGCCGACCCCGAAGTGGGTGATGCGGATGCGGTGGGGCCGCCCGGCCTCGACGCCCGCCTCGACGGCGGCACCGGCGTCGTCCACATGGACGTGGACGTTCCACAACCCGTCGCCGCCGACGACCACGAGCGAGTCGCCGAGCCCGTCGAGCCGCGTCCGCAGCCGGGCCACAGCCGTGTCGTCGGCCTCCAGGAGGTAGATGACCTCGAAGGCGGGGGCCGCACCGTCGGCCGGGGTGTCCTGGCACTCGACGGCGGCGCCCGCGCCGTCGGCCGTCCGCGGGGAAGCGGCCCGCAGCGACAGCGTCCCGCCCGACAGGGCCCCCACGAGCGCCCCGAGCACCGCGACGAGCCCGCGACCCCCGGCGTCCACCACTCCCGCACGGCCGAGGACCGCGAGCTGCTCCGGTGTCGCTTCCAGCGCCCGGCACGCACCGTCGTACGCGGCCCGCGCCACCGTCCCGCAGTCGCCGTCGGCGCCCGAGGCCGCGTCGGCGGCGGCGGCCGCCACCGTCAGGACCGTGCCCTCCACGGGGTGGGCCACCGCTTGGTAGGCCGACTCGGCGGCCCGGCGCAGCGCGAGTGCCAGCGCCCGGCCGTCGGCGTGATCAGTGTCACGGTCGGCGCCCAGGACCTGCGCCATCCCCCGCAGGAGCTGCGACAGGATCGTGCCCGAGTTCCCGCGGGCCCCGATCAGCGCTCCGTGCGCCATCGCCCGCGCGGCCTCGGCCAGCGTGGGGTGGGTCGGCTCCAGGCCGGTGAAGGCGGCGTCGACCGCCTGGGACGCCGATTCCACGGTCAGATAGAGGTTGGTTCCGGTGTCTCCGTCCGCGACCGGATAGACGTTGATCGCGTCGATCTCCTCGCGGGCCCTTCCCAGGGCGTCCAGAGCGAGGCCGCACCAGGCGCGCACCGCGACGGCGTCGAGGTTCTGCGGCACCTGCTCGCCTCCTAAAGGCATCCGGAATGGACGCAGCGTAGACCGGGAAGGGCGAAAGGCCCGGGGCGGGGCCGGGGCGAGACATGGTAGTTTCGTTCTACCGAAGCAGTCGTTGTATGCTGCTCCGGTTGCCCGATACCCATCGGGACATTCCTCCTGGCAACGCCACCCACGATCATTGCACTGATCCCGGCATGCCGGGATTAACCGTAAGTGCATCTGAAGTCTTGGAGTGACCCGTGGCTGCCAACTGCGACGTCTGCGGCAAGGGGCCGAGCTTCGGCAACAACATCTCGCACTCTCACCGCCGTACGTCCCGTCGCTGGAACCCGAACATCCAGCGCGTTCGTGCCGTGGTCAGCGGGACGCCGAAGCGGCTCAACGCTTGCACCTCGTGCATCAAGGCCGGCAAGGTCTCGCGCTGACGCTCAGCGCGGCCACCTAGCTGGTTGCTGAAAGAGCCGGTCCCCTCGGGGGCCGGCTCTTTCGTGTGCGCCCAGACCGTGTGCGCCCAGACCATATGCGCCCAGACCTCCACCGGCCCCGGAACCGCCACCGGCAGCTCCCAAAAGCCCTGCGGGCCCAGGGAGTTCTGCGCGGTGGCGGCGGTGACGGCCGTGACGTCGGACCCGGCGACGGTCAGGACGCGGGGCGGCGCGGTGCTCGCGCCCGGCTCACTCCACGTCCCCGTTGTCCCCGAAGTGGTCCCAGCCCTTGCTGGTCCAGGGCGCACCGTCCACCGTCACCTGGGGCAGTGCCGAGGGGTTGAGGACCTCGCCGATGACCTTCCAGCGAGCGGGCAGCTTCACGTCCGGCGGGAACGTCGCCACGATGGCGTGGTCCTCGCCGCCGTTGAGCACCCACTGCAGCGGGTCGACGCCGACGGCCTGGCCGATGTCGTTCATCTGGGTGGGCACGTCGACGTCTCCGGAGCGGATGTCGATGCGCACCTTGCTGGAGTCGGCGATGTGGCCGAGGTCGGCGATGAGGCCGTCGCTCACGTCCGTCATCGAGGTGGCGCCGAGACCGGCGGCCGCGGGGCCCGCGTGGTACGGCGGTTCGGGCCTGCGGTGGGCCTCCACGAAGGCGCGCGGTGAACGGAAGCCGCGGGAGAGCACCGCGTGCCCGGCGGCCGACCAGCCCAACCAGCCGGTGACGGCGACGACATCGCCGGGCTGAGCACCCGCGCGCGTGACCGGCTCGTGGTTGCGCAGATCGCCGAGCGCGGTGATCGCGACGGTGATCGTGTCGCCCCGTACGACGTCTCCGCCCACGACCGCGGCCCCGGCGACCTGGCATTCGTCACGCAGGCCGTCCATGAGCTCGGTGGGCCAGCTGGCGGGGAGTTCGGCGGGCACGACCAGGCCGAGCAGGAGCGCGGTCGGTACGGCGCCCATGGCGGCGATGTCCGCGAGGTTCTGCGCGGCGGCCTTGCGTCCCACGTCGTACGCGGTCGACCAGTCGCGCCGGAAGTGCCGCCCCTCCAGGAGGATGTCGGTGCTCGCCACGACCCTGCGGTCGGGGGCCGACACGACGGCGGCGTCATCGCCGGGGCCGAGCCGGACGGCCGGGGTGGACGTGAGCCGGGAGGTGAGTTCCCTGATGAGCCCGAACTCCCCCAACTCGCCGACGGTTCCCTTCACCGGGACTCACCATGCCCTTTCACGCTGCTCGGCTTGCGGTCGCGAGCCATCACTGTCATAGGTACGCTCGATATGATCGTCAACTTCTGTTGCCCGTCCACCGCGATGTGCGCGCCACAGCTCCCCCGGGTCTCCCCGTGGGAAGCGGCGACGCGGTACCGTGGCGTCCCTTCCCCCCACATGATCCTCGTGGCCGCCCTGGAGGTTCCGTGGTACAGGCGTACATCCTGATCCAAACAGAGGTCGGCAAGGCGTCGACCGTCGCCGAGCTGATCGGCAAGATCCCAGGAGTGATCCAGGCCGAGGACGTGACCGGACCCTACGATGTCATCGTGCGCGCCCAGGCGGACACGGTCGACGAACTCGGCCGCATGGTGGTCGCCAAAGTCCAGCAAGTGGACGGCATCACCCGGACCCTGACCTGCCCCGTCGTGCACCTGTAGCCCCCGTCTACCCTTGGCCGGTGAAGATTTCCCGTCGCCGGCGTCGCTGCCTCGTCTCCGCTCCCGCCCTCGCACTGCTGATCGCGTCCGCGGGCTGCTCCTCAGCAGACGAAGCGGTGAAGGCAGCGGTTCCCACCCCGGACGGCAAGGTCACCGAACTGTGCCGGAACCTGGACAAGCGGCTGCCGAAGAAGGTGGACGGTCTTGAGCGCGTTGATCCCGAGCCGAAGTCGGAGCTGACCGCCGGGTGGGGAGACCCGGCGATCATACTGCGCTGCGGTGTCGCCAGACCGCCGAAGATGAACGACCCCGAGGCGGACGGTGTGACGGCTGACGGCGTCAACTGGCTGATGGAGGAGCAGGACGACGGTTCGTTCCGCTTCACGTCCACGCTGCGCAAGGCGTACGTGGAGATCACGCTGCCCGAGGAGCGCGCGGGGAGCGGCGTGAGCCCGCTGACGGACTTCGCCGCCCCCGTCAAGAAGACGATCCCCAAGGGGATCGCCTAGCGCATCCCGCGAGGGGTCAGCGCAGCCCCGTCGACCGGTTGAGGGCCGCCTGGACGAGGCGGTCCACCAGCTCGGGGTAGCTGACGCCGCTCGCCTCCCACATCTGCGGGTACATCGAGATGGGCGTGAAGCCCGGCATCGTGTTGATCTCGTTGATCACGAACCCGTCCTCGGTGAGGAAGAAGTCCGCGCGCACCAGGCCCTCGCAGGAGGTGGCCTCGAAGGCGTCGACCGCGAGCCGCTGGATCTCGGCGGTCTGCTCGGGCGTCAGCGGGGCGGGCACGATCCCGGGCGTCGAGTCGATGTACTTCGCCTCGAAGTCGTAGTAGTCGTGCGACTGCACCGGCGGGATCTCGGCGGGCACGCTCGCGCGCGGCCCGTCCTCGAACTCCAGGACCCCGCACTCGATCTCGCGGCCGCGCAGGAGCGACTCGACGAGGATCTTGGGGTCGTGGCGGCGGGCTTCCTCGATCGCCTCGTCGAGGCCCTCGAAGGAGTCGACCTTGGTGATGCCCATCGAAGAGCCGCCGCGCGCGGGCTTGATGAACAGCGGCCAGCCGTGGTCGCCGGCGAACTCCGCGATCTTCTTGCGGGCGCCCTCCTGGTCGCGGTCCCACTCGCGCGGGCGGATCACCAGGTACGGGCCGACGGGCAGACCGAAGGAGGTGAACACCCGCTTCATGTACTCCTTGTCCTGGCCGACGGCCGAGGCGAGCACACCGGCGCCCACGTAAGGCACTCCGGAGAGCTCCAGGAGCCCCTGGAGGGTGCCGTCCTCTCCGTAGGGACCGTGCAGCATCGGGAAGACGACGTCGACCTCACCGAGCGCCTTGGGCACGGAGCCGGGCTCGCTGTAGACGACCTCGCGGTTGCCGGGGTCCAGCGGCATCACCACGCCGCCGTCGGCCGACTCGGCCAGCGCGTCGACGTTGGGCACCTGCCGGTCGGTGATCGCCATGCGGTCGGGATCGTCGGCGGTCAGGGCCCAGCGGCCGTCCGTCGTGATGCCGATGGGCAGGACGTCGTACTTGGTGCGGTCGATGGCACGCAGTACGGCGCCCGCCGTGACGACCGAGATGCCGTGCTCCGAGCTGCGGCCGCCGAACACGACGGCCACACGCGGCTTGCGGAGCGGCAGCTCAGAGCTCTGCTCGGGGCGCGGCTCGGGGCTCTGGGGGAGGTTCTCGCTGCTCATATCGGCTTGAGGGTACCCGCTGGCCCGGGGAGAGTCAGCGGCGCTCGGGCTTGGCGCTGCGCGACATCAGCTCCTTGAGGGCGACCACGGGGGGTGTGCCCTCGTGCACGATGCCCACGACCGTCTCGGTGATGGGCATGTCGACGCCGTGCCTGCGGGCCAGATCCAGCACCGACTCACAGGACTTGACGCCCTCCGCGGTCTGCTTGGTGACCGCGATGGTCTCCTCGAGGGTCATGCCCTTGCCGAGGTTGGTGCCGAAGGTGTGGTTGCGCGAGAGCGGCGACGAGCAGGTGGCCACCAGGTCGCCCAGGCCCGCGAGTCCGGAGAACGTCAGCGGGTCGGCGCCCATCGCCATGCCCAGGCGGGTGGTCTCGGCGAGCCCGCGCGTGATGAGCGAGCCCTTGGTGTTGTCGCCCAGGCCCATGCCGTCCGCGATGCCGACGGCGAGACCGATGACGTTCTTGACGGCGCCGCCGAGTTCGCAGCCGACGACGTCCGTGTTCGTGTACGGGCGGAAGTACGGGGTGTGGCAGGCGGTCTGCAGGCGTTGCGCGATCGATTCGTCGCGGCAGGCGACCACGGCGGCTGCGGGCTGCCTGGCGGCGATCTCGCGGGCGAGGTTGGGGCCCGTGACGACGGCCACGCGGTCGGCGGCGACCTTCGTGACGTCCTCGATGACCTCGCTCATCCGCATCGCGGAGCCCAGTTCGACGCCCTTCATGAGGGAGACGAGCACGGTGTCGGGGGCGAGCAGCGGCGCCCACTCGGCGAGGTTGCCGCGCAGCGTCTGCGAAGGCACCGCGAGCACGGTGAAGTCGGCGCCGGCCGCGGCCTCGGCCGGGTCCGTGGTCGCCCTCAGGCTCTCCGGGAGTTCGACACCGGGGAGGTAGTCCGGGTTGCTGTGCGAGGAGTTGACGGCCTCGGCGAGTTCGGCGCGGCGGGCCCACAGGGTGACGTCGCACCCGGCGTCGGCGAGCACCATGCCGAAGGCAGTACCCCACGAGCCGGTTCCGAAGACGGCGGCCCTCACCGGGTTCGTCACTTGCTGTCCTCCGTGGTGCTCTCGGGGGTGTTCTCGGGGACGCCTGAACCGCTCGGGCCGGTCGCCTTGCGGCGTTGCGCGAGCCGCGCCTTGCGCGGGTCGTAGGGAACCGCGGGCGCCTTCTCGTGCCGGATCTCCTCGAGGAGTTCGGTGACCCCGGCCATGATCTCCTCGGTCACCTCCCGCAGGATCTCGGGTGTGGGTTCCTTGTCGTAGAAGCGCGAGAGGTCGACCGGCTTGCCCGCGAGGACCTGGAGCTTCTTGCGCGGGAAGAGGCTGAGCTTCTTGCTGTACGGGGGAAGCGCGAGGTTGGCGCCCCACTGGGCGACGGGGATCACCGGGCACTTGGTCCGCAGGGCGACCCGCGCGGCACCGGACTTGGCGGTCATCGGCCACATCTCGGGGTCCCTGGTGAGGGTGCCCTCGGGGTAGAACGCCACGCACTCACCGCGCTCGATCGCGTCGACCGCGGCACGGAAGGCGTCGAGCGCATTCGTGGTCTCGCGGTAGACCGGGATCTGGCCCGTGCCCTTCATGACCTTGCCGACGAAGCCGTCCTTGAAAAGGCCGTCCTTTGCCAGGAAACGAGGCACTCGTCCGGTGTTGTACTGAAAATGCGCGTACGAGAGCGGGTCGATATACGAGTTGTGATTCACCGCCGTGATGAATCCACCGTCGGCCGGAATGTGCTCCATTCCACGCCAGTCCCGCTTGAACAGAACCACCAGCGGCGGTTTTGCGATGACCGCCGCCAGGCGGTACCAGAAGCCGATTCTGCGGCGGGACACTCGGACACCTTCCTCCATGAACCTGGTCGGCCGCACAAGTGTCGCCCCAGGCTGCCTGTCTGTCGAGAACACCGTACGCCCGCCCCCGCAACCCCGGCCCCGGTAGTGCCCCGGCCGGCAGGTCACAATGGGCCCGACGCGAAGGACGGAGCCGGCACCCGTGCAGTGGACCCTGGTGATACCCCTGAAGCCGCTGGAGCGCGCCAAGAGCAGGCTCACCGCCACCACCGGTGACACCTTGCGCCCCGGCCTCGCCCTGGCCTTCGCGCAGGACACCGTGGCCGCCGCGATGGCCTGCCCGGCGGTACGGGATGTGGTGGTCGTCACGGACGACGGCCTCGCCGGGCGCGAGCTGGCGGTGCTGGGGGCCAGGATCGTCCGTGACGAGCCCGCGGGGGGCCTCAACGCGGCCCTGGCGCACGGGGCGGCGGATGTACGCGCCGGGCGGCCCGGAACGGCCGTCGCGGCGCTCAATGCCGATCTCCCCGCACTGCGCCCCCTGGAATTGACCCGGGTACTCGACAGCGCGGCCCGATTTCCCCGTTCTTTCCTCGCGGACGCCGCCGGAATCGGCACGACGTTGCTCTCCGCCACCCCCGGCATGGAATTGCGTCCGGCATTCGGCGCGGCGTCCCGTTCCCGGCACAAGGCCTCCGGGGCGGTGGAACTTCCGCTCGACGACGTCGATTCCGTACGCCAGGACGTGGACACCGGCGACGACCTGCGGGCCGCGCTCGCGCTGGGTGTGGGGCCGCGCACGGCGGCGGCTGCCGCGAGGCTGCTGATCGCCGACTGAGTACGCTTCCCCCATGCAGGCGACCGCGTACACGTACGACTCCGAGACCCGCAGCGGCAGCGTGCTGCTCGACGACGGCACTCCGGTGCCCTTCGATCCCCCGGCGTTCGACGCGGGCGGCCTGCGGCTGCTCAGGCCCGGCCAGCGGGTGCGGATCGAGGTCGAGGGTGAGGGCGAGGGCCGCCGGATCACCCTGGTGACGCTGCAGACGTTCTGAAGTGGCCCCCGCACACGCCGCGGGCCGGGCTCCCAGTTGGGAGCCCGGCCCGGCGCGTGAGTGCCCTGGTGCCCTTACTTCTTGCGGGCGGTCGCCTTCTTGGCGGTGGTCTTGCGCGCCGTCGACTTCTTGGCCGGAGCGGTCTTCTTCGCGGTGGCCTTCTTGGTGGCCGGCGCGGTCTTCTTGGCGGTGGCCTTCTTGGCGGGGGTGGCCTTCTTGGCCGTCGCCTTCTTGGCCGTGGCCTTCTTGGCGGTCGCCGTCGTCTTCTTGGCGGTGGCCTTCTTGGCCGTGGCCGCCTTCTTCGCCGTCGCCGTCGTCTTCTTGGCGGTGGCCTTCTTGGCGGGGGTGGCCTTCTTCGCCGTCGCCTTCTTGGCGGTGGCCTTCTTGGCCGCGGCCTTCTTGACGGTCGCCGATGCGCTGCCGCCCGAAAGGCTGCCCTTGGGCGCCTTCTTGACCGCGACGTCGTTCTTCGGGAGCTTCTTCGAGCCGCTCACCAGGTCCTTGAAGCCCTGACCGGCGCGGAAGCGCGGAACCGAGGTCTTCTTGACCCGAACGCGCTCCCCGGTCTGCGGGTTGCGGGCGTAACGGGCCGGACGGTCAACCTTCTCGAACGAGCCGAAACCGGTGACCGAAACACGGTCTCCGCTGACCACGGCACGGACGACTGCGTCCAGAACCGCGTCCACGGCGTCGGCGGCCTGCTGACGGCCACCCACCTTGTCGGCAATCGCTTCTACGAGCTGCGCCTTGTTCACGTCTTCCCCTTCGGAGACCTCGCCCGAGCGTATTCGCCAGGCTTTTTCGCACGTTAGGCAGATATATACCGCAAATCAAACACGAAACGGGCTAATCACCCTTGTGCCGCAACGAACTCGACTGTCCATGAGTTCCTCGAAGGTTCCTCGAAGGGCCGTTTGAGCCTTGTGGCTCAGGCATCTTCGGGGAATCGGCCCTCTTCAGCTTCGTCGAGGGACGCCATCAATCGCTCCAGACGCCTTGCCGCATCGGCGAGATCGTGTTTGGCCGCGGCCGTAATGACCAGCAGCTTCCGGGTCAGCGCCATCCGTACGCCCTCCGGGACTTGCAGTGCACGCACCCTTGAGTGCGCTTCCTTCAGTTGGTCCGCAACAAGCCCGTAGAGCTCGAGTTGGCTGTCACGTTCCATGCACCGATTGTGCCATCTGGGGCGAGTTGTCGCCTCCGCAGGGGGTAACTACCCACATCCGGCGCCCTCCTGAGGGTACCCGGTCGGACCGAGTACAAGGGGATTTCAAGCCTCTTCTGCCGTCCGGATCAAGGGAGTTGAGACCACCCGTTCAGGTCAGCGGACCCCCTCCAGGGCCCGGACACAGATGTACCCCCAACCGTCCACGATTGGGGGTACACCAGGGTGTTGCGGGGGTGTCAGACCTGCACGGTCCGCGGCTTGTACGAGCGTCGGCCGGCCTCGTACGCGGCGATGTCCGGCTCGTTCTGGAGCGTGATGCTGATGTCGTCCAGGCCGTTCAGGAGACGCCAGCGGGCGTTCTCGTCGAGCTCGAAGTCGGCGGTGACGCCCTCGGCGCGGACCTGGCGATCCTGCAGGTCAACGGTGATCTCGGCCTGCGGGTCGGCCTCCGTCAGGTCCCAGAGCGCGTCCACGATCTTCTGGTCGAGCACGACGGTGAGCAGGCCGTTCTTCAGCGAGTTGCCGCGGAAGATGTCGGCGAAGCGCGAGGAGATGACGGTCTTGAAGCCGTAGTTCTGCAGCGCCCAGACGGCGTGCTCGCGCGAGGAGCCCGTACCGAAGTCGGGGCCTGCCACCAGGACCGTGGCGCCCTGGCGTTCGGGCTTGTTCAGGATGAACTCGCCGTCCTTGCGCCAGGCCTCGAAGAGCCCGTCCTCAAATCCGTCCCTGGTGACCTTCTTCAGCCAGTGGGCGGGGATGATCTGGTCGGTGTCGACGTTGCTGCGGCGCAGCGGAACGGCCCGGCCGGTGTGCGTGGTGAATGCTTCCATGGCTCTCAGACTCCGGCGGTGACGGGGTTACCAGGGGCGTCGGTCAGGTCCGCGGGCGACGACAGGTGGCCGGTGACCGCGGTGGCGGCGGCGACCTGGGGCGACACCAGGTGGGTGCGGCCGCCCTTGCCCTGCCTGCCCTCGAAGTTGCGGTTGGAGGTCGACGCGGAGCGCTCGCCGGGCGCCAGTTGGTCGGGGTTCATGCCCAGGCACATCGAGCAGCCGGCGTGCCGCCATTCGGCGCCCGCGGCGACGAAGACCTTGTCCAGGCCCTCCTCGATGGCCTGCAGGGCGACCCGGACCGAGCCGGGGACGATCAGCATCCGTACGCCGTCGGCGACTTTGCGGCCCTCGACGATGGACGCCGCCGCACGCAGGTCCTCGATGCGGCCGTTGGTGCACGAACCTACGAAGACGGTGTCGACCTTGATGTCGCGCAGCGCCTGCCCCGCGGTCAACCCCATGTATTCCAGGGCCTTTTCGGCGGCGTACCGCTCCGAGGCGTCTTCGTACGAAGCCGGATCGGGGACCTGCGCCGAGAGCGGCGCGCCCTGGCCCGGGTTGGTGCCCCAGGTGACGAACGGCGCGAGCTTCGTGGCGTCGATGTAGACCTCGGCGTCGAAGACCGCGTCCTCGTCCGTCTTCAGGGTCTTCCAGTACTCGACCGCCGCGTCCCACTCCTCGCCCTTCGGGGCGTGGTCGCGGCCCTTGATGTAGTCGAAGGTGGTCGCGTCGGGGGCGATCATGCCCGCGCGGGCGCCGGCCTCGATCGACATGTTGCAGATGGTCATGCGGGCTTCCATCGAGAGTTTCTCGATGGCGGAGCCGCGGTACTCCAGGACGTAGCCCTGGCCGCCGCCGGTGCCGATCTTGGTGATGATGGCGAGGATCAGGTCCTTGGCCGTGACGTCGTCGGGCAGTTCGCCGTCGACGGTGATGGCCATGGTCTTCGGCGGGGCCATCGGCAGCGTCTGCGTGGCCAGGACGTGCTCGACCTGGGAGGTGCCGATGCCGAACGCGAGCGCGCCGAAGGCGCCGTGCGTGGAGGTGTGCGAGTCGCCGCAGACCACGGTGGTGCCGGGCTGGGTCAGGCCCAGCTGGGGGCCCACCACGTGGACGACGCCCTGCTCCACGTCGCCCAGCGAGTGCAGCCGCACGCCGAACTCGGCGCAGTTCTTGCGCAGCGTCTCCAACTGCGCCCGCGAGACCGGGTCCGCGATGGGCTTGTCGATGTCGAGGGTCGGGGTGTTGTGATCCTCGGTGGCGATGGTGAGGTCGAGGCGCCGCACCGGGCGTCCTGCCTGGCGCAGGCCGTCGAAGGCCTGCGGGCTGGTCACCTCGTGCAGCAGGTGCAGATCGATGAAGAGGAGGTCGGGCTCGCCTTCGGCGCGCCGGACGACGTGGTCGTCCCAGACCTTCTCCGCGAGTGTCCTACCCATCGCTTTCCCTCCGACCGGCTGTGTTGGGCCGGCCCAACTAGAGAATTGTTCGTCCACGCCCGTACCCCTCGTGCCGCGCGTGGACCGCCATCCGTTGGTCCGCGGATCGCACGTCCCAGGGTGACGTGTTCCATCGAAAATTGAACTTGCGTTTCACAGAGTGAGACGCGAGTATCGACGCATGGACAACTCTAGCGGCGTCGGCGTTCTCGACAAGGCGGCTCTCGTCTTGAGCGCCCTGGAGTCCGGCCCGGCCACCCTCGCGGGTCTGGTCGCGGCCACCGGACTCGCACGACCCACGGCACACCGTCTCGCCGTGGCACTGGAACACCACCGGATGGTGGCGCGCGACATGCAGGGCCGCTTCATTCTCGGCCCGCGGCTCGCGGAACTCGCGGCGGCGGCCGGCGAGGACCGCCTGCTCGCCACGGCGGGCCCGGTCCTCACGCACCTGCGTGACGTGACGGGCGAGAGCGCGCAGCTCTATCGCCGCCAGGGCGACATGCGCATCTGCGTCGCGGCGGCCGAGCGTCTCTCGGGCCTGCGGGACACGGTCCCCGTCGGCTCGACGCTCACGATGAAAGCGGGCTCGTCCGCGCAGATCCTGATGGCCTGGGAGGAGCCGGAGCGCCTGCACCGCGGCCTCCAGGGCGCCCGCTTCACGGCCACCGCCCTTTCGGGCGTACGCCGCAGGGGCTGGGCCCAGTCCATCGGCGAGCGGGAGCCGGGCGTCGCGTCCGTCTCCGCCCCCGTGCGCGGCCCCTCGAACCGCGTGGTCGCCGCCGTCTCGGTCTCCGGGCCGATCGAGCGCCTGACCCGCCACCCGGGCCGGATGCACGCCCAGGCCATCATCGACGCCGCAGGACGCCTGTCCGAGGCCCTGCGCCGCACGGGCTGACCCGTACCACCCCGGTCAGCACGTAGTAATCGCCCGAGGGGCCGCCTCAACGCCGCGGCTGCCCCTCGGGCGTTTTACATGCCTCAGACGACCTTGAGCCGGTCGGCGGCCCGCTCCCCCCGGCGGCCCACCGGCACCACGCCGACGGCCTTGCCCAGGCCGAACTCCGGCATGTTGATGTAGACCGCCTCATGAGCGCCGGGCGGCACCACGTACGTCTCGTGCCAGAAGCCGACCTTCCCCTTGCCCTCCCGCAACCGCCGGTTGAAGGCGGCCCAGGCGGGGCGGTGCTCCTTGCCCTGCTCGGACGCGTAGGCAAGGAGCTTCTCCGGTGACTCCCAGTACTGGACGACGTACAGCACCCGTGGGCCGCCGAGCAGCAGTTGATAGCCGAGCATGCCGCTCCCCGGGTCCCGCGACAGCTCCTCGAGCATCCGGGGCATCGCCCGGAAGACGGGCCACCAGCTGCGCACGGCACGGAAGTTGTTGATGCGCATCCCGATGTTGAAGACGGTGACCGGACCCTGCGCGTCGGCGGTCATGCGCCCTTCGATCGGCTTGGTGCTCACGATGGTTCCCCCTTCAGAGAGCGTTGGATAGCTCTGCTATCCATGATTGGATAGTGCCACTCCCCAAGGGGATGCGCAAGAGAGAACCAAGAGAAGGAGCGAGCCGATGCGACTGGCGGAGCTCAGCACGCGCAGCGGGGTCTCGACGGCCACGATCAAGTACTACCTGCGCGAGGGGCTGCTCCCGCCGGGCCGCCGCGTGACGGCCACGCAGGCCGAGTACGACGAGCAGCACCTGCGGCGACTGCGCCTCGTCCGGGCGCTCATCCAGGTGGGCCGGGTGCCGATCGCGTCCGCCCGCGAGGTGCTCACCGCCCTGGAGGACGACTCCCTCGACCACAACTCCCGTCTGGGCATGGCGGTCTGGGCACTCCCCCACGGCCCCGAGCCCGTCGAGGACGACCCGGCGACACTGACGGCACGCCACACGGCCGACGCCCTGCTCGAACGGCTCGACTGGCGGTACGGCCAGGGCTACGGCGCCGATTCACCGGCGTACGGGATGCTCGTGACCGCGGTCGCGACGCTCGCCCGGCTCGGATACCCCTGCGCCGTCGACGACTTGGCGCCCTACGCGCGCTCGGCGGGACAACTGGCCGTCGCCGACCTGGACTTGGTGGAGCGCTACGAGTCGCCCGACGAACAGCTGGAGGCGGCGGTCGCGCTCACCGTCCTCTACGAACCGGTCCTGCTGAGCCTGCGCAGGCTCGCCCAGGCCGAGGAGTCCAACCGCCGCTACGGGCAGGAGGGTTCGGGCGACGCGACAGGAGCGCCGGAGGAATGACGAAAGGGCCCTCCCTTACGGGAAGGCCCCTTCTTTCTGTACCCCCGACCGGATTCGAACCGGCGCTACCGCCTTGAGAGGGCGGCGTGCTAGGCCGCTACACAACGGGGGCTAGCTTTTCCTGCTGCACTGCTTTGTCCTGCCGTACTGCGCTGGGCTACCAGGACTCGAACCTAGAACAACGGAACCAGAAACCGTCGTGTTGCCAATTACACCATAGCCCACTGTGGTCTAGACCAGCTAGACACTGCGTACCCCCGACCGGATTCGAACCGGCGCTACCGCCTTGAGAGGGCGGCGTGCTAGGCCGCTACACAACGGGGGCCCTAGCGATCCTGCATCGGCTGCAGTGGGTGCGACCCGAACTGCTTCCATGGGAAGGATCTGTACCCCCGACCGGATTCGAACCGGCGCTACCGCCTTGAGAGGGCGGCGTGCTAGGCCGCTACACAACGGGGGCGTTGCAGATAAGCTCTGCGAGCTGGCCTACCAGGACTCGAACCTAGACTAACGGAACCAGAAACCGTCGTGCTGCCAATTACACCATAGGCCATCGATACGCAACCCCTTGCGGGAGTTTTGCTCGACTTGCGCTTCCTGGTCGGACCTTTCGGCCTTCTCGGGCGGCGCAGGAAGAACATTACCCGAAGGTGGACGGCGCTCCAAAACGGGTATCGCCGCGGAGCAGCGGGGGCAGCTCGGTGAGACACGTGATGCGGTGTACGCCCGACATGCCTTCCTGGGCCGCGCCGTTGCGGTCGAGCCAGATGCCGAGAAGACCCGCGTCCCGGGCGCCCCGTGCGTCGATCTCCGGCTGGTCCCCTACGTAGGCGACTTCCTCGGGGGCCAGGCCCATCGTCGTACACACCGCGAGGAAGGCCTCCGCCGCGGGCTTGGAGACGCCGAGTTCGGCGGCGCACAGGACGGACTCGAAGCGGTCCCGCACGCCGAGTACGCGCAGCTTGCGGTCCTGGACCATCAGTGCGGAGTTCGAGAGCACGGCGTGGCGGTAGTCGTCGGCGAGGGCGTCCAGGACGGGGAGGGTGTCGGGGAAGAGGGTCCAGGCGGATTCGTAGTGGACGAGGTAGCGCTGGAACCAGGCGTCCGCGTCCCGGTCGCTCAGGACGGCGTCCAGGAACTCGCGTACGCGGTCGCGGCGCTGGGCCTCGAAGTCGACCCTTCCGGCACTGAAGCGGGCCCAGTGGCGCTCGGTGACCTCTTTCCACAGGGCAAGGGCACGCTCGGCGGTCTCGTACCGCTCCATGAGGCCTTCGGCGGTGAGGTGGGCGTGCATGCCGGTGGCGTCGGCGTACGCGTAATCGAAGATCGTGTCGTCCACGTCCCAGACCACGGCTTTGATCGGCATGGTCCGAACGTACGCGAAGGGCCCGGCAGCCGTGATGGCTTCCGGGCCCTTCGTTCTGAACGTGCGTGCTTGCGCAGCCTTACGCGGCAAGCTTCGCCAGGGCCGCGTCGATGCGGGCCAGGGACTTCTCCTTGCCCAGGATCTCCAGGGACTCGAAGAGGGGCAGGCCGACCGTGCGGCCGGTGACGGCGACGCGGACCGGGGCCTGGGCCTTGCCGAGCTTCAGGCCGTGCTCCTCGCCGGCGGCCAGGACGGCCTCCTTGAGGGACTCGGGGGACGTCCAGTCGGCGGCGTCGAGCTTGGCGCGGGCCGTCGTCAGAAGGGCGGCCGGGTCGCCCTTGCCCATGGCCTTCGTCCAGGACGCCTCGTCGTCGACGGGCTGGTCGAGGAAGAGGAAGTCCACGTTCTCCGTGATCTCGGAGAGGACCTTGATGCGGGTCTGGGCGTGGGGGGCGATGGCTTCCCAGGCGGCCTGGTCGAAGCTCTCGGGGGCCCAGTTGGCGTGCGGGGCCCGAAGCCACGGCTCGCAGGCCGCCGCGAACGCCTTCACGTCCAGCATGCGGATGTGGTCGGCGTTGATCGCCTCGGCCTTCTTCAGGTCGAAGCGGGCCGGGTTGGCGTTCACGTCCGCGAGGTCGAACTTGGCGACCATGTCCTCGATCGAGAAGACGTCCTGGTCCGCGGAGAACGACCAGCCCAGGAGGGACAGGTAGTTGAGGAGGCCCTCGGGGAGGAAGCCGCGCTCGCGGTAGAGGTTCAGGGACGCCTGCGGGTCGCGCTTGGAGAGCTTCTTGTTGCCCTCGCCCATGACGTACGGGAGGTGGCCGAAGGCCGGGGTCTCCTTGGCGATGCCCAGGTCCGCAAGCGCCGCGTAGAGGGCGATCTGGCGGGGGGTCGAGGAGAGCAGGTCCTCGCCGCGCAGGACGTGGGTGATCTCCATCAGCGCGTCGTCGACCGGGTTCACCAGGGTGTAGAGCGGTGCTCCGTTGGCGCGGACGATGCCGTAGTCCGGGACGTTCTCCGGCTGGACGGTGATCTCGCCGCGGACCAGGTCCGTGAACGTGATCGCCTCGTCGGGCATGCGGAAACGGACGATGGGCTTGCGGCCCTCCGTCTCGTACGCGGCACGCTGCTCGGCGGTCAGGTCGCGGCAGTGGCCGTCGTAGCCGGACGGCTTGCCGGCGGCGCGGGCGGCGTCGCGGCGGGCGTCCAGCTCCTCCGTGGAGCAGTAGCAGTAGTACGCGCGGCCGGAGTCCAGGAGCTTGGCGGCGACGTCCTGGTAGACGTCCATCCGCTGCGACTGGCGGTACGGCGCGTGCGGGCCGCCGACCTCGGGGCCCTCGTCCCAGTCGAAGCCCAGCCAGCGCATCGCCTCGAGCAGCTGCTCGTACGACTCCTCCGAGTCGCGGGCCGCGTCGGTGTCCTCGATGCGGAAGACGAGGGAGCCCTCGTTGTGCCGGGCGTAGGCCCAGTTGAAGAGAGCGGTGCGGACCAGGCCCACGTGGGGGTTGCCGGTCGGCGAGGGACAGAACCGTACGCGTACGGGAGTCGCGTTAGCCACGCTTGATCACCTTGTTGGTGAGAGTGCCGATGCCTTCGATGGTGACGGCGACCTCGTCGCCGACGTTCAGGGGGCCGACCCCTGCCGGGGTGCCCGTGAGGATGACGTCGCCGGGGAGCAGCGTCATGGCCTCGGAGATGTGCACGATCAGGTCCTCGACGGAGCGGACCATGTCGGTCGTACGCCCCAGCTGGCGCTGTTCGCCGTTGACCGTGCACTGGATGGTGAGGTCGGAGGGGTCGAGGTCGGTCTCCACCCAGGGGCCGAGCGGGCAGGAGCTGTCGAAGCCCTTGGCCCTGGCCCACTGCTTCTCGCGCTGCTGGACGTCACGCGCGGTGACGTCGTTCGCGCAGGTGTAGCCGAGGATGACGTCGCGGGCGCGCTCGCGCGGGACCTCGCGGCACATGCGGCCGATGACCACGGCGAGCTCGGCCTCGTAGTGCACCTCCTGCGAGAAGGAGGGGTACGCGATGGCGTCACCGGGGCCGATCACCGAGGTGGACGGCTTGAAGAAGGCGACCGGGACGTCGGGGACCTCGTTGCCGAGTTCCTTGGCGTGGTCCGCGTAGTTGCGGCCGATGCCCACGACCTTGTTGGGGAGCACCGGAGGCAGCAGCCTGACCTTGCTCAGCGGGACCTTCGTGCCGGAGAGCTCGAAGTCCGCGAACGGGATGCCCTTGATGATGTCGAGGACGAGCCCATCGGTCGTTCCGGGGGGACTTTCGCCCTCGACCGCGCCGAAGGCGACGTTGCCGTCGATGGAGAACCTGGCGATGCGCAAGAGCGGTGCCCTTTGCTGGAGGGAGAGACTGACACCCCAGGCTAACGCGGTGGCCTGCGGCCGGCGTGCGACCGGATCTCACGTGCCCCCGCGTCGGCACTCCGTCTGTCGCCGCTGCGCGAGCTCGTCCTCGAACGCCGGACGGGCTGGATTCTTCTCAGACAGCCGGACTGAACTGCTCCGGCGCGTCCATAAGGATCGTGCGCTTCGGGTTGGCCGTCACCGCCGGGAGTTCCGTCGCGTGGTCCGGCTGCTCGGCGGCCGGGGCGACCTCCTGTGCGTCCGTGAGGTGGGCGAGGGTGGTGCGGCGCGGGTTGGCTATGTTGCGGAACATCGCCGACTTGACGGTCTTCATCTGCTGTTCGTGCCCTGTCAGTTGAGGCGTCGTGTGGTGGACGCGGGTTGTCGGATTCGCCATCCCTGTAAAGCGTCAGGCTAAACATCCAATTCCCGCCCAAAGCCCGGATGAGGCCTTGATCTTCATGTGAGTTTGCTCACGAGGTAGCGGGCAAAAGGGTCAATTCAGGCCCGTGAAGGGGTTGTTGGAATCGGACATTGCGCCACTGAAGCCATCATTCCGCTCCCGATCATGAACACTGGGACACCCGTCGGCCAGAGCTTTACTGGGCCCAATGGCCCGTTTTGCCCCAGATCACTTTCTACGTCTCGTGACGCGCCACTCACGCCCAGTCACGGAGGTCGCGGCGCGACACACGGGCCTTGTTGGAGATCCTGCACTGTGCTGGAATTCCCGGGACCGCCGCGGGATCGAACCGGCGCGCAGGGGCGCAACGCAGCGCCGAGTGGCGGCGGGAAAGGGGAGCCAGCGCCGGTCACTCACGACCACCATGGGGCGTTCTGCGCCCCACGACGCCGACACCGTCCCGCCGTTTGTGCGGAGGGACGCCTGGTCCAGAGGTTGCGACGCTAGTGCAGGGACGTTTCAAGAGGGATGGCAGCAGCGCTGCGGCAGAGCCGGAGCGCGGCGGGACCGACCGCGGCTCCTCGGCCCAGCACGCCCAGAACCCCGGGCAGGTACCGGCCGGCGAGACCGGCCGCGGAGCCGGCGGCGTGAGCCTGCCCACGGCCACCGCGTCATCGGGCGGCACGACGGGCACCGTGAAGTCGCCCACCGGGCCCGGCTCGCGAATAGCCCTGCGCAACTGGCGCATCTCCACCCGACTGGTCTCGCTGCTCGCGCTCCCCGTGATCACCGCGACCTCCCTCGGCGCGCTCCGCATCAACGAGTCCATGGACGAGATCCAGCAGCTCAACAACATGAAGCTGCTGACCGACATGACCAAGCGCGCCACCGAGCTGGCCTCCGCGCTCCAGGAGGAGCGCGACCGCTCGGCAGGCCCCCTCGCGCACGGCGCGAACTCCTCGGACTACGTGGTCAAGGGCGCCCGGCAGAAGACCGACCGCGCCTACAACCGCTTCCTGCAGGAGACGCAGGACCTCGACAACACCGACGGCGACAAGGGTCTCCTCGGCGTCCGCGCGAACACCGTCGAGATCACGCAGCAGCTCCAGAAGATCAATGACGTACGCAAGAACGCCTACGACGACGAGAACTCCACGTCGCAGACGGTCGACGCGTACAGCCAGCTCATCGAGCAGCTGCTCACCCTGTCCTCGGACATGGCGCAGGCGACCAGCAACCCGGACATGATCCAGCGCACCCGCGCCCTGACGGCCTTCTCCTCCGCCAAGGAGTACGCCTCGGTGCAGCGCGCGGTGATCGCCGCCTCGCTCCCCGCCGGTGACAGCACCTTCGGCAAGATCTCCGAGACCGACCGGCGCTACGGCTGGTCCGCGCTCGACAAGGAAAACTCCGAACTGGATGCCTTCAAGGGCATCTACTCGGGCAATCCCGACGAGCTGACCAAGCCCATCGACGGCGGCAACTCCTCCATCAAGGGCGCCGACTCCTATGCCAAGCGTGTGCTTGAGCAGGAGGGCGGCATCAAGCTCCAGGACAAGCGTTCGTACAAGGACTGGGTCGACGCCGACACCACCAAGATCGACGCGATGTCCAAGATCGAGCTCACGCTGCTCAACGAGATGGAGCAGAAGGCCCGCGAGCTGCGCAACGAGTCCGAGCAGGCCGCCATCCTCAACGGTGCGCTGATCCTGCTCGTCCTCGGCGTCTCGCTCGTCGGCGCCTTCGTCGTGGCCCGGTCCATGATCCGCTCGCTGCGGCGCCTCCAGGACACCGCGACCAAGGTCGCCCAGGACCGGCTGCCCGAGCTCGTCAAGCAGCTCTCCGAGGCCGACCCCCAGGACGTCGACACCTCGGTCGAGTCCGTCGGTGTGCACTCCCGGGACGAGATCGGCCAGGTGGCCGCGGCCTTCGACGACGTGCACCGCGAGGCCGTCCGCCTCGCCGCCGAGCAGGCGTTGCTGCGAGGCAACGTCAACGCGATGTTCACCAACCTGTCGAGGCGTTCGCAGGGTCTCATCCAGCGTCAGCTGTCTCTTATTTCCGAGCTGGAGTCGCGCGAGGCCGACCCGGACCAGCTGTCCTCGCTCTTCAAGCTCGACCACCTCGCGACCCGCATGCGCCGTAACGGCGAGAACCTCCTCGTTCTCGCCGGTGAAGAGCCCGGCCGTCGCTGGACCCGGCCCGTCCCGCTCGTCGACGTGCTGCGTGCCGCCGCGTCCGAGGTGGAGCAGTACGAGCGCATCGAGCTCTCCGCGGTCCCGACGACCGAGGTCGCCGGACGCGTGGTCAACGACCTCGTGCACCTGCTCGCCGAGCTTCTGGAGAACGCGACGTCGTTCTCCTCGCCGCAGACCAAGGTCAAGGTCACCGGTCACGCGCTGCCTGACGGCCGTGTGCTGATCGAGATCCACGACACCGGCATCGGCCTCTCCCCCGAGGACCTCGCGGCGATCAACGAGCGGCTCGCGTCGCCGCCCACCGTGGACGTCTCGGTCTCGCGCCGCATGGGTCTGTTCGTGGTCGGCCGTCTGTCGCAGCGCCACGGCATCCGCATCCAGCTCCGTCCTTCGGACTCCGGCGGCACGACCGCGCTCGTCATGCTGCCCATCGATGTCGCCCAGGGCGGCAAGAAGGCGCCGAACAAGCCCGGTGCGCCCGGCCCCGGCCAGGGCGGTGGCCCGGTCGCCGCGCAGGCGTCCGCGGGTGCCGCGGCAGCGCGTCGCGGCGTCGGCGGCGGTAACGGTGCGCCCGGCTCGGCAGGTCCCGCGGGATCCCAGGGCAGGCTCGGCGCCGGTCCGCCCCGTGGTCAGGTCACGGGTGCGGGGCCGCGTGCCGCGCTGCCCTCGCGTGACGCGGGACCGGGGCCGCGCAACGGTTCGCCGTCCGCTCCCGCGGGCCCGCCGTCCGGTCAGCAGCCTCCCCGCCAGGGACCGCCCGGACAGGGTGCCGGCGCCCCGGGCTCGTCCGGTGGCAGCCTCTTCGGGGGCGGGCAGGGCGGTAACCGCGGTCAGGCCTCCGCGCCGCAGCCTCCGGTGCCCCAGCAGCGTACGAACCCGGTGAACCCCGCGGGGCCCGCCAACCCCGCAGGTCCGGCGCACCCATCCGCGACCGACGCCGGGGACCAGGGGCGCAGGCCGCAGCTGCCGCCGCGCGGTGGTCCGCGTGCCGAGCTTCCCGGGGGCAACCCGCAGCCGCGCGTGCCCAGTTGGAGCGACGAGAACGCGCAGCCGCAGATATCGCACGAACCGTTCGACACCCCGCGCGGGCACGAGGAGCCGGAGTCCACGGGACAGTTCCCGCACCCCTCGGCCGGTGCCGCGCAAGGCCCCGGTTCGACCGCCGAGTTCGCGCGGCCGGACTTCAACGGGCCGCCGCCCGGCACGGGTTCGCCGCAGAACGCGGGCCAGCAGGGTGGTCAGGGTCCGGGTCAGGGCCAGGGTCAGCAGGGCACCGGTCAGTTCGTCCGTCCGGACGTCTTCGGTGGCCAGGACTCCTCTTCGGGCACGAACCAGTTCCAGCGTCCCGGCACCAGCGCTCCCGGCTACAACGGCGGGGCTCCCCGACGCGGCCAGAACCCCGGCCAGAACCCGGGTCAGAACCCCGGCCAGGGCCAGGGTGCGCAGGGCCAGGGCGGTCAGCTCGGCATCCCGCCGGTGGCGCCGCAGCCTCAGCAGCCCGTACGGCCCTCGCAGCCGGACGAGCTGCCGCCCGCCGGTCCGGGTGACGGCCGTACCCCGCTGTTCGACACGCTGGAGACCAACTGGTTCCAGCAGCAACAGCAGCAGCAAGGGCAGCAGCAGCCCCAGGGCAGCGCACCCGAGCAGCAGCAGCCCCAGCGTCCGCAGCGGCAGCAGCCGTCGTCGCCCTCGTCGCCCCTTCCGTCGAGGCCGCAGGCACAGCAGCCGCAGAACCCGGCCGCGCCGCAGCGCCCGACCGGAACGCCCGCCGCGCCGGCCAACGGAACCGGTGGCGGGAACGGCAGCCACGTCACGAACGGCAGCGCCGCCTCCTGGCGCACCTCGCCCAACGACGAGCTGGGCCGCCAGGCCGAGCGCGTCCGGCAGCCGTCCGCGGGTGGCGTCACCACGTCCGGCCTGCCGCGCCGCGTTCCGCGAGCCAACCTCGTCGCGGGCACCGCTCAGCAGCAGCAGGACAGCACAGGTCCGCAGGTCTCGCGTGCGCCCGACGACGTGCGCGGCCGGCTGACGAATCTCCGTCGGGGCATCCAGCAGGGTCGCCAGGCCGGTACCGGCCAGACCGGCAGCTTCCCCACTCACCAGCAGGAGCGTTAGTTGAGTCCGAGCCAGGCGGCACAGAATCTGAACTGGTTGATCACGAACTTCGTGGACAACACCCCCGGGGTGTCCCACACCGTCGTGGTCTCCGCCGACGGCCTCCTTCTGGCGATGTCCGAGGGCTTCCCGCGTGACCGCGCCGACCAGTTGGCCGCGGTCGCGTCGGGTCTCACCTCCCTCACCGCCGGGGCCTCGCGGATCTTCGAGGGCGGCGCCGTCACCCAGACCGTGGTGGAGATGGAGCGGGGGTTCCTCTTCCTCATGTCGGTCTCCGACGGTTCGTCCCTCGCCGTGCTCGCACACCCCGAGTGCGACATCGGCCTCGTCGGCTACGAGATGGCGCTCCTCGTGGACCGCGCGGGCGCCGTCCTGACCCCGGACCTCCGCGCCGAACTGCAGGGCAGCCTGCTGCACTAGCTCTCTTCATCGGCCGCCCCACCGACCGAACGTACTGACCACCGTCCGGCCAACCTGGTGCCCCCCACCGGCTCTATCAGACGGCACGCAGACCACCTGCTGTCCCGCCCGGAGGATCCATGACCCCGCCCAACGCCTCTCACGAACCGTACGGCTCTCAGGCGTCGTACGGCTATGAAGGCGACCAGCCGCTGGTGCGTCCTTACGCGATGACCGGCGGCCGGACAAGGCCCCGCTACCAGCTCGCGATAGAGGCGCTGGTGAGCACGACGGCCGACCCGGCGCAGCTGATGGGGCTGCTCCCGGAGCACCAGCGCATCTGCCACCTGTGCCGCGAGGTCAAGTCGGTGGCCGAGGTTTCGGCTCTGCTCTCCATGCCGCTCGGCGTGGCCAGGATCCTCGTGGCCGACCTGGCCGAGGCCGGGCTCGTCGCCATTCACCAGCCCGGCGGCGACGAGAACGCCGGCGGCCAGCCAGACGTGACACTGCTCGAAAGGGTGCTCAGTGGACTTCGCAAGCTCTAGCAGCGGCTCAGGCCGCTCCACCACCTCCGCGAAGATCGTGGTGGCGGGCGGCTTCGGCGTGGGCAAGACCACGTTCGTCGGGGCGGTCTCTGAGATCAACCCGCTGCGCACCGAGGCCGTCATGACGTCCGCCTCCGCGGGCATCGACGACCTCACCCACACCGGGGACAAGACCACCACCACGGTGGCCATGGACTTCGGCCGCATCACCCTGGACCAGGACCTGATCCTGTACCTCTTCGGTACGCCGGGCCAGGACCGCTTCTGGTTCATGTGGGACGACCTCGTACGCGGCGCCATCGGGGCCGTCGTGCTCGTCGACACCCGCCGTCTCGCCGACTGCTTTCCGGCCGTCGACTACTTCGAGAACTCCGGGCTGCCCTTCGTCATCGCCCTCAACGGCTTCGACGGCCACCAGCCGTACACCCCCGATGAAGTGCGCGAAGCTCTCCAGATCGGTCCCAACACCCCGATCATCACCACGGACGCCCGACACCGTGCGGACGCAAAGAGTGGCCTGATCACACTGGTCGAGCATGCACTTATGGCCCGACTCAAGTAGACGAGGGCGTACGGCAGTTGCCGTAGATTCCACAGAGTGGTCTGTGTCATTTGACACGGATGACCGCTCTGTTCATAACGTTTCGACAGAGAATTCGCCGGGCGCCGCCACGCGTCGCGGTCATTCGGTGTCGCTGCGCGCACAAGAGCCCCGCCTTTTGGCGGGGCTCGCTCTTTTTGACCGTTTTATCTGAGGCTTACACCACTCGGAACTTGCCCTTCCCACTGTTTGGTAGAGGACCCCCTGACGTGCTGGAATGCGCTGAACTGCCCAGTAGCACGGGCCTTGGAGACGACAGCGGGACCGGTGTAGGTCCCGCCGCCGAGAGGTTGTTGGTCGAGTGAGGCGAAGCAAGACGAGCCCCGCACCGCCGCAGACGCGGGACACGCGGGGCAACTTCACCCCGCCGCCGCGCACAGCGGCGTCCCCCGCCGATGTGCAGGGCATGGAACCGCCGGCGCCCTCCGGCGGCAGAATGTCCCCGCGCAACTGGCGCGTGCCGACCCGCCTGAACGCGATCCTCCTCATACCCGTGCTCGTCGGCCTTGTCATGGGCGGCTTCCAGGTCAAGGGCTCGATCGACACCTGGAGCGAGGCCCAGGACGCCGAGAACACGGCCCGCCTCGTGCAGGCCTCGCTGAACTACGGCAACCGCCTCATCGAAGAGCGCGACATCTCCGCCGCCCCGCTGCTGCGCGGCGAGAAGAACGCCCCGGCCGTCGTGAAGGCCCGCAAGGCCACCGACGCGGCCGCCGACGAGTTCGACGCCGCCGCCGAGAACATGCCGCAGAAGGAAGGCCTCAAGCGCCGCCTCGACGGCTTCCACAAGGTGGAGCCGGGCCTCCAGTCCCTGCGGCAGGCCGCGTACACCTCCAAGCTCCCCGGCGCGCAGACCGAAGAGGCCTACGTCGGCATCCAGCACCCCCTGATGGAGTTCGCCAACGAGCTCGGTCTGGGCACCGGAAACATCACCAGCTACGGCCGGACCGTCTACGCCATCTCACTGACCAAGGCCGCGCTCTCCCTCGAGCGCTCCATCGGCATGCACCTGCTGGTCAAGCCGGGCCCTTCCGCGAGCAACTTCGGCAAGCAGAAGGTGGCCCTCTCCTCGTACGCCTACCTCGAGGGCATCGCCATCGAGGAGTACACGGGCGGTGGCACCCCCCAGGACGTCGCCAAGCTCGAGGCCGCCAAGAAGAAGCTGAAGGCCGACGGCGAGAAGAAGGCCAAGCAGGCCGCCGCCGCCGCGAAGGCCCAGGGCAAGACGTTCGTCCCGCCGCCGTCCGCCGAGGACATGGTCTCGGCCATCGCGACGCTGCCGAGCACGCAGCCCAGCGCCCGCGTCGAGCTCGCCGGGAAGGGCGTCACCAAGGAAGCCTGGTGGGCCACGACGTCCGCCAAGTTCGACGCGTACCGCACCATCGAGTCCGACCTCGCCGACAAGGCGGTGACCGAGGCGTCGGACATCGCGGCCGACGCCCAGCGCAACGCGTACATCACCGGCGCCATCGTCGTGATCGCCCTGCTCGCCGCCTTCATCCTGGCCGGGATGATGGCCCGCCAGATGTCCAAGGCGATGCGCCAGCTGCGCACGGCCGCCTTCGGCATCGCCGAGCAGCGGCTGCCGATGCTGGTCGACCAGCTGTCGCGCACCGACCCCGGTCGTGTCGACACCCGCGTACAGCCCATCCCGATCTCCTCCACGGACGAGATCGGCGAGGTCGCCCGCGCCTTCGACCAGGTGCACCGCGAGGCCGTCAGGCTCGCCGCCGAGCAGGCCCTGCTGCGAGGCAACATCAACGCGATCTTCACCAACCTCTCGCGCCGCAACCAGTCCCTGATCGAGGGCCAGCTGACCCTCATCACCGACCTGGAGAACAACGAGGCCGACCCGGACCAGCTGGAGAGCCTCTTCCGCCTGGACCACCTGGCGACCCGTATGCGACGCAACGGCGAGAACCTCCTGGTCCTCTCCGGCGAGGAGCCGGGCCGCCGCTGGGACCAGCCGGTCCCGCTGGTCGACGTGCTGCGCGCCGCCTCATCCGAGGTGGAACAGTACGAGCGCATCGAGCTCTCCGGTGTCCCGGAGGCCGAGATCCACGGCCTCGCCGTGACCGACCTCGTGCACCTGCTCGCCGAGCTCCTGGAGAACGCCACCACGTTCTCCTCGCCGCAGACCAAGGTCCGCGTCACCGCGACCCGTCTTCCCGACGGCCGCATCATGGTCGAGATCCACGACAAGGGCATCGGCCTCACCGCCGAGGACTTCGCGGACATCAACCACAAGCTGGCCAACCCGCCGACGGTGGACGCCGCGATCTCCCAGCGCATGGGTCTGTTCGTGGTCGGGCGTCTCTCCGACCGGCACGGCATCCGCGTCCAGCTGCGCCCCTCGGGTGAGCAGGCCGGCACGACCTCGCTCGTCATGCTCCCCGACGGGATCACACACGGTGGCGGCGGCGATCACCAGCTGCCCGAGTCCGAGTTCACGGTCTCCTCGATCATGCCGGAGCAGCAGGCCCCGGAGCAGCCCGCGTTCAACCACCAGCCGATGCGCACGGCGGCCGAACTGGGCTTCGACGACAGCCGTTACAACGGCGACGCCGTCGAACCCGCGGACCTCGACCCCGTCGGCCGTTCGCTGATGCGCGAGGAGCGGCGTGCCGCCCTGGAGGCGCAGGCGCAGTCCGGCGACGGCCGTCCGCTCTTCCGTGACGAGATATCCCCGCAGCAGCAGGGCTTCGAGCAGCAGCAGGGCGGTTACGAGCCCGCGTACGACCAGCAGGTCCCGGCGTACGACGAGTACAACCAGGGCCAGTCCGCTCAGCCGGCGTACGACGACGCGTACTACCCGGCGCGGGACGGCTACCAGGACGCCCCCTATACGGAGGCCGGTCACGACGACCACGCCGCTCGTACGGGTGCCGTCTCCGAGCCGTTCGCGGCCTACCCCGACCGCTCTCACCAGGACGACTGGCCGTCGAACGACGGATACGAGAACAACTCGGGTGCGTATCAGGCCGAGTACTCTCCGGAACCGGAATCCGGTCCGGCGACTCCCGCGAACGGCGCCGAGCGCGTAGGCTTCGAGCGTCCCGGACCGGTCCCGTCCGCAGTCCACGACACCACCGCAGCGGGTCTCCCGCGCCGCGGATCAACCGGTGCGACGGGCAACGACAGCGCGTCGGCCCCGATGGGCGACGCCTTCGGGAACACCACCGGCGACGCCTTCGGGAACAACGTCGGCAACAGCGAGAGCAACTGGCGTTCGTCGTCCAACGACGACCGCTGGCTGCGCGCCGAGTCGCTGAAGGAGCCCAAGGCGGGTGGAGTCACCCCGTCCGGTCTCCCGAAGCGGGTGCCCAAGGCCAATCTGGTCGAGGGCACGGCGGAACAGACCCCACAGGGCGGCCCTCAGGTCTCCCGCGACCCCGAGGACGTTCGGGGTCGGCTGAGCAACCTGCGCCGCGGCGTCCAGCGGGGACGCAGCGCAGGCAGTGACACCACGAATGGCCAGGACACCGGTAATCACCGCGGTGGACCTGACAGCACCTACAACCAGGAGCGTTAGTGTGAGCCCGATGAGCCAGGCGGCGCAGAACCTGAACTGGTTGATCACCAACTTCGTGGACAACACCCCTGGGGTGTCCCACACGGTGGTGGTCTCCGCCGACGGACTCCTTCTGGCGATGTCCGAAGGCTTCCCCCGCGACCGGGCCGACCAGCTCGCGGCCGTCGCATCCGGTCTGACCTCCCTCACCGCCGGGGCCTCCCGGATCTTCGAGGGCGGTTCCGTGACCCAGACCGTTGTGGAGATGGAGCGAGGATTTCTCTTCCTTATGTCCATCTCTGACGGCTCCTCGCTGGCCGTCCTCGCCCACCCGGATGCGGACATCGGTCTCATTGGGTACGAGATGGCACTTCTTGTCGACCGTGCCGGCACCGTACTCACGCCCGACCTGCGTGCGGAGCTGCAGGGGAGCCTTCTCAACTAGTAGACGTACGGTGCGTTTTCGCGTCCCGTGGCCGTAAGGTTTCGGGACGCGGCTCCAGAATGATGGTGCCCGGCACAGTCGGAGGAGGAGTACGTGGCAGGCTCAGGAACACCCCCGGACGGTTCGTCATCGGCCAACTGGTCGCCTGGTCACGGCCAGGGGCAGGGACCGCACGACGGGGCGCCCAACCGTTACAACTTCCCCTCCGCGCCCAGCCAGCACCGCAGGCCTTACCAGCAGCCGCAGCAGCCGGGCCCCCGCCAGAGCCCGTACGAGCAGCCTCACACCCCCAGGATCCAGCCAGTGCAACCACAGCGACGCGCGCCCGAGTCGGCGCCCGCTGCGAGCAACCCCCTGGTGCGCCCGTACGCCATGACGGGCGGCCGCACCAGGCCCCGGTACCAGCTCGCCATCGAGGCGCTGGTGCACACCACCGCCCAACCGCACCAGTTGCAGGGCCAGTTGCCCGAGCATCAGCGGATCTGCAATCTGTGCCGCGAGATCAAGTCAGTCGCTGAGATCTCGGCACTTCTCACCATTCCTCTCGGCGTCGCCCGGATCCTCGTAGCCGACCTGGCGGAGGCCGGACTTGTCGCCATCCATCAGCCTGGCGGCGACGAGTCCGCCGGCGGCCAGCCAGACGTGACACTGCTCGAAAGGGTGCTCAGTGGACTTCGCAAGCTCTAGCGGCGGAGCAACAGCTCGCTCCACCACCTCCGCGAAGATCGTGGTGGCGGGCGGCTTCGGCGTGGGCAAGACCACGTTCGTCGGGGCGGTCTCTGAGATCAACCCGCTGCGCACCGAGGCCGTCATGACGTCCGCCTCCGCGGGCATCGACGACCTCACCCACACCGGGGACAAGACCACCACCACGGTGGCCATGGACTTCGGCCGCATCACCCTGGACCAGGACCTGATCCTGTACCTCTTCGGTACGCCGGGCCAGGACCGCTTCTGGTTCATGTGGGACGACCTCGTACGCGGCGCCATCGGCGCGGTGGTCCTGGTCGACACGAGGAGGCTCGCCGACTGCTTCCCCGCCGTCGACTACTTCGAGAACTCCGGGCTGCCCTTCGTCATCGCCCTCAACGGCTTCGACGGCCACCAGCCGTACACGCCGGACGAGGTGCGCGAGGCGCTGCAGATCGGCCCGGACACCCCGATCATCACGACGGACGCGCGGCATCGCGCCGACGCCAAGAGCGCGCTGATCACGCTCGTTGAGCACGCGCTGATGGCGCGGCTGCGTTAGCGGTCCTTGCCCGTACGCCGCGAAGGCCCCGGTACTCCAAGGAGTACCGGGGCCTTCGTCGTATGCCGTCGGGCGGTGTGGGCTCAGCCCTGCCAGCTGTGCGGGGCGCGGAAGCCGGGCGTGCGCTCCAGGCGGCGCCAGCCGGCCTTGTCGCGGCCTCGGCGGGGCGTGGGGGCCTGCGCGGTGGCGGCGGCGCTACGGGCCAGCAGGATCGCCGTGATGGCGGCGACCTCCTCGGGCTCGGCGTGGCCCTTCTCGACGCGGATGTCGGGAGTGTTCATGTGCAGCGTTCTCCTTGTGGGCTACTGCAGGAATTACTGCGGGGGGTTGCCGTGCTTGCGCGACGGCAGGTCTGCGTGCTTGTTGCGGAGCATCGCGAGCGAGCTGATGAGCACCTCGCGGGTGGCGGCGGGGTCGATCACGTCGTCGACCAGGCCGCGCTCGGCCGCGTAGTAGGGGTGCATGAGCTCGGCCTTGTACTCCTTGACCATCTTCTGCCGCATGGCCTCGGGGTCCTCGGCCGCCGCGATCTGCCGGCGGAAGATGACGTTGGCGGCGCCCTCGGCGCCCATCACCGCGATCTCGTTGGTGGGCCAGGCGTAGGTCAGGTCGGCGCCGATGGACTGGGAGTCCATGACGATGTACGCGCCGCCGTAGGCCTTGCGCAGGATCAGCGAGATGCGCGGCACGGTGGCGTTGCAGTAGGCGTAGAGGAGCTTGGCGCCGTGCCGGATGATCCCGCCGTGCTCCTGGTCGACGCCCGGCAGGAAGCCGGGGACGTCCAGGAGGGTCACGATCGGGATGTTGAAGGCGTCGCACATCTGGACGAAGCGGGCCGCCTTCTCGGAGGCCTCGATGTCCAGGACGCCGGCCAGCGACTGCGGCTGGTTGGCGACGATGCCGACGACCTTGCCGTCCAGGCGGGCCAGGGCGCAGATGATGTTGCGCGCCCAGCGCTCGTGGACCTCCAGGAAGTCGCCGTCGTCGACGAGCTCCTCGATGACCTTGGCCATGTCGTACGGACGGTTGCCGTCGGCCGGGACCAGATCGAGCAGGACGTCCGAGCGGCGGTCCGCCGGGTCGTCCGAGTCGTGGGTGGGCGGGTTCTCGCGGTTGTTCGAGGGGAGCATCGCGATGAGGTAGCGGACCTCGGCGAGGCAGGTCTCCTCGTCGTCGTACGCGAAGTGGCAGACGCCGCTCGTCTCGGCGTGCACGTCCGCGCCGCCGAGGCCGTTCTGCGTGATCTCCTCGCCGGTCACCGCGCGGACCACGTCCGGTCCGGTGATGAACATCTGCGAGGTCTCGCGCACCATGAAGACGAAGTCGGTGAGGGCCGGGCTGTAGGCCGCTCCCCCGGCGCACGGGCCGAGCATCACCGAGATCTGCGGGATGACGCCCGATGCCTTGGTGTTGCGCTGGAAGATGCCGCCGTATCCGGCGAGCGCCGAGACGCCCTCCTGGATACGAGCGCCCGCGCCGTCGTTCAGGGAGACCAGCGGGGCACCGGCCGCGATGGCCATGTCCATGATCTTGTGGATCTTCGTGGCGTGCGCCTCGCCGAGCGCGCCGCCGAAGATGCGGAAGTCGTGGGCGTAGACGAAGACCGTGCGGCCCTCGACCGTGCCCCAGCCGGTGATGACACCGTCGGTGTACGGCTTCTTCGCCTCCAGGCCGAAACCGGTCGCCCGGTGCCGGCGCAACTGCTCGACCTCCTGGAACGACCCCGCGTCCAGAAGCAGCTCGATCCGCTCGCGTGCGGTCAGCTTGCCCTTGGCGTGCTGGGCCTTCGTCGCCTTCTCACTGGGGCCGCGCAGCGCCTCGGCACGGATCGCGTGCAGCTCGGCCACGCGGCCGCGTGCGTCGGTGGGCTCGCCTTCGGGAGAAGAAGCGGTGTCGTCCAAAACGGTCATGTAGTGACCTTACGAAGTGCACCTAGGGAAACGGACCGTCGACTCTGCACAGTCTCCGGCCCGTTTTCCTGGCACCCCCGAACAGAAGCCCTGCGCTGTGCGCGCGAAGTGACTGCTCAGGACCGTCTGCGGCTGTAGGGATTCCACAAAGGGGTGCGTGAGAGACAGCTCACAGGTCGGAGCGGGTGCGACTACTTTGCGCTGCCGACTCGCCACGTAAAGCTATAGGTTGAATGTTGAACTGAATCGCGTTAGAGTCAATCTCGTTGAACATTCAACAGATACATCCCTCGTAGCTCGCAGCTCGGGCCTCCCGCTCGTAGCTCGTCCCCAAGGAGCAGTCATGGGTCTCTTCGGCCGCAAGAACGAAACCGCCACCTCGTCCGCGACCTCCTCCGCCGCGGGCACGGCCACGGCCGTCGCCCCGGTCAACCCGGAGCTGGCCGCCCTGACCGGTGACTACGCGATCGACCCCTCGCACACGTCGATCGGCTTCGTCGCCCGCCACGCCATGGTCACGAACGTCAAGGGTTCCTTCACCGACGTCGCCGGCACGCTGCACCTGGACGGCACGGACCCGGCCCAGTCGACGGCTTCCATCGACGTACAGATGGAGAGCATCGACACCGGCAGCGCCGACCGTGACGGTCACCTGAAGAGCGCGGACTTCTTCAAGACCGACGAGTTCCCCGAGATGACCTTCCGCTCCACGAAGGCGGAGGCGCTGGGCGGCGACGACTACCGCATCACCGGTGACCTGACGATCCTCGGCACCACGAAGCAGCTCGCCATCGACCTGGAGTTCAACGGCTCGGCCACGGACCCCTTCGGGAACGAGCGGGTCGGCTTCGAGGGCAAGGCGGAGATCCTGCGCTCGGACTGGGGCCTGACGTGGAACGCGGCGCTGGAGACGGGCGGGGTGCTTGTCTCCGACAAGATCAAGCTGAGCTTCGACATCTCCGCGATTCGTTCCGGCTCCTGAGCCTTGGGCGTGTTCTGGGCCGCCGCTTCGCGACGGATGATTGCCCACCCACCCACCCGATTGCCCCGCGTCCAGGGGTGAGGGGTGGGTGGGTTCGTTTGTTTCGTCTGCGGCTCGGGGTGGGTGAGCTGCTCGTGCCGCGTGCGACTTGGGGTGGGGCGGTTCGTTTCTGTGGTGTGCGCAGCGGCCCTGCTGCCGTTCTGCGTTACGGCCACGTCGGGTTGCGGCCCAAGTAGCGCAGCAGCGCTGCCGCTTCGCCCTCGGTCTCGCTGTTCTGGTTCGGCTCCAGCGGTGGTGCGAAGGCGAAGGCGCGGAGTGGTTCCACGATGTGGTGGGCCACGTCCAGCAGTGTGCGGGCCAACTCGTCGTTGAGCGGGGAAGGTTGGCCGGTGGCCACCGCCATGTCCCAGGCGTGGACCGCCGCGTCCAGTGCGCAGGCGCCGACCCCGAGGGTGGCCGTCATGGTGCCGGGCGGAAGCGGTACCGGTACCTCCTGGGTCCCCTCGTCGACCGCCGCCCAGGCTTCGGCGGCCGCCGCGAGCGCCGGTTCGAGCAGGGCCTCGGGGGAATCCGTCAGCTTGCCGGAGGGCGCGAACGGGTTCTCGGCCGGGCCGGGACCTCCGGTGAGGGCCGAGGCGTAGCCCAGCTGGTCTCCCGCGGCGTGCTGCAGGACTTGGGTGACGTTCCACTCCGCGCAGGGCGTCGGGCGGTCCCAGTCCCCTTCCGGTACGCCCTGAACGGCCGCGCGGAGTGCCGCGTGCGCGGCGTCGAGGATGGCCCAGTTGGTGTTCGTCGTGCCGTGCTCGCTCACGTCGACCTCTTCCGTCTGTGGAATGCGCCAACCGGCCGGACAGGTCCCACCTTGCCCTGAAGGGCGGTCCAGCTTCCAGCGTCGCGCACGTGACCACACAGCAGTTCGGGCCTCTGGCACCATGACCGCATGGACCCGGACCAGAGCGGGGCATCGACTGGATGCCGCACCGCCGGCCCGGATCGTCCGGCCGACGTCCGGGCCGGCGTACTCCGTCCGCTGGGCCTGCACCCGGCCCAGCCCATGTCCCGCGTGGTCGGCCCCTCGCCGCCGGGCTGGTGGCACGCGGCGGCGGAACGACGGCGCGGGCGGTAGAACCCTAGGGATGCACGGAGTCCGTGTGCGCCAGGATCGCCTTCGCGAGCGGGCCCTGGACCGCCGGGGGCAGCGCGTGGCCCATGCCCGCGATCTCCACCACGTGGGCGCTGCCGCCGCCGATGACCTGTGCCAGGTGGTGCGGATGCGGGGGCGGGAACACCGGCTCGGCGGGGGCGGACACGACGAGTGTGGGGACCTTCGTGGCGGCCAGTTCGTCGGTGCGGAGCATGTGGGAGTCGTCGGCCCGGGCATGGGCCGTGGAGGCCACGTGGGTGCCTGCGTGCTCGATGATCCGGCGCTCGAGGTCGCGGAAGTACGCGTCGTCCACGTCGAGTTGGCGACCGTTCAGGACGCGCCAGTGCTCCACCCTGCGGTCGAGCTCGGCCTCGACGCCCGTGTCCTCCACCGGGCGGGACCACATCTCGAGGACTTCCGGGGCGATGCCGGGGAGTTCGCCGACGGGGACCGTGGTTCCGTCCGGTGCCACGTACGGGGTCTCGCTGAGCGCACACGTGCCGATGAGCGTGGCGCTGAGGACGCGCTCGGGGTGATCGGCGAGGACCAGCTGGGTCAGCATGCCGCCGAGGGACATACCCACCAGGTGCGCGCGCTCCACTCCCCAGCCGTCCAGGACGGCCACCGCGTCCCGCGCCAAGTCGGTTATGGGGTAGGGGTGTTCGTCGAAGGTGGAGGTGGAGCGCCCGGTGTCGCGGTGGTCGTAACGGATGACCTGATGCCGGTCGGCGAGCGCGTCGACCAGGGCGTCGGGCCAGCCGAGGCCCGAGGCCTGGGCGCCCATGATCAGGAGCAGCGCGGGGGCGTCGGGCGCGCCACGCCGCTCCGCCCACAGGCGGATGCCGGGGGCCGCTTCGACGTACTGCTGCTGTGGCCGCATGGGGTGACCTTCCGTGGCTACGGGGAGCTTCATTAAGACGATACGTATCGTCTCGCAAAGGCCTCGTGCCGTCAACCCGTCAGAACCCGCCGCCACCGAAGTCGCCGCCGCCCCCGCCGTAGTCCCCGCCCCCGAAGCCGCCTCCGAAGTCGCCGGGGTCGAAGTCCGAGCCCGAGTAGTCCCCGCCCTCGTACCCCGCGCCCGCGCCGCCGAAGTCGCCGTAACCGCCGCCGTAGTCCGCCGCGTACGCCGGGCTCGCCATCATGCCGCCCAGCATCGTGCCGACCAGCAGGCCCGGCAGCATGCCGCCGCCGAAGTAGCCGCCGGCCCAGGGTCCGTACGCCGGGCCCGCCTCCCAGTACGGCCGTCGCTCCCCCGACTCCGTGGCCACCGTCCGGGACATCGGCTGCTCGCCGTCCGCGAGGCGCGTCGCGTCCGCCAGGCACACCGGTACGGTCCGCTCGGCGCCGCCCGGCGGCGCCCACTGGGCGTCCTTCACGGAAGGGCCGTGCCGCGGGTCGAAGAAGCAGGGGGCGCGCCGCTCCGGCAGCGGGCGGCCCTCCCGCCGCGCGGCGAGCAGGGCGAGCGAGAAGCGGCCGTCCTCCAGGGACTGGGTGACGGCCCGTACCTCCTCGGGGCGCTTCGCCGCCGCCATGAACGACTTCGCCTTCTCGTACGAGTCCAGGGCCCGTTCGTAGTCCGTGCGCATCGCGTCGTCCGCTCCCGCCTCCGCGGGGTGGAAGTCGAGCCGGTCCAGCTCCTCGCCGTACGCCGTGATGTCCTCGTCCACCACGACCCGCAGCTTCTCCAGCGCGACGCGCTGTTCCTCGGCCTTGCGCCGTCGGTTGCGCCGGACCACCGCGTACGTGGCGCCGCCGCCCGCGACGAGCACCGCGCCGACACCGATCAGCGCGCCGACGGGGGTGCCGCTGTCGGAGCCGCCGGCGTCCCACGAGGCCGGCGCGGAGCCACGGGCGTCCTTCACCGCCTGGTCGACGAAGTCGTTGAGCTGGGTCTTGGTGTCACCCTCGTCCCCGTACGTCGTGACGAGGTTCGACACGGCCGCGTTGCTCAGCACCGCCGGGTCGGCCTTGGCGTCGAACGCGTCGCCGAGCCGTATCCCGTACACACCGGTCACGCCGGTCTCGGTGCGCAGCTTCTGGAAGAGGTCCTGCTTGGGGAAGTCCGCGGGCAGCACCGCCACGAACACGGGCTTGTCGGCGTCCTTGATCTTCTCCGCGATGGCATCCGCGTCCGCCCCGGACAACTGGTCCGAGGCGGCCGGATCCACGTACACCGGGCTCTTCTCCCAGGCGTCGGCCACAGCCGGGACACTCGTGGCGGCCGCGGCCCCGGGCGCCGCCGTGAACGACACGGCACCCAGGGACAGGAGCATCCCGGACAGCGCGACAAATATTCGCTTCGTCCCATTGCTCATACTTCGAAGCTAACTCAGTCGGGCTCCCGACGGAGGTCCGCGACCACCCCGTCCGCGGCGGCTACTCCACCGGCTCGACGCCCGCCCGCAGCAGACCGAAGGTGTACGCGTCCTCAAGGGCCTGCCACGACGCCGCGATGACGTTCTCCGCCACGCCCACCGTCGACCACTCGCCGTCACCGTCGCTGGTGGAGATCAGCACCCGGGTCGTGGACGACGTGCCGTGCTTGCCCTCCAGGATGCGGACCTTGTAGTCGACCAGCTCCATCTTGGCGAGCTGGGGGTAGATCCGCTCCAGGCCGACCCGGAGCGAACGGTCGAGGGCGTTGACCGGGCCGTTGCCCTCAGCCGTGGCGACGATGCGCTCGCCCTTGGCCCACAGCTTCACGGTCGCCTCGTTCGCGTGCGTGCCGTCGGGGCGGTCCTCGACGATGGCCCGCCAGGACTCGACGCGGAAGTAGCGGCGTGCCCGGCCCTCGACCTCCTCGCGGAGCAGCAGTTCGAAGGACGCGTCGGCGGCCTCGTACGTGTAGCCGCTGAGCTCGCGCTCCTTGACCCGCTCGACGACCCGGCCCACCAGCTCCCGGTCGTCGCCCAGGTCGATCCCGAGCTCCTTGCCCTTGAGCTCGATGGAGGCGCGTCCCGCCATGTCCGAGACCAGCATCCGGATGCGGTTGCCCACCAGGTCCGGGTCGATGTGCTGGTAGAGGTCCGGGTCGACCTTGATCGCGGAGGCGTGCAGGCCCGCCTTGTGGGCGAAGGCCGAGACGCCCACGTACGGCTGGTGGGTGGAGGGCGTGAGGTTCACGACCTCGGCGATGGCGTGCGAGACGCGGGTCATCTCGCGCAGCGCGCCCTCGGGCAGGACCTGCTTGCCGTACTTGAGCTCAAGGGCGCCGACCACCGGGAAGAGGTTGGCGTTGCCGACGCGCTCGCCGTAGCCGTTGGCGGTGCACTGGACGTGGGTCGCGCCCGCGTCCACGGCGGCCAGCGTGTTGGCCACCGCGCAGCCCGTGTCGTCCTGCGCGTGGATGCCGAGCCGGGCGCCGGTGTCGGCGATGACGGTGCCGACGATGGCCTTGACCTGGGCGGGGAGCATGCCGCCGTTGGTGTCGCACAGGACGACGACGTCGGCGCCCGCCTCGGAGGCCGTGCGGACGACGGCTTTCGCGTACTCGGGGTTGGCGCGGTAGCCGTCGAAGAAGTGCTCGCAGTCGACGAAGACGCGCCGCCCCTGGTCCCGGAGGTAGGAGACGGTGTCGCGCACCATCTCCAGGTTCTCCTCCAGGGTGGTGCGCAGGGCGAGCTCGACGTGCCGGTCATGGGCTTTGGCGACCAGCGTGATGACCGGGGCGCCGGACTCCAGCAGGGCGTTGACCTGCGGGTCCGTGGCCGCGGAGCCGCCGGCGCGGCGTGTGGCGCCGAAGGCGACGAGCTGGGCGTGCCGGAAGGTGATCTCTTGCTGGGCGCGGGAGAAGAACTCGGTGTCGCGGGGGTTGGCGCCCGGCCAGCCGCCCTCGATGAAGCCCACGCCGAAGTCGTCCAGGTGCCGGGCGATGGTCAGCTTGTCCGCGACGGTCAGGTTGATTCCCTCGCGCTGCGCGCCGTCGCGCAGCGTGGTGTCAAAGACGTGGAACGAATCGTCGGGCGTGCTGGTTTCCGTCATGCTGATCTGGCTCCTGTGTCGGATCTCGGTCTACCGGAATGACCGGCTCCACCGCCTCAATGATCCCCCGCGCTCCGCGTCCGGCTGATGTTGGGCCAGGAAACGAAAAAACCCCTCGTGGGTACGAGAGGTTTGCGCGCGGGTCTGAGAGACGACGGTGTCCGCCCGTACATGGTGGTACGAGACGGTCACTGCGGACCGGCGCGCCTGCTGCCAATAATCATGGCGAACGAGAGCACGGTGGCAGCCTGCCACAGCCCGCACACACCGCGCTGCCCCGTCTCACGATGCGGGCGGCGTGTCCGCCGCGCCGCCCGCACCGCCGTGAGACGTCAGCGCAGGTGCCGCACGAAGATGTCCCGCGCCTCGTTGGTGTCACCGGGCACCAGGTTCGTGGCGTCCGAGGAGAACGCGACCGTCCCGGCGTCCGCGCTCAGCCCGTAGTGGGACACGGCGGAGTCGGCGTCGCCGCCGCCCTGCGGCACGTCCACGCGCTGGTTCTTTCCGGTGCGCAGATCGCGTACGTAGAGGGATGCCTTGCCGGGGTCGCCGGCGACGAGACCCGAGGCGCCTGACTGGAACACCACACGGCGGCCGTCCGGAGTGATCCGGGGGGTGTACGAGTCGCCGTCCGGCTGGCCGCCCTCGGCGTCGTACACGATCCGCTCGATGGCGTCGGTGCGCAGATCGATGCGGAAGATGTCGTACTTCTCGTTCGTGTCGCCGGGGACGAGGTCGCCGGAGCGCGCGGAGAAGACGCCGTAGCGTCCGTCCCTGCTCAGCGAGTCCACGCCGACCTCGCGGTCGGCGCCCGAGGGTGTGAGGTCGAGCCGCCTGCCCTCGCCGGCCTTCACGTCGTAGATGTAGGTGCGCCCGTCGCGGCCGGGACGCTGCTGGCCTATCGAGTAGCCGACGTGGCTGCCGTCCGCGCTCATGGTCAGCTGCGTGATGTAGTACGAGGAGCTCGCGCCGCCCGTGACGATCTCGCTGATCCGCTTGGTGGTCCCCTTCTTCCGGTCGCGGACGTAGACGCCGGTGTTCATGCCGTCCACGTAGTCGCCGTTGTCCTTGAGCTGCGAGACGAACGTGACGTACCGGCCGTTCTCGCTCGTCTGCGCGGCGGTCGTGTCATGTCCGGTCACGGGCTTGTCCGCGTCCGAGAGGCTGACGAGCTCGGTCCGCTTCTTCTTGAGGTCCCGCAGGTAGATGCCGCTGTAGTGGTTGCCGTCCTCGTCGTACGTGACGGCGGCGAAGGTGACGTAGCGGCCGTCGGCGCTGATGGTCGGCCGCTGGCTCACGTAGTCGGTGAACTCGGCGCCGGAGTCCTGCACGCTGACCCGTTCGACGGTGCCGCGCTTCAGGTCGCGGACGTACACGTCGGGCCAGGTGTCGGTGTCGCCCGGCAGGAGGTTCTTCGCCTCCGTCGAGAAGACCACGTACCGCCCGTCGTCGCTGACGTCCGGCAGCTCCGAGGGTCCGTCGGACTGCGTCCCGTCGGGGGCGACGCTGATCCGTTCGGTGCCCGGAGCGGCGTCGGGCGCCGCGGACGCGGCGGGCAGGGTGGCGGCCGTGACCGCGGCGACGAGTGCCGCGGCGGTCAGGGCGGCGCGGCGCTTGGTGCTGTGCATGGTGAAGTCCCCCGTTTTTGCTGGTTGTTCGCTGCGGATGCCGGTCTTGGCGCGGTCGCACGTTGCTGCGTGCAATGTCTGTGATGCGCGAGATGCTCTTATGGTTGCGGTGTTCCTGGAACTGTCCGCAAGAAGACGTCCGAGACCCCGTTGGTGTCCCCCGCCACCAGATCGGCCGACTTCGAGTCGAAGGCCACGACAGTGCCGTCGTCATTGACCGAGGGGCGCCGTGCCGCGAGGTCGTTGCGGCCGCCCGCCAGGTCGACGCTGATCAACTGCGTTGCGCCGGTGGCCAGTTCGCGCAGGTACACCGAGGGCACGGAGCCCTTGCCGCGCTTCTTCGCCGAGATGTACGCGACGTGGGTGCCGTTCTTGGCGAGCGAGGCCTGAGCCGTGTAGCCCTTCTTCTTCGGGGCCTGCACCAGGGTCGTGGTGCCCGCGTCGAGGTCGCGCACATAGACGTTCGTGTCGCGGTTCGTGTCGCGCCCCTTGCCACCGGTGGCGAGGTTGGTCGCGCGCGAGTCGAAGGCGACGCGGCGCCCGTCGTAGCTGAGCGACGCGCCCGACGAGGCTCCGTCGGCGGCGCCGCCGTCCCGCGCCACGGACACCTTCTCCAGGGCGCCGGTGGTCATGTTCCGGACGTAGATGTCGCCGCCCTGCTCGTAGGAGACGTACTCCCCGTTGGCGCTGATCGACGGGTCGTCGGCGGCCTCGGCCGTGGCCTCGCTGACCAGGTCGGTGGTGCCGCCGTTGAACTTGAAGCGGTAGACGCGCGGTTGGGGCGTCGGGTCCGCTTCGCTTGCGGGCAGGGTGGCCGTGTAAGCGACCCATTGGCAGCCGGGGTCCAGGTGCGGCCGGCCCATCGAGGCGAAGCGGACCCCCTGGTAGCTGTGCAGCCCGGTGATCTTTCCGACCGGGCGGTTGCGGATGTAGACGGTCGGGCGGTGGTCGGGTTTCGGCGGACTGCCCAGGGTCGTGGACTCGGAGACGAACCCGACCATCCGGCCGCTGGCGCAGGGCGCGGCGTCGTACGACGGGCCGTTCGCCCCGTAGCTGACGGACGAGAGGCCGCTCGCGTCCCTGACGGACACCCGGGGCAGGGCATCGGCGCCCACGTCGGCCGTGAAGGCGACCACGCGGCCGTCCCCCATCGCCGGGTCGTACGCCGGGTCGGTGGTCTGCTCCCCCGTACTGGTCGTGCTGACCCGCTCGGTGGCCGGCGGCGCCGGGTCGGGCTCCGCGCGGGCAGGGAGCGCTCCCACTGTGCCGAGCAGGGCGGCGAGGCCAAGGCCGACAAGGGACACGCGTCCGGCGAAGGACACACGGACAGCAGTGGACATGGTTTCCCCCAAAACCTGTCGTTCCCCCCGGCCCGTCACCGAGGGCCCACGGGGATACAAGCGCATCGCGAGGAGACACACAATCCGCAGGAACGCGTACAACCTAGACGGGGGAAACCGGGTCCTAGGAGGCGCCGGAGCCGAGCGCTCCGTCCAGGAACTCCCGTACGTGCGCCAGGATCTGGTCACGTCCCGTGCCGCGCAGGCCGATCGCCACATGGATGGAGAACCCGTCCAGCAGCGCCCGCAGGCGCGCCGCGAACCGGTCGGGGTCGAGCGGCCCGAACTCGCCCCGCGAGACTCCCTCGGCGAGCAGCGCCACCAGGTCGCGGTGCCAGGCGCTCTCGATGGCGACCTGCCGGTCGCGCTCGTCCTCGTCGGCGTTCAGGGAGCGGTTCCAGACCTCCAGCCAGAGCGTCCAGTGGGGGTCGCCGGGGGCGTCGGGGACGTACAGATCGACGTACGCGTCGAGGCGCTCGCGGGCCGTGCCCTGCCGGGCGAGCAGCCTGCCGCGCTCGGCGCCGAGCGCGGACTCGCTCCACTCCAGGGTGCGCAGGAGCAGCTCGTCCTTGGTGCGGAAGTAGTAGAGGAGGTGGCCGCTGCTCATGCCGACCTCGCGGCCGAGCGCGGCCATGGTCAGCTTCTCCAGGCCGCGCTCGGCGATCATCTCCATGGCGGCGGCCAAAACGTCCTCGCGCGGTGGGGCGTTCTTCCGCGCGCGGGCCTGACCTGCCATTTCGTTCTCCTTGATCACACCTTCGGCTGCTGCTGGGTGATGCAGTGGATGCCACCACCCCCGGCGAAGATCGTACGGGCGTCGACGAGCGTGACCGTACGGTCGGGGAAGAGGCCGCGGAAGATGCCGGCCGCGATCTCGTCGTGGGGGTCGCCGAAGGCGCACAGGACGACGCCGCCGTTGCAGAGGTAGTGGTTGATGTAGGAGTAGTCGACCCAGCCCTCGGCGTCCTTCAGGACGGTCGGGGCGGGCACCTCGACGATCCGCAGGGTGCGGCCGCGCGCGTCCGTCTGTCCGGTGAGGGCGGCGACGATCTCCTTGCTGACCTCGTGGTCGGGGTGGTCGGGGTTCCGCTGGGAGTGGACGAGGACTACGCCGGGCGCGGCGAAGGCGGCGACGATGTCGACGTGGCCGAGGGTGCCGAAGCCGTGCCCGGGGTAGTCGGCGGTGAGGCCGCGCGGCAGCCAGATCGCCTTGGTGGTGCCGAGGTGGGCGTGGATCTCCGCCTCGACCTGCTCCTTCGTCCAGCCGGGGTTGCGCTCGGGGCCGAGCTGCACCGTCTCGGTGAGCAGGACGGTGCCCTCGCCGTCGACGTGGATGCCGCCGCCCTCGTTGACGAGGCGCGAGGTGTACGTCCGGGCTCCCGCGAGGTCGGCGACGTACGCGCCGACCTTCGCGTCGTGGTCCCAGCGGGCCCACTCCTGCGCGCCCCAGCCGTTGAACGTCCAGTCGACGGACGCCAGTCGGCCCTTGCCGTCGGTGAGGAAGGTCGGCCCGATGTCCCGCATCCAGGCGTCGTCGAGCTCCCGCTCCACCACCTCGATGTCCGGGCCGAGGAGCTCCGTCGCGTACGCGGCCTGCCCGGGCCCGCAGACCACGGTGACCGGCTCGAAGCGGCGTACGGCACGAGCGACGTTCGCCCAGGCGAGGCGGGACTCGTCCAGGCCCGAGGGATCGTCGAAGGTCGGGTTGGGGCACGGCCACGCCATCCAGGTGCGCTCGTGCGGGGCCCACTCGGCGGGCATGCGGAAGCCGTCGGCGGCAGCGCTCATGACGTACACCCTTAAAGGAAGTAGAGGCGGTTGAGGGAGACGGAGTCGGCGGGCTCGGACCGGACCGGGTCGCCGTCGAGCGTGACCAGGCCGGAACGCTGGTCGACGTCGATGGAGCCGGTGCGGGAGTTGAGCCGCAGGTCGGCGGGCCCGATGCCGCGGGTGCCGCGCACGGCGACCCTGCGCCGCCGGGTCGGCATCTTGTCGTTGCCCTGGTCGACGGCCGCCCGGGCGACGAAGGCCACCGAGATGTCGGCGGGCGTCGAGCCGTACGCGCCGAACTGCGGGCCCAGGACGAGGGGCTCGCAGGTGTCGGTCGCCGCGTTCGGATCACCCACGACCCCGTAGGCGGGAAAGCCCGACTTCAGGACCAACTGCGGTTTGGCGCCGAAGAATTCGGGCCGCCAGAGCACGATGTCGGCCATCTTGCCGACCTCGATGGAACCGACCTCGTGGGCGAGGCCGTGGGCGATGGCGGGGTTGATGGTCAGCTTGGCCATGTACCGCAGGACGCGCGCGTTGTCGTCCCCGTCACCGTCGCCCTCCATGGGGCCGAGCTCGGCCTTCATCTTCCCGGCCATCGCGAAGGTCCTGCGCACGGTCTCGCCCGCGCGCCCCATGCCCTGCGCGTCGGACGAGGTGATGCCGATGGCGCCCAGGTCGTGCAGGACGTCCTCCGCGCCCATGGTCCCGGCGCGGATGCGGTCACGCGCCATGGCCGCGTCGCCCGGCAGATCGGTCTTCAGGTCGTGGACCGAGACGATCATGCCGTAGTGCTCGGCGACGGCGTCGCGCCCGAAGGGCAGCGTGGGGTTGGTGGAGGAGCCGATCACGTTCGGCACGCCCGCCATCTTCAGCACGTTGGGCACGTGCCCGCCGCCGCATCCCTCGATGTGGAAGGCATGGATGGTGCGCCCCTCCAACACCTTCAGGGTGTCCTCGACGGAGAGGCACTCGTTCAACCCGTCGCTGTGCAGGGCGACTTGCACGTCATGTTCTTCGGCGACCCGCAGCGCCGTGTCAAGGGCACGCGTGTGGGCGCCCATGTCCTCGTGCACCTTGAAGCCCGACGCACCGCCCTCGGCGAGCGCCTCGACCAGCGGGGCGTCGTGCGAGGACGAACCCCGGCCCAGGAAGCCGATGTTGACCGGCCAGGCGTCGAAGGCGTTGAACGCGTGCCGCAGCGCCCAGGGCGAGTTGACGCCGACGCCCCACACGGGCCCGAACTCCTGGCCGATGACGGTGGTGACGCCGGAGGCGAGCGAGGCCTCCATGATGCGCGGCGACAACAGGTGTACGTGGGTGTCCACGGCTCCGGCGGTGGCGATGAGCCCCTCGCCCGAGACGATGGACGTGCCGGTGCCGACGACGACGTCGACCCCGTCCAGGGTGTCGGGGTTGCCGGCCCGCCCTATGGCGTGGATCCGCCCCTCCCTGATGCCGACGGACACCTTGCGGATGCCCTGCACGGCGTCGATCACCAGGACGTTGCTGATGACGACGTCGCAGGTCTCGCGGACGGCGGCGGCCTTCAGGTGCAGCCCGTCACGGGCGGTCTTGCCGAAGCCCGCGAGGAATTCGTCACCGTGCCGCTGGGAGTCGGACTCGACACGGACCGTCAGGCCCGAATCGCCGAGCCGGACGCGGTCGCCGGCCCGGGGGCCGTGCGTGGCGGCGTACTCGTACGGGGTGAGGCGGCGCGGTTCGGCGGGGTGGCCTCCGGGGCGGCTCATCGCTCGGCCTCCTGCTCAGTCGTCTGCGGTACGCCGAGGTAGCCGCAGGCGGCGGCGCGGCGCAGGGCCTCTTCGCGGGCGCCCGGCGCGTCAAGCGGCCCGTCGACAAGACCGGCGAAGCCGATCGCGATCCGTTCGCCGCCGATCGGAAGCAACCCGATCTCGGCGCTCTCGCCGGGCCCGAAGCGGACCGAGGACCCGGCGGGCACGGCGAGGCGCATGCCGTAGGCGGCCGAGCGGTCGAAGTCGAGCCGGGGGTTGGCCTCGAAGAAGTGGAAGTGCGAGGTGACGGAGACGGGCACGGTGGAGGTGTTGCGCACGGCGAGCGTCACGACGGGCGCGGGGTCCGCGTGCTCCGGTCCGGGCAGCAGCGCTCCCGGGGCCTCGCTCCCCAGCCCCCCGCCGATCGGCTGGGCGACGACCGCGAGCCGGGACCCGTCGTCGAAGACGGCCTCCACATGCACCTCGGTCACCACATCCGCGACGCCCGGCAGGACGTCGTCGGGCCCGAGGATCGAGCGGGCCCGCTCGATCGCCTCGGCGAGCCTGGCCCCGTCGCGGGCCGCCTCGCACACCGTGTCCGCGATCAGGGCGGTCGCCTCGGGGACGTTGAGTCTGAGGCCGCGCGCCTTGCGGGCCCTGGCCAGCTCGGCGGCCCCGAAGAGCAGCAGCCGGTCGCGTTCCGTGGGGGTAAGCCGCACGCCACCACACCTCCGTCGTTTGAACAACACTCTAACCACGAGATTGCCGCGACGGAAACATTGACGTGCGAGCTTGACTCAGGTCACATTGAGCGGCACTCAAACAGTCGTCCGGCAGCCTGTGTGCGCAGGCGGCCACGATCGAGCGTCAGGGGCGCCCTCATGCCGATGGAACAGCGCGGAGTCGACACCATCCCGGACGGGGAACGCACCAGCGGCCCCCGCGATCTCATCTCGATCCTGCTCGGCTCCAACCTCTGCCTGGGGGTGATCGTCTTCGGCTGGCTGCCGGTGTCGTTCGGCCTCGGCTGGTGGGCTTCCGTCACCTCGGTGGTGGCGGGCACGGTCATCGGCACGGCCCTGACCGCGCCCCTGGCCCTGGTCTCGCTCCGCACGGGCACGAACCTCTCCACCTCCTCCGGGGCCCAGTTCGGCGTGCGGGGACGGCTGGTCGGCTCGGTCGTCGGCCTCCTGCTGTCCCTCGGCTACACCGCGCTGACCATCTGGATCGGCGGCGACGTGATGGTGGGCGTAATGCACCGCCTGACGGGACTTCCGGCGAGCGGCCTCTCGTACGGGGTCGTGTACGCGCTCCTTGCCGCCGCCACGGTGGCGGGCGCGGTCTACGGCTACCGTGCGCTGCTGCGCCTCTCGCGCGTCCTCGCGGTCGGCATGACGGCGCTGCTCGTCCTCGGGGTGGTGGCGTACGCCCCCGACTTCACGACGTCGGCTCTGCCCGAGGCGGGCGGCTACCTCCTCGGCTCTTTCTGGCCGACGTGGCTCCTTGCCCTGGTGGCGGCGGGCCTGAGCGGTCCGATCGCGTTCATCACGCTCCTGGGCGACTACACGCGCTACGTCTCCCCCGCCCGCCACAGCTCCCGCACGGTGCTGCGGGCGTCGTGGATCGGCCTGCTCGCCGGGCTCCTCGTCCCCCAGCTCTTCGGCACGTTCACGGCGTACGCGGCGGGGGCGGCGCTCGACTACGCCGGGCCGCTGGTCTCGGCCGCCCCCGGCTGGTACCTGGTCCCGCTCCTGCTTGCCGCCTCCGCGGGTTCGGTCGGCAACGCGGGCCTGATGCTGTACTCGATGGGCCTGGACCTCGACGCGATCCTGCCGCGTGCGTCGCGGGCCCGCGCGACGTACACCGTGGCCGTGGTCGCCACGGGATGCGTGTTCGTGGGGCACTACGCGTGGGAGGCGCAGGACGCGATGACGTCCTTCGTCCTCCTCCTCACGGCCATCGGCACGCCGTGGGCGGTGATCACCCTGATCGGCTTCGCCCGCTGCGGGGGCGTGTACGACGCGGAGGCGCTGCAGGTCTTCAACCGCCGTTCGCGGGGCGGGATCTACTGGTACCGGGCGGGGTGGAACGTCCCGGCGACGGTGAGCTGGGCCCTGGGCGCGGCGGTCGGCCTGGCGGCGGTCTCGCTCCCCTCCTACGAGGGGCCGCTGCTCTCCCTGACCGGCGGGGTGGACTGCAGCTTCCTGCTGTCGGGAGTGGTGGGCGGCGTGGCGTACGCGGTGCTTGAGCGGGGACGGGCCCCCGAGCCTGTGGAACCTGCGGTCAGCGTGGCCCCCTGAGCGCGAAGGCCGGGCCGGAAGGCTTGCTTCCGGGCCCGGCCCTCTGCGGTTCTACGGAGTCAAGCCCTCAGCCGAGGTCGTGCATCCAGCCGTGGCGGTCCTCCGCCGTGCCGCGCTGGACGTCGAGCAGTGCCTCGCGCAGCTTCATCGTGACCGGGCCCGGCTCGCCGCCGCTCTGCGTCCACTCGCCCGAGCGGCACTTGACCGTGCCCACGGGGGTGATCACCGCGGCCGTGCCGCACGCGAAGACCTCCGTCAGCGTGCCCTCGGAGGTGTCCGCCTGCCACTGGTCGATCGAGACCCGCGACTCCTCCGACTTGTAGCCGAGGTCCTGGGCGACCGTGAGCAGCGAGTCGCGGGTGATCCCGGCGAGCAGCGAGCCGGTCAGGGTCGGCGTGACGATCTTGTCCCCGTACACGAAGTACAGGTTCATGCCGCCGAGCTCCTCGACCCACTTGTGCTCCACGGCGTCCAGGTAGGCGACCTGGTCGCAGCCCTTCTCCGCGGCCTCGGCCTGCGCGAGCAGGGACGCCGCGTAGTTGCCGCCGGTCTTGGCGTCGCCCACGCCGCCGGGGACGGCGCGCACGCGGTCCTCCGACAGCCAGATGGAGACGGGCTTGACGCCACCGGGGAAGTACGCGCCGGCGGGCGAGGCGATGACGATGAAGAGGTATTCGTTGGCGGGCTTCACGCCCAGGCCGACCTCACTGGCGATCATGAAAGGCCGCAGGTAGAGCGATTCCTCGCCGCCGTGCGCCGGCACCCACGCCTTGTCCGCCTTCACCAGCGCGTCGCACGCCTCGATGAACGTCTCGACCGGCAGCTCCGGCATCGCGAGGCGCCGCGCCGACCGCTGGAAGCGCTCCGCGTTGGCGTCGGGGCGGAAGGAGGCCACCGAGCCGTCGGGCTGCCGGTAGGCCTTCAGACCCTCGAAGATCTCCTGCGCGTAGTGCAGGACGTTGGTCGCCGGGTCGAGCGAGAGCGGGCCGTACGGCACGAGCTGGCCGTCGTGCCAGCCGCGCCCCTCCGTCCACTTGATCGTCACCATGTGATCGGTGAAGTGGCGGCCGAACCCGGGGTTGGCCAGGATCGCCTCGCGCTCCGCCTTGGACAGCGGGCTCGAGGTGGGCTTGAGCTCGATCGTGGGTGTCGGCGTCGTCGTCATGAGTACTAGTCCTTCACGGTGTGATGGTGACGGACCGCGCTCACGCCAGTACGTCTCGTACCAGGACGTCCGAGCAACCCTGCATTCCGCGGCCCCACGTTCGATTATCGCTCGCGTGGCGCCGAGGAAGAAACAGCGTGAATGCGGCCCAGGGGTCGATGGTGGCACCCGCAGCCGCATACGAGAAGCCGCCGGGTGGTGAACCAGACCCGGCGGCTTCTGTGCACAAAGGATGAGCGCCGGGTCAGCCCGCTACTCGTACGGCGAGCGCGTCGCCGATCTGCTCGGTGGTGCGGACCGTGTCGCCGCGCTCCGCGAGGTCCGTGGAGACGGCGGTCTCGATGCGTGCCGCCTGGTCCTCGTAGCCGAGGTGACGCAGGAGCAGGGCGACGGACAGGACGGTGGCCGACGGGTCGGCCTTGCCCTGGCCCGCGATGTCCGGCGCCGAGCCGTGCACGGGCTCGAACATCGACGGGAACTCGCGGCTCGGGTTGATGTTGCCCGAGGCCGCGACGCCGATTCCGCCGGAGACGGCGGCGGCGAGGTCGGTGATGATGTCGCCGAAGAGGTTGTCGGTGACGATCACGTCGAAGCGGCCCGGGTCGGTGACGAGGTAGATCGTCGCGGCGTCGACGTGGATGTAGTCGGTGGTGACGTCGGGGAACTCCTTCGCCACCTCGTTGAAGACGTTCGTCCAGAGGTGACCGGCGTACGCGAGGACGTTGTTCTTGTGGACCAGCGTCAGCTTCTTGCGCGGGCGGGCCTGCGCGCGGGCGAAGGCGTCACGGACCACGCGCTCCACACCGAAGGCCGTGTTGACGGAGACCTCGGTGGCGACCTCGTGCGGGGTGCCCGTGCGGATCGAGCCGCCGTTGCCCGTGTACGGGCCCTCGGTTCCTTCGCGTACGACGATGAAGTCGATCTCGGGCTGGCCCTTGAGGGGGGTCGCCACACCCGGGAGCAGCTTCGACGGCCGCAGGTTGACGTGATGGTCGAAGAGGAAGCGGAGCTTCAGCAGGAAGCCGCGCTCCAGGACGCCGGACGGGACCGAGGGGTCGCCGATCGCGCCGAGGAGGATCGCGTCGTACTGCTTGAGGGCCTCGACGTCGGCGTCGGTGAGGGTCTCACCGGTCGCGTGGTAGCGCTTGGCGCCGAAGTCGAACTCCTTGGTCTCCAGCTTCACATCCTGCGGGAGGACGGCGTTGAGGACCTTGAGCCCCTGGGCCACGACTTCCTGGCCGATTCCATCACCGGGGATCACTGCGAGATTGAGGATGCGAGAACTTGCCGACATGCGAGCAGCGTACGCGTCGTCCCAGTGGATGACACACGCAGTCCGGCATGCGGACACTCCTGGTCACGCCATGGGTGCGTCATCACATGGCCACCCTCCCTTCACCCACAGGCCTGGCGGGAGTTGGGAGTCACCGGGAAGTTGTATGGACATGGACACCCCCAACGTCGGCATACCGGAGCGGCTCGCGGCCGGGATGAGCATGCCGGAGCAGCACGATTACCTGCGCAAGAAGCTGTCCCGGCGCAAGGTCCTCGCCGGTTCGTTCGCCACGGCCGGGACGGTCGGCGGCATCGGCCTGCTCGCGGGCAGCTCGGGCAGCGCCCACGGCGAGAGCGCGTCGGCGTCGAGCCCTCTCACCACGGCCTCCGCGCCGTCCGCGCCGGTCAGGGTCGACGGCAGGCTGGTGGCGCCCTTCGCCCGGCATCTCGCCTTCGGGGCGGACCCGAAGACGCAGATGCGGGTCTCCTGGCAGGTGCCGTTCGCGGTCAAGTCCCCGTATCTGCGGGTGGGACTGAAGCCCTGGGAGCTGAGCCGGAAGATCGAGGCGGAGGTACGCGACCTGCACACCCCGACCCTGTCGAAGAAGCTCCCCGCGGTCGAGCAGTACTACCTGCACGCGGCGCTCGACGGTCTGAGGCCCGGCACGACGTACTACTACGGGGTCGGCCACGACGGCTTCGACCCGGCGTCGCCCGAGCGGATGGCGACGATCGGCTCCTTCCGTACGGCGCCCGCGACACCGGAGAAGTTCGTGTTCACGGCCTTCGGCGACCAGGGCGTGAGCTACGACGCGCTCGCCAACGACCAGTTGATCCTGGGCCAGAACCCGTCCTTCCATCTGCACGCGGGCGACATCTGCTACGCGGACAGCACCGGGCACGGCAAGGAGTCCGACACGTACGACGCACGCGTGTGGGACACCTTCCTGGCCCAGACGGAGTCCGTGGCGAAGTCGGTCCCGTGGATGGTGACGACCGGCAACCACGACATGGAGGCGTGGTATTCGCCGGACGGCTACGGCGGCCAGTACGCCCGCTGGTCGCTGCCCGAGAACGGCTTCGACCCGAAGGGCGCGCCGGGCGTCTACTCCTTCACGTACGGCAATGTCGGCGTCGTCGCGCTGGACGCGAACGACGTCTCGTACGAGATCCCGGCCAACAAGGGCTACACGGACGGCAAGCAGACCGCGTGGCTGGACAAGCGCCTCGGCGAACTGCGGGCGGACGGGACCGTCGACTTCATCGTGGTCTTCTTCCACCACTGCGTGTACTCGACGGCGACGCACGGGTCCGACGGCGGAGTACGCGACGCGTGGCTCGACCTGTTCAGCAGGCACCAGGTGGACCTGGTCGTCAACGGCCACAACCACGTCTACGAACGCACCGACGCGATCAAGGGCGGCGAGGTCGGCAAGCCCGTACCGGTCGGCGCGTCGACTGATCCGACGCGCGACGGCATCGTGTACGTGACCGCGGGCGGCGCGGGCAAGGACCTCTACAGTTTTCCGGCGGGCGTGAAGGACAGCTTCGAGGGGAGCATCGAGGACCGGGACTCGATCCTGTCGTTCCACTGGACGAAGTCACGCGTCGCCGACCCGGACACGGTGGAGTGGTCACGGGTGCGGTACACCGGCTTCTCGTTCCTCGCGGTGGAGGTGACGGCCGGCGCCCACCCGAAGCTGACGGTCTCCGCGCTCGCCGAGAGCGGAGAGCGCGTGGACCACTTCGAGGTGGTGCGCGGTGAGCAGGGGCTCAGGGACTGACGGGTCAGTGCCCTGTCTCGCCGCCGTTGTCCCTGCGGTCGAGTGCGCGCTGCAGGGCCGCCGCGGCGTTCTTGCGCTCGGAATCGGTCTTGCGGGAGGCGTGTCGGACTCGGCGTGCGGTCGTCTCGGCCATGAGGGATCCACTCCTTGAGGGGAAGGGTGATTCGTGTTTACGAGACGCCGGGGGCGGGGAGCGGCGGGGCCACAGGGGTTGCCTGCACGGGGCTCCGGCTCACGACCGCCATTCGCTTGATCGAGCGAGACGTTCGGCTCCTACAAAGCTAAGCGAGGACGGAGCGTCTGTCTCCACAATTACTCGGACTTCCTACTATCTGAGACGGCCTTCGCTTCCGGCCCCTCCTCCGGCGGCCCTGAGCTCGCGGATGAGGGCGCGGACAGCGACGGTGGAGGCCAGCTCAGGCGTGGTGACGTAGCCCACGGAACGCGACGGGCGCTCCGGACCGAGATCGGTGATCCCGATTCCGTCCGGTGCTCCGTTCAGCGAGAGCGCGGGCATGATCGCCATGCCGTGTCCCCTGCTCACCATCGAGAGCACCGCTCCGTCGTCCTCGGTCAGCACGGTCGCCTTCGGGATCCAGTCCTGTCCGGCCCACCACTGCCGGGTGTAGGAGCCGCAGTTCTCGTGCCAGTCCACGAGGGGCAGGGAGCGCGGGTCGGGGTGCCCCGCCGGGTGCACCAGCGAGTAGGGCTCCTCGATGAGTACGTCACCGATGAGCCCGGCGGGCACCGGCGAGGTCGCCCCGATCGTCGCGATGCCGACGTCCGCGCGCCCCTCCGCGACCTCCCCCGCGGTGCCCGCGCCCAGCTCACGGACGACGCGTACCTCCGGCTCGATTCCGGGATGGCGGGCGGTGAGGCGCTCCAGGACGGGCGGCAGCAGGTGCAGGGCCACGCTGCGGAACGCGGCGATGCGCAACACTCCCGCGACCGTGCCCTGTGCGGCGCCCCGGGCCTCGGCGGCCAGCGCGTCAAGGAGCCGCAGGACGCGCCGGGCGTGCGCGGCGGCGACCACGCCGGCCGGGGTCGCACCCTTGCGGCCACGCTCGAAGAGCACCGCCCCCACCTTGCGTTCCGTCCCGCGGATGGAGTGCGAGACGGCCGACTGGGTCACCCCGAGCGCCTCGGCCGCCGCCGAGAACCCGCGCTCGCGGTCGACGGCGACGAGGATGCGCAGTTCGTGCGGTGCGAGGTCGGTGGCAGCGGCCATCATGGGTCCCACCTGCTTCTATGAGGGCTCTTCATGGTTCGGGGCGTTCCATGAGCGCAACCCACTCCCCGGCCCCCGCATTCCTCCGTACGGTCACCGCCATGACCGAGACCGCGCTCACCGTGCACCAGACCGCCCGCCCCCACGGCTACCCCACCCGCGAGCACTTCGCCTTCGTCGAGTCGGCGCCGCCCCGGCCCACGCCGGGCACCGCCCTGGTGGAGAACCTGTACTGGTCGGTGGACCCCTACCACCGGGAAATGATGGACGGGGACTTCGCCCTGAACGCTCCCCTGGAGGGCCGTACCCTCGGCCGCGTCACCGAGTCCCGCGACCCCGCGCTCCGCGAAGGCGAGATCGTCTTCCACCGGCAGGGCTGGCGCACCCACACCGTCGTCACCCCCGGCGAGACACGCGCCGTCCCCCGCTTCGAGGGCGTACCGCTCTCCGCGCACCTGAGCATCCTCGGCGGCACGGGCCTCACGGCCTACGTCGGTCTCACCCGCATCGCCGAACTCCGCGAGGGACAGGACGTGTTCGTCTCCGCGGCGGGCGGCGGCGTCGGCACGGCCACCGGGCGGCTCGCCCGGCTGATGGGCGCGGGACGGCTCGTCGGCAGCGCGGGAACAGCGGCGAAGGCGGCGTACCTGACGGAACACGTCGGCTACGACGAGGTCTTCGACCACCACGCGGGCCCGACGGCCGAGCTGCTCGCGAAGGCGGCGCCGGACGGGATCGACCTCTACATGGACAACGTCGGCGGCGAGCACCTCGAAGCGGCGATCTCCTCGCTGCGCGCGTACGGACGGATCGTACGCATCGGCACGATCGCCCAGTACAACAGCACCGGCACGCCATACGCCCTGCGCAACCTCCCCGACATCGTCGAGAAGAGCCTGCGCATGGAGGGCTTCCTGGTCAGCAACTACCGCGACGTACAGGAGGAGTTGTACGAGTTCGTGGTGCCGCATCTGCAGAGCGGGCGCATCGGGCTCGACGAGACCGTGGTGGGAGGCTTCGGCTCCATCGTGGACGCGTTCCTGGGGATGCTGCGGGGCGAGAACCTCGGCAAGATCATCGTCGCCGCCTAGAAGACGTCCCCGTCACGCCAGTCGATGAGGATCTCGTGCGCCGGATCGAGGTCGGCGCCCCACAGGAGCGGGGGTTCCTCGTCCGGCATCGGGACCACGCCCCGCGGGCCGAGGGTGCCGACCGCGCCCTTCCACTGCTGCCAGCCGCGCCCGAGGTACAGCCGCTCCCCCTCGTCGGACGCCGACAGCGCGCCCAGGACGTACGCCCGGTCGATCACCCGCTCCAGGGCGCCCATCACCTGCCCGCCCAGACCCTGCCGCTGCCGGTCCGGGAGGACGGCGACCGCTTCGACGTAACCGATGCGCAGCGAACGGCCGTCGTGCACGATCCGGCGCTGGACCACGGAGCCGTGCGCGAGGAGGAGGCCGGAGTCGTCGTGCACCAGGGCGTGCATGCCGCCGAGGCCGTGCTCCCAGTCCTGGTCGCTGAAGTCCCCGTCGAACGCCTCGTCCATCAGGGCGCGGGCGGCACGGAGTTCGGTCGGGTCGAGATCGCAGGTGTGGGCCGTACGCAGCGTGGTCACCTCTCCACCGTACTCAGGCCATATCTGAGTACGCACGCCGATTTCCCCGCGGCGGGGCGGCGGCAGAGTCAGTGCCATGAACGGCCTCTACGCTCTCAAGCCCTGGTACGCGGACCGGTTGTCCGGCGTACGCGGCGCGCTCGCCCGCCGCGAGGTGTCGCCCGACACCCTCACCGCGGCGGGTGTGCTCTGCGCGGCGGGCGCGGCCGCGGCGCTCGCCTGGCTGCCGGCGCCGCTCGCGGCGCTCCCGGTGGCCGTGCTGCTCGCCGCGCGTCTCGCCTTCGCGAACCTCGACGGAGCGCTGGCCCGTGACACGGGCCGCACGTCACGGCGTGGCGCGCTCCTGAACGAACTGGGCGACCGGGCGGCCGATCTGGTCATGCTCGCGGGTTTCCTGACCCTGGCGCCGCTGTGGCTGGTGGCGACGGCGGGCCTCGCGGCGACGCTCCCTTCCTGGGTGTCCCTCGCGGGCGCGGCGGCGGGCGCGCCCCGCCTGAACGGGGGCCCGGTCGGCAAGACGGAGCGCTGCGCCCTCGTGGTCCTCGCGGCGGCTTCCGGGTGGTTCGTGCCGGTGCTCGTGGTGATCGCGGCGGGCTCGGCGCTGACGGCGGGGCTGCGACTCGCGGGGCTGTGGCGGGAGTTGGGGCAGCAGCACCCGGAGGCCCTGCGATGAGCGCCGCGTTCATCGCCGGGGAGGCCGCCGGGCGTGCCGTGCCCGTGGTGGCCGGGGTGCTCGGCGTCGGCGGAGTGGCCGTCGCCGCGCTGCCCTCGCGGGTGCGGATGCGGGCCGAACTGCGCAAGCGGTGGCGTACCTGGGCGCTGGCCGCGCCGCTCTTCCTCGGGGCCTTCTTCCTTGGCCGGGCGGGGGCGTTCGCGCTCGCGGCCGGGCTCGGAGTGGTCGCCGTGGGCGAGTACGCGCGGATGGCGGGGCTCCCGCGGGGTGAGCGGTCCGTGCTCGCGGTGTCCGCCGTGGCGGTGCCGGGCATCGCCTGGGGGGCGCCCGATGCCCTCGACCTGCGGACGGCGGGTGCGCTGCTGATCGCCGCCGCCGGGGTGGCCCTCTTCCGCGGGGACGCCGCGCAGGGGTTCACGCGGGCGAGCCGTACGGTTTTCGGGCTGCTCTGGATCCCCGTCTCGCTGAGCGGTCTCGTGCTGCTCGGCGACACGGCCGTGGCGGTGGGCGTGGCGGTGGCGTTCGGGGACGTGGGGGCGTGGTGCGGGGGTACGGCACTGGGCCGCAGGGGGCTTCTGTCCCGGCCGCTCTCGCCCCTCTCCCCCAACAAGACCTGGGCGGGCGTCGCGGGAGCCGCCGCCGCGACCGGCGCCGCGCTGGCCGCGGTCGGCGCGTTCTCCCCGGTGCTGTGGGCCGCGGTGCTCGTCGGCTGCGTGCTCGGGGATCTCCTGGAGTCGATGGTCAAGCGGGAGGCCGGCGTGAAGGACGCGGGGAGCTGGTTGCCGGGGTTCGGCGGCCTGCTCGACCGGATCGATTCGTTGTTGGTCGCGCTGTTGCTGACGATGGTGGTGACGCTGTGAGGGTTCGTCCAAGGACTCGTTCGACCGGGCTCTGCCGCAACCGGCGGCGGACCGCCCCGCCCCGGGCCTCCGCCCCAGACCCCGCGGGACACACGCCGAGCGGGCCCAACTCTCCTGGCCGGATGCCGGATCACACCGACGGGGGCGAACTCGGCGGAGCCGGTGTCGAACGGCGGCCGAAGCCGGGCGCGGTCCTGCGACGTGCCCTGTGGTGGACCCTGCTCACCCTCACCGGCGGAGTCGAGCGGCGCGGCCGGCTGCCGCGCGGCGGTTGCGTGGTCGTGGCGAACCACTCGTCGCACGCGGACACCGCCGCCCTGCTCGCCGCACTGGACGCCCGCCACGCGCCCGCGATCGGCGCGGCCGCGGACTACTGGTTCGCCTCCCCCTGGCGGCGGCGGATCTGCAGCCGCCTGGCCGCGGGCTTCCCCGTACGCCGCACGGGAGGCGGCACGGACGACCTGCTGTCCAGGGCGGACGCCCTGCGCGCGGGCGCAGCCGTCGTCCTCTTCCCCGAGGGCACCCGCGCACGGGCGGGCGAACTCGGCGCCTTCCACAAGGGCGCTCTCGTCCTCGCGCGGCAGGCGGACGTGCCCGTCGTCCCGGTCGCCATCGACGGCACCGCCCGCCTCCTGCCCAAGCACGGAAAACTCCGCCCCACCCTGGTCAGGGTCCGCATCGGAGCCCCGCTGCCGCCGGACACGACCCCCGAGGCGGCCCGTGACGCGGTGGTCGAGCTGCATCGCCGTACGGCGCGGGAGCCCCTCAGGGACTCCGTCACCCGCAGGCGCGTCGCGGCTTTCATCAGCTCACGCCGGGGTCTCGCGGCAGCCTTCGCCTGGGCCTTCGCGGAGGCGCTGAGCTGGCCCCTGATGCCGGAGCTGTTCCTGGCGATCGCCTGCGTGGCGGTACCGCGCCGGGCCCTGAAGCTGTCCCTCACGGCACTCGCGGGCAGCCTGGCGGGCGGCCTGCTTGCCCTGCAACTGGCCGCCTCCGGAGCCCAGTTGCCGCACCCCCTGACCACGGACCGGATGCGCGCCGAGGTACGCGCCGAGCTCGCCGTCGAAGGCGCGGCGGCCGTCCGACACCAGCCCTGGAACGGCATCCCCTTCAAGGTGTACGCACGCGAGGCGGGCCGCGCCGACATCGCGCCGCAGGACTGGCTGGCCCACTCGGCACTCTCGCGCGGCTCCCGCACCCTCACGGTGGGCCTCGCCTTCGGGGCCTTCGGGTTCCTCGTGCACAGGCTCCGGCGGTTCTACGGGCTGTATCTGGCCTTGCTGGGTGGCGGATTCACGCTCGGGCTCTCATTGATCGTGACGGGATGGAGCTGACCGGGGCACACTCGGCAACATGGCTGACGAGACCGCACAACGGCCCTGGACCCCCATCCACGGCGAGCCCTACCGCTCCGTTCCGTACCGCCCGGAGCGCATGCCCGAGCCCGCATCCCTCGCGCAGGCGGCCGAGTTGAGGGCACGGATGCAGGAGCGCCGTACGGTACGGCAGTTCGCGCCCGACCCCGTGCCCGCACAGGTCGTGCGGGACGCCATCGCGTGCGCGGCGACCGCACCGTCCGGCGCGCACCAGCAGCCGTGGACCTTCGTCCTCGTCCAGGACCCGGAGGTACGCCGCCGCATCCGCGAGGCAGCCGAGCACGAGGAGCGCGTCTCGTACGACGGCCGTCTCGGCGAGGAGTGGCTCGCGGCCCTGCGCCCGCTCGGCACGGACGAGGTGAAGGCGCACCTGACGGACGCGCCCGCGCTGGTCGTCGTCTTCCAGCAGCGCTACTGGCTGGGCGAGGACGGCACCAAGCACAAGCACTACTACGTCGACGAGTCGGTGGGCATCGCGGTGGGGATGCTGCTGTCCGCGCTGCACCTGTCGGGTCTCGCCGCGCTGATCCACACGCCGAGCCCGATGCGGTTCCTGTCGCAGGTGCTCGGCAGGCCGGAGAACGAGAAGGCGTTCGCGGTGATCCCCGTGGGCTATCCGGCTCCGGACTGCCAGGTCCCCGACCTCGTACGGAAGTCCCTTGATCAGGTGCTCGTGGAGGTCTGAGCGGAGACCAACCGGCTCTCCAGGGACGGGTAGTCGGTGTAGCCCTCGGCACCGTGCGTGTAGAGGTGTGCCGCGTCGATCTCCTGGAGCGGCGCGTTCACCGCGAACCGCTCCGGCAGGTCGGGGTTGGAGATGAAGGCACGGCCGTACGAGACGAGGTCCGCGAGGCCCTCGGCCAGGACCGCCTCGCCCGCCTCGCGCGTGGTCGGGTCGCCGTTCTCGCCGACGTTGCCGATGAGCGTGCCGTGCCAGTGGGGGCGCAGATCGGTGAGGGCCGGGTAGCTGTCGTTGTCGGTGAGGTGGAGGTAGGCGAGGCCCAGGCCGTCGATCTCGTCGAGCAGCGCGCGGTAGACGGGGCCGGGGTCCGCCTCCGCCATGCCGAACTGCGGGTTGCCCGGCGACAGGCGCAGGCCGAGCCGCTCGGCACCGATGGCGTCGGCGACGGCGCGTACGACCTCCACGACGAAGCGGATGCGGTCGGCGATCGTGTTTTGGCCGTACTCGTCGTCGCGGAGGTTGGAGTTGTCCGCGAGGAACTGGTGGATCAAGTAGCTGTTGGCGCCGTGCAGTTCGACGCCGTCGAAGCCCGCGGTGACGGCGTTGCGGGCGGCGGTCGCGAAGTCCCGGACCGCCGTGTGGATCTCGTCGACGCTCATCTCGCGCGGGGTCACCGGGTCGGCCTTGCCGCCGTCGCGCACGTGGACGCGGCTCGGGTCGACGAGCACGGCGGACGGCGCGGCGGGCACGTCCTCGTCGATCCGGGACAGCGGGTGCCCGTGCCGGCCGCCGTGCATCAGCTGGGCGTAGATCCGGCCGCCCGCGGCGTGCACGGCCTCGGTGACCCGCCGCCATCCCTCGATGTGCGCGGCGGTCTCCAGGCCGGGGAAGCGCCAGCCACTCTGGCCCCGGCTGCTGGGCCAGATGCCCTCGGTGACGATGAGGCCGGCGCTCGCACGCTGGGCGTAGTGGTCGGCGACCACGGGCAGCGGGGTGCCGTCCTCGGTGGCGCGGTGGCGGCTCATGGGGGCCATGACGATGCGATTGGGCAGACGCAGGCCGTGGGCGGTGGGCGCGGAATACGGTGTGAGGAGCTTGGTGTTCGTCATGCCGGAACGGTAGAAGCTGACACCGGTGTCAGATTCAAGTGCGGAGGCGCTTCGAGTGCGGAGGTACGTGTGACATGAGGATCGGCGAGCTGGCGAAGCGTACCGCTGTGAGCGAGCGGTCCCTGCGCTACTACGAGAAGCAGGGCCTGCTGTACGCGGACCGCACACCGGGCGGCCACCGCGAGTACCCGGAGGCCGCGGTCGACCGGGTCGTGCACATCCAGGAGCTGTTCGCGGCGGGCCTGTGCAGCGCGAAGATCGTGCAGCTGCTGCCCTGCATGCGGGACCAGGACGGCGGCCCGTCGAAGACGGCGACCCCCTGGCTGGTGGAGGAGCTTTCGGTGGAGCGGGCCCGGATCGACGGCATGGTCGAGGAGTTGCTGCGGGCAAGAGACGTGCTGGACGAGGTGATCACCGCGGCGGCGGGCGGGAGCGACGCCTGACTGCTCCTCCGACTCCGCGAGTTCCCACCCCTTGACGTTCTAACCCCTTAACGCGCATTGACCGGTTAGGTTGACGCGTGCTCTACTCATTCCTGAGGCAACCACCAAAACGCGCCTGAGAGGTTAGACATGAGCAGCAGGACCCACCACCGCTCCATCACCGTCCGCGGCCACGAGATCGCCTACCGCGAGGCAGGCCCCGTCGACGCCCCCGTCCTCCTCCTGCTGCACGGCTTCCCCTCCAGCTCGCACATGTTCCGCGACCTCATACCGCTCCTGGCCCACCGCTACCGCGTCATCGCCCCCGATCACCTCGGCTTCGGCCGCTCCGCCGCCCCGTCCGCACCCGACTTCACGTACTCCTTCGCCGAACTCGCCGAACTCACCGCGGAGTTCACCGAGGAACTGGGCCTGACGCGCTTCGCGCTCTACATCCAGGACTACGGCGCTCCCATCGGCCTGCGCCTGGCCCTCGCGCACCCTGAACGCGTGACCGCGATCGTCACGCAGAACGGCAACGCCTACGAGGAAGGTCTCGGCACCGAGGCCTGGGCGCCCGTCCTCGCGTACATCGCGGACCCGACCGAGAAGACCGCCGCGCCCGTACGGGAGATCCGCTCCCTCGAAGGCATCAAGTGGCAGTACACGCACGGCGTTGTGGACCAGACCCTGGTCAGCCCCGACGCCTGGCTGCACGACGCCGCGCTGATGGCACGCGAGGGCCAGGACGAGATCCAGCTCTCCCTGATCGGCGACTACGGCAGCAACATCGCGCTGTACCCCGCGTTCCAGGAGTACTTCCGCGCCTCCCAGGTCCCGCTGCTCGCCGCCTGGGGTGCCCACGACGAGATCTTCGTGCGGGGCGGCGCCCTCGCCTTCCTCCGTGATCTGCCGGAGGCCGAGGTGCACCTCCTGCCCGCCGGCCACTTCGCCCTGGAGACCCACGCGGCGCAGATCGCCGCCCTGATCGACGACTTCCTGACCCGGCGCCTCGACGCACCGGCGCGGTGAAACAGCACCGCCTCCGACCGGGGTGGGGCCCAGGTCGGAGGCGGGGTTCAGAGGGGGCGTCGAAGCCCCGGGGGGCGTCAGCCCATGTGCGGGTACGGGTAGTCCGTCGGCGGGACCAGCGTCTCCTTGATGGCGCGGGTCAGCGTCCAGCGCTGCAGGTTCTGCGGGGCGCCGGCCTTGTCGTTGGTGCCGGAGGCGCGGCCGCCGCCGAAGGGCTGCTGGCCGACGACGGCGCCGGTCGACTTGTCGTTGATGTAGAAGTTGCCCGCCGCGTAGCGGAGCTTCTCCATCGTGTACGCGGCAGCGGCGCGGTCGCCCGCGATGACCGAGCCGGTGAGGGCGTAGTCCGAGGCCGACTCCATCTGGGTCAGCATCTCCTCGTACTTGTCGTCCTCGTAGACGTGGATCGCCAGGAACGGGCCGAAGTACTCGGTCGTGAAGACCTCGTTGGCCGGGTCCGAGCACTCTACGACGGTCGGGCGCACGAAGTAGCCCACCGAGTCGTCGTACGTGCCGCCCGCGACGATCGTGCAGGTCGGATCGGCCGCGGCGCGGTCGATGGCCGCCTTGTTCTTGGCGAACGCGCGCTCGTCGATGACGGCGCCGATGAAGTTCGACAGATCGGTGACGTCACCCATCTTGATGCCGTCGACCTCGGCCGCGAACTCCTCCTTGAAGCCGTCGTTCCAGATCGAGGCGGGAACGTACGCACGCGAGGACGCGCTGCACTTCTGGCCCTGGAACTCGAAGGAACCGCGGGTCAGGGCCGTCTTGAGGATCGCGCGGTCGGCGCTGGGGTGCGCGACGACGAAGTCCTTGCCGCCGGTCTCGCCGACCAGGCGCGGGTACGTGCGGTAGTTGGCGATGTTCTCGCCGACCGTCTTCCACAGGTGCTGGAAGGTCGGGGTCGAGCCGGTGAAGTGGATGCCCGCCAGGTCGCGGTGGGTCAGGGCCACCTCGGAGACGGCGATGCCATCGCCGGTCACCAGGTTGATGACGCCCTTGGGAAGACCGGCTTCCTCGAGGAGCTGCATGAGCAGCACGGCGGCGTGCGTCTGCGTCGGGGACGGCTTCCACACGACCACGTTGCCCATGAGGGCCGGGGCGGTGGGGAGGTTGCCCGCGATGGCGGTGAAGTTGAAGGGGGTGATCGCGTAGACGAAGCCCTCGAGCGGGCGGTGGTCCAGGCGGTTCCAGACGCCGGTCGCGTTCGCCGGGGGCTGCTCGGCGAGCAGGTCACGGGCGTACTTGACGTTGAAGCGCCAGAAGTCGATGAGCTCACAGGGCGTGTCGATCTCGGCCTGCTGGGCGGTCTTCGACTGGCCGAGCATCGTCGAGGCGGCGAGCGTCTCGCGCCACGTCGTGGAGAGCAGCTCGGCGGCGCGCAGGATGATCGCGGCGCGGTCGTCGAAGGACATCGCGCGCCAGGCCGGGGCGGCGGCCAGGGCGGCGTCGACCGCGTCCTGGGCGTCCTGCTTCGTGGCACCGCGGCCGGTGCCGATGACGGCCTTGTGGTTGTGCGGCTGCACGACCTTGAAGGGCTCACCGCCACCGAGGCGCTTGACGCCGCCGATGGTCATCGGCAGCTCGATGGGGTTCTCGGAGAGCTCCTTGAGCTTGGTCTCGAGGCGGGCACGCTCCGGGGAACCGGGGGCGTAGCCGTGCACCGGCTCGTTGACCGGCGCGGGGACCTGGGTCACAGCGTCCATGAGTTCCGTATCTCCTTGGGGGGGGTCGGGGGAAGTCGGGAAAGGAGCGCTCAGCCCTTGGTGAGGATGGAGCGGGCGAAGAAGAGCAGGTTGGCCGGCTTCTCCGCGAGGCGGCGCATGAAATATCCGTACCAGTCGGTGCCGTAGGCGGTGTAGACGCGCATCCGGTGGCCCTCGGCCGCGAGCCGCAGGTGCTCGTCGCTGCGGATGCCGTACAGCATCTGGAACTCGTACTCGTCCAGTTTGCGCCCCGCACGCCGACCGAGCTCCTGCGCGATGGAGATCAGACGCGGGTCGTGGGACCCGATCATCGGGTACCCGTCGCCCTCCATCAGGATGCGCATGATCCGCACGTACGCCTTGTCGATCTCCGCCTTGTCCTGGTACGCGACCTCGGCGGGCTCCTTGTAGGCGCCCTTCACGATGCGCACGCGGCTGCCCGCGGCGGCCAGGCGGCGGGCGTCGTCCTCGGTGCGGAAGAGGTAGGACTGGATGACGCAGCCGGTCTGCGGGAAGTCCTTCCGCAGCTCCTCGTGGATGGCGAACATCGAGTCGAGGGTGGTGTGGTCCTCGGCGTCCAGGGTGACCGTGGTGCCGATGGCGGCGGCGGCCTCGACGACGGGCCGGACGTTGGCGAGGGCCAGCTCGTGGCCGCCTTCGAGCGCCTGGCCGAACATGGACAGCTTGACGGACATCTCGGCCTTGGTGCCGAGGCCGAGGTCCTTGAGGCGCTCGACGAGCTCCAGGTAGGCGTCGCGCGCGGCGGCGGCCTGCTCGGGCGTGGTGATGTCCTCACCGACGACGTCGAGGGTGACCTCGAGGCCCTTGTCGGCGGCGTCCGTGATGATCGGCACGACCTGGTCCACCGTCTCACCGGCGATGAAGCGGGCGACGACCTGCTTGGTGCCCGGGGCCGCCGAGACGAATCGGCGCATCTGGTCGCTGCGCGACGCGGCGAGGATCACGGGACCCAGCACGGGCACCTCCACGGAGAGTAGAAACAGGGCCGTACCTGGATATGCGTAACGAAGCGGTACGGCACGGAGAACCACCGTGAAACCTAAGGATCCCTCCGATCCGGTGCCATCGACACCTGTCACGCATCCGTGCCCTGGATCTCAGACATCTGTCTGAAGCAGGGGGCGAACTACGTCAGAATGGACAACGTGAAAGGCGATTACCAGGAACTGGTCGATGAGATCTCAGCCCTGCTCGGCGCGCCCGCGACGCTGGAGAACCGCGATTTCGAGCTGATCGCCTTCGGCGCGCACGACAGCGGGGGCGACAGCGACTTCGACGCGGCGGCGCTGGACCCGGTGCGCACCCGCTCGATCCTCACGCGCCGCTCGACGGCGGGGGTCCGCACCTGGTTCGAGAGCTTCGGCATCACGCGCGCCACGGCCCCGGTCCGCATCCCGCCCACTCCGGAGGCGGGCGTCCATCGCGGGCGGATCTGCCTTCCCGTACGGCATCGGGGGTTCGCCCTGGGGTACGTATGGCTGCTCGACGACGATCCGGGCCCCACGGACGCCCAGCTGACCGCCGCCATGGAGGTCGCCGCCCGCATCGGCGCACTGCTGGCCGACGAGGTGCAGGCGGGCGCCGATCTGACCCGGGAGTTCCGGGCCGTCCTGACCGCCGAGCGCGGCTGGCAGCGGGACATGGCCGTGGCCGACCTGCGCACGGCACTCGGCCCGCGCGGCGAGGGCCTGCACGCGGTGGTGTGCGTGGCCCCCTGGCCCTCCGCCGACCCGGACTCCGCCCCCTCGGTCCGTACGGTGCAGGGGGCGACCGCCCTGTGCACGGTGCCGTGGGGCACCGCGGGCCAGAGCCTCGCGGTCCTGGTCAGGCTGCGCTCGGCGGACGTGACGACCCCGGCGGTGTCGGCGGCCACGCGGCTCCTGGAGTCGGCGAAGGACGCGGCGGCGGGCATCGCGAATGCCCGCCGCGGCCTGGACGAGCTGGGCGCCGCCTGGTGGGAGGCGTCGACGGCGGCCCGCGCTGCCCGGGCCGAACCCCGCTTCGCTCCCGTGGCCCAGTGGTCGGATGTGGGCCCCTACCGCCTCCTGACCTCGCTGCCCGCGGAGGCGGCCGAGGACCCGGCGGCCCGCGCCCTCCTCTCCCCCGCCCACCGCGAACTCGCCCGTACCGCCGAGGTGTTCCTGGACTGCGCGGGCCAAGCGGGCCGCGCGGCCGCGGAGTTGGGAATCCACCGCCAGACGCTCTACTACCGCCTCTCCCGCGTGGAGCAACTCACGTCCCTGGACCTGGACGACGGCGAGGACCGCCTCCTCCTGCACATGGTCCTGAAAGCGTCACGACTGTAAGGGCACGGACACAGAAGGCGAGTGACGTGATCATGGCGAGGTAGCGTCTCACCCGACCACGCACGCAACTCCACAGGGGAGAACTGACACCCGATGAAATTCAAGTTGTTGGGACCCGCCGTCGCCGCCGCAGCCCTCGTCGGCACCACCCTCACCGGCGGCATCGCCGTGGCGCAGACGCCCTCCGCGCCGGTGTCCGCCGCCGCGGCGCCCAGCTGCCTCAACGGACTCACGAACGTTCCCGCCAAGCAGACCGTGAAGGTGCGCACGCACGCGAAGGTGAACGCCACCGCCAAGGGCCAGTGGAACAAGGGCAAGAAGGGCTTCCTCTGCAACGACGGCAAGTCGATCACGGGGCAGAAGTACACCCTCTGCGGCAAGACGAGCACCAAGTGGCAGTACGGCATCACGAACGGCACGAACGTGAAGGGCTACGTCCCCGAGGCGTGCCTCAAGTGGGGCATCGGCGCCTGATCTGAAGGCATCTCCCCAGGTGGTGCGGGTGGCGCGACGCCACCCGCACCACTGACGTTCCAGGCCTCCGACGCCGGAAAACGCCGGACGGGCTGGAGATCTCCAGCCTGTCCGGCGTTTGAGGACGAACTCGGCGCAGTCGGTGATGGCGGCGCCCAGGGCTCTGGAGCCCTAGTCCGTGAGGTTCACCGCGCGAGCGGACTCCGCACCGATCTCCTCGGCCAGTTCGTTGAGGACCGCCTGCGGCACGGTGTCGTCCACCGTGAGGACGGCGAGCGCCTCCCCGCCGACGTCGGCGCGAGCGACCTGCATGCCGCCGATGTTGATGCCCGCCTCGCCGAGGACACGGCCGACGGTGCCGACGACACCGGGACGGTCCGCGTAGCGAAGGACGACCATGTGCTCGGCGAGCGCCAGGTCCACGTCGTACCCGCCGATGGCGACGATCTTCTGCAGGTGCTTCGGGCCGGCCAGCGTGCCGGAGACCGAGATCTCCTCGCCGCCGGTGAGCGTGCCGCGCACCGTCACGACGTTCCGGTGATCCGGGGACTCCGAGCTCGTGGTGAGGCGGACCTCGACACCGCGCTCCTGGGCGAAGAGAGGCGCGTTCACGTAGGACACGGTCTCGTCGACGACGTCCTCGAACACGCCCTTGAGCGCGGACAGTTCGAGCACCTTCACGTCGTGCTGGGTGATCTCGCCGTACACCTCGACGTCGAGACGGGCCGCCACCTCGCTCGCGAGGGCGGTGAAGATGCGGCCGAGCTTCTCGGCGAGCGGCAGACCGGGACGCACGTCCTCGGCGATGACGCCGCCCTGGACGTTCACGGCGTCCGGGACCAGCTCGCCCGCGAGCGCGAGACGCACGGACTTGGCGACGGCGATGCCGGCCTTCTCCTGCGCCTCGTCCGTCGAGGCACCGAGGTGCGGGGTGCAGACGACCTGGTCGAACTGGAACAGCGGGGAGTCCGTGCAGGGCTCCTTCGCGTACACGTCCAGACCGGCGCCCGCGACGCGGCCCTCCTTGAGCGCCGAGTACAGCGCCTCCTCGTCGACGATCCCGCCGCGCGCGGCGTTCACGATGCGGACGGCGGGCTTGACCTTGTGCAGGGCCTCGTCGCCGATCAGACCGACCGTCTCCGGGGTCTTGGGCAGGTGCACGGTGATGAAGTCCGAGACCTCGAGCAGCTCGTCGAGCGTGAGGACCTTGACGCCCATCTGCGCGGCACGCGCGGGCTGGACGTACGGGTCGTAGGCGACGACCTTCATGCCGAAGGCGCTCATGCGCTGGGCGACCAGCGCGCCGATGCGGCCGAGGCCGACGACGCCGAGGGTCTTCTCGGCGAGCTCGACGCCCGTGTACTTCGAGCGCTTCCACTCGCCGGCCTTCAGGGCCTGGCTGCCCTGGGGGATGTTGCGGGCGGTGGCGATGAGCAGGCCACAGGCGAGCTCGGCTGCGGTGACGATGTTCGAGGTGGGTGCGTTCACCACCATCACGCCGGCCTTGGTGGCGGCCGACACGTCCACGTTGTCCAGACCGACGCCCGCACGGGCGACGACCTTCAGCTTCTTGGCGGCCGCGATGGCCTCGGCGTCGACCTTGGTCGCGGAGCGGACCAGAATCGCGTCGACGTCGGCGATGGCGGGCAGCAGCTCGGCGCGGTCCGCGCCGTTGCACTGCCGGATCTCGAAGTCCGGGCCCAAAGCGTCGACAGTGGCGGGCGACAGCTCTTCAGCGATGAGTACGACCGGTTTGCCGTTGGCAGCAGTGCTCACGTGAGTCCTCACAAGTCCAATGCGGACGGCCGTCCCGACGGCCGCATGCGGTGTCGCTTAGCCGCGTGGAAGACGCACGACGCTGTGGGCCCGACGCGAATGTTGAAAGCAGTCTAGTGGCGTAGTGACGAGTGTCTTACGCCACTGCGGAAGGATCACCCGTCCGTGGCTGGACGAGGTGGACAACGCCGGAGGGAGAGCGCCCCCTCCGGCGTTTCCGGGGTGCCTCAGGCCTCGTCGTTGACCCACGACATGAGCTTGCGGAGCTCCTTGCCGGTGGTCTCCAGGAGGTGGTTCTCGTCCTGCGTCTTGTACTCGTTGTACTTCTTCAGACCGCCGTGGTACTCGTCCATCCACTGCTTGGCGAAGGTGCCGTCCTGGATCTCGGTCAGGACCTTCTTCATCTCGGCCTTGGTGGCGTCCGTGATGATGCGCGGGCCGGTGACGTAGTCGCCCCACTCGGCGGTCTCGGAGATCGACCAGCGCATCTTCTCCAGGCCGCCCTCGTACATGAGGTCGACGATGAGCTTCAGCTCGTGGAGGCACTCGAAGTACGCGATCTCGGGCTGGTAGCCGGCCTCGGTCAGCGTCTCGAAGCCCGCCTTGACCAGCGCGGCGGTGCCGCCGCAGAGCACGGCCTGCTCGCCGAACAGGTCGGTCTCGGTCTCCTCGGTGAAGGTCGTCTTGATGACGCCCGCACGCGTGCCGCCGATGCCCTTGGCGTACGAGAGAGCCAGCGCGAAGCCGTTGCCGGTCGCGTCCTGCTCGACGGCCGCGATACACGGAACGCCGCGGCCCTCCTCGTACTGACGGCGGACCAGGTGGCCCGGGCCCTTGGGGGCGACCATGCAGACGTCGACGCCCTCGGGGGCCTTGATGAAGCCGAAGCGGATGTTCAGGCCGTGACCGAAGAACAGCGCGTCGCCGTCCTTGAGGTTGTCCTTGATGGACTCCTCGTAGACCTGGGCCTGGATCGGGTCCGGGACCAGGATCATGATGACGTCGGCCTCGGCGGCGGCCTCCGAGGGGGTCACCACGCGCAGGCCCTGCTCCTCGGCCTTGGCCTTGGACTTGGAGCCCTCGTGCAGACCGACACGGACGTCGACACCCGAGTCACGGAGCGACAGCGCGTGGGCGTGGCCCTGGCTGCCGTATCCGATGACCGCGACCTTGCGGCCCTGGATGATGGACAGGTCGGCGTCGTCGTCGTAGAACAGCTCGGCCACTGGAAATCTCCTATGTGTGCTGGTGTTGCGACCCACCGTACGGCGGTCTTGCGGAAGAAAGTTTTCAGGTCTCGCCATACGGGCGGGCCCTGCGGCTCGTGCGGGTTGTTCAGGCCGAGCGGTCGAGCGCCCGCAGGCTGCGGTCCGTGATGGAGCGGGAGCCGCGGCCGATGGCGATGGTGCCGGACTGGACGAGTTCCTTGATGCCGAAGGGTTCCAGCATCTTGAGCATCGCCTCCAGCTTGTCGCTGGATCCGGTGGCCTCGATGGTGACCGCCTCGGGCGAGACGTCCACGGTCTTGGCGCGGAACAGCTGGACGATCTCGACGATCTGCGAGCGCGTCTCGTTGTCGGCGCGGACCTTGGCGAGGACCAGTTCGCGCGCCACGGCGCCGGCCGGCTCCAGTTCGACGATCTTCAGGACGTTGACGAGCTTGTTGAGCTGCTTGGTGACCTGTTCGAGCGGCAGGTCCTCGACGTTCACGACGATGGTGATGCGTGAGATGTCGGGGTGCTCGGTGACGCCCACGGCCAGGGAGTCGATGTTGAAGCCGCGGCGGGAGAACAGTGCGGTGATCCGTGCGAGGACACCGGGCTTGTTCTCGACCAGGACGGAGAGCGTGTGCTTGGTGGACATGACTCGTGGTCTCTCTTTCGCTCTCGCCTAGTCGTCTTCGTTGTCGCCGAAGTCGGGGCGGACCCCGCGGGCGGCCATGACTTCGTCGTTCGAGGTGCCGGCGGCGACCATCGGCCACACCTGGGCGTCCTCGTGGACGATGAAGTCGACCACGACGGGGCGGTCGTTGATGGCGTTGGCCTCGGCGATGACCTTGTCGAGGTCCTCGGGACGCTCGCAGCGCAGCGCCACGCAGCCCATCGCCTCCGACAGCTTCACGAAGTCCGGGACGCGGGTGCCCTTGTTGGGGCCGATGTCCTCGGGGCCGCTGTGCAGGACGGTGTTGGAGTAGCGCTGGTTGTAGAACAGCGTCTGCCACTGGCGGACCATGCCGAGGGCGCCGTTGTTGATGATGGCGACCTTGATCGGGATGTTGTTCAGGGCGCAGGTGGTCAGTTCCTGATTGGTCATCTGGAAGCAGCCGTCACCGTCGATCGCCCAGACCGTGCGGTCGGGCGCACCGGCCTTGGCGCCCATCGCGGCCGGGACCGCGTACCCCATCGTGCCCGCGCCGCCGGAGTTGAGCCAGGTGGCGGGCTTCTCGTACTGGATGAAGTGGGCGGCCCACATCTGGTGCTGGCCGACGCCCGCCGCGAAGATCGTGCCTTCGGGGGCGAGTTGCCCGACGCGCTCGATGACGTGCTGCGGGGAGAGCGAACCGTCCTCGGGCTGGGTGTAGCCGAGGGGGTAGGTGTCGCGCCAGCGGCTGAGGTCGGCCCACCAGGCGGAGTAGTCGCCCTGCACTCCGGCGGTGTGCTCGGCCTGGACTGCCTGGATCAGGTCGGCGATGACCTCGCGGGCGTCTCCGACGATCGGCACGTCGGCGGCGCGGTTCTTGCCGATCTCGGCCGGGTCGATGTCGGCGTGGACGATCTTCGCGAAGGGCGCGAAGCTGTCCAGCTTGCCGGTGACGCGGTCGTCGAAGCGGGCTCCGAGGGCGACGATCAGGTCGGCCTTCTGCAGCGCGGTGACGGCGGTGACCGCTCCGTGCATGCCCGGCATTCCCACGTGCAGCGGGTGGCTGTCGGGGAATGCGCCGAGCGCCATCAGTGTGGTGGTGACGGGCGCTCCGGTGAGTTCCGCGAGGACCTTCAGCTCTGCGGTGGCCTGGGCCTTCAGGACGCCGCCGCCGACGTAGAGGACGGGCCGCTTGGCGGTGGTGATCAGCTTGGCGGCCTCGCGGATCTGCTTGGCGTGCGGCTTGGTCACCGGGCGGTAGCCGGGCAGGTCCTGGGTGGGCGGCCACTGGAAGGTGGTCTGCGCCTGGAGCGCGTCCTTGGCGATGTCGACGAGGACCGGTCCGGGGCGGCCCGTGGAGGCGATGTGGAAGGCCTCCGCGATCGTCGCCGGGATGTCCTCCGCCTTGGTGACCAGGAAGTTGTGCTTGGTGATCGGCATCGTGATGCCGACGATGTCCGCCTCCTGGAAGGCGTCCGTGCCGATCGCCTTGGAGGCCACCTGGCCGGTGATCGCGACCAGCGGAACGGAGTCCATGTGGGCGTCGGCGATCGGGGTGACGAGGTTGGTGGCACCGGGGCCGCTCGTCGCCATGCACACCCCGACCTTGCCGGTGGCCTGCGCGTAACCGGTGGCGGCGTGGCCCGCGCCCTGCTCGTGCCGGACGAGGACGTGACGGACGCGGGTGGAGTCCATCATCGGGTCGTACGCGGGAAGGATGGCACCGCCGGGAATGCCGAATACCGTGTCGGCCCCGACTTCCTCGAGAGAACGAATGAGGGACTTCGCACCCGTGACGTGCTCGACGGGTGCGGACTGCTGTCCTGAGGATCGGGGCCGCGGCTGCGGATGGTGGGCCCCGGTGGCCTGCTCGGTCATCGGCATTCTCTTCTCGAAGCTGAGGGTTTTTGCGGGGTGTTTGCGGGGATTTGGCAGGTGCCTGTGCAACAAAAAACCCCTCGTGCCGTGAGGCAAGCGAGGGGAGCGCGTCGGAGCGGGTGCAGGGATTCCGGAGTTCGGACCGGTGAGTCCCAGCTTCAGCCGACGCGCTTTCCAAGTACGAGAATTCGGGTGCGCATGGCATTGACCCTCTCCCCGGCGCACTGTGCCTGTCAAGTAGGTGGGACGGGGGTCTCATTATGTGAGCGGGCGAAGGACTCGACACCTCCTCCGTACGCCACCGGCGGACCGCCCGCGAGGACCGGCTCCGCGGGCCCGTGCGGGACCGGATACTGCCCGATCGACAGCGCGCGGCGCAGGCGGTATTCGTCGAGCGGCCCGGAGAACGCCATGCCCTGCCCGTGCGTACAGCCCATCGCGCGCAGGGCGATGACCTGCTCCGGGAGGTCGACGCCGTCGGCCACCGAGCACAGCCCCAGATCGCCGGCGATGCGCAGCAGGCCAGAGGTGATCTTGTGCAGCCGCGCGGACTCGACGACGCCCTCGATGAGACCGCGGTCCAGTTTCAGTACGTCGACGGGGAGCCGCCGCAGCGCGGTGATGGCGGCATAGCCGCTCCCGAAGCCGTCCAGGGCGATCCGTACACCGAGCCTGCGCAGGGAGGTGAGCCTGCGCTCCAGGTCGTCGAGCGACACACGGGGGTCGCTGTCGGCGAGCTCGATGATGAGCGCCCCGGAGGGCAGTCCGTAGCGCGTGAGGAGCGCTTCGATGGACCCGAGCGGCATGGAGCGGTCCAGGAGGCGGCGCGCGCTGATGCGGACCGCGACGGGCGTCGTATGACCCGTACGGCCGCGCTCGGCGGCCTGCTGGACGGCTTCCTCGATCACCCAGCGGCCCAGCTCGGCGGTGCGGGCGCCCTCCTGGGCGTCCGAGGAGTCGGCCACGCGCAGGAACTCGGCGGGCGTGAAGAGGATGCCCTGCGCCGAGCGCCAGCGCGCCTGGGCGGCGACGGAGGTGATGCGGCCGTCGTCCAGGGAGACCACCGGCTGGTGCAGCAGCGCGAACTCGCCGTCGTGCAGGGCGGTGCGCAGCCGTGTCGCCAGCTCCGCCTTGCGCACGACGTCGGCCTGCATCTGGGGTGCGTACAGCTCGACGCGGCCCTTTCCGGCGGCCTTGGCGCGGTACATCGCGAGGTCGGCGTTGCGCAGCAGCTCGCCCGCGCCGATGCCGGGTTCGGCGAAGGCCACGCCGATGGAGGCCGCCACGCGTACGTCGTTCCCGTCGATCGCGTAGGGCTGGGAGAGGGTGATTCTGAGACGGTCGGCGAGTTCGTAGATGTGCTGCTCGCGTGCGGCCTGGTCGCGGGTGCCGTCACCCACGATGAGCGCGGCGAATTCGTCGCCGCCAAGCCGGGCCGCGCAGTCCCCGGACCTGACGGCCTCCTGAAGGCGGCGGGCCGCCTGGATCAGGAGTTCGTCTCCTGCTTGGTGGCCGATGGTGTCGTTGACCGCCTTGAAGCCGTCCAGGTCGATGAAGAGCACGGCCGTGCCCCGGTCGGTGACTCTGCGGCCGGTGAGCGCCTGGCCCACCCGGCGGGTGAACAGGGAGCGGTTGGGCAGGTCGGTGAGGGGGTCGTGCTCGGCGTTGTGCTGCAACTGAGCCTGGAGGCGCACCCGTTCGGTGACGTCGCGGCTGTTGAAGAGGAGCCCGCCCTGGTGGCGGTTGACCGTGGACTCCACGTTCAGCCAGTCGCCGTGGCCGGACTTGAAGCGGCACTCGATGCGGGTCGTGGGCTCTTCGGCGGGGTTCGCGGTGAGGAATCTGCGGACCTCGTGGACCACGCGGCCCAGGTCCTCGGGGTGCATGAGCGAGGCCAGTTCGGAGCCGACGAGCTCTTCGGCCTCGCGGCCGTAGACCCCTGAGGCGGCCGGGCTGACGTAGTGGAGTATGCCGTTCGGGGCGGCGATCATGATGACGTCGCTCGAACCCTGGACCAGGGAGCGGAAGTGGTTCTCCTTCTGGGCCAGTTCCTGGGTGAGGGTGATGTTGTCCAGGAGCATGATGCCCTGGCGCACGACCAGGGCGAGCACGACCGTGCCGGCGGTGAAGAGGACCACTTCGTCGACGCTGCGGCCGCTTAGCACGTTGTAGAGGATTCCCAACGTGCAGACGGCCGCGGCCAGATAGGGGGTCAGCGCGGCCAGCGACCCGGCGATGGGCCGGGTGGCGGCGGACCGCGCGTCCTTGGGGACGTCGTCGTGCCGCACGCGCGCGTGCTGTTGCGCGTCGTCCCCCTGCTTGTGCCAGGGCACCGCCCAGGGCGCGTACGCGAGGAGCAGTGAGCCGGCGAACCAGCCCGCGTCCAGCATCTGCCCCGAGCGGTAACTGGCGTGCAGGAGGGGCGAGGTGAACATCGCGTCGCACATGACGGTCAGCGCGAGGGCGCCGATCGCCGTGTTCACCGCCGTGCGGTTGGCGGACGACCGTCTGAAGTGCAGCGCGAGCACCATGCTGACCAGCGCGATGTCGAGAAGCGGATAGGCGAGCGAGAGCGCGGCGTGCGCGACGCTCTGGCCCTCGAACTGTGCCGTGTGCGCGAGCGCGAGGCTCCAGGAGAGCGTGAGCAGTGAGCCGCCGATGAGCCAGGCGTCCAGTGAGAGGCAGACCCAGCCGGCCTTGGTCACCGGGCGCTTGGCGAGCACGAGCAGGCCGATGATGGCGGGCGGCGCGAAGCAGAGGAAGAAGAGGTCGGCGAGGCCCGGGCTCGGCACCGGCTGCTCCAGCACGACCTCGTACCAGCCCCATACGCCGTTGCCCAGGGCCGCCATCGCGGAGGAGAGCGCGAACAGCAGCCATGCGGGTCGAAAGCGGCTGCGCCGGGTGCGTGAGTAGCGGAAACAGGAGACCGCGGCGGCCGCCGCCGCGATGCTCAGACCGAAGTCGCCCATGATCAGGGCGGCCCGGGGTGATCCCCAGCCGAACGCGGCCCCGGTGGCATACCCGCCGCAGACCACGAGGAGCGCGATCTGCGAGACCAGGCCCGCGCCGGAGGCGGGGCGCCGGGTCAGCGGCGAGCCGGTCGGCATCTGCGCCGCCAGCCCTCCGCCGCCCTCCAGGGCGGTGGCGGGTGACGGGCGGGTGCTCACCGGGCCGCCCTGATCCGTGGCGCCGGTCCGCGTGAGTGTCGTCGTCGGCGGCCTCGCCGCGTCGGATGGTTCGCCCATTGGCCGTCCATCGCCCGTCGCCCCCCTCGCGTCTGCTGTCTCGTCCCCGGCGCCGACGAACTCTCCACGGCGCAGCCCCTGTCGGGACGATACACCAGTCTCGTCACTCAGGGACATAGCTTCTCTACGCTCCGTGACTGTCGGAGGTGTTGTGGACACGGGGCGCACACAAACAGGTGCGGAGTGTGCTCGAACGGTCCCGGAGTGATCGTGACTTGGTGGCCTACTCGGTCGTCAGGACGACGTTGCCGAGGGGTTCCCCGGCCACGTAACGGGTCAGCTGGGCGGCGAGCAGGCGCTTGGCGCGTGGCTGGAAGGCGGAGGTCGATCCGCCCACGTGCGGGCTGATGAGCACTCCAGGAGCCTGCCACAGGGGGTGACCTGCGGGCAGCGGTTCCGGGTCGGTGACATCGAGGGCGGCGGTGATCCGGCCGCTCTCCAGTTCGGCCAGCAGCGCCTTGGTGTCGACGACGGGGCCGCGCGCGACGTTCACGAGCAGTGCGCCGTCCTTCATGCGGGCCAGGAAGTCGGCCCCCACCAGGCCTCGGGTGGTGTCGGTGAGGGGCGTGGAGAGGATGACCACGTCGGCGTCGGGCAGCAGCGACGGCAGTTCGGCGAGCGGGTGCACGGGGCCGCGCTCCGTGGCACGGGCAGAGCGCGCGACGCGCGCCACCCGCGCGCACTCGAAGGGGGCGAGCCTGTCCTCGATGGCGGAACCGATCGATCCGTATCCGACGATCAGCACGGACTTGTCGGCGAGCGCGGGGTAGAAGCCGGACCGCCAGTCCTCCTGCCGCTGTCCTTCGACGAACCGGGGGATGCCCCGCAGCGACGCGAGGACCAGGGCGAGCGTCAGCTCTGCCGTACTGGCCTCGTGCACCCCCTTGGCATTGCACAACTGCACGCCGGGCGCCAGGAATCGGAGTCCGGAGCGCATCTGGTCGACGCCCGCGGAGAGCGTCTGTACGGCGCGTACGGATGTCATCTCCGGCAGCGGTCGTACGGCGACCTCAGGACCCTTCAGATAAGGCACCACATAGAACGCGCAGTCGGCCGGGTCCGCTGGGAAGTCCGGGCCGCCGTCCCAGAAGCGGTAGTTGATCCCCGCTTCGGCCGCCCGGGGCAGGCCTTCGATCTCGTCCTCGGCATAAGGGAGCCATACATCTGTCGTCATGGTCAGGAGGCTAATGCGCGGAGGCCGCACGCCGTGTGGAGGGAGGCAGAGGTTACGTTGGGGGCCGCTCGGACATGAGGTGGGAGGGCACGGCCAGGTGGACCGCAGGACGATCGGCGCCGCAGCGCTCGAGGTGGGTGCGGTCGGGCTCGGCTGCATGCCGATGAGCTGGGCGTACACCGGCTCACGGCAGCGGGGCGAGGAGTCGCTGCGCACCGTGCACGCCGCGCTCGACCAGGGCTCGACCCTCCTCGACACCGCGGACATGTACGGGCCGTTCACCAACGAACTCCTTGTGGGCAGGGCGTTGAAGGAGCGGCGGGCCGAGGCCTTCGTGTCCACCAAGTGCGGGCTGTTGGTGGGCGAGCAGCACATCGTCGCCAACGGCCGCCCCGGTTATGTGAAGCGGGCCTGCGACGCGTCGCTGCGGCGGCTGCAGACCGAGACGATCGACCTGTACCAACTGCATCGCGCCGATCCCGAGGTGCCTGTCGAGGAGACGTGGGGCGCGATGGCCGAGCTCGTCGCCGCCGGGAAGGTACGGGCGCTGGGGCTGTGCGCGGTGGGGGCGCGGGCCTCGCGGCGCGAGGGCAGGGGGTTGCACGAGGGGACGATCCGGCAGCTGGAGCGGATCCAGCAGGTCTTTCCGGTCAGCGCCGTGGAGGCGGAGCTCTCGGTGTGGTCGCGCGAGGCTCTGGAGACGCTGCTGCCGTGGTGTGCGGCGCGTGGGATCGGCTTCCTCGCGGCGATGCCGCTGGGGAACGGTTTCCTCACGGGGACGCTGACGCCGGGGCAGGGCTTCGAGCCGGACGATCTGCGGGCCCGGCACCCGCGTTTCACCGCCGAGATGATGGCCGCCAACCAGCCGCTGGTGGTGGGCCTGCGCCGGGTGGCCGAGCGGCATGGGGCGACCCCCGCGCAGGTGGCGCTGGCGTGGGTGCTCGCGCAGGGCCGCGATGTGGTGCCGATCCCGGGGGCCAAGCGGGAGCGGTGGGCGGTGCAGAACGCGGGGGCCGCGGAGGTGCGGCTGACCGGGGCGGACCTGGCCGAGATCGCGGCGCTGCCGTCGGCGATGGGATCCTGGGAGTGACGTCCGCTCGTCAGTGAGGTCCGCTCGTCGGATACGGCCGCGCGTCTGTGCCGGTCGTGAGTCGGTGGAGCGGGGTTGGGAACCTGCGGGGGCCGAGCGGTGTATGAACAGTAGAAGCGCTGCGTCGAAGGGAACCTGATCGTGCAACGACCTGCTGTCACGGCCGCATTGGCTGCCGCCGCCCTCGTGCTCACGGCCGGTTGCTCGTCCGGGGGCTCGGACACGCCGGACAACGGAAAGAGCGCCGAGTCCGGCCCCGCGAAGTCGGAGGGGGCGGACGGGACGCCCTCGAGCAAGTCGCGGGCCGGCGACGCCCCGCCGGAAAAGGGTTCGGCCTCGGTCACCAAGACACTCACCGAGAACCTGAAGTCACCATGGGGTCTGGCGCCGCTGCCGGGCGGGGACCTGCTGGTGTCCTCGCGCGACGAGGGGACCATCACCCGCGTCGACGGCGAGACGGGCAAGAAGACGGAGCTGGGCGAGGTCCCCGGCGTCTCCCCTGCGGGCGAGGGCGGCCTGATGGGCCTGGCCGTCTCTCCCTCATACGCATCGGACCACATGGTCTACGCGTACTTCACCACCGAGTCGGACAACCGCATCAGCCGCATGTTGTACGACGAGAAGAAGCCCTCCGGCAAGCAACTGGGCGCGCCCGACACGGTTTTCAAGGGCATCCCCAAGGGCGTGGTCCACAACGGCGGCCGGATCGCCTTCGGCCCGGACAAGATGCTGTACGCGGGCACGGGCGAGACAGGTGACACCGGTCTGGCGCAGGACAAGAAGTCGCTGGGCGGCAAGATCCTGCGCCTGACCGCGGACGGAGACCCGGCCCCCGGCAACCCCTTCGACGACTCCCCCGTCTATTCGTACGGCCACCGGAACGTGCAGGGACTGGCCTGGGACGAGGAGAAGCGGCTCTGGGCGGCGGAGTTCGGCCAGGACACCTGGGACGAGCTGAACGAGATCAAGGCCGGCGACAATTACGGCTGGCCGGAGGTGGAGGGCAAGGGCGACGAGGAGGGCTACAACGACCCGGTGGCCCAGTGGAAGACCTCGGACGCCTCTCCCAGCGGCATCGCCTACGCCGAGGGGTCGGTCTGGATGGCGGGCCTGCGCGGCGAGCGCCTCTGGCGCATCCCGGTGCGCGGCGTGGAGGGCACCGTGGAGCCGCAGTCCTTCCTGGAGGGCAAGCACGGCCGCCTGCGCACGGTCGTCGCCGCGGGCAAGGACAAGCTCTGGCTGGTGACGAACGAAACGGATTCCCGGGGCACCCCGGAGAAGGGGGACGACAAGATCCTTGAGGTGAAGGTGAAGTAGGTGAAGGCGAAGCAGGGGTGAAGCAGGACGCGGGGCTAGCGCTCGTGCGCGGTGTCCGCCGGGGAGTCCGCCCCGGTGTCCGGGGTCGTGTCGCCGGCCTTGGCGGGAGCGGCCACGTCGGCCGATCCCTGAATCGGCTGCTGGGGCACCCTCACCACCACCTTGCCGGAGGTCAGGTCTATGGGGCCACGGCTCGGGTCGCCGTCGGCCACGTCGACCCGGCTCAGCTCCAGCCGCTTCTGCTCGTCGTCCGTGTGTTTGCGGCCGGGCTGGAAAAGCTCGATCGGGTTGAACACTGCGCCTCCTGGCGGCCGGGTTCCTCCTTCCAGCGTAAGCGAGCGCCCGCGAAACCCTTCGGAGACGGGAAAGCGCAGGTCAGCCCGTGGACTGGACGCGTTCCGCGGGGAACAGGCGCAGGCGGTGGGCCAGGGCCGCCGCCTCGCCCCGGCCGGCGACGCCCAGCTTGGCGAGGATGTTGGAGACGTGGACGCTCGCCGTCTTCGGGGAGATGAAGAGCTCCTCGGCGATCTGACGGTTGCTGCGGCCCGCGGCGACACGGCGGAGCACGTCGCGCTCCCGGCTGGTGAGGCCGAGTGCCTCGGCGGGGTCGACCGGCGTGAGGTGCGGGTTCGCGGTGTGGTGAGCGTCCTCGTTCAGGACGAGGCGGGCACGCTGGGCGAGCCCGGCGACGGACTCGGCGAGGGGCCGGGCCCGCAGCCCCTCGGCAGCCTCGAGTGACTGCCGCAGCAGCCCGGCGGCGCGCTCGCGATCCGCGTCGGTGCCCGTCCCCGCGGTGCTGGCGAGGAGGGACTCGGCGAGGCGGAGGCGGACCCGGGCCAAGTCGTAGGGGCGGCCGAGGGGTTCGAACGCGGTGACCGTGGCGGACCAGTCGTCGGGGGTGTCGCGGTCCTCGGCGCGCAGGAGTTCCGCGCGTACCCACTTCTCGTGGGCGACCCAGACCGGCACGGGTGAGGGGAGGTTCTTGGCGACCCGGCGGATGCTGTCGATGGCCTCGGCCCGGCCGGGCTCGGCGGCGGGCAGGCCGCGCGTATCGGCCTCCGAGGTGGCGGCGGCGAGCAGCACGAGCCAGGTGTAGCGCTGGGTGCCGGGCGGGAAGCCCACGGCCAGGGCCCGTTCGAGTTCGGCGCGGGCCTCGGCGACGCCGGCCGCGCGGTCGGGGTCGGCGGCCGCGATGCCGATGGCGGCGGTGACCATGGGCAGGGAGTACTGCGGCATGAGGTCGTGCGAGCCGTAGTGCGCGCGGGCCGTGGCCAGTTGGGCGGCGGCTTCGCCCATGTCACCGCGGCCGAGGGCGACGGAGGTGATCTGCAGGGCCGCGCCGCCCCGCGGTTTGACGCTGAGCGCACCGCGGCGGGCCGCCTCTGACGCGTCGACGGCCTCGTCCCAACGGCCCAGCGAGACAAGGGTCTCCGCCTTGTTGACCTGGACCCAGCTCTCGGTGTCCGTGAGGCCGTACTTCCGGCAGAGCGCGAGGCCCTGATCGCTGACCTCCAGGGATTCGAGGGAGCGGCCCGCTCCTTCGAGCACGGACGGCAGGTTGACGTGGATGTGCGGGATGCGGGAGACGAGGCCGGGCGGCGCCACGCAGCGGTCCCGCACCTCGTACATCTCCGCGAGGCCCTGCTCGACGTCGCCCGCGTCGACCATGAGGCCGCCGAGGATGAGCCGGGCGTTGAGTTCGATCTCCTCGGCCTTGACCATCCGGGCGTATTCGACGGCGCGTTGGGCCGCGGCCAGGGTCTCCGCGCCGGGGTTGTGGAGCATGCCCCAGGAGGCGACGTTCGTGAGGACCTCGGCGTGCACCTCGGACGGCGGCAGGCCGCGGACCAGGTCCTGCGCGGTGGCGATCTCCGCCCAGCCGTCGCCGCGGGCGAGCGTCGAGGTGAGCCGGGAGCGCTGGATCCAGAACCAGGCGGCGCGCAGGGGGTCCTGCTCCTCCTCGAGGAGCCGCAGCGCACGCTTGGTGATCTTCAGGGCGCGTTCCCGCTCCCCGCAGAGGCGGCCCGCGACGGCGGCCTCCGCCATGAGATCGAGGTAGCGCAGAGGGGTGGTGGCGGGGTCGCAGCCGCAGGGAGGGTAGACCTCGGCGTAGTCGAGGGGGCGCAGCGCGAGGCGGATGTCCTCGGGGGCGTCGTCCCACAGTTCCATCGCCCGTTCGAGGAGGCGCAGTTGCTCGGAGTACGCGTAGCGGCGGCGGGCCTCGACGGAGGCCCGCAGGACCGCGGGGAGCGCCTTCGCCGCGTCGTGTGCGTGGTACCAGTAGCTGGCGAGGCGGGCGGCGCGCTGGTCGGCGGCGACGAGTGAGGGGTCGGCCTCGAGGACCGTGGCGAAGCGGCGGCTGATACGGGAGCGCTCGCCGGGCAGCAGGTCGTCGCCCACGGCCTCGCGCACCAGGGAGTGCCGGAAGCGGTAGCCGTCCCCGTCGGGCGACGGCAGCAGGATGTTGGCGCCGACGGCGGCCCGCAGCGCCTCGATCAGGTCGTCCTCCGCCAGCCCCGCGACGGCGGCGAGCAGCGGGTACTCGACGGTCGAGCCGCCCTCGGCGACGATCCTGGCCACGCGCTGGCTGTCCTCGGGCAGCTCTTCGACGCGTACGAGCAGGAGGTCGCGCAGGGAATCCGTGAGGCTCGCGCAGCTGCCGCCGTGCGAGGCGACCGCGAGCTCCTCGACGAAGAAGGCGTTGCCGTCCGAGCGGTCGAAGATGTCGTCCACCAGGGTCTGCGCGGGCTCGGCGCTGAGGATTCCCGCCATCTGGCGGGCGACCTCGCCCTTGCTGAAGCGGGACAGTTCGATGCGCCGCACCGTGCGCAGGCGGTCGAGTTCGGCCAGGAGCGGGCGCAGCGGGTGGCGGCGGTGGATGTCGTCGGCGCGGTACGTCGCGACGACGACGAGGCGGCCGCTGCGCAGCGTGCGGAAGAGGTAGGCGAGGAGGTGGCGGGTGGAGGCGTCGGCCCAGTGCAGGTCCTCCAGGGCGAGGACCACCGGGCGGTCGGTGGCCAGGCGCTCAAGGAGGCGGACTGTCAGCTCGAAGAGGCGGGCCATGCCTTCCTCGTCGTGATGCGCGTCGGTGCCACGGCGGCGCTGCGGTGCCTCGCCGAGTTCGGGCAGGAGCCGGGCGAGCTCGCCCTCCTGGTCGGCGGCAGCGGCGTCCACCTCGTCGGGCAGCTGGCGGCGCAGGGAGCGCAGGGCGCTGGAGAAGGGGGCGAAGGGCAGGCCGTCCGCGCCGATCTCGACGCAGCCGCCGAGGGCGACGACCGCCCCTTCCGCGCACGCGGCCGCCGTGAACTCCTCGATGAGGCGGGTCTTGCCGACACCGGCCTCGCCGCCGAGCAGCAACGCCTGCGGCTCGCCCGTGCCGGGGGTCGTCCCCTTGGCACGGGCGAGTGCGTCTTTCAGTACGCCCAGCTCGTCGGAACGGCCGACGAACACGGGGCTTACGGACCTGGTCTCCACAGCGGTGAGCATTGCACAGAGTGAGTGCTTGGTGGCAGCGGATATCCCGAGGGCAGAAACCGGGGCTCCGTTCGCCCCCGCCGCGCTCATCACGCGGCCCGGGAGAAGCGGCTTCTCCACTGGGCCTCGCTCACCCGCCCCTCGGTTCCTTGGCGGGCGGAGCGGCGGGCGGCGCGGGCCGCCTTGGCCTGGCGGGCCTCGCGCAGGAGGCGGCGGCGGTCGGCCTCACGGATGAGGTCGGCGGCGCGCAGCTGGTGCATCTCGTACTCGAACATGAGAACTCCCTGGCTTTGACTGGCTTCTGGCCGGCTGCCGACTGGCTGCTGCCTTCGTTCTGACCGCTACTTTCGTCTGCCAGGGAGGGGTGGCACATCGGGAGAGTGCCGCATCTTGAGGGGTTGGGGGGCCTTAGGAGGGTGGGAGGGGGCCTTAGGGCTCTCGTTCCTCAGGTACGCAAAAACGCCGGAGGGGCTGCGATGCAGCCCCTCCGGCGTTCTGAGTACCCAGCGCGCCATCAACTCGTCGACGGCAGCCCGTAAATCAGGTCCGAGTACTTGGCGATGGCCAGCAGCAGGCCGATGACGCCCAGGGCGACACCCGCCCACGCGATCGACTTGATCCACGGTGCCTGCACCTGGTCGGGCGCACCGAACGCGGGCCTGACAAGGACGACGAACCCGACGACCAGCGCGGCGAGCGCGAAGGCTCCGGCGATCAGCGCCGTGACCTGCCAGGAGTCGGCGTACAGGGCCTGGACCTGGTCAGCGACACCAGCCGACTGGTTCTTCTGCAACTCCAGCTGCCCGACGATGTTCGAACGAGCCGCGGCGACCGTGCCGAGCCAGCCGCCGGACAGGCCGATCACGCCGAGAGCGGCGGAGACGACGGCCGCGGCGCCCTGGAACACGCCGGTGGACTTGGCCGGAGCGACCTCTTCCACCACGACGAGCTCATCGGCGTCGTCGGCGTCATCGGCCTCGACGGCGTCCGCCTTGGTGGCGTCCACCTTCGTGACGTCCTTGGTGTCAGCGGTGTCCGCGGCCTCCGGCTCTGCGGGCTTCGCGGCCGCCTCGGCCGCGGTCTCGTCCTCTGTCTTAGTTCCCATGCCCCGCACCGTACGGACGGAGTCTGAGAGCTTTCTTAACGAGCCGCCGAGTCCCCGGCACCCGCTGTGTCACGTGCCTCTCGCGCCTTGCGCCACTCCGGCGCGAGCACCGACCACACCTCCATGTCGTGCCGCACTCCCTGCCAGGGGAAGCTCTCCCGCAGCACGCCGTCCTTGGTCATCCCGAGCCGCTCGGCCACCGCCTTGCTGCGGTCGTTGGCCGTGGAGACCAGCCACTCCACGCGGTGCATGCCGCGCTGGTCCACGGCCCAGTCGATGAGGATCCGGCTCGCCTTGGTGATCAGACCGCGCCCGGCGGCCGAGGGCTCCAGCCAGACGCCCACCTCGCAGCTCTCCATGGCCGTGTCGAAGATCCGGAAGAGCACTCCCCCGACGAGCGTGCCGTCCAGCCAGATGCCGTACAGGCGCCCCGTGTCGGCGGCCTGCCTGTCCGCGAACATCTGAAGCAGCTCCCGGGCCGAACCGAGGTCCTTCGTCCGCACGGTCAGGGGCACCCACGGCCCCGCGTACTCGCGCGCACGCTCCACGTGCGCGAGGAACTCCTCCGCCTGCCACGGTTCGATCGGCCGCAGCTCAGCGCCCTCGCCCAGCGATATCGCGAACATCCCGCTCCTTCAGTCCGTCCGGCAGTACGGGGATCCTCGCACCGGGGACGGAATTACTCGACCGACATTCCGGCGGCTCGATGCTGATGCGCGGGAGCCAGCGGTCGACGCCACGCGGCAGCCACCAGTTGGCGCCGCCGAGCATGTGCATCAGGGCGGGCACGAGCAGCGTGCGCAGGACGAAGGCGTCAAGGGCGACCGCGGCGGCGAGGCCGATGCCGAACATCGCGATGACCCGGTCGCCGCTCAGGACGAAGGCGAGGAAGACCGAGATCATGATGACGGCCGCGGAGTTGATCACGCGGCTGGTCTCGGCGAGGCCGACGCGGACGGCCCGCCGGTTGTCACCGGTCTCCAGCCACTCCTCGTACATCCGGCTGACCAGGAAGACCTGGTAGTCCATGGAGAGCCCGAAGAGGACCGACACCATGATCACGGGCAGGAAGGGTTCGATCGGTCCTGCCGAGCCGAGTCCGAGCAGCTCGCTCCCCCAGCCCCACTGGAAGATCGCGACGACGACCCCGAAGGCGGACGCCACCGCCGCCACGTTCATCGCGGCGGCCTTCAGGGGGATGCCGATGGACCGGAAGGCGAGCAGCAGCAGGACGCAGCCGAGGCCGATGACCACGCCCACGAAGAGCGGCAGCTTGCCGACGATGATCTCCGCGAAGTCGTCGTAGCTCGCCGTGACACCGCCGACCTGAAGGTCGAGCGAGGTGTCGGCCTCGGCCCGCGGAAGCACGTCGTCGCGCAGCCGGTCGACGAGGTCGCTGGTCCGCTGCGACTGGGGGGACGAGTCCGGCAGGACGGTGACGTGGGCGACCGTGCCGTCGGCGCCGTACGTGACGGGGCTGACGGAGGCGACGCCCTGGGTCGATTGGAGGGTGTCGCCGAGGTTGGTGAGGGCGAGCCGGTCGCCCGCTCCGTCGACGTCCGTGACGAGCGTGAGGGGGCCGTTCACGCCGGGGCCGAAGCCGTCCGCGAGCAGGTCGTAGGCCTGCCGGGTGGTGGCGGAGGCCGGGTTGTTGCCCTGGTCGGACGTGCCCAGGTGCAGGGAGAGCGTGGGCAGGGCGAGCAGCGCCATCACGGCGACGGCGACGCCGCCGAGCAGCTTCGGGTGCCGCTCGACGAAGGCGGACCAGCGGGCGGCGAGCCCGGTGGGCAGCTCCGGTGCCGGGCCGTGTTCGGCGAGGGCACGGCGCTCGCGGCGGCTGAGCGCGCGCGGTCCGATCCAGGACAGGAGCGCGGGCAGCAGGGTCACCGAGGCGGCGACGGTGAGGAGCACGGTCAGCGATCCCGCGATGGCGACGCCGTTGAGGAAACTGAGCCGCAGGATGAGCATGCCGAGCAGCGCGATGCACACCGTGGCGCCCGCGAAGACGACCGCGCGCCCGGTGGTGGCGACCGCGCGTTCGGCGGCGACGGCCACCGGAAGGCCCTGCTTGAGGCCCTTGCGATGTCTGGTGACGATGAACAGCGCGTAGTCGATGCCGACGCCGAGCCCGATCAGCGTGCCCAGCATCGGCGCGAAGTCGGCGACGGTCATGACGTGCCCGAGCAGCACGATGCCCGCGTACGCCGTGCCGACCGACACCAGCGCCGTGGCGATGGGCAGGATCGAGGCGGCGAGCGAGCCGAAGGCGAGGAAGAGCACCACGGCGGCGACGGCGACCCCGACGATCTCGGCGGTCTGCGCGCTCTTGGACTCGGTGAGGGCGACGGCGCTGCCGCCGAGCTGGACGTCCAGGCTGTCCGAACCGGCGGCCTTCGCGGTGTCGACGAGGGCCTGCGCGTCCGCCTTGTCGATGGCGTCGGCCTGTGCGTGGAAGGTGACGGTCGCGTACGCGATGCGCGCGTCGTCGCTGATCTGGGCGGCGCCTCGCTCCCCGTACGGACTGCTGACGGAGGCCACCGCCGGCATCTTCTCGATCTTGTCGAGGGCGCCGGTCATCGTCTGCTCGACGTCGGCGGCGCGCACCGTCGTGCCCGCCTCGGTCCGCCAGACGACGGTGTTGCTGTCGCCGCCGAGACCCTCGAACCCCTCGTTCAGGAGCTCGGTCGCCCGGCCGGACTCGGTGCCCGGCACCTCGTAGTCGTTCGAGTACGCGGACCCGGCGAGCGCCGCGGCACTCGCGGCACCGGAGAGGGTGATGAGCCAGAGCAGTACTGCGAGGAGGCGGTGCTTCACACACCACCGTGCGAGTGCTGCCACTGACCGGCTCCCTGGGATGGTTCGTGGATCTTTATCGGGAACAGTCGTGAATGAACTGAACAGCCCGCAAAGAACGCATGAGCGACGACATATGCGCCAGAGACACTTTGACAGGGCCTGGAGATCGTTGGTCCGGTTCGTGGGTTTCCTCACAAGGGCACAAAAGGTGTGCGAGGCCCCACCGGGACCTCGCACACCCTGAGAACTGAGGGCTTCAGCCCGATACGCTCGCGCGTCCGTTCTCTATGTGCCCCATCAGACGGCGCCGAAAGGCGGGCTCGCCCGCGGACGTGACCTGGAAGTCGTACCAGCCGTGCTCGTCGTCCGTGTGCCAGGCGATCGTGCGGCTGCTGCCCGCCTTCACCCGGACGGTCCTGGTGCGCTTCCTGACGTCGTCCTCGTCCACGTAACCGAGCGGCTTGACCGTGAAGACGAGCTCCTTGCGCCCCCGGTTGGCCAGCGTCACGTGGAGCTCACGGCGGGTGATCGCGGAAGCGAGCTGCGCGCCCCCGTCCTTGCCGCCCGCGAACTCGCGCCGGAAGCCGTTCGGCCCCGTGACCGTGAAGGCGTACGCGTCCTTGGCCACCGGCACGGTCCAGGAACCCTCGCGCACGACGTCCTGGTGCTGCGGGACCGCGAACTCGCCGGCGTACGGATAGAGCGCGAAGTGCGCGCTGGAACGCCCGCCGTTGCGCAGCCGCACGGAGAGGGCGCCGTCACGCCCCGGCTTCACGTAGGCGTCGGGCTGGTAGGGCAGCGGGCGGGCGCGGCGGCTGCCCGGCTCCTGGACCGGCATGGACTGCTTCAGGGGCGGCTGCGGGGACCAGCGGCCGCTGAACTCCGGGATGGCGCCGGGCTGTTCGACCTCGGGCTGCCGGTGGCCGCGCTTGAAGTCGAAGGCGCCGGTGAGGTCGCCGGTGACCTTGCGGCGCCAGGCGCTGATGTTGGGTTCCTTGACGCCGGTCCACTTCTCCAGGAAGCGCACGACAGAGGTGTGGTCGAAGACCTCGGACGTGACGTAGCCGCCGACGGTCCAGGGCGAGACGACGAGCATGGGGACGCGCACGCCGAGGCCGGTGGGCTTCCCCTCCCAGCGCTCCTCCTGGTCCTCGGGGGAGTCGGTGCCGGGCACGGGCGGCGGGACGTGGTCGAAGAAGCCGTCGTTCTCGTCGTAGTTGATGAAGACGGCGGTGCGCCGCCAGACCTCGGGGTGCGAGGCGAGGGCGTCGAGGACCTTGTAGACGATGGTCGCGCTGTGGATCGGCGAGGAGACGCTGGGGTGCTCGGAGTCCAGGGCGGACGGCACCAGGTAGCTGACCTTCGCGAGCTTGCCGCCCGCGACGTCCTTGGCGAACTCCTCGGCGAGCTTGCCGGTGGGCACGCGCCGCAGGCCGCGCTCGAACAGCGACTTCTCCGCCTTGGTGAGGGTGGCGACGCCCTCCTCCAGGGTGGCGAGCAGCTTCGCGCGCTCGGCCTCGTCCTTGGCGTCGCGCACCTTGGCGTAGAAGGCCTCCATGAAGGTCAGGCCGGTCTTGGCGAGGACCTTGCGGGCGATGGTCTTGAAGGTGGTGAAGAACTCGATCTGGTTGTCGGTGAAGTTCTCCCACTCCGTGTACGTCTGCCAGCTCACGCCCGCCTTCTCCAGGCGCTCGGCGTACGTCCCCCAGTCGTAGCCGGGGTGCTTGCCCTCGTCGTACGCGTCGTTGCCGACGGCGCGCTTGCCGTTCGCCTCGTAGCCCGTCCTGCCGCTCCACAGGTGGTTGCGGTTGGGGCTCGTGGAGGTGTGGACGGACGAGTGGTAGGCGTCGCAGACGGTGAAGGTGTCGGCGAGTTCGTAGTGCAGCGGGATGTCGTCGCGCGTGTAGTACGCCATCGTCGCGGCGGTCTTGGCGGTGATCCAGCCGTCGTTCCAGCCGTCGTGCCAGGCCTTGGCGCCGCCGCTCCAGGAGTGGTCGAGGGCGCCGATGTACTGCAGGTCCTTCTTCTGCGCCGCCGCGGCCTCGCGGACGGGGAAGGGCATGACGGTGCGCAGCGCGCCCGGCTGCTCGAACACGGACTTGCCGCTCGGGAGCCGGATGGCGTTGCGGTCGCCGAAGCCGCGTACGCCGCGCAGGGCGCCGAAGTAGTGGTCGAAGGACCGGTTCTCCTGCATCAGGATGACGACGTGCTCGATCGAGTCGAGCCCGCCGCTGCCGGGTTTGTGCCGGTCCTGTGCCAACGCCTGCTGCAAGGACGGCGGCAGGAAGGATCCGGCGGCGGCGACGCCGAGTGCGCCACCGCCGACTGCCATCAGCCGCCTGCGTGAAATCTCCGGGGACACGTAACGACCTCCAGTCGACAGCCAATGGTTCTCTGCTGATCCATTGACCTGCTCCGCCGGGACGGTAGTGAAGTCTGGTTTCCCTGTGAAGACTTGGGGACGAAGTCGACGTGAACGGCTGTACGAGGCAGCGGGGACCGGTGCTCAGGCGCCGATCCGCAGCCCCGCCCAGAGGGCCACGGTGGACGCGGCGAGCGTGAGGGGCACGGTCAGCAGACCGAGGCGGGTGAAGGTCCCCAACTCGGCGTCCGTGCCGTGGTCGTGCAGGATGCGGCGCCACAGCAGGGTGGCCAGCGAGCCGACGTACGTCAGGTTGGGGCCGATGTTGACGCCGATCAGCGCGGCGAGGACGGGGCCGGGACCGGCGGGCGCGACGGCGGGCAGGAGGGCCAGGATCGCGGGCAGGTTGTTGATCAGGTTGGCGAGTACGGCGGCGACGGCCGCCACGGCGAGCAGCGCGGGCAGCGAGTCGCCGTCCGGCAGGATCCACTCGATGCCGGAGCCGAGGCCGTTGTCGACGACCGCCTTGACGACGATGCCGAGCGCGAGCACGAACAGGCAGAACAGCGGACTCGCGGAGCGGACGAGTGCGGTGGCGCTCGTACGTTTGCGCAGCAGCGCGCGGCCCGCGAGCACCGCGGCCCCCGCGAGAGCTGCCCACAGGGGTTCGAGGCCCGCGAGCGAGGTGCCGACGAACCCGGCGAGCGTGAGGCCGAGGACGGTGAGGGTGAACACCGGCACGGGCGTCGGCTCGGTCTCCTTGGGCTCCAAGGCGCCCGCGTCCAGATCGGCGGCGAAGTACCGCCGGAAGGCGACGTACTCGATCCCGATGGCGACCAGCCACGGCAACGCCATGAGCAGCGCGAACCGCGTGAAGCTCAGCCCGCCGGCGGTGAGGGCGAGGAGGTTGGTGAGATTCGAGACCGGCAGCAGGAGCGACGCCGAGTTGGCCAGGTGGGCGGTGGCGTAGACGTGCGGGCGCGGTCTGGCCCCGACGCGGGCGGCGGTGGCGAAGACGACCGGCGTGAGCAGGACAACGGTGGCGTCCAGGCTCAGCACGGCGGTGATCGCCGCGGCCACCCCGAAGACCCCGCCGAGCAACGCCCTGGTCCGCCCACCGCAGAGCCTGGCGACGAGATCCCCGGCGGCGGCGAAGAGGCCGTCGTCGGCGCAGAGTTGAGCGAGCACGAGGACGGCGGCAAGGAACCCCACGACCGGCAGCAGGCTCTTGACCTCGGCGAGCGCGTGCTCCGGCGAGACGGCCCCGAGCCCCACGACGATCCCGGCGGCGGGCAGCGCGGCGGCGGCCTCCGGCCACTTCTTGGGCCGTATGACGGCAAACGCGAGCACGGCGAGCAGCAGGCCGACGGAGAGGATCTCGGCGGGGAGGGTGTTCAGGGGAGGCTCCGGGGCCCGGTGGGGGGGCGAACAGCACCCCGCCCACCCACTCGATCGCTCCGGGGCAATCGGGTGGGTGGGCGCGGGGCAGATCCGCCGCGAAGCGGCGGTTCAGGCCGTACCGGCGAGAGGGCTCAGCCCTCCACGCCCAGCTTCTGAAGGATCAGCTCCTTGACGCGGGCGGCGTCGGCCTGACCCCTGGTGGCCTTCATGACCGCGCCAACCAGTGCACCCGCCGCAGCGACCTTGCCACTGCGGATCTTGTCCGCGACCCCGGGGTTACCGGCGATCGCTTCCTCCACGGCAGTGGACAGCGCGCCCTCGTCCGAGACGACCTTCAGGCCCCGCTTCTCGACGACCTCGTCCGGCGTGCCCTCACCGGCGAGGACGCCCACGAAGACCTGCCGGGCCAGCTTGTCGTTCAGGTCGCCCTTGGCGACGAGCTCGGCGACCCTGGCGACCTGCGCCGGGGTGACCGGGAGCTCGTCGAGCGCCTTGCCCGACTCGTTGGCACCGCGGGCCAGTTCGCCCATCCACCACTTGCGCGCGGCGGCCGAGTCGGCCCCCGCCTCGATCGTGGCGACGATCGGGTCGACCGCACCCGCGTTCAGGATCGACTGCATGTCGTGCTCCGAGACACCCCACTCCTCGCGGAGGCGGTTACGGCGCACGCGCGGCATCTCGGGGAGGCCGGCCCGCAGCTCCTCGACCCACGTACGGGCCGGGGCGACGGGGACGAGGTCGGGCTCCGGGAAGTACCGGTAGTCCTCGGCGTTGTCCTTGATGCGGCCCGACGTCGTGGAGCCGTCCTCCTCGTGGAAGTGACGGGTCTCCTGGATGATCGTGCCGCCGCCGTTCAGGACGGCCGCGTGACGCTGGATCTCGAAGCGCGCCGCACGCTCCACGGAGCGGAGCGAGTTGACGTTCTTCGTCTCCGAGCGCGTGCCGAACTCCTCGCGCCCGTGCGGACGCAGCGAGAGGTTCACGTCGCAGCGCATCTGGCCCTTGTCCATCCGGGCCTCGGACACGTCGAGCGCCTTGATGACCTCGCGCAGCTCGGCGACGTACGCCTTGGCGACCTCGGGAGCCCGCTCGCCCGCACCCTCGATCGGCTTGGTGACGATCTCGATGAGCGGGATGCCGGCGCGGTTGTAGTCCAGGAGCGAGTGCGAGGCGCCGTGGATACGGCCCGTCGCGCCACCGACGTGCGTGGACTTGCCGGTGTCCTCCTCCATGTGGGCGCGCTCGATCTCCACGCGGAAGACCTCGCCGTCCTCCAGCTGGACGTCCAGATAGCCGTTGAAGGCGATCGGCTCGTCGTACTGAGAGGTCTGGAAGTTCTTCGGCATGTCCGGATAGAAGTAGTTCTTCCGGGCGAAGCGGCACCACTCGGCGATCTCGCAGTTCAGCGCGAGACCGATCTTGATGGCGGACTCGACGCCGATCTCGTTGACGACCGGCAGCGCGCCGGGCAGTCCGAGACAGGTCGGGCAGGTCTGGCTGTTGGCGTCCTGCTTGAGCTCGGTGGAGCAACCGCAGAACATCTTGGTCTTGGTGCCCAGCTCGACATGGACCTCAAGGCCCATGACGGGGTCGTACGTCGCGAGGGCATCCTCGTACGACACCAGGTCAGTCGTGACAGTCACGGTGAAACTTTCCCTCTCAACCCAGCAGGACGTCGTCGTCGCCGAGCTTCTTCAGCTCGCGATAGAGCAGAGCAAGACCGGTGACGATGGCGGCGGCGGAGACAGCGGCGTCGATGAGACGGAGCGTGTCGTTCTCCTTGCGGGCCAGCCTGGCCTGCTTGACGACGGAGATCGCGCCGAAGGCGGTGGTGCCCATCGACAGGTACGCGCCGGGCTTCGACTTCCTGAAACCCTGGGCCTTGGCGGTCATAGGACTCATAGTGACGGTGCCTCCTCAAGCAGCGGGTGACCCCACTTTTGCACGAAGGCTGCCTCTACGGCGGCTCCCACCTTGTAAAGGCGGTCGTCCTTCATGGCGGGGGCGATGATCTGCAGTCCGACGGGCAGGCCGTCCTCCGGTGCGAGACCGCAGGGCAGCGACATGGCGGCGTTGCCGGCCATGTTCGACGGGATGGTGCACACGTCCGCGAGGTACATCGCCATCGGGTCGTCGGCGCGCTCGCCGATCGGGAAGGCGGTGGTGGGCGTCGCGGGCGAGACGATCACGTCGACCTGCTCGAAGGCCTTCTCGAAGTCCTTCGTGATCAGGGTGCGGACCTTCTGGGCGCTTCCGTAGTACGCGTCGTAGTAGCCGGAGCTCAGTGCGTACGTGCCCAGGATGACGCGGCGCTTGACCTCGTCGCCGAAGCCGGCCTCGCGGGTCAGCGCGGTGACGTCCTCGGCGGACTTCGTGCCGTCGTCGCCGACGCGCAGGCCGTAGCGCATGGCGTCGAAGCGGGCCAGGTTGGACGAGCACTCGCTCGGCGCGATCAGGTAGTACGCGGAGAGCGCCAGGTCGAAGGACGGGCAGTCCAGCTCGACGATCTCGGCGCCGAGCTCCTTGAGCAGGGCGACCGACTCCTGGAAGCGCTGGACGACACCGGCCTGGTAGCCCTCGCCCGCGAACTGCTTCACGACACCGACGCGCATGCCCTGTACGGAGCCGTTGCGCGCCGCCTCGACGACCGCCGGGACCGGGGCGTCGATGGACGTCGAGTCGAGCTCGTCGTGCCCGGCGATGGCCTCGTGCAGGAGGGCCGCGTCCAGGACGGTGCGGGCGCAGGGCCCGCCCTGGTCCAGGGAGCTGGAGAAGGCGACCATGCCGTAGCGCGAGACGCCGCCGTAGGTGGGCTTGACGCCGACCGTGCCGGTGACGGCCGCGGGCTGGCGGATGGAGCCGCCGGTGTCCGTGCCGATGGCGAGGGGGGCCTCGTACGACGCGAGGGCGGCGGAGGAGCCGCCGCCGGAGCCGCCGGGGATGCGGGTGAGGTCCCACGGGTTGCCGGTGGGGCCGTACGCGCTGTTCTCGGTGGAGGACCCCATGGCGAACTCGTCCATGTTGGTCTTGCCGAGGATGACGACGTCGGCTTCCTTCAGCCTGCGCGTGACGGTCGCGTCGTACGGCGGGATCCAGCCCTCGAGGATCTTGGAACCGACCGTGGTCGGTACGCCCTCGGTGGTGAAGATGTCCTTGAGCGCGAGCGGGACGCCGGCCAGCGGGCCGAGCTTCTCGCCGTTCTCCCGCTTGGCGTCGACGGCGCGGGCCTGCGCGAGGGCGCCCTCTCGGTCGACGTGCAGGAAGGCGTGCACCTTCTCGTCGACGGCCTCGATGCGGGCGAGGTGGGCCTCGGTGACCTCGACGGCCGTCAGCTCGCCGGAGGCGACCTTCGCGGCGATGTCGGCGGCCGTGAGCCTGATGATGTCGATCTTGCTGTCCGTCATGGTGGTTAGTCCTCCCCCAGGATCTGCGGCACCTTGAAACGCTGCTGCTCTTGGGCCGGGGCGCCGGAGAGCGCCTGCTCGGGGGTGAGCGACGGACGGACCTCGTCCGCGCGCATGACGTTCGTCAGCGGCAGCGGGTGGGAGGTCGGCGGTACGTCTTGGTCGGCGACCTCGGAGACGCGGGCGACCGCGCCGATGATGTCGTCGAGCTGTCCGGCGAAGTGGTCGAGCTCCTCGTCCTTCAGCTCAAGACGTGCTAGGCGGGCGAGGTGGGCGACCTCCTCGCGCGTAATGCCAGGCATGCGGCGATCCTCTGGGGGTGAGTGTGTGGTTTGTGGCCCCAATCCTATGGGGCCACACCCCATGCCCGTGAAACGGATTGCCCCGGCCGGGCCGGGGCGCTGTCTCGCGGCGTCCGCCCCGGCCTACTTCGCGATGTCGGCCCCGGCCTCGGCGGCCGCCGCTGCGGCCGCCTCCTCGGCTGCGACATCCACCGGGCGGCGCCACCCACGGGAGCCCCGGGCCCGCAGCCAGGCGGTGGTCTCGTCCGGCGGCATCGCGGCGGCGACCAGCCAGCCCTGCACCGCGTCGCACCCCAGGTCGCGCAACCGCTCCCACGTCTCGTCGTCCTCGACGCCCTCGGCGACGACGAGCAGGCCGAGGGAGTGCGCGAGGTCGACCGTGCAGCGGACGATCTCCGCGTCCTCGTTGTCGACGGCCAGCCGCGCGACGAACGAGCGGTCGATCTTCAGCTCGCTCACCGGCAGCCGCCGCAGGTGCACCAGGGACGAGTACCCCGTGCCGAAGTCGTCCAGCGACATCTTGACGCCATGGCCGGTCAGGCCGGCGAGTGTGTCCGCGGCCCGCTGCGGGTCCTCCAGGAGGACGTGTTCCGTTATCTCCAGTTGGAGCGCTCCCGCGGGGACTCCGTGGCGGGCCAGGCGTGCGGCGACGGCGCCCGCGAAGCCGGGCGTGTGCACGTCACGCGGCGAGACGTTCACGGCGACGGGGACCTTGAGGCCCATCGCCTGCCACTTCGCCACCTGGCAGAGGGCCGTCTCCAGGACGTACTCCGTGAGGTGCGGCATGAGGCCGGAGGACTCCGCGATGGCGATGAACTCGTCCGGCGGCACCTTCCCGCGCTCGGGATGCACCCAGCGCACCAGCGCCTCCAGCCCGGCCACCCGTCCGTCGAACTGGACCTTCGGCTGGTAGTGGAGCTCCACGTCGCCCGCGTCGAGCGCCCGGCGCAGATCGCCCAACAGGCCCAGGCGGTCGGGGGTGTTGGAGTCCCGCTTGGACTCGTACACCTCGACGCCCGTGCGGTCCCGCTTGGCCTGGTACATCGCGACGTCCGCCCGGCGGAGCAGTCCTTCGGCGTCCATGGCGTGGTCGGGGAAGACGGCGAGTCCGGCGCTGGCCTCCAGGACCAGCGACAGGCCGTCGAGGTCGAGGGGTGAGCCGAGGGCGGCGACGAGGGACCGTGCCACGCGGGTGGCGGACGTCGTGGAGTCGGCGACGGGCAGCAGGACGGCGAACTCGTCACCGCCGAGCCGCGCGGCCTCCGCACCGCGCGGCAGGGCGAGCCGCAGCCGGTCGGCGATCTGCAGCAGTAAACGGTCGCCCGCGAGGTGACCGAGGGTGTCGTTCACCGACCGGAAGCGGTCCATGTCGATCAGCATCAGGGCCGACCGGGCCCCGATGCGCTCGGCGTCGTCCAGTGCCGTCCAGGTCCGTTCGAGGAGCCACTGGCGGTTGGGCAGGCCGGTGAGCGGGTCGCGCAGCTGCTCCTCGGCCCTGGCCCGCGCTATCCACAGCGTCGAGTCGAGCGCGACGAGAGGGATCGCGAAGAGCGGCAGCAGTATGGGCGTCGAGGCGGCGACCACGCAGATCAGCGGCGCGATGCCGAGCAGCGCGACGCCGACGAGTCCTTGCCGGACCAGGGCCGTACGGGTGACCGTGGGCAGGGCGCCGGTGCGCGGCGCGTGGACGTACCAGAGCAGGACGCGGGTGACCACGAGGTAGGCCGCGGCGGCGAGGGCCACCTCGGGGGCGGAGTACAGGTCCCAGGTCTCGGGCAGCCAGGGCGACTCGGTCGTCGGGGCGGTGCCGAACGCGGCCATGGCGAGCGCGCCCGCGCCGATGCCGAGGATGTCGACCGCGCCGTGCAGGATGCCCTGGCGCCAGCGGTGGCGGCGCGCGACGCCGACGAGGACGACGACGGTGAGGCTGACCATTCCGGCGGGCACCCAGCCGTACAGCAGGAGCACGGCGACCGTGAGCGCGCCGCCCGATCCCGTGCCGCCCCACCAGCGGTCGCGGCCGAGCGCCACGAGATGGCCGACGATGAGCCCCGTGAGGATGGCGAGGGACCAGCCGACCGTGCCGGAGGGGAACAGGTCGCCCCGTCCGGTGAAGGCGTGGAAGAAGCCCGTGCCGAGCACCACCGCGGCGATCGTCACGACGACAACCGGAAGCACCGGCCAGGGGTCGCGATCGCCCGATCCGTCATCCGGGCCGTGTGCCTCGGCGCCGCGCCAGAGCGGCCTGCGGCGTCCCTCGACGCCCGTCTGGGTGGAACAGGGCCCCGCGTCCCGCCCGCCCGCGCTCTCCCCCACACCGAGCTCCTGCGTGCCGTACCCGCCGACGGTGCTCCATGCGCGTTCGCGCCGCTCAACTGCCGTGCTCGGGACGGCGGGGCGCTCTCTGTCCGCTTCGCGCGTCCCCCGTGCCGCTCTGCGTCCGCTGAGCCACGCGCCCGGTCCGCGCCGCAGGCGCGCGCGCAGCCGGGAGTCCGGTGCGGCGCTCTCGGTCGGTTCCATTCCCGTCCCTCTCACAGCCGGCGGTGCCCAAGCCACGCGGACTCGCTCCAGAAGTCAGCCGCGTCTGAAACTCCTTCCCCGTGCTCCCAATGAGCAGGGGATACCCCAATCGCAGCGGGGCACGGCAGGCGCACACCTCAACAGTAGGCCGCAGAAGGCTTCTACGGGCAGCGGTCCACAACGGTTGCCCGAATGCGACCCGGCCACCCGTATGCATCTGGTATGCGCTGAACGGGTGGCCTTCAACCGCTACTCCTCGGTCGGAAGCGCAACTTCCGCTGCCGCGTCCGGTCCTTGTTCCAGCAGGACGGCGAAGCCTTCCTCGTTGAGAACCGGAACCTTCAGCTGCATCGCCTTGTCGTACTTCGAGCCGGGATTGTCACCCACGACCACGAAGGCCGTCTTCTTCGAAACGGAACCGGTGACCTTTGCTCCCCGGCTCTGCAACGCATCTTTTGCGCCATCCCGCGTGTGGTGCTCGAGCGTTCCGGTCACGACGACGGTGAGGCCTTCGAGCGGTCGCGGCCCCTGGTCCTCTCCCCCGCCCTCTTCCTCCATGCGGACCCCGGCGGCGCGCCACTTGCGCAGGATCTCCCGGTGCCACTCCTCCTCGAACCACTGCTTCAGGGAGGCGGCGATGGTCGGGCCCACACCCTCGACGGCGGCGAGCTCCTCCTCCGTGGCCTGCTCGATCCGGTCGATGGACCGGAACTCGCGGGCCAGGGCCTCGGCGGCGACCGGACCCACGTGGCGGATGGACAGGCCCGTGATGACGCGCGCGAGCGGGCGCTCCTTGGCCGCCGCGATGTTCTCCAGCATGGAGAGGGCGTTCTTCTTCGCCTCGCCCTGCTGGTTGGCGAAGACCGTGGCGATCTTCTCCTCGCCCGTCTTCGGGTCACGCTTGGGCAGGCCGCTGTCCTGATCCAGTACGTACGCCTTGATCGGCAGGAGCCGGTCGATGGTGAGGTCGAAGATGTCGCCCTCGTCGAGGACCGGCGGCTCCGACGGCTCCAGGGGCTTGGTCAGCGCGGCCGCCGCGACATAACCGAAGTTCTCGATGTCCAGGCTCTTGCGGCCCGCCAGATAGAAGAGGCGCTCGCGCAACTGGGCGGGGCACGACTGGGCGTTGGGGCACCGGAGGTCGATGTCGGCCTCCTTCATCGGCCGCAGCGCCGTCCCGCACTCGGGGCACTCGGCGGGCATCACGAACTCCCGCTCGGTGCCGTCGCGCAGGTCGACGACGGGGCCGAGGATCTCCGGGATGACGTCGCCCGCCTTGCGCAGGACGACCGTGTCCCCGATGAAGACGCCCTTCTTCTTCACCACGTCCTGGTTGTGCAGGGTCGCGAACTCGACCTCGGAGCCCGCTACCGTGACGGGCTCCACCTGGGCGTACGGCGTGACGCGGCCGGTGCGGCCGACGCCCACGCGGATGTTCACCAGCTTGGTGTTGACCTCTTCGGGTGCGTACTTCCAGGCGATCGCCCAGCGCGGCGCCCGCGAGGTGGAGCCGAGGCGGCCCTGCAGCGGGATCTCGTCCAGCTTCACGACGACGCCGTCGATCTCGTGCTCGACGGAGTGGCGGTTCTCGCCGAAGTACGTGATGAAGTCCCGGACGCCGTCGAGCCCCTGGACGACCTTGTTGTGCTGGGCGGTGGGCAGGCCCCAGGCCTTCAGGAGTTCGTACGCGTGGCTGAGGCAGTCGATGTCGAAGCCCTCGCGGGCGCCGATGCCGTGCACCACCATGTGCAGCGGGCGGGTGGCGGTGACGCGCGGGTCCTTCTGGCGCAGTGAACCCGCCGCCGCGTTGCGCGGGTTGGCGAACGGCTTGTCACCGGCCTCCACCAGACGGGCGTTGAGCTCCTCGAACTTCTCCATGGGGAAGAAGACCTCGCCGCGGATCTCGACGAGGGCGGGGATGTTCTCGCCCTTGAGGCGGTCCGGGATGTCGGCGATGGTGCGGACGTTCGGAGTGATGTCCTCCCCGGTGCGGCCGTCGCCGCGGGTGGCCGCGCGCGTGAGCTTGCCGTCCTCGTACGTGAGGTTCACGGCGAGGCCGTCGACCTTGAGCTCGCACAGGAAGTGGTGGTCGCTGGTGCCGACCTCCTTGCCCACGCGGTCGGCCCAGGCGGCGAGCTCCTCGTCGTCGAAGGCGTTGTCCAGGGAGAGCATGCGCTCGCGGTGCTGGACCGAGGTGAACTCGGTCTCGTACGCCCCGGAGACCTTCTGGGTGGGCGAGTCGGGCGTGCGCAGCTCGCTGTACTCCTCCTCCAGGGCCTCCAGCGAGCGAAGGAGCTTGTCGAACTCGGCGTCACTGACGACCGGTTGATCGTTCACGTAGTACCGGAAGCGGTGCTCCTCGATCTGTTCGGCCAGCTGGGCATGCTGATCCCGTGCCTCGGCGGGCACAGAGCCTTGCTGTTCGACAGCCACCGTTACATCCTCCCGTTACGTCATACCCAATTACTCAGGGTTGTCCGCGAGTGATCTCGCCGCCCGGGCGCAGTGGGCGAGGACCGCGCGTGCGTACGCGGGAGAAGACCCCGCGAGGCCGCACGACGGAGTGACCACGACCGACTCCGCGAGAGAACCCGGATTCAGCCCCAGCCTGCGCCACAACGTCCTGACACCCATGACGCTACCGGCAGGGTCTGACAATGGGCCGTCCACGCCCGCCACGACACCGGCGAAGAGCTTCGTGCCGGCCTCGACGGCCTCACCGATCGCCTCGTCGTCACGCTCGGTGAGCAGCGAGAAGTCGAACGAGATCGCGTCGGCGCCGGCCCGTCGCAGGAGCGCGAACGGTACGTCCGGCGCGCAGGAGTGCACGACGGAGGGCCCGTCGTGCACACCGAGCACCTCGCGCAGGGTGCTCTCCACGAGCTGGCGGTCCACGGCGCGGTGGGTGCGGTACTCGCTCGCGGTCTTGATGTGCCCGCGCAGCACGCCGATGAGCGAGGGCTCGTCGAGCTGGAGCACGATCTGGGCGCCGGGGACGCGGCGGCGTACGTCCGCGAGATGGACGCGCAGGCCTTCGGCGAGCGATCCGGCCAGGTCACGGCAGGCACCGGGGTCGGAGAGCGCGGCCTCGCCGTTCCTCAGCTCCAGGGCGGCGGCGAGCGTCCACGGTCCGACGGCCTGCACCTTGACCGGACCTTCGTACCCCTGGGTGAACTCCTCGAAGGCGTCCAGGTCCTCGCCGAGCCAGGCCCTCGCGCGGCGGGTGTCCCGCCCCGGCCGGTCGCCGATCCGCCAGCCGCTGGGCTCCACGCGCGCGTAGAGCTCGACGAGCATCCCGGCGGTCCGCCCGATCATGTCGGCGCCGGGGCCCCGGGCGGGCAGCTCGGCCAGATACGGGAAGTCCTCGAAACTGCCGGTGACGGTCTTCGCGGCCTCGCGGGCGTCACCGCCGGGCATGGACCCGATGCCGGTGGCCGGGCCCCAACTGATCGCGTTCACTGTCCGGGCCGCACCGTCAGGTCGTTGACCTCGGCATCGCGCGGCAGGTCGACGGCCATCAGGATCGTCGTGGCGACGGACTCCGGGTCGATGAAGCGGGAGGGGACGTACTCCTTGCCCTCCTGCTGGTGGACCTTGGCCTGCATGGCGCTCGCCGTGCGTCCCGGATAGACGGAGGTGACGCGGACGCCGTTCGCGTGCTCCTCGGCGCGCAGGGAGTCCGCCAGGGCCTTGAGGCCGTGCTTGGAGGCGGCGTAGGCGGACCAGGCGGGGCTCGCGCTCAGGCCGGCGCCGGAGTTCACGAAGACGACGTGGCCCCGGGTGGCGCGGAGTTGGGGCAGGAAGTGCCGGGTCAGCTCGGCGGGGGCGATGAGGTTGACGTTGAGCTGGTGGCGCCAGGACTTCGTGGTGAGGTCGCCGACCGGGCCCAGGTCGACGACGCCCGCGATGTGCAGCAGGGAGTCCACCCGGTCGGGCAGCGACTGGTGGCCGAACGCCCAGGAGAGCTTGTCCGGGTCGGAGAGGTCGCCCACGAGCGTGGCCGACCCGGGGAATTGCGCCGCGAGTTCCTTGGCCCGGCCGGCGTCCCGTGCGTGCAGGACAAGGGCGTCGCCGCGTGCGTGGAGGCGGCGGGCCACGGCCGCGCCGATGCCGGAGCCGGCCCCGGTGATCACATGTGTTGCCATGCGCCCATCGTCGCACCCCGGAGGGCGCGGCTCAGCGCGTGCCCATGCTCTCCTCCAGGTAGGCGAGGGCTCCCACGGGCTCCTCGGCGAAGAAGACGAGGCCGGTCAGCGGAACCGGCAGGAAGCCCTCGTCCTCCATGCGCTGGAACTGCTCCTTCAGGCCGTCGTAGAACCCCGCCGAGTTGAGCAGGACCACGGGCTTCGTGTGCTTGCCGTGCTTCTTGAGTTCGAGGATCTCGGTGGCCTCGTCCAGGGTGCCCGTGCCGCCGACCATGATCACGATCGCGTCGGACTTCTCCAGGAGCAGCGCCTTGCGCTCGGCGAGGTCACGCGCGATCACCATCTCGTCGGGCGCGGTCACGGCCCTGGCCTTGGCGGCGAGGAAGTCCACCGAGACGCCGACGAGACGCCCGCCCGCCTCCTCCACACCATCGGCGACGACCTTCATCAGGCCGCTCTCCGAACCGCCCCACACCAGGGTGTGGCCGCCCTTGCCGAGCAGTTCGGCGAACTCGCGGGCGGGGCGGGTGTAGCGCTCGGGGAGGTCGGCGGCGGAGAGGAAGACGCAGATGTTCATGGCCTCACCGTACGATCCGGCACACACTGGGTGGGACGCGGCCGTTCACAGAGCCTTTGTCGCACACAGAAGGAGATCACGGTGACAGCAGGGCACAAGATCACCATCGAGCCGGGCACCGACCTCGTACGGGTGGTGCGGGACGGCCAGGTCGTGGCCGAGAGCAGCCGTCCGCTGCTCCTGCGCGAGACGGGCTGCCCGGTGCGGTACTACCTCCCTCCGGAGGATGTCCGCACCGACCTCCTGACCGCGTCGGACACGACGACCTACTGCCCGTTCAAGGGAACGGCGTCCTACTGGTCGCTGCCGGGCACCGAGGACGGCAAGGACGGCAAGGACGCAGTCTGGGCCTACCCGGAGCCCAAGGACGCGGTGGCGCAGATCAAGGACCACTTCTGCTTCTACGAGGTAGAAGCAGCCGGGTGATGCCCGGGAGGGCCTAGGCCGCCGCCGTCGCCCGCTCCGTCGTGGCGATCGTCGCCGAGCCCACCACGCGCGTGCCGTCGTACAGCACGATCGCCTGGCCGGGGGCCACGCCGCGTACGGGCTCGTCGAAGGAGACCCGCAGCTCCGTGCCGTCGACCAGCTCCGCGCTGACCGGCGTCTCGCCGCCGTGCGCCCGCAGCTGCGCCGTGTACGTGCCGGGCCCGGTGGGGGCCGCGCCGCACCAGCGGGGCTTGATCGCCGTCAGGCCCGTGACGTCGAGGGCGGCCGCGGGGCCGACCGTCACGGTGTTGTTCACCGGGGAGATGTCCAGGACGTAGCGCGGCTTGCCGTCGGGGGCCGGGGTGCCGATCCGCAGGCCCTTGCGCTGGCCGATGGTGTAGCCGAAGGCGCCTTCGTGGGTGCCCAGCTTGTTGCCGTCGGCGTCGACGATGTCGCCCTCGGCCTTGCCCAGGCGGTCCGCGAGGAAGCCCTGGGTGTCGCCGTCCGCGATGAAGCAGATGTCGTGGCTGTCGGGCTTCTTCGCGACGGCGAGGCCGCGCTCCTCGGCCTCCGCGCGGATCTCCTCCTTGGTGGTGAGCGTGTCACCGAGGGGAAACATCGCGTGGGCGAGCTGACGGTCGTCCAGGACCCCGAGGACGTAGCTCTGGTCCTTGGCCATGTCCGATGCGCGGTGCAGCTCGCGGGTGCCGTCCTCGTTCACGACGACCGTGGCGTAGTGGCCGGTGACGACCGCGTCGAAGCCCAGGGCGAGCGCCTTGTCCAGGAGCGCGGCGAACTTGATCTTCTCGTTGCAGCGCAGGCACGGGTTGGGGGTGCGCCCCGCCTCGTACTCGGCGATGAAGTCCTCGACCACGTCCTCGCGGAAGCGGTCGGCCAGGTCCCAGACGTAGAACGGGATGCCGATGACGTCCGCGGCGCGGCGGGCGTCGCGGGAGTCCTCGATGGTGCAACAGCCTCGCGCGCCCGTGCGGAACGATTGCGGGTTCGCCGAGAGCGCCAGGTGCACTCCGGTCACGTCGTGGCCTGCTTCGGCGGCACGCGCGGCGGCGACGGCGGAGTCCACGCCGCCCGACATGGCGGCGAGCACGCGGAGGGGGCGGGGGTGCTGCGGGGTCCGGTTCTCAGTCATAGCTCTAACAGGGTACGGGCCCGCGGGAACCAGCCGCCCGTGAGTAAGCGTTGACGATCATATGGGGGAAGAACAGGACTCGACAGCGGAGCAGGGCCAGGGGCGCCGGGGCGTCAACCGGCGGACGCTCCTGATCGGCGGCGCCGCGGCTGCCGTCGGCACGGCCGTGCTCGCGTCGGACGAGCTGGGGCGCCTGTGGTGGCGGATGCCGGGCGTGGTGAAGAAGCGCAAGGAGGGCGAGGTCGACGCCCGGGGCGCGCAGTGGACAGCCGCCTCCGACTACAACTGGCGCCGCGCGGACCGCCCCGACGACTACGGCATCGACATGGTCGTGATCCACGTGGTGCAGGGCGGGTACGCGACGGCGCTGAAGGTGTTCAAGGACCCCGGACACGGCGCCGCGGCCCATTACGTGGTGCGCAAGGACGGGCACATAGCCCAGATGATCCGCGAGCTGGACGTGGCGTTCCACGCGGGGAACAAGAGCTACAACGAACGGAGCATCGGCATCGAGCACGAGGGCTTCGTCGACAAGAAGTCCTCGTTCACCGACGCTATGTACGAGTCGTCGGCGCGGCTGACGGCAGGCATCTGTGAGCGGTACGACATCCCGGTGGACCGCGAGCACATCGTCGGGCATGTGGAGGTGCCGGGCACGGACCACACGGACCCCGGGCCGCACTGGGACTGGGACCGGTACATACGGCTGGTGAAGAAGGCCCGCACCGCCCTCGGGTGACCCGCGCGGCAGCTACCGAAGGTGCACCGGCAGCGACTCCACCCCGTACACGATGGACAGCTTGCGGAAGGCGAGTTCCTCGGGGGCGACCGCGAGCCGCATGTCGGGGAAGCGCTTCACCAGGGCCGGGTATGCGGCGCGCAGCTCCATGCGGGCCAGTTCGGCGCCGATGCAGCGGTGGATGCCGTACCCGAAGGCGAGGTGGCCCGAGGCCTTGCGGTGCGGGTCGAAGCCGCCGCCGTCGGGGGTGTACTTGGCGTCGCGGTTGCCGCCGCTCAGGGAGCACAGGACCAGGTCGCCCTTGGGGATGCGCACCCCGGCGACCTCGATGTCCTCGCGGGCGAACCGCGGGAAGGCCACCTGCACGACGGTGAGGTAGCGCAGCGCCTCCTCGACGAAGGGTGCGGCCGCCCCGTCGTCCTCGCGCAGCCGCGCGGCGGTCTCCGGGTGCTGCAGGAGGAGCAGGGAGCCGAGGGCCACCATGCTCGCGGTCGTCTCGAAGCCGCCGGTGAGGACGCCGTCGGCGAGTCCGGCGAGCTCCTCGTCGCCGACCGTGTCGCCGTGCTCCTTCACGATCATGCCGAGCAGTCCGTCGCCCGGGTTCTCGCGCTGTTTCTTGACGACGTCCCGGAAGTAGGAGAGCGAGGCGGATATCGCCCCGAAGGGAGCGGTCGCGCCGCCGAAGAGGTCGAAGCGCTCCATGGCCAGCTGCTGGAAGTCGTGGCGGTCCTCGTAGGGCACGCCGAGCAGCTCGCAGATCGTCAGGGAGGGGATCGGCAGCGCGAAGGCCTGGACGAGGTCGACGGGCCCTTCCATGGCCTCCATCACGTCGAGCCGCTCCTCGACGATGGCCTCGATCCTGGGCGTGAGGCGGCGCAGCCTGCGCATCGTGAACTCGGGCGTGAGGATGCGGCGCAGATGCGTGTGGACCGGGGGGTCGCTGAAGCCGAGGCCGCCGGGGTGGTGGTCGTCGACCACTCCCGCGTTGCCCGCGAGGTTCATGAAGTCGTTGCTGAAGCCGTCGGTCGCGCCGAGGACCGCCTTCACCTCGTCATAGCCGGTGACCACCCACGCGTCCATGCCGAACGGCAGCGGCACCTTGGATATCGGCTGCTCCGCCTGGTGCTCGGTGAGCCTGGCGACCGGGTCGAGCCCGTCGCGGCGCATCGGCGCGAGCAGAGGCTCGGGGAGCTTGGAGATCGTGGAGGCGCTGATCCCGTTCCGCTGGATACGGGAGAGGTACATGCGTCCGAGCCGCGCGGCGATGCGAGAGCGGAGGTTCGCCTTCAATGTGAACTCCATGAGGGGGTTGTCGTGCAGCCCCGAAGAGGGGGGTGTCGTGCAGCCCCGAACGCGCGGAGCGGACTCGCGAGCGGCAAGCATAGATCGGCGGGCTGTGGGCCCCGTCGCCCGCTCCAGTGCCTGTCCGACCTATAGCGGCCGAAACCGGCATCAACTCAGGGGGAGGTCAGCCCAGTCCGGTGTTGGCCTCATCACGTACTGCCGTAAAGCGGGCAGGTCTCAGCTCAGTCCCGCCGTCCGGGCCCGTTCCACCGCCGGGCCGATCGCCTGGGCCACCGCGGCCACGTCGGCCTTGGTCGAGGTGTGCCCGAGGGAGAAGCGGAGCGTGCCGCGGGCCAGGTCGGGGTCGGTGCCGGTGGCGAGCAGGACGTGGCTCGGCTGGGCCACGCCCGCCGTGCAGGCCGAGCCGGTGGAGCACTCGATGCCCTGGGCGTCCAGCAGCAGGAGAAGGGAGTCCCCCTCGCAGCCGGGGAAGGTGAAGTGCGCGTTCGCGGGCAGCCGGTCGACCGGGTCGCCGCCCAGGATCGCGCCGGGGACCTCCGCGCGCACCGCGGTGATCAGGTCGTCCCGCAGGCCGCCGATCTCCTGGGCGAACCACTCGCGCTGCCCGGCGGCGTGCTTCCCGGCCACGGCGAAGGCGGCGATCGCGGGCACGTCGAGCGTCCCGGAGCGCACATGACGCTCCTGCCCGCCGCCGTGCAGGACGGGCACGGGGCTGTACTCGCGCCCCAGGAGCAGCGCCCCGATGCCGTAGGGACCGCCGATCTTGTGCCCGGACACGGTCATCGCGGCGAGCCCGGACGCGCCGAAGTCGACGGGCAGCTGGCCGAAGGCCTGCACCGCGTCGGCGTGCAGCGGGATGTCGAACTCCCGCGCCACGTCGGCCAGTTCACGGATCGGCTGGATGGTGCCGATCTCGTTGTTGGCCCACATGACGGTGGCGAGGGCGACGTCGTCGGGGTCGCGCTCGATCGCCTCGCGCAGCGCTTCGGGGTGCACGCGGCCGTACGTGTCGACGGGGAGGTACTCGACGGTGGCGCCTTCGTGCTCGCCGAGCCAGTGCACGGCGTCGAGGACGGCGTGGTGCTCGACGGGGCTGGAGAGGACCCGGGTCCGCGCGGGATCGGCGTCGCGCCGCGCCCAGTACAGGCCCTTCACGGCGAGGTTGTCGGCCTCGGTGCCGCCCGCGGTGAAGACGGTCTCGCTGGGGCGCGCGCCGAGCGACTCGGCGAGCGTCTCGCGGGCCTCCTCGACGGTGCGTCGCGCCCGGCGCCCCGCGGCGTGCAGTGAGGAGGCGTTGCCGGTGACGGCGAGCTGGGCGGTCATCGCCGCGATCGCCTCCGGGAGCATCGGAGTGGTCGCTGCGTGGTCGAGGTAGGCCATGGTGGGCACGATTCTACGAGCCTCGCCGTGCCCCGCGTCCAAGCGGTGTCAGCCCGCGAGACCCCAGGACACGGTGTTGTCCATGGACATCAGCACGGCGAGGACGACGAGATCGGCCACACCGAGCCCGAGTCCCAGCATCGCGCGGCCCTTTCGGCTGGTCCCGCGCAGGAGCGCGATGCTCGCGAGGACGATCGCGATCGGGCCGAGGAAGAGGTTCAGGACGAGCAGTCCGAGCAGGCCGAGGACGAACGAGGCGACGGCCATGCCGTCGGTGTCGCGCCGGCCGGTGGGGGCGGGAGCGGAAGAGGTGGAGCTGGCGTCGGCGGTGGCCTTGGGCCTGGTGGTGGTGAGTGCCATGGTGCGACTCCTTTCAGGGGCCGTGCGGATCGGTCACGGATGCGGTGGCGCGCTCAGAAGTGGCGGCGCGAGCGCCGCTCGCGGATCGCGAACACCATGAGCCACACGCCGATCACGACGGCGGCCACGAGGCTGACCGGGAGCGGCGCGTGGGCGACGGAACCCAGGGCGACGCCGAGCAGCAGGAGGGCGGCTACGAGGAACAACATGGGGTGCCTCTCGTCGGGGACTTCGGTGAACGCTTGTGGTAACAACTGTTCACTGACATAGAGAGTACCGCCTGCGCGGCTTTTCAATCCCGGAGAACAGTTGTTAACTGCATGGCATGAGTCACACTCTCGGCATCCGGCAGGCCCAGAAGCAGAAAACCCGGCGGGCACTCCTCGACGCGGCGCTCCAGCTGCTCGAGGAGCAGAGCCTGAGCAGCCTGGGACTGCGTGAGGTCACCCGTGCCGTGGGCGTGGCCCCCACCGCCTTCTACCGGCATTTCCGCGACATGGCCGACCTGGGCGTGGCGCTGGTCGAGGAGGCGCTGAGCAGCCTGCACACCACACTCGTCTCGCTCCTCGCGGCGACCGGTGAAAGCAGCGGGGACAGTGACGGCGAGGAACGCATCGCGGCCACGGTCGAGCTGATCGTCGCCTATGTGCGCACCCACCCCGCGCACGTCCGCTTCATCGCGCGCGAGCAGCACGGCGGGGTGCAGGCCGTGCGGTCCGCGATAGGCGATCAACTCGCCCTGTTCGCCCAGGAGGTGAAGGACCAGTTCGCCCTGGAACCCGAGTCCGCGGGCTGGGACGAGGACGATCTCCTGATGCTGGCCAGGATGTACGTCGACCACATGGTGATGACCGCGTCCGCACTCCTGGAGGCGGCGCCCGGCACCGAGGAGCGAGTGGCGGCCGGCGCGCGCAGGCAGCTGCGCCTGGTCTCGCTCGGGCGGCGCCACTGGCTCGACGAGCAGTGACCTGCGGCGCGCCACGGTGGCGGCCGCGACCCTCGACACTCCCGTAAGGAGCTACTAGCCTTACGGTCATGACGACCGATCGCGACTGGACGCTCGACCAGACCTTCGCGGGACCGACCGGCGCCGTCCGCTGGACCGCCGTCGGCCCCACGGACGCGCCGCCCGTCGTCCTGGTCCACGGCACCCCTTTCTCGTCCTACGTCTGGCGGGGCGTGGCCCGCGCGCTCTCCCGCGAACACCGCGTGTACGCATGGGACCTGCCGGGCTACGGCGCCTCCGAGATGCACTCCCAACAGGACGTGTCCCTGGCCGCGCAGGCCCGCGCCCTCACCGAGCTCCTCGCCCACTGGGGCCTTGACCGCCCGGCGGTCGTGGCCCACGACTTCGGCGGCTGCGTCTCCCTGCGCGCCCACCTCCTGCACGGCGCACGCTATGAACGCCTCGCACTCGTCGACCCGGTGGCTCTCGCCCCCTGGGGCTCCCCCACCTACCGCCTGCTCGGCGCGCACGCCGATGTCTTCTCCCAGCTGCCGCCCGCCCTGCACGAGGCGCTCGTGCGCGAGTACGTCGGTTCGGCGAGCCACCGCGGCCTGCACCCGGCGGTGCTCGACCGCCTGGTCGAGCCCTGGTGCACCGAGGAGGGCAGGCCCGCGTTCTACCGGCAGATCGAGCAGAACGACCAGCGGTTCACCGATGAAGTCCAGGGACGCTACGGGGAGTTGGAGCTGCCCGTCCTCATCTGCTGGGGCACGGACGACACCTGGATCCCGGTGGAGCGCGGCCACGAGCTCGCCAAGCTGATCCCCGGCGCCGAGCTGCGGCTGATCGAGGGCGCGGGACATCTCGTACAGGAGGACGCGCCCGCCGAACTCACCGGCGAGCTCAGCCGGTTCCTGCGTACAGGTCACTGACCGCGGCGGCAGCGCCCGCCAGCTCGGCACGGGCCTCGGGCGGCGACAGAACCTCCACACCGGCGGCGAACGGGAGCAGCGTGCGGGTGTCCCCGACCTCGCCGAACCCGAGCCGGACAGTGATCCACTCGCTCTCCCCGTCGTCCTCGGGGGGCGCGCTCAGGAACTGCCCCTTGAGGCGCAGGAACTGGGCGTAACGGCCCCGCGCGACCCGCGCCGTCACGTCGACGCCGACCGGCCGGTCCTCGACCTGGCGCTTCAGCACGCCCCAGACATCGGCGAGTTCCACGCCGGGCCTGCGCCGGACGGGCTGGTCCGCGAGGGTCGCGGCCTGCACGCGGTCGGCGCGGAAGAGTTGCGGGGCGCCGCGCCGGTCGGCGACGAGATACCAGACGCCCGCCTTGGACACGAGGCCGTACGGGTCCACCGTGTAGGCGCTCGGCTCCGCGTCGCCGCTGTGCCGGTAGCGCAGCCGCAGCCGCCGGTCGCTGAAGACGGCGTCCTGCAGTACGTCGAGGTCGACGATGACCGGATCCGAGCCGCGGGGCCCCGGCATCCAGCGTGCCGAGTCGACGAGGATGCGCCGGCTCGTCAGCTCGGCGGCGGGGCGGTGCGGCGCGGGCAGTGCCGCCATGACCTTGCGCAGCGCGGAGCCGAGCGCCTCGTCGAGGCCGAGCGCGGCGTGCGCGCCCTGCGCGGCCAGGATGAACAGCGCCCGCGACTCGTCCGCCGTGAGCCCCGTGACGTCCGTACGAAAGCCGGGCAGGAGCGCGATGCCGCCGTGCCGCCCGCGCTCCGCGTAGACCGGGACGCCGGAGGCGGAGAGCGCCTCGATGTCGCGGTAGATGGTGCGTACGGAGACTTCGAGACGATCGGCGAGTTCATGGGCGGGGACCTGCCCGCGGGTCTGGAGCAGCAGCAGGATCGAGAGCAGCCGGTCGGATTTCACGCGGTCAAGGATGACCTGTCGGCCCTCTCCGGATCATGCTTATGATTCAGGCGTGTTCGATTCCCGGCACATCAGGTCATTCCATGAAGTGGTCCGGACCGGCTCCTACTCCGCCGCCGCCCGCTCGCTCGGCTATACGCAGCCCGCGATCACCCAGCAGATGAAGGCGCTGGAACGGTCCGTCGGCACGGTCCTGTTCACCCGCGTCGGCCGCAGGATGCGGCTGACCGAGGCGGGCGAGGCGCTGTCCCGGCACGCGGGGATCATCCTCGGCAACATCGACGCCGCCCAGCAGCAGATGAACGCCATCACGGGCCTGCGCACCGGCCGCGTCCGCATCTGCGCCTTCCCCAGCGCCAACGCCACCCTGATCCCCGAGGCGCTGTCCCGGCTCGCGTCGAGCCACCCGGGGGTGCGGGTCGAACTCCAGGAGAACGAGCCGCCCGAGTCCCTCCAGCGCCTCGTCGACGGTGACTGCGATGTCACCCTGGCCTTCCACTATCCCGGCCTGCACGAGGACGTACCGGATGAAGTGGTGGAAATTCCGCTGATGGAGGACCAGTTGACGGTCCTCCTGCCGTCCCGGCATCCGCTGGCCCGGCGCCGTTCCGTCCGGCTCGTCGACCTCGCGGGCGAGCGCTGGATCGCGGGCTGCCTGCGCTGCCGCGCCAACTTCCTGCACGAGTGCGCCGAGCAGGGCTTCACGCCCGACATCGCCTTCACCACGGACGACAACCTCGTCATCCAGAGCCTGGTCGCCGAGGGGCTCGGCATCGCGATGATGCCGGGGCTCGTCCTCGACTTCCTGCGCCACCGTCAGGTGACGGGACGGGCTCTCGACCCGGCGTCACGGCGGCAGGTGTCGGCGTACGCGCTGCGGGAGCATCTGCGGATACCCGCGACGGCGCTGGTCCTGGAGGAACTGAAGGCGGTCGCGGCGAACCGTGTGGGCTGCTGAGCGGGCCCACCCCCTCCCCCCGCTCCCCCGCTCCCTCACTCCCTCACTCCCTCACTCCCTCACTCCCTCACTCTCCACCCATAAGCAGAAGTTGGGGAGTGGCTTAGAAACTGTCGTTGGACGTGATGGAAGGGCGGCAGGACGCTGCCCCTATGAGTGCCTCCACCACCGCGTACCGAGCAGCCCGCACCACCGGGCGCCTGGACGCCCTCGTCTCCGGCGTACGCGAGGCCGTCGGCCGGGGGCTTCCGCCGGACCTGACGGCCCACCTGGTCGGTGAACTGCTCGCGCCGCACCTGGGCGCAGCCGATCTGCTCACCGACGAACAGCGCTCCGGTGACCCCGAGCGCTACCGGCAGCACCTGTTGCACGCCGAGCACGACGGCAGCTTCTCGGTGGTCGGCATCGTCTGGCTGCCGGGCCAGCACACGCCGGTCCACGACCACGTCTCCTGGTGCGTCACCGGCGTCCACGAGGGCACGGAGCACGAGCGGCGCTACCGCCTCGTCCCGGCGTCGGACAACACCCCGGCACGGCTCGCCGCCACGGAGGACCTGGTCAACCGGCAGGGCACGGTGTGCGGTTTCGCGCCACCCGGCGACATCCACCGGGTCTGGAACGGCGGCACGGAGCGTGCGGTCTCGCTCCATGTGTACGGCGCGGACATCTCCCGCCTGGGCACCAGCGTGCGCCGGGTCTACGAACTGCCGGCCGACCGCTGATGGCACTCCTGGGACAGCGCCAGCAGATCACCCCGGTCGCGCCTCGCCGGCATCGACCTCATCCCCGCCCGCTGCCGGGACTCGGCCTGGCCGCGCTCGGGGTCGTGGCGGCCTGGGCGATCCATGCCCTGCTTCCCGCCGTGCCGATGCTGACGGCGGCCGTGGTGCTCGGCCTCGCGGCGGCGCATGTGCCGGGTGTGCGCGCGTTCGTACGCGGTCCCGGCAAGGCGGGCCTCTCCCTCGCCGGGAAGCGGCTGATGCGGCTCGGCATCGTGCTGCTCGGCCTGAAACTGAGCCTGGACGACGTCCTAGGCCTCGGCTGGGCGACGGTGGTGATGGTGCTCGGGGTCGTCGCGGCCACGTTCTTCGGGACGTGGTGGCTCGGCCGCCGCATGGGGTTGCCCGGGGATCAGCCGCTCCTGATCGCCACCGGGTACTCGATATGCGGGGCGTCCGCGATCGGCGCGGTCAGTGAGGTGACCGAGAGCGAGGAGCGGGACGCGGCGGTCTCGGTGGCGCTCGTGACGCTGTGCGGGACGCTTGCCATTGCCGTACTGCCGCTGTTGCAGGGGCCGTTGGGGCTGAGCGACGCGGAGTTCGGCCGCTGGGTCGGGGCCGGTGTCCATGACGTGGGTCAAGTGGTGGCCACCGCTCAGACCGCCGGGCCGGGCGCGCTGGGGGACGCGGTCCTGGTGAAGCTGATGCGGGTTGCGGCGCTTGCGCCGCTGGTGGCGGGGGTCGCCTTCGCCCTGCGGGCGCGGTCCGCTGCTCCGGGTGGGGCCCGGAGACGTCCCCCTGTGCTGCCGCTGTTCGTGGCGGGGTTCCTGGTGATGGTGGCGGTACGGAGTACGGGGTGGGTTCCGGGCTCGCTCCTGGACGCGGCGGGCCACGCCCAGGAACTCCTGCTGGCGGCAGCCCTGTTCGGCCTCGGGGCCGCGGTGGACCTGCCGTCGCTCACCCGAACCGGGGGGCGGGTTGCGGTGCTTGGATTGTGTGCGTGGGTTGTGGTGGCGGGGGTTTCGTATGCGGGTGTGTCGGTGGTGGGGTAAACGGGCTTGTCCCCAACCCCGCCCCTTCCCGAAAACTCGCCGGCGCGAGGGCCTTCGCTCGGTTGCCGTCATCACCGGCTGCGCCGAGTTCGCCCTCACACGCCGGACGGGCTGAGAATCTCAGCCCAACCGCACCCGCGCCAGCTGACGCGACTGGGCCACCAGGCGGTCCGCGGAGTCCCAGACCTCCGCGTCCTCCTCCAGAAAGCCACCGGCGAGGTTCCGCGTGGTGATGGACACCCGCAGCGGACCGGGCGCGGGCTTCGCCCGGACATGTACCGTCAGCTCCACCGTCGGCACCCAGCCGGAGATGCCCAGCTCGAAGGCGGTCGGCGGCAGCGCGTCCACCGTGAGCAGCAGCGACAACGGATCCGCGTCACGCCCGTCCGCGAGGCCGAACCAGGCGCGCATCTCCCCCTTGCCGGAGGGCCGGCCGAGGGCCCACCCCAGGGTGGAGGGGTCCAGCTTCAGGAAGAGCCGGTCGCTGATCGCGGAACTGCCGGGCACCGGCCGGTGGTCCGGGGCGTCCTGGGGGCCGAAGCACTGCTCCAGCGGCGGCAGCTCCGGCGGCTTGGCCGTCGTACGGACGTCGTCGGGAAGCCCCGCCAGATCGCCGTACGAGGCGAGCACGCGGATCCGTTCGACCTCGCGCCCCTCCTCGTCGTACTGGAAGAGCGAGGCCTGCCCGGTCGACAGGGTCCGCCCGGCGCGTGCCGTGTCCGTGCGGATCACGGCGGGCCCGGGGTGGGACGCCGTCAGATAGTGCGCGGAGACCGTGAAGGGGTCCGCGTGCGGCAGTGCGTCGGCCAGCGCGCGGCCTAGGACCGCGAGGAGGTAGCCGCCGTTGACGGCGTTGATGATCGTCCAGCCCGCGGAGAGATCGATGTCGTAGACACCGGGCTCCCGCCGTGTGACCGCGGTGTCGCGGTCGAACTCGCTGTCGCCGATGCTCGCGAGCACCGCTGCCGGTATGGATGCTGCCTCTGCCATGCCAGCAACGTACAACATCTAATTACTGAGCGGTAGCTTTTTCGGGGTCGGCTACGCGGCGTCCTCCACCTCCACCGCCGTCGACCGGCGGTGCCAGGCCCGGGGCGCCCGCCAGTGGTACCGCAGCGCGAGCAGCCGCAGGACGAAGGTCGTGATCACGGCGAGGGTGCTGGTGAAGGCGTTCACCATGTCGTAATTGATGCAGAGCGCGACCATCGCGGATCCGACGATGGCGGGCACGGCGTACAGGTCGCGGTCCCAGCGCACCAGCGAAGGCACTTCGTTGGCGATGATGTCGCGCAGCACGCCGCCGCCCACCGCGGTGGCGAGCCCCAGGGCCGCCGACGCGGTGAGGCCGAGGCCGTAGTCGTACGCCTTGGTCGTCCCGGTGACACAGAAGAGGCCCAGACCCGCCGCGTCGAAGACGTTCACCGCGAGCTGGGTGCGCTCCACCTCCGGGTGCAGGAAGAACACCAGGGCGGCGGCGAACAGCGGCGTGATGAAGTAGCCGAGGTCGACGAAGGCGGCGGGCGGCACCGCCCCGATCACCACGTCACGGAAGATCCCCCCGCCCAGCGCGGTGACCTCGGCGAGCACGACGATGCCGAAGACGTCGAAGTTCTTGCGTACGGCGAGCAGGGCGCCGGAGATCGCGAAGACGAAGATTCCGACGATGTCGAGCGCGTGCTGGACGGAGGGACTGAACAGATCCTGGATCACGCGACATTCTTACCTGCCCGCCGTCGCGGGCCTCACCAGGGCGGCACCGCGCGGCGGCAGCGGTGCCGGAGTCGGCTACAGGGCGGGCTTGCCCTTCGTGAACAGCCACGTCTCGAACAGCGCGTCGAGCTGCTTGCCCGAGATCTTCTCGGCGAGCCGGATGAACTCGGCGGTCGTGGCGTTGCTGTGGCGCTGCTGCGCGGCCCAGGCGGGGAGCAGTTTGAAGAACGCCTTGTCACCGATGCGCTCGCGCAGGGCCTGGAGCGTCATGGCGCCGCGCTGGTAGACGGCGGAGGCGAACATCGTGTCGCGCTGCGGATCACCGACGACGATCTGCCAGAAGGGCGCGTCGGCCGGGCGCGAGTTGTAGCCGGCGAGGAAGGCCTCGCGGGCGGTCTGGGTGCCCTTGTGCTCGCTCCACAGCCACTGGGAGTAGGTCGCGAAGCCCTCGTTGAGCCAGATGTCGTTCCACTTCTCGGGCGTGACGGAGTCGCCGAACCACTGGTGGGCGAGCTCGTGGGCGATGGTCGACTCGCTGCGGATCGCGGAGTAGACCGGCTTGGTCTGTGTCTCCAGGGAGAAGCCCGCCTGCGGCATGTCGTCGACGATCGCGCCGGTCTCCTCGAAGGGGTACGGGCCGAAGATCTTCGACCAGTAGTCGGTGACCTCGGCCGTGACGCCGTACACGTCGACGTTGTTGCTGTTCTCCAGGACGGGGTCGATGGCGACGTAGATCGGGGTGCCGCCCGGGGTCCTGCCCTTCCGCACGTCGAACTTGCCGATGGTCGCGGTCGCGAGGTACGTCGCCATGGGCTTGGACTCGCGCCAATGGGCGACGGTCTGCCCGCCCTTGGAGTACGTGTCGACGAGTCGGCCGTTGGAGACGCCGGTCAGGCCCTTGGGGGCCTTGATGCGGATGTCGAAGGCGGCCTTGTCCGAGGGGTGGTCGCTGGAGGGGAACCAGGTCGAGGCGGCGTTGGGCTCGCAGGCGACGAAGACACCGTCGGTGGTCTTCATCCAGCCGTAGTCGGAGCCGAAGACGATGGGGCCGCTCAGCGGCTCGGGCACGCCGCCGTAGGTCACGGTCGCGGTGAACGACTTGTTCTTGCGCAGGTGGTCGCGGGGGCTGATGCGGATCTCGTCGCCGTCGCGGGTGAACTTCGCCCGTCTGCCGTTCACCTCGATCTTCGTCACCTCCAGTTTCTGGAGGTCGAGGTCGAAGGAGGAGAGGTTCTGGGTGGCGCGCGCGGTGATCGTGGTGCGGCCGTCGAGGCGGTCGGTGTCGGGGTTGTACGCCAGGTCGAGGCCGTAGTGGCGTACGTCGAACCCGCCGTTGCCGAGCAGCGGGAAGTACGGGTCGCCGACGCCGGGCGAACCGGGGTGCGGTGCGGGTGCGGCGGCGATCAAGCAGAAGGAGGCGGCGGCGGTGGCCAGTGCCCCCAGACGTGCCGAACGGGAGAGTGCCATGAGTCATCCCTTCGCGCGTGTTCCGGTGAGACGGACACGCAGACTCTGCACTCTCCCGTATGGGCGTGTACATGACCTGGTGACTGATTTTTACCAAGTCATCAGGTGCTACTTGTCAGTTGACGCCTGACCCTTGACTTCCGCTTCCGGGGCGTCCTTGGAGGCGGCCTTCGCGGCGTCCTCGGAGGTCACCTTCACGGCGGCCTTCGGGGTGTCTTCCGAAGCTTCCGTCGCGACGGTCTTCTTCGGGGTGGCGGCCTCCTCGGCCGTCTCCTCCGCCTTGCTCACCACCGACACCACGTCGATCGCCTCCTTGGCGACCTGCAGCAGCTTGGTGTCGCCCGGCTGCTGGTCCTCGGCGTTCTCCGGGTGGTGGCACGCCACCTGGTGACCGGAGGCCAGGGGGATCAGCGGCGGCTCGGTCTTCGCGCAGATCTCCGTCGCCTTCCAGCAGCGCGTGTGGAAACGGCAGCCGGTGGGCGGGTCGATCGGCGAGGGGACGTCACCGCGCAGCAGGATGCGCTCGCTCTTGACGCCACGCCGCTTCGGGTCGGGTACGGGCACCGCGGAGAGCAGCGCCTTGGTGTACGGGTGCATCGGCGTGGAGTAGAGGTCCTTGCGGTCCGCCAGCTCCACGATCTTGCCGAGGTACATCACCGCGATGCGGTCCGAGACGTGCCGGATGACCGAGAGGTCGTGCGCGATGATCACGTACGTGAGACCGAGCTCGTCCTGCAGGTCGTCCAGGAGGTTGACCACCTGCGCCTGGATGGAGACGTCCAGGGCGGAGACGGGCTCGTCGGCCACGACCAGCTTGGGCCGCAGGGCGAGCGCACGCGCGATGCCGATGCGCTGGCGCTGACCGCCGGAGAACTCGTGCGGGTAGCGGTTGTAGTGCTCGGGGCTGAGCCCCACGCGCTCCAGCATCTCCTGCACGTGCTTCTTCAGGCCGCCTTCGGGCTTGACGCCCTGCAGCTTGAACGGCGCACCGACGATCGTGCCGATGGTGTGCCGCGGGTTCAGCGACGAGTACGGGTCCTGGAAGATCATCTGCACGTCGCGGCGCAGCGGCCGCATCTTGCCGGTGTTCAGGTGCGTGATGTCCACGCCCTCGAACTCCACGCGGCCCGCGGTCGGTTCGAGCAGACGGGTGATCAGGCGGCCCATCGTCGACTTGCCGCAGCCCGACTCGCCGACGACGCCCAGCGTCTCACCGGGACGCACGTCGAAGCTGAGCCCGTCGACGGCCTGGACGGCCGCCACCTGGCGCTTCAGCAGCCCCTTCTTGATGGGGAAGTGCTTCACCAGGCCGTCGACCTTGAGCAGCGGCTCGACCGAGCTCTTCGCCTGCGCCGGGATCGTCATCTCCTGGCCCTTCGCCTGGTCCTTCTTGTCGTCTTTCACAGCTTCGGCGCAATCTCTTCGGTCCAGATCCGGGTGCGCTCGTCCTGCGACATGTGGCAGGCGGTGAAGTGCCCGGGCTCGACCTCACGCAGGTCGGGGCGCTCACGGCGGGTGATCTGGTCCTTGGGGATGTCCGCGTACGGGCAGCGCGGGTTGAAGGCGCAGCCCGTAGGCAGGTTGATCAGGCTGGGCGGGGAGCCCTTGACCGGCACGAGGCGGTCCATCTCCTCGCGGTCGATGCGTGGCATCGACCCCAACAGGCCCCAGGTGTAAGGGTGCTGGGGCTCGTAGAAGACCTTCTCCGCGGTGCCGCGCTCGACGCAGCGCCCGCCGTACATCACGAGCAGCTCGTCCGCCATCTCGGCGACCACGCCCAGGTCGTGCGTGATCATGATGACCGCGGAGCCGAACTCCTTCTGCAGATCCCGGATGAGGTCGAGGATCTGCGCCTGGACGGTGACGTCGAGGGCGGTCGTCGGCTCGTCCGCGATGAGCAGCTCGGGGTTGTTCACCAGGGCCATCGCGATCATGGCGCGCTGGCGCATGCCGCCCGAGAACTCGTGCGGGTAGCTGTCGACCCGCTTGTCCGGCTGGGGGATGCCCACCCGGTCGAGCATCTCCACGGCACGCTTGCGGGCGACCTTCTTGTCCACCTTGTGGTGGACCCGGTACGCCTCGGTGATCTGCTGGCCGATGGAGTAGTACGGGTGCAGCGCGGACAGCGGATCCTGGAAGATCATCGCCATTTCGCGGCCGCGCAGCTTGCGCACCTCGTTCGGGTCCGCGCCGAGCAGCTCCGTGCCGTTCAGCCAGATCTCGCCGGACAGCTGCGGCTTGCGGCTGCCGTACTGCCCGGCGGTGTGCAGGCCGAGGATGCCGAGCGAGGTGACCGACTTGCCGGATCCTGACTCGCCGACGATGCCGAGGGTCTTGCCCTTCTCCAGCTTGAAGCTGAGCCCGTCGACGGACTTGACCAGGCCGTCGTCGGTCGGGAAGTGCACCTTGAGATCGCGTACTTCGAGGAAGGCGGTGGGGGCGACCGAATCAGCGACGGGTTCTCCGACCGCCGCTCCGGTCTTGTGCAGTTCGGTCATCCCAGCCTCACTCGCGGGTCGATGACGGCGTACAGAAGGTCGACGACGAGGTTGGCGAGGGCGATCGCGAGCGATGCGCACAAGGTGACGCCGAGGATCACCGGCAGGTCCTTGTTGCTGATGGCCTTGACCGCCTCGAGGCCGAGCCCCGGCAGGTTGAAGGTGGACTCGGTGAGGACGGCGCCGCCCATGAGCACGCCGAGGTCCAGACCGAAGACGGTGAGGATCGGCGTCATGGCGGAGCGCAGCGCGTGCCGTCTGATGACGGTGGTCTCGCCGAGCCCCTTGGCGCGCGCGGTGCGGATGTAGTCCTCGCCGAGCACTTCCAGCATGGTGGCGCGGGTGAGTCGCGCGTACATGGCGGCGTTGAGGAACGCGAGCACGATCCACGGAAGGATCAAGGTCTCGAACCAGATGTTGATCGGGTCTTCCGTGGTGAGGGTGTCCTCGATCTTCACCCAGCCCAGGGTGTGGACGAAGAGCCCCATCGCGATCATGCCGGTGAAGAAGACGGGAAGCGAGACGCCGGCGAGGGCGGTGATCATCGCCGTGCGGTCCCAGATGGTGCCGCGCTTGAGCGCGGAGAGCACACCGGTGGCGACACCGGCGACCAGCCACAGCACACACGCACCGGCGGCGAGCGCGGCGGTGACGGGCAGGGCGTCCTTGAGGGTCTCCCAGACGGGCGCCTCGGTACGGAAGGAGTATCCGAAGCAGGGGGCCGGGCAGTGGGTCACGTCGGCCCCGTTGGCGTAGTCACGCCCCATCGGGATGCCCTTGACGAAGTCCCAGAACTGGACGAGCAGAGGGTCGTCAAGTCCCAGTTTGATCCGGATGCCCGCGAGCTGCTCGGCACCGGACGACTTTCCGGCGAAGAGGACGGCGATGTCCTGTCCCGCCCACTTGGGCAGCATGAAGAAGACGGTGAAGGTCGCGAGCAGTACGACCAGCACCATGATGACAACGGCGATCAGGCGCCGGATGAGATAAGCAAGCACTGTGCGCGGCCCGGCGGTGGCCGGGACCCCCTTGTGAGGAGTCCCGGTCACCGCCCGGGGCCATCACCTGCCCTTCGGACTGGCGGGATTCGGCGGTGGGACAACGGCCTTGCGGCGACTGCTACTGACTACTTCGCGTCCTCGACACCGAGGGAGACGTAGTCGTAGCGACCGCTGTAAGCGGCGGACGAGTAGACGTTGGTCGCCCGCGAGGAACGCCACGAGATGTTCTTCTCGTAGATGAAGGGCATCCAGTACGCCTTGTCGACGATCTCGTGGGCCAGATCGGTGTAGATCTCACCGGCCTTGTTCGGGTCGACCGTGCCGATCGCGTCGTCGAAGAACTTGTCGATCTTCGGCTCGTCGATCTGCGACTCGTTGTAGTTGCCGTTCTCGTTGATGAAACGGCTGTCGAACAGCGGCTGGGCGTAGCCCTGGCCGGTCGGGAAGTCAGGACCCCAGCCCGCCATCGTCATGCCGATGCCGCGCTTCTTCACGACCGAGGGAGAACCGGTGATGCTGGAGGAGTCGGCGCCGTCGATCTGGTCGACCTGGGCGTCGATGTTGACCTTCTTCAGCTGCTCCTGGAGCGCCGTGGCGGCGTCCACCTCACCCGGCTGGTTGGTGCGCGCCGAGATCTTGGTCGAGAAGCCGCCGGGCTTGCCGCACTCCTTGAGCTGGGCCTTCGCCTTGGCGACGTCCGGCTTGCCCTTGCGCTCCTTGATGCCGTACGGGTCGTAGTCGTCGTGACCCTTGATCGACTTCGGGAAGACGTTGGTGGCGATCTCGCCGGCGGCGACCTCGCCGCCACGGGTCTTCTGCAGGCTCGCGAAGTCCGTGGCGTAGAAGACGGCCTTGCGGCAGGCCTCGTTGTCGAACGGCTTCGTCTTGGTCACCAGGGCGACGTAACGGACGAAGTCCGTCTGCATGTTGTCGACGTTGTCCTTGTGGTCCTGAATGGCGGTGGTACGACCCGACTGGGTCATGCCGGTGCCATTCATGTCGATGTCGTAGTCACCTTCCATCAGGCGCTTGTCGTTCTCTTCGAGGTTCGCCGAGATGGTGACCGAGATCTTGTCCGGCAGCGCGGGACGGACCGGGTCCGACGACTTCTTCCAGTTCTTGTTGCGGACGAGCGTGATGCTCTTGCCCGCGCTGTAGTTCTGGAACTTGTACGGGCCGGAGGAGAACGGGCGCTGGGTGTACTTGGCGCCGGTGTCCTCGGACTGCTTCACCGGGGTGCCCGACGGCATCGCGAGCATCTGCTCGAAGTCGCCGTTCTTCTTGGGCAGCTTGAAGATGATGGTGTTGTCGTCCGGCGTCTCGATCGCCTTCAGACCGAGCTTGTCCTTCGACTTGTCCTCGTAGGGGCCCTTGTACTCGCCCTTGGGGTCAAGCGTGGACTTCAGGTAGCCGGGACCACCGGTGATGACCTTGGTGGCCCAGATGCGCTCGATGCCGTACTTGATGTCCTTGGAGGTCAGCTTCGAGCCGTCCTCCCAGGTGAGACCGTCACGCAGCTTGTACGTGTAGGTCTTGCCGTCGTCGCTGATCTTCGCCGTGTCCTGGGCGAGGTCGGGGACGAGCTTGTTGGACGCGGCACCCGGCTTGGTGTCGTACGTGATCAGCGTGCGGGTGTAGAACCGCATGAAGTCCCACGTCATGCCGTAGTACGCGCGCTGCGGGTCGGCCGAGTCCAGGTCCTGCTTGGCGATGAACTTGAGCGTTCCGCCCTTTTTCTTCGACTCGTTCGCGACCTTGCCGATCGCCGCGTTGTAGCCGGCGCCCTTGCTGTCGTCGTCGTCGCTGCCGCCGCCGCACGCCGTGGTGGTCACCAGCGCCGCCACGACGAGGGCCGCGCCTGCGGTCAACCGTCGTTTAGAGGAACCTGTGGGCATTTCTCGCATCCTCCGAGATTCGCGGTCCTTGGCATTGACTGCCTTGAGAACCATGGGAAGAGCCACCTGACGCTGCGGCAGGGGCAAGCCAGTTGGAGCTGTTTAACGAGTTCCCTTGGGGTCCAGGGCGTCGCGCAGCCCATCACCGAAGAGGTTGAAGGCAAGCACGGTCACGAAGATCGCCAGGCCGGGGAAGACCATGAACATCGGATCGTGCTCGTACGTCGCCAGGGCGTCCCGGAGCATGCCGCCCCAGGAGGCCGTCGGCGGGCGTACACCTGCGCCGAGGAAGCTGAGCGCCGCTTCGGTGAGGATGTTGGTGGGGATCATGAGGGTCGCGTACACCGTGATCGGTGCGATCAGGTTCGGCAGCAACTCACGGAACAGGATGTGGCGTTGGCCGCCGCCGAGGCTGCGGGCCGCCTCCACGTACTCACGTTCGCGCAGGCTGAGGGTCTGACCGCGGACGATGCGCCCGACGTAGGGCCAGCCGAAGAAGCCGATCACCAGGATCAGTACGGCGATGCGGACGCCGCTGCCGGTCAGGCCGAGCAGGTCGTCGGGGAGGACCGAGACCAGGGAGATCACGAAGAGCAGCTGCGGGAAGGCGAGCAGCACGTCCATGACCCGGCTGATCGCCGCGTCGACCCAGCCGCCGAAGTAACCGGCGATGATGCCGAAGAAGGTCCCGAGCGCCACGGCCACCACGGCGGCGAGGAACGCCACCAGGAGCGAGATGCGGGCTCCGTAGACGATGCGGCTGAAGACGTCGCGGCCCTTGTTGGGCTCCACTCCGAAGAGGAAGTCCCAACTCATGCCGCCGAAGGCACCCTTGGGCAGGTTCGTCAGGTCTTCCAGCTCTTCCTGATGGAACTCGTTGGGCGGGTGGCCGAGGAGGGAGACGATCAGGGGCGCGAAGACGGCGACAAAGACCAGGACGAGCACGGTGATGCCGCCGGCCAGCGCGACCTTGTCCCGCTTCAGGCGGTTCCAGGCGATCTGCTTGAGGGACCGCCCCTCGACCTTCCTCACCCCTGCATCAGCTGCGGGAGCGACGTCCGCCGTCGGGTCCGCGTCCGCAGGTGTGTCATGCAATGGTGCCGTCATCGTGGCAGGGACCCCTCTCAACCGGTGGTGACCGGCCCGCACTTGTCGCTGTAGCGATGTGATCAGTCCGTCGTACACAGGGGCGAAGCACCCCTGGTGCGGGAGTCTTCATCGCGGTCGCGATCTGTTACCAGCCTTGACGGTGAATGGATGCGCAACCGTGATGCTGATCGAGGTGTTCCGTTATCCGGACGCACGTGAACGAGGGGCGAACACGGGGCAGTTGGGTCGCAAGGTGCCACGGGAGCCCTTAAGCCCCCTCCACCACCAGAACGGACATCGTGACGGTCAGGGCAGGTATACGAGCCGCGGTGGCCGGTTCCAGGCCCTTTCGATCACGTCCGGTCAGGACCGAGGCACCGCTTCAGTACTGCGCGGGGTAGCCGTAACCGCCCGCGGGCGCCGGTGCGGGCTGGGCCTCGCGGTCGTAGAACGGGCGGGCGTTGGCGCGCAGCCACATGGCCACCGGGTCGAACCCGTCGGACATCGCGACCGTCGACACGGGCAGGCCGTCGGGGACCGCGGCGATCGACTGCTGCATCATCGTGCGCACCCCGTCGACCGATGCCGGCGAGGTGTCGTACACATCGAGACCGATCGCCAGATACGGGGCGCCGAGCGCGGGCTGCACCCAGGCGCGGCGCAGCGAGCGGACCGCGGGGGTGCGGTGGGCGTTCTGCGTGAGCAGGGCGTAGAACTGGGGGATCTCGATGGCCGGCTCGGTGAGTCTGAGCGGCCCCGCGGGCAGCAGGTCCAGGCCCGACGCGATGCGCCGCAGGTCGAGCCAGGGGATGCCGACGCCGCCGCCGGGCGCGTGGGGGTTGAGCCAGAGGCCGTAGTGGTCCGGGAAGAGGGTGCGGGAGATGTCGAGACCGGCAACCACTTCGTACGAGCGGTTCCAGCCACTGGCGGAGAGCTCCTGGGCCGAGGTGACACACGGCGCGTACCCCAGGCCCTCGACCTCCATGTTCCCGTACTGGGCGTCGGGGGAGCCGGCCTGACCGTGCCAGAGCAGCATCCACACCTGGTCGGCGGCGAGCGCCCGCAGGAGCGCCTCGTAGGCGTCATAGCGCCCCGGCGTCACCTGGCGCAGCATGTGCTCGACCTGCCCGGCCGCAGCCGTGCCCGACGCACTCACCCTTAACCGCCCCTTCGCGATGACCCGCTGACCCGGTGGAACTCCGGCTCATGAAACCAGCTTAAGCGGCGATCCTGACACCGACTTGACGTACGGCACCCTCACACACGTACCTGCACATGTCCTTACACATGTCCGTGCTCGTGTCCCGGAGTCCGGCCGAAGAAGGGCCGGACCCGCTCGCGCATCCAGTCGGCGACCGGGTCCTGGGCCACGTCGAGCAGCACCAGGTTCACCGGCCAGGCCACCGGGGCGTGCCCCAGGGCCCGGCCCACGGCCTCCATCGGGAGCTCGCGCGCGTTCCCCTCCCAGGAGGTCAGTTCGACGCCGACGAACAGCGAGGGGTCACCGCCTTCGACGCTGGCCAGGCAGCGGCGGGCGCTCAGGACGATGCCGGTGGCCTCGAACTCGCGGGCGGCGGCGGACAGGAAGTCCACCGGGTCCTCCTGCCAGTCCGGTTCGAAGAGGCGTACGCGGCCGCCGGTCGCGGGCCCGTCCAGCGGCGTGCGTCCCGACCGGCAGAGCTCGGCGACGGCGGGCGGCGGCAGCGGCACACCGACCGTGCCGTCCGGGTTGACCGCGATGCCCAGCTGCGGGGGAAGCCCGCGCGCGAACTCCACGGCGGGCGCCACGGTGCAGCCCATGCGCCCGCCGGTGGCCTGCTGGAACTGCTGCTCGGAGCTGAAGACGGGGACATAGGCCTGGCCGTCGATCTCCAGCGTGGGCAGGTCGAGGGTGCCGCTGTCCGGGGCTCCGCCGTTCGGCAGCGGGACCCAGACGTGGCTGCGGCCGAGCACCTCGACGATGCGGGCCCCCGCGGACGCCTGGGGCGCGCCGGGGGTGCCCAGGGACGCCGCGAGCACCTCTTCGAGTTCGTTGCCCGGCCATCCTCCGTAGGGATGGGCGTGCGCCTGCGCCGGAATGTCCATCTCTTCTAACCCCTGCTCTGTCCCGCTCTGCCTGCGGCACGACCCTAACGTGGCGGGCGGCTCAGCCCCCGAAGCCGATCCCCCGCAGCACCCCGGCCGCCGTCCGGTCCAGGAGCACCGCCGAGCCGCAGCCGCGCGGCAGGTCACCGCGCTCGGCCGCGCCGACGAGCCGGCCGACCGTCCTGCGGTGCCGCGCGAAGGCGTACCGCGACACGCCGCGTCCGCGCGCGAGCTGCCCCTCTATGGCGGTCTCCGGCTCCACGTCGAGCAGCAGCAGGTGCAGGGTCGTGCCGCGCCGCGCGGCCTCGCGCGCCAGCCAGCGGCGCACCCAGGCCTGGGTGCCGCAGTCGTGCACCACGACGCCCTCGCCGGAACGCAGGGCCCTGCGCAGACCGGCGTAGTGCGCGATGCGCACCAGGGGGCGGTACACCGCGTACGGCAGCAGGTCCGGCATGCGCCGGGCCCAGCGGTCGCGGGTGTCCTGCGAGTCGATGCGCGGGCCCGTGACGGCTCGGCGCATCAGCGTGGACTTGCCGCTGCCCGGAAGCCCGGAGACGACGATCAGGTCGCCCTCGCCGAACGTCAGTCGGTGCGGGCTGTGGCCGGTCCGCTGCCGCAGGTCGCGGACGACGGCCGCCGGCAGGGGGCCGCAGCTCTCCCTGGTGGGGGCGGCGGCCTGTTTGGGCAGGGCCACCCCTGTGTTGGTCGCGTAGACGCTCGTCCTGCGCACCGTGATCGGCCTCCCCTTAGCGGTCACGTACCTGCTTCCCGCAGCTTCCCCGGCAAGTGTAAAGAGAAGGTAATGCGGCACAACAGCATTACTGGACTGGCACTGCCCTGTGACGGAGGCGCGTGCAATGATGTGCGCGCAAACTCCATACAGGCCGTTTAAATCCGCGCGGGAGAGTTCCCGGTCACCGTCGTACGACGCACCGGGGCGCCGAAGGAGCAAGTCCCTCCCTTGAATCTCTCAGGCCCCGTACCGCGCGGGCGAGGCACATCTGAAAAGCGGGCCGCCTGCGCGGCTCCACCCAAGGTGCAAGTCATGACCCTCATACGTACGGGTCGTGGTGAACCTCTCAGGTTCCGATGACAGATGGGGAGGATCGACCTCGCCCGTCATGCCCCTGGGAGTTCCACGAATGAGTACTGTCCCCCGTCTGACCGCACTCGATGCCGCGCATCGTGCGCTCGGCGCGACCATGACCGACTTCGCGGGCTGGGACATGCCGCTGCGCTACGGCAGCGAGCGCGACGAGCACGTCGCCGTGCGCACCAAGGCCGGTCTCTTCGATCTCTCCCACATGGGCGAGATCACGGTCTCCGGACCCGAGGCCGTGGACTTCCTGAACTTCTCGCTGGTCGGCAACATCGGCTCCATCGGTGTCGGCCGCGCCCGCTACACGATGATCTGTGCCGAGGACGGCGGCATCCTGGACGACCTGATCGTCTACCGGCTCGGCGAGCCCGAGGCCCCCGAGTACATGGTGGTCGCCAACGCCTCGAACGCACAGGTCGTGCTCGACGCGCTCACCGCCCGCGCCGACGGCTTCGACGCCGAGGTCCGCGACGACCGCGACGCGTACGCCCTGCTCGCCGTCCAGGGTCCCGAGTCCCCCGGCATCCTGAAGTCACTCACGGACGCCGACCTGGACGGCCTGAAGTACTACGCGGGCCTGCCCGGCACCGTCGCGGGTGTGCCCGCGCTGATCGCCCGCACGGGCTACACCGGCGAGGACGGCTTCGAGCTCTTCGTCGCGCCCGGCGACGCCGAGAAGCTCTGGAACGCGCTCATGGAGGCGGGCGAGCCCGTCGGCCTGGTCCCCGCCGGGCTCTCCTGCCGCGACACGCTGCGCCTGGAGGCGGGCATGCCGCTGTACGGGCACGAGCTGACCGCGGACCTCACGCCCTTCGACGCCGGTCTCGGCCGGGTCGTGAAGTTCGAGAAGACCTCGATGTCCGACCGCTTCGTGGGGCGCGAGGCGCTCGCTGCCGCCGCCGAGCGCGCCGAGACCGCTCCCCCGCGCAAGCTGGTGGGCCTGATCGCCGAGGGCCGCCGCATCCCGCGCGCGGGCTTCGCCGTGGTCGCCGACGGCAAGGTCATCGGCGAGGTCACCTCGGGTGCCCCGTCCCCGACCCTGGGCAAGCCGATCGCCATCGCGTACGTCGACGCGGCGCACGCGGCCCCCGGCAGCGAGGGTGTCGGAGTGGACATCCGGGGCACGCACGAGCCGTACGAGGTCGTGGCGCTGCCGTTCTACAAGCGCCAGAAGTGACACCCCGCACAACAGCCTCGTCCATCAGCACTCCCCCGCGTACAGGAGAATTCAGGTCATGAGCAACCCCCAGCAGCTGCGTTACAGCAAGGAGCACGAGTGGCTCTCGGCCGCCGAGGACGGTGTGGCGACGGTCGGTATCACGGAGCACGCGGCCAACGCGCTCGGTGACGTCGTCTACGCCGACCTGCCCGAGGCCGGTGCCGCGGTGACCGCGGGCGAGACGTGCGGCGAGCTCGAGTCGACCAAGTCGGTCAGCGACCTGTACTCGCCGGTGACCGGTGAGGTCGTCGAGTCGAACCAGGACGTCGTGGACGACCCGTCGCTGGTCAACTCCGCCCCGTTCGAGGGTGGTTGGCTCTTCAAGGTACGGATCACGGAGGAGCCGAAGGACCTGCTCTCCGCGGACGAGTACACCGAGTTCTCCGGCAGCTGAAGCCCCCCGAAGACCCTTAGGGACCACCTGATGTCGCTTCTCAACACCCCTCTCCACGAGCTGGACCCGGACGTCGCCGCCGCCGTCGACGCCGAGCTCCACCGTCAGCAGTCCACCCTGGAAATGATCGCCTCGGAGAACTTCGCTCCGGTCGCCGTCATGGAGGCCCAGGGCACGGTCCTCACCAACAAGTACGCCGAGGGCTACCCCGGCCGCCGTTACTACGGCGGCTGCGAGCACGTCGACGTCACCGAGCAGATCGCGATCGACCGGATCAAGGACCTGTTCGGCGCCGAGTACGCCAACGTCCAGCCGCACTCCGGTGCCTCCGCCAACCAGGCCGCCCTCTTCGCGATCGCCCAGCCCGGCGACACGATCCTGGGCCTCGACCTGGCGCACGGCGGCCACCTCACCCACGGCATGCGCCTGAACTTCTCCGGCAAGCAGTTCAACGTGGTCGCGTACCACGTGGACGAGGCCGGCCTGGTCGACATGGCCGAGGTCGAGCGCCTGGCCAAGGAGAACAGCCCCAAGGTGATCATCGCGGGCTGGTCCGCCTACCCGCGCCAGCTGGACTTCGCGGAGTTCCGCCGGATCGCCGACGAGGTCGGCGCGAAGCTGTGGGTCGACATGGCGCACTTCGCCGGTCTCGTCGCCGCCGGTCTGCACCCCAACCCGGTGCCGTACGCGGACGTGGTCACCTCCACCACGCACAAGACGCTCGGCGGCCCGCGCGGCGGCGTCATCCTGGCCCGCAACAAGGACTTCGCGAAGAAGCTGAACTCCGCGGTCTTCCCCGGCTTCCAGGGCGGCCCGCTGGAGCACGTGATCGCGGCCAAGGCCGTCTCCTTCAAGGTCGCGGCCTCGGAGGAGTTCAAGGAGCGCCAGCAGCGCACCCTGGACGGCGCCCGCATCCTGGCCGAGCGCCTGGTGCAGGACGACGCGAAGGCCGTCGGCGTCGACGTCCTGTCCGGCGGCACGGACGTGCACCTGGTCCTGGTGGACCTGCGCAACTCCGAGCTCGACGGCCAGCAGGCCGAGGACCGCCTCCACGAGGTCGGCATCACGGTCAACCGCAACGCGATCCCGAACGACCCGCGCCCCCCGATGGTCACCTCGGGCCTGCGGATCGGTACGCCCGCGCTCGCGACCCGTGGCTTCCAGGAGGACGACTTCCGCGAGGTCGCCGACATCATCGCCGAGGCGCTGAAGCCGGGCTTCGACGCGGACTCCCTGAAGGCCCGCGTCTCCGCCTTGGCGGAAAAGCACCCGCTGTACCCCAACCTGTAGCATTTTCGTACGCTTTCTTTCGTACGAACCTTCGGGGCACCGCGCACACTGGACAACGAGGACAGTGAGTGCGGTGCCCCGGCCCATGCCCCGGCTCACGCCCTGCTTTCTGCACCACCCCGGCAGACGACGGCGTCTACCAACCACCATTGGAGTTTCTCGTGGCCCTCTCGGTCTTCGACCTGTTCTCGATCGGCATCGGCCCGTCCAGCTCCCACACGGTCGGTCCCATGCGCGCCGCCCGCATCTTCGCGAGCCGCCTCAAGAACGAGGGCCTGATGGCCCACACCACCGCCATACGGGCCGAGCTCTACGGCTCGCTCGGTGCGACCGGCCACGGCCACGGCACCCCGAAGGCGGTGCTGCTCGGCCTGGAGGGCGAGTCCCCGCGCTCGGTGGACGTCGAGTTCGCCGACGCCCGCGTCGAGGAGATCAAGTCGAGCGGCCGCATCAACCTCCTCGGCATGCACGAGATCGACTTCGACTTCGACGAGGACCTGGCCCTGCACCGCCGCAAGGCCCTGCCGTACCACGCCAACGGCATGACGATCTTCGCGTACGACCGTGAGGGCGCCCTCGTCCTGGAGAAGACGTACTACTCCGTGGGCGGCGGCTTCGTGGTCGACGACGACGCTGTGGCCGGCGAGAACCCGATCGTGCCGGACGACACGGTCCTCAAGCACCCCTTCCGCACCGGCGACGAGCTCCTTCGCCTGGCCGACGAGACCGGCCTCTCGATCTCCGCGCTGATGCTGGAGAACGAGAAGGCGTGGCGCACCGAGGAGGAGATCCGCTCGGGTCTGCTCGACATCTGGGGCGTCATGCAGTCCTGCGTCTCGCGCGGCATGTCCCGCGAGGGCATCCTGCCGGGCGGCCTGAAGGTCCGCCGCCGCGCCGCGAACTCGGCGCGCCAGCTGCGCGCCGAGGGCGACCCCCTTGCCCGCTCCATGGAGTGGATCACGCTGTACGCGATGGCGGTGAACGAGGAGAACGCGGCGGGTGGCCGGGTCGTGACGGCCCCGACGAACGGCGCCGCGGGCATCATCCCGGCGGTCCTGCACTACTACATGAACTTCATCCCCGGGGCCGACGAGGACGGCGTGGTGCGCTTCCTGCTCGCGGCGGGCGCGATCGGCATGCTCTTCAAGGAGAACGCCTCGATCTCCGGCGCCGAGGTCGGCTGCCAGGGCGAGGTCGGCTCCGCCTGCTCGATGGCCGCGGGCGCCCTCGCCGAGGTGCTCGGCGGCAGCCCCGAGCAGGTCGAGAACGCGGCCGAGATCGGCATGGAGCACAACCTCGGCCTGACCTGCGACCCGGTCGGCGGCCTCGTCCAGATCCCGTGCATCGAGCGCAACGGCATGGCGGCGGTCAAGGCCGTGACCGCGGCGAAGATGGCGATGCGCGGCGACGGCAGCCACAAGGTGTCCCTCGACAAGGTCATCAAGACCATGAAGGACACGGGCGCCGACATGAGCGTCAAGTACAAGGAGACGGCGCGGGGCGGGCTCGCGGTGAACATCATCGAGTGCTGAGGCCCCCGGCCGCCGGCAGCCTTCACCGCGCCACGAACAGCGCCTCCGCGCCCACCGGCCGGTACCCCGCAGCCTGGAAGACCCGCACGCTGCGCGCGTTGCCCGGGGACTGCTGCGCCCACACGTGGGACGCGCCGGGCACCAGGTGCCGGGCGGCGAGGGCGAGCGCCCGGCCGAGGCCCCGGTGACGTACGTCCTCGTCGACCTCGATGGCCGCCTCCCAGCGCCCGGCGAGTCCCCGGCCCAGGACCAGCACCCCGCCCCCGGCGGACGCCCACACCCGTACGTCGTCGCGGCGCTTGCGGGCCCGTGCCACCCGGGGGTGGTCGGGGTCGTCGATCTCGCGCAGGCCCAGGGCCGGGTCGGGGCCGCCCGGCAGGGCGTCGGCCACCGTCAGGAGGTCGGTGGTGTCCGTCGCGCGTCCGGTGCGCTCCAGGAAGGCGGCGAGGAACCGCGGGTTCATCGTGGCGGCCAGCGGATCGCAGTCGAGCGCGGCGAGGGTGGCGTGCACCCACCGCGGGTCCTCGTCCGTGAAGACCACCGAGTGCGCGGTGAAGGCGAGCACGCCCGCGTCGCGGTGACAGGGCTGCGGCACGACGGTGGTCGTGCCGTCGGGCGGCGGGAAGCGCCCGTGGGCCGCTGCGTCGAGGATGGTGCCGAGCGTCGCAGGGGTGCTGGCCATGGGCGTACTCCTTGTGATCGCGTCCTCGGACGGCCGATACCCTAACCCTCGTCAGCAGTGCACGAAGAAGGGGTGGATCCGGTGGCGGACATCGAGGAAGCGCGCAAGACGTTCGACCAGTTCGACGCGGACGGCGACGGCTTCATCACGGCGGCCGAATGGAAGTCGGCCATGGCGAAGATGGGGGACTTCTACGTCACCGAGACGGTCGCCGAGGCCGTGATCGGCACGAAGGACACCGACAAGGACAAGCGCCTCTCCTTCGACGAGTTCTGGGCGAGCCTGAACAAGAAGTAGTGGCCGTACGCAGGAGGGGCCCGGTACGCGAGAGCGCCGGGCCCCTCCCGCGTGTTCGGCGGGCGCGCCGCGCCGCCCGCACGCTCCACCGCCCTTCCGTGCGCTCCAGCCGCGCCGGGTGGTCGAAGCACTTGCTGATCTGGTCGCTCGTCAGTACGTCGTCCACGGGGCCGGAGGCGAGTACGCGGCCCTCGCGCAGCAGCAGCGCGTGCGTCGTGCCCGCCGGGAGCTCCTCCAGGTGGTGCGTGACCAGGACGGACGCGAGTTCGGGGTGCGTCGCGCGCAGGGTGTCCAGGCTTTCGAGGAGGCCTTCGCGGCCATCGCCCTGCACGCGACGGTCGTGGCGGCGGCCCGCAACCCCGTCCTCACGGACTTCTTCGCGGAGTTCGCCCCCGTACTGCGGGAGGGCCTGATCAACCTCCTCGACCTGATCGACGTACGGACGGAGGAGACGAACCACGGCGACGCCGCCCACGCCGCACTCGTACGGGCCGTCGAGGCGAGGGACGCGGAGGAGGCGGCGCGCGTGGCGCAGGCCGAACTCCAGGACACGCTCGGCCGGTTGCTGAGTCGCCACTAGACGGCGGGACGCCACCCCATTCCCCCCGGCCCTTCAGCCCCCCTACCCCTCTGGCCTCTCCTCCCCCGCCACCCCGTACAGCCGCGCCGACGCGTCCACATGCGCCATCCGTCGCATCGCGCTGAACACCGCCTCCCCCAGCACGGTGCCGATCACGACGCTCTCCACCACGTCCTCGACCGCCACGCGCCGGTCCACGTAGCCGAGGTCGGCGCGGGCGACCATTTCGGCGGCGTCGGCGTACTCGTCGAGCAGTTCCGTGAACGCCCCGTGACCGACCCGGCCCATGGCGGCCAGGGCCCGTGACAGGTCGGCCGCGGCGGGATTGGACTCGTGGGTCCGCCAGCCGCGGCGCGCGATCAGCTCGGCGACCGCCGCCTGCGCCGTAGCGGCCTCGGCGTCATCGTCGGCCTCCCCCGCCGTACCGAGCCGGTCAGCGGCGGCACCGAGCACCTTGTGCAGCGGGCGGTCGGGGTCGTCGACCGCGCCGAGCACGTCCGCGATCGCGGACACCTTCAGGCCGCCCACCTCGAGGAGCGCGCGGATGAGGCGCAGCCTGCGTTCATGCGTCTCGCCGTACTGCGCCTGGTTGGGGCTGCTCAACTCGCCCGACGGGAGCAGCCCTTCACGGACGTAGTACTTGATCGTCGGGACCGGCACACCGGTCCTGCGGCTCAACTCGCCAATACGCACGGCCTGCCCACTCTCGACTTTCCCGGTCGCGTTCGCGCTCCCGCCCGCCACTTTGTCACCGGCAGCGCCCTTGCCTTCCCTCACCCCCATCATAGATAGTGACGCTATCGGATAGCGGACAGCACCACTATCCATACACCTGGGGGATTTTCATGCCTTTATGGCGTTCCTGGCACCGGCCGCTCGTCCTGTTCTCCGCGTCCATGGCAGCCCTGGCCGTCATATCCGGCGTCGGACTCCTCGTAGACGACCGCGTGCTGACGGGGGCCCGGATCTGGTTCAAGCCGTTCAAGTTCTCGGTTTCGTTCGTCGCCTACGGACTCTCGCTCGCCTGGATGCTCTCGCTGCTCGACCGCGGCCGGAGGGCGGGCTGGTGGGCGGGCACGGTCGTCGCCGCGTCGAGCCTCGTCGAGATGGTGATCATCACCGGGCAGGTGGTGCGGGGAAAGCGCAGCCACTTCAACCACCAGACCCCGTTCGACGAGGCCCTGTTCAACGCGATGGCCGTCACCGTCGTCATCCTGTGGCTCGGCACCCTGCTCATCGCGATCCTGCTGCTGCGGGCCCGCATCGCCGACCGCGCGTCCGCCTGGGCCATGCGCTGCGGGATCGCCGTCGCGCTCGCCGGGGCGGCCGTCGGGTTCCTGATGACCCAGCCCGCGCCCGGCCAGGAGCGGGGCGGCTCCCCGATCGTCGGCGCCCACAGTGTCGGCGTACCGGACGGCGGCCCCTCCATGCCGCTGACCGGCTGGTCGACCACGGGCGGCGATCTGCGCATCCCGCACTTCGTCGGCATGCACGCGCTGCAGTTGCTCCCGCTGCTCCTGATGGGCCTGACGGTCCTCGCGGCGCGCCCCCGCTTCGGCCGGCTGGCGGACGACCGGGTGCGACTGCGGCTCGTCCTCATCGCCTCGGCCGCGTACGCCGCCGTCTTCGCCCTGGTCACCTGGCAGGCCCTGCGCGGCCAGCCCCTGATCCACCCCGACGGCGCGACGCTGACGGCCGCCGGCCTGATCATCGGCGCGACGGCCGCGAGTGCGTACGGAGTCCTGCGCTCCCCGACCGGCGGGGCAGAACGCCCAGTTCAGGCGGCCGGAAGCCTTCGGGAAGACGACGACAACAAGGAGCTCGTGTCATGACCGGTTTCCTCTTCGAACTCTCCTTCTGGCTGGCCGCCCCGGTCTGGCTGCTCATGATCTTCGCGCCGGGGTGGCGGACGACCGCCCGGATCGCCGCCTCCCCCCTCACCGTCCTACCGGTCCTTTCCGTCTACGTGGCGATGGCGCTGCCCGTCCTCCCCGAACTCTGGGCCGCCGTCAGCAGCCCCGACATCGACGGATTCCGCGAGTTGCTCGTCCTCGCCGGCGGGGCGGGCGCGATCTGGGCCCAGGTCATCGCCTGGGACCTGCTGATCGGACAGTGGATGTACCGCGAGGCGCGGCGCATCGGCATCCACCCGCTGGTCATGGGACCGCTCCTGGTCCTGACGATTCTCCTCTCGCCGTTCGGCCTGCTGCTCTTCCTGCTGCTGCGGGCCGTGCGGGAGAAGCGCGATCAGCCGCGGTCCTTGGCCGGTTCCACGCCGCGCTGATCGACCACCGCACGCTCCAGGACCGCGACTCTGCCGGAGAGGACCTCGGGGTTCCCCGCCTTGCCGGGCTTGCCGCCCGGCTTGTGGTCCTTGGTCAGGTAGCTGCGCGAGCCGAGGTAGGCGAAGGACTTTTTGTCGAAGATCCATTCACTGCGCATCGCGTACGAAGACTCCTCGAGGGTGATGCCGATCCCGTGGCGGCCCGCCGCGTCCACCGCGTCCGGGATCGCGGTCACCCCGGGGAGCTTCGCGACGGCCTTGTAGAACGCGGCGGCGTTCTCCGCCGGCATGATCGTCTCGGCGATCAGGTCGCCGATCCTGTCGAAGACCGCCTGCGCCTTCGTCTCCTCCCCTTCGATCACCGACGTCTCGGCGTACAGCTTCTTCAGCAGGGCGTCGGGGTCGGTGGGGAGCGAGGCCAGCCAGTCGTACGTCGGCCGCTCGGGCCCCTCCGGAACGGCACCGCTGTCATCGGAACCGTCCACGGCGGACGCCTCGATGGGCAGGTCCTGACCGGGCATCGACGCCCCCTTGCCGCTCTCCCGGATCAGGCCGATGTCCGTGACGGGGGCGGGGTTCTGCGCCATCCAGACCTGCCGCTTGAACGGCGTGCCGAGCTTCACCTTGCCGTAGAGCTCGCCCTTGTTCTCCTGGACCAGGCTGCGCACGTACACGAACTGGCTGTCCTTCACCCCCTGCGTGTCGGCCTTCAGGGACGCGGTGGCGATCCGGTCGAGCGTGACGGCCGCACCGGCGCCTCGGCCCGCCCCCATGTCACGGACACCGCCGGAGTCGCCGGAACCGGCCGGAAGCGTGGCGGCCAGCACCCCGGCCACCGCGAGCGCGGCGGCGGCCGGCATCAGCACGGCAGGGCGCAGGAGCCTGCGGCGGGGCGACGCGGGGGCGGGCTTTGTGCGGTCCACGGTGGCGTTGTCGCGGTCGATCTGCTGCATCAGGGTGTCCTTGTGGTGAAGGTGACGCCCCGGCGGAAGTTCCCATTCGTCTTCGTCCGACTCCGCGAGCAGGCGGGCCAGTTCAGCGGCCTCGTCCTCTCCCCGGGACGGGGTGGCGGCGTTCATCGGAATTCCTCCCGCAGGGGCAGGGCCGCGAACGCGGCCTCACTCTCCACCTCTCCGCGACCACGAAGAGGTTCCGTCACGTTCTTCACTTCCGGCACACCAACCCCGTCGGCCCCGTCCTCGCTGAGCCGCCGCAGCCGCGCACGCGCCCGCGACAGCCGCGAGCGCACCGTGCCGACCGGAACACCGAGCGCCTCCGCGGCCTGTGCGTAGTCGAGGCCTGACCACACGCACAGCACGAGCACCTCACGCTCAGGGCGGCGCAGCCTGCGCAGCGCGCCGTGCACCGCCGCGAGCCGCCGCGCGTCGTCCATCCGCCCCGCCGACTCCTCCGCGAAGTCGGCCACTTCGGGCGGCGGGGGCTGCCGGGACAGGAACGCGAGCCGCCGCCGCAGACCGCGGTTGGCGTTCTGCGCCTTGTGCGTCGCGATGCCGAGCAGCCACGGCTTGAGCGAACCGCCGTCCGGTTCGAGCCGCTCCCGGGTGCGCCAGGCCGCCAGGAAGGTCTCGGACATGACCTCCTCGGCAACCGACCAGTTGCCGGTCAGCCGAAGGGCGTGGTTGTAGACCGTCCGCGCATACGCCTCGTACAACTCTCCGAACGCCTCGCGCTCGCCTGCCCGGATCCGTGCATGGATGCCATCTCCCAGTTCAGTAGGCCTCACACCACGTATCTCTCCGCACTCCCGGACGAGTTCCTGTGCCCCTCGTCACACGCGACTTCCCGCTACGTCGTGTCCGGCGGCCCGCAGCCGCCGGTACTGTCCCGGCGCCACCCCGAACTCCCGCTTGAACGCCTTGGAGAAGGCGAACTCCGAGGTGTAGCCCGACCGTTCCGCGACCTGCCGCAGCGGCAGGTCCTCCTCGCGCAGCAGCCGCCCGGCCGCCGTCATCCGCCACCACGTCAGATACGCGAGCGGCGGGGTCCCCACCGTCGCCGCGAACCGGCGGGCGAACGCGGCACGCGACAGGCCCGCGAGCGCGCCGAGGTTCTCCACCGTCCAGGGATGCGCCGGGTCACCGTGCACCGCCCGCAGCGCGGCCGCCACCGCCGGGTCGGCGAGCGCGGCGGACCAGCCGGTCGGATGCCCGGAGCCGTGCCGCTCCTGGAGCCACCACGCCCGCAGGATGTAGAGCAGCATCGTGTCCAGCAGCGCGGGCACGACGGCGTCCGACCCCGGCTGCTCGTCCACGAGTTCGGCGCCGAGGAGCTCCACCGCGGCACGCAGCGATGCGTGCTCGCCGACCCTCGCCGGCAGGTGCACCACCTCGGGCAGTTCGGCGAGCAGCGGGTGGGCGCGCGCCTTGTCGAGCTGATAGGCCCCGCAGAGCAGCACCGTGGACGCGCCGTCACCCTCGCTCTCCCAGGTCGTCGGCCAGGACCCGTCCGGTTCGGGCGCGAAGCCCTCCAGGGGGACGTCGGGCGCACTCGCCAGCGCGTGCCCCCGCCCGTGCGCGAGGTAGACCACGTCACCGGGCCCGAGCGCCACCGGCCGCGCGCCGTCCCCGCCCGGAATCAGCCAGGCGGAACCCTGGAGCACCACGTGGAACCCGGCGCCGTTCGAGGGGGCGAACCCTAGCCCCCAGGGGGCGCGCCTGTGCGTACGGGAGGAGTGCGGGCGCCCCGTGCGCATGGCCGTGATCGCGTCACTGAGAACGTCCATGTCCGTACGGTAGCCCGGAGCGAGGGCAGCGAGACGTACGGGCAGGAAATAGAGACTGACAGGCATGGATCGTCTCGCACACCCCGCATAGCGTTCCCGGCATGACAACGACCGCAGCACCGTCCGCCACCACACCGTCCACCACCCGCGCCGTCCTCTTCGACGAGATCGGCGGCCCCGAGGTCCTGAAGATCCACGAGGTGGAGCTGACGCCACCCGCTCCGGGAGAACTCCTCATCCGCGTCGAGGCCCTGGGCCTCAACCGCGCCGAAGCCCTCTTCCGCTCCGGCGGCTACTACTACGAGCCCACCCTCCCCGGCTCACGGCTCGGCTACGAGGCCGCGGGCGTCGTCGAGCGGATCGGCGAGGGAGTCACCGAATTCGCCGTGGGCGACACGGTGTTCACCGGACCCGGCATCGAGATGAGCGCCCAGGGCGTGTACGCCGAACGCGTGGTCCTGCCCGCGTCCGCCGTAGTGCCTCGCCCCGCCGAGGTGGACGCGGCCACCGGAGCCGCCGCCTGGCTCACCTACACCACGGCGTACGGCGGCATGATCGAGACGGGCGGCCTCCGCCCCGGCGACCACGTATTGATCACCGGCGCGTCCAGCGGGGTGGGGACGGCCGCGATCCAGGTCGCCCGGCGCACAGGAGCCGTACCCATCGCCACGACGCGCACCGAGGCGAAGAGGCAGCAGCTCCTCGATCTGGGCGCGGCGGAAGTCATCGTGACCGGCGGCAAGGACCCCGAGGACGTCGTGAAGGAGACCAGGCAGGCCACCGGCGGGCGCGGCGTGGAGCTCATCTTCGACGCGATCGGCGGCCCCGGCTTCCGCACCCTGGCCGAGGCGCTCGTACCGGAGGGCGGCACCGTCGTCGCCTACGGCTGGCTCGACCCACGCCCCGCGGAGCTCCCGTGGATGGCGGGCCTGACGATCCACTTCTACGCCAACTCCACCCTGACCACCACGCCGGACGGCCGCCGCCGCTCCACGGCCTTCCTCAACCACGGCTTGCGGGACGGGGCCTTCCGTCCACCGATCGCCGAGGTCTTCGACGGCCTCGACCGCATCCAGGACGCGCACCGCCTGATGGAGGCCAATACCCACACCGGCAAGATCGTGGTGAGACTCTGAGGCGGTCCTGCGCACCCGTCCGAAATACCTCCCGCGTTCCGGAGGTTGGCTCCGGTATCGGTACGACACCAGCGCAACAACCCCCGGAAGGGCCAGTCATGAAGATCGGCATCATCGGCGCGGGCAACATCGGCGGCAACCTCACCCGCCGCCTCACGGCCGTCGGCCACGACGTCTCCGTCGCGAACTCCCGTGGCCCGCACACCCTCACGGACCTCGCCGCGGAGACCGGCGCGACGCCGGTCACGGTCGAGGAGGCCGCACGCGGCGCGCAGGTGGTGGTCGTCACGATCCCCCTGAAGGCCGTACCGAACCTGCCGTCGGGCTTCCTCGACGACGCCGCCGAGAACGTCGCCGTCATCGACACCGGCAACTACTACCCGCAGCAGCGCGACGGCAAGATCGCCGAGATCGAGGAAGGCCTGACGGAGAGCCGCTGGACGGAACGCCAGATCGGCCACCCGGTGATCAAGGCCTTCAACGGCACGTACGCCCAGGACATCCTCGACAAGCCCCAGCCCAAGGGCACGCCCGGCCGCGTCGCCCTGCCGGTGTCCGGCGACGACGAGGCCGCCAAGAAGGTCGTACGCGACCTCATCGACGAGATCGGCTTCGACACCGTCGACACGGGCGGCCAGGACGAGTCGTGGCGCCAGCAGCCGGGCACCCCGGTCTACGGCCTGGCCAAGGACACCGAAGCAATCACCAAGGCCCTGGCCGAAGCCTCCCCGGAGCGCACGGCGGAGTGGCGCGCCTGACGGGCGCCGGTCGCGCTGCGGGAGTGGCTACGGCTTGGCCCACTCCCTCAGCGCGTCCTCGCTCGCGAAGTCCGCGACGTTCTTGTCCAGTGGAGTCGACGTGTACTGGTGGATGCGCCACTTCGCCTTGATGCGTGGCTTGCCCGCCGTCACGTAGTCGGCGATCCACAAGGCGTCGCCCGCGTACGACGTGCTGTCGTGGTTGAGCCAAAAATCCCGATTGCAGTACAACATGACCCTGTGGTTGGGCCGGAGCTCCTTCACCTCGCGGATGAACCGGTCCTTCTCCGCGTTGCTCGCGCGCGTGCGGTCTCCCGTCCATTCCCAGTCCACCGCCAGCAAGTCCCCCGCTTTCTCCGGGGACTTGCTCACGAAGTACTCCGCCTGGGCCTTGATGTTCCCCGGCCACAGGAAGTGGTAGAAGCCGACCACGCAGCCGCCGTCCCGCGCTCGCTTCGTCTGTGCCGTCAGCCTTGGATTGACGTACGAGCGGCCTTCCGTCGCTTTTATGATGACGAAGGAGATGCCGTCCGTGTCGAACGTGGACTGGTACGAGCTGACGTCGATGCCTTTGAGCACGGGCAGCCTCCTGCGCGGCAGAGGGGAGGGCAGCTGGAGCAGCTGGATCTACCCTTGTGGTGCCCGGTGGCCGTGATGGTCAACCGTTGAACCGCTCAGCGGAAGATCCCCGTGTGTCCGAGCGAGTAGCGGCCGGGCTGCGGGTAGACCGCGAGGCCGTGCGGGCCGCCGCCGACCGGGATGCGGGCGGTCTGGACTCCGGTGCGGGTGTCGATGGCGTACACCTCGGAGTCGTAACGCCCGGACAGCCAGAGGGTGTTGCCGTCCGCCGACACCCCGCCCATGTCGGGGCTGCCGCCGTCGGGGAGTTTCCACTTCTTGGTGAGTTTGTTCTTCGGGAAGTCGAAGACGGAGACCGTACCCTCGCCGCGGTTGGACACGTACATCTCGCGTGAGTCCCGGCTGATGTACAGCCCGTGGGTGCCCTTGCCGGTCGGCAGGAGCTTCGGCTTGTCGAACTTGTCGCCGCTCAGGACCCACATGCCGTCGGCCATCATGTCGGCGACGTAGAAGGTCTTGCCGTCGGGCGAGATCTTCACGTCCTGCGGCATCGCGCCCTTGAAGGGGAGCTTCTGCTGGCCGATGACCTTCATCTTCTCGGTGTCGACCTTGAGGAGTTCGCCGGAGAACTCGCAGGAGACGATGAAGTAGCGTCCGTCGGCCGAGAAGTCGGCGTGGTTCACGCCGTAGCAGCTGACCGGTTCCGTCTTGACCTTCTTCATGGTGTGCGGGTCGCGGAAGACGAGCTCCCGGTCCATGGAGGCCATCACGATGGCGTGCTTGCCGTTGGGCGTGAAGTAGAGGTTGTACGGGTCGTGCACGTCGACCGGCTTTCCCGCCTTGCCGGTCTTGGGGTCGATGGGCGTGAGCGTGTGGCCGCGGTTGTTGTTGACCCAGAGCGTCTTCATGTCCCAGGAGGGGACGACGTGTTGGGGCTGGACCCCGACGTCGATCGTGTCGATGACCTCGTACGACTTGGGGTCGATGACCGAGACGGTGTTGGAGTTGGTGTTGGGGACGTAGATCCGGGAGGGGAAGTCCTTGACCACCGGGGAGAGCTTGCCCGGGCGGTCGGCCGCGTAGACGTCCTTGGGGTCGAGCACGGGCGGCATCCCCGGCAGGCCGTCCGCGGCCTTGGGTTTGGTGGGCTTCTGGATGCCCTTGGTGCCGAGGGCTTCGTCCTCGCGGGGCTCGCCGCCGCATCCGGCGAGCGCGGCGGAGACGACGACACCGGCGGCGATGACCGCTCCGGTGCGCCGGGTGAGGTTCAGGTGCAGGGTCATCAGGTCAGCAACTCCGTGGTCGTCACCGCGCGCAGGTCGCGGCGGTCCAGTTCTTCCAGGACGGCGGGGAGCGCGGCGACCGTGTCCGCGTACCCGAAGTGCAGGCTCACGACGGAGCCCGCGCGTACCTCTGTGGTGATCTTGCGGGCGACGGCCCCGGCCCCCGGCGAGGTGAAGTCGAGGGAGTCGACGTCGTACGAGAGGACGTGCGGGTATCCGGCGCGGCGGGCGAGGCGGGCGACGAGGGGGGTCGCGGTCTCGGCGCGCGAGGGGCGGAACCAGGTGCCGATGGAGCCGGTGAGGCGGCGCAGGCGATCGGCGCAGCCGGTGATCTCCGCGTAGGCGTCGGCCTCGGGCAGCTCGTTGATCGTGACGTGGTGGTGGGTGTGGTTGCCCAGTTCGTGGCCGCCGTCGAGGATGCGCCGGGCGAGGTCGGGGTGTTCGTCGAGCCAGCTGCCGACGGCGAGGACCGTGATCCTGGCGTCTGCTTTCTCGGCGATGGTGAGGATGGAGCGTGCGGTGGCCCGGTCGCCTTGGCCGTGGAAGGTGAGAGCGATCCGGGGCCGGCCGCGGGGGCCGTGCGCGATCTGGTCAGGGAGGCCGGGGAAGCGGCGGGGTGCGGGGGCTGCCCGGGGTGTCGCGGGGGCGCGGTGCCGGGTGGCGGGTGCGGCCCGGTGGTCGGCGGGGGCTTTCTCGCGGGCGGAGCAGCCGGTGGCGAGGGCGCCCGCGGTGAGGGCGCCCGCGGTCAGCACGCCCGGGGTGAGTGCGGCCGCGGCGGCAAGGCCGGCGCCCGTGCGCAGGGCTCCACGGCGGTCGGTCTCGGTCACCCGACCATTTAATGGGCAAAGAGGGCAAAAGGCGCTTATTGCCCGTACGCGTTCCTCGCGGGTCGGGCCCGAGAGGCGGGCGGCCACCTCGGCGCCCCTTGCGGAACACCTGTCACAGCCGGAACTTAACCAGCGTTTACCAGGCAGGTGTCCCAGCTCACCAAGGATTCACCTTTGAACTGACACGATTCGCACCCTTATGCCCGGATAGGGGCTTTTGGATCGTCGGCCCCCGTCTGCCATAGTCGAAACCACGACCCCCATTGACCCGGGCTCAGGTCGTCATCGGCGTCCGTGGAACACACCCCTTTGTCCACGGCCGCTCCGCGAAGGCCCCCGCAGCGCCGCACACCGGCGACCGGGGGCTTTCGCGCATCACCCCGGAACCACGCCTCTCAGCGGTCGGCGACCCGCATCTCGAACCAGGTCGTCTTGCCGCGCGGCAGCAGATCCACGCCCCAGCGGTCGGAGAGCTTGTCGACCAGGAAGAGGCCGCGGCCACTGAGGTCGAGTTCCTGGACGGGCATCAGACAGGGCAGCCCGCGCGAGGGGTCGCGCACCTCGATCCTGATCCAGCCGCGCCGCCGCATCATCCGCAGCCCGAAGACCCGGGCGCCGGTGTGCCGCACGGCGTTGCCGACGAGTTCGGAGGTGAGGAGCACCGCGTCCTCGGTCAGCTTCGGGGAGAGCCCCCAGTGGCGGAGCACCACGACCTGGGCGAGCCGGCGCGCGATGGCGGCGGACTCCGGGCGCGACGGCAGCGGAACCTCCGCGTCCGTCGGATTGCCGAACAGCTCGAGCGCCTTGAGCGCGTGTTCGTCCTCAACCGCCGGCGACCAGCGCGCCGCGGTCGCACTCCCGTGTCGCCGCGGCTGTTCGATACCCTCCAGCCCCGCCATGCCCCCCATCATGGCCGCACACAGCGAGTTCCGGGGCCGTTCCGACGGAATAAGCCCCCCGGAACCATCCATTCCGGGGGGCCGGGTAGGCATATGCCAGAGGCAGAGCGGACCCCGTCACACCCGCACTGACCTGCGATGACTGCACGCTTACGGGTGATCACTTACGGCCTCCGAGCCCTCAGACTTAAGGTTCTCTTAAGCCGCGCATAATCCGCTCCTTCGGGGGACACTTTGGCTGACGCGGCCTCAACTGGTCGCGCCACGGCGGAAATTCAGAGGAACTTCGCCTTGCCGGGGCCCTCTTCGACGAAGCTGCGCATGCCACGCTCACGGTCCTCGGTGGCGAACAGACCGGCGAACCAGGTGCGTTCAATCGCGAGCCCGGTGTCGATGTCCGTCTCCAGGCCCGCGTCCACGGACTCCTTGGCGGCGCGCAGCGCGAGCGCGGGCCCCTGGGCGAGCCGCGCGGCCCACTGGTGCGCCTGCTCGTACACCTCGGCGGCGGGCACGACCCGGTCCACCAGGCCGATGGTGAGCGCCTCGTCGGCCTTGACCATGCGGCCGGTGAAGATGAGGTCCTTGGCCTTGGAGGGGCCGACCAGACGGGACAGCCGCTGGGTGCCGCCCGCGCCCGGAATCAGGCCGAGCAGGATCTCCGGCTGGCCGAGCTTGGCGTTGTCGGCGGCGATACGGAAGTCGGCGCAGAGGGCGAGCTCGCAGCCGCCGCCGAGTGCGTAGCCGGTGACGGCGGCGACGACGGGCTTGGGGATACGGGCGACCGCGGTGAAGGAGTCCTGCAGGGCCCTGGACCGCACGACCATCGCGGTGTGGTCCATGGCCTGCATTTCCTTGATGTCCGCGCCCGCCGCGAACACCTTCTCGCCGCCGTAGATGATCACGGCGCGTACGTCGTCGCGCCGGGTCGCCTCTTCGGCCAGCTCCTTGAGCCGGTCCTGCAGGGCGATGTCGAGCGCGTTCATCGGGGGGCGGTCGAGGCGGATCGTGCCGACGCCCTCGGCGACTTCGAGATGCACAGATGTCATGCGAGGCACGTTAGCCGTGCCTCGCATGACGGGGACATGCGACCGGGGTGTGATCCCCGTCGGCCGGTCAGGCCTTCCACTTCTCCCAGGACATGTTCCAGCCGTTGTAGCCGTTCTCGGGCTGGATCGTCTTGTCCGCGGAGTTCTTCACGACGACGACGTCGCCGATGAGGGAGTTGGCGAAGAACCAGCCGGCGGGCGTCTTCTTGCTGTAGCCGCCGCGCACGTCGCTCAGGCCGATGCAGCCGTGGCTGGCGTTCGTGTTGCCGAAGGCGCCGCCCGACCAGTAGTTGCCGTGGATGAACGTGCCCGAGGTGGACAGGCGCATCGCGTGCGGGACGTCCTTGATGTCGTACTCGCCTCCGAAGCCGACGGTCTCGCCGTTCATGCGCGTGACGGCGAGCTTCTCGCTGATGACCATCTGGCCGTTGTACGTCGTCGTGCCGGGGGCGCCCGCGGTGATCGGGATCTTCTTGATCTGCTTGCCGTCCCGGACGACCTTCATCTGGTGCGACTTGGCGTCGACGGTGGAGACCTGGCTGCGGCCGATGGTGAACTTCAGGGTCTTGGCCTGCTCGCCGTAGACCCCGGGCCGGCCCTCGACACCGTCGAGGTTGAGGTCGACGGTGACCTTCGTCCCCGCCTTCCAGTACTTCTCGGGACGGAAGTCGATGCGGTCGTTGCCGAACCAGTGGGGCTCGACGTCCACGGCCGGCTCGGTCTTGATCCGGATGGCCTTCTCGACGTCCGCGGGCTCGGTGATGCCGCGGTTGAAGTGGACCGAGAACGGCATTCCCACGCCGACCTTCGAGCCGTCCTCCGGCGTGAACTGGCCTATGAAGGTGTTCTTCGGCGTCAGCGTCGTAAACGACGTGTCCTTGGCCGATTCACGTCCCTCGGAGTCCTTGGCTATCGCGTGGACCTTGTACTTCGTGGAGGCGGCGAGGTGATGCGCCGGCGTCCAGCTTGCGCCGCCCGAGGTGATCTTGCCCGGGACCGGATTGCCCTTGCTGTCCTCGACCTTGACCTGCGAGAGCTTGCCCTTGTCGGCGGCTATCTTCAGTGCGCCGCTGGTCGCCACCGAGTCGGCGCCGTCCTTCGGGGCTATGGTCACCACCGCGGTCGACGGAGCGTTCTTGTCGGCCGCCTTGCCCTTGCCGTCGCCGCCCGAGTCCGAGCCGCCTCCCCCGCCGCACGCCGTGACCAACAGCAGCGTCACACCCGATGCCACCGCAAAGAGGCCCTTGGTCCCCCGTCGTCGTGCACGCCCCCGCGCACCAACCGACGTCCCCGATATCGGTCGCCCGTTCAAGATGTGTCTCCCCTCGCACGGCCTGGTCAGGCCCGCACCCCAGTGCCTCAGCGCGCACAGACACGCGCCTGCGCTAGATAACCACACGGCCCTGACCGATGACTCCCCGCCAATGTCACTGTTCAGTCCCAACTGCGTATGGGGTGCGGGCCCTGCCTCAGCGCCCGTCCGTGGGCTCGGCCTTCGGCTGCGATCCGGGCTGCGCCGTCCAGTCCTTCCACTCCATGTTCCAGCCACCGAGGCCGTTGTCAGGAGCGACTTTCTTGTCATCGCTGTTGACGACTTCCACCACATCACCGATCAGGGTGCGGTCGAAGAACCACCCCGCCGGGGTCTGTGAGCTGCCGCCCTTCACGTCGCGCAGGCCCACGCAGCCGTGGCTGACATTCGTGTTGCCGGGGGCGTCCGGTGCCCAGTAGTTGCCGTGCAGGAAGGTGCCGGACGTCGTCAGACGGATCGCGTGCGGGACGTCGGGGATGTTGTACTCGCCGCCGAAGCCGACGGTGCGGCTGTTCATCCTGGTCACCTCCAGCATCTCGGTGACCACCATTTTCCCGTTGTACGTGGGGGTCTTGGGGGCCCCGGCGGTGATCGGCACCGTGGAGAGGACCTCGCCGTCACGGCGTACTTCCATCGTGCGCTCGGCGGCGTCGACCAGTGAGGTCTGGCTGCGGCCGACCGTGAACGAGAAGCTCTTGTCCTGGAGGCCGTAGACGCCGGGGGCGGCCTCGACGTCGCGCAGGCGCAGGCCGACGGTGACCTTCGTGCCGGGCTTCCAGTACTTCTCGGGGCGGAAGTCCACGCGGGTCTTGCCGAACCAGTGCGGCCGTACGTCGACAGCGGGCTTCGCGGTGACGCTGATGGCGCGCTGGACGGCCTGCAGGTTCTCGATCTCCTCGTTGAACTCGAGGGAGACGATCATGCCGGTGCCGACGGTGGAGCGGTCCTCCGGCGAGACGTAGGCGATGAACCGCTCGTCGGGGACGGCGGTCGTGAACGTCGTGTGCCGCGCCGAGCGGCGGCCGTGGCCGTCGAGGGCGACGGCGTCCACCGTGTACTTGGCGGCGAGCGCGAGGCCGCGCTCGTCCAGTGGCTTCCAGGTCATGCCGTCCTCGTCGATGCGGCCGGGCACGGTCTGCTCCCGCGCGTCCTGCACCCGGACGACCTTCACCGATTCGAGGCGTCCGTCGGGGACCTCGACCTGGAGCCTTTCGTCTCCCTTGACTCCCTTGCTGCCGTCGTCGGGCGTCACCCGGATCGCGTCGGCGGGCGACCGCGGCTTGCCCATCAGCCTGTCGATGCCGTCGCCGTCGCCGCTGCATCCCGTGGCCCCGGCAAGCAGTCCTGCCCATGTCACCACGGCGGCCAGCACGGCCCCTGCGCGCCGAGCGCGCCTCGCTACCTGTCTCACGTCCGTCCCAACGACCGTCCCCCTCCTGGGGAAACGTGAGTGCGACGCACACGCTGGGCAGAACAGTGGGGAGGACGGCACGGACCCGCGGGTCCGCACGCGCCGTCCGGTCGGGTACGCCACCGCCGCCGGGACGCGGCAGGGGTCGAGCCGCAGGAGGCGAATGGGTGTCCAGCGCAGCCGAACAGGAAGCACTCCGGGGTGGGCGGCGCGGGACGGACGCGGCCGCCGTGAACGGGGAGGCCGTTGTCGTGAACGGGACGTCCACGCAGTCGCGCGCCGTGCCGCGGCCCGCCTCGGTCGCGCGTGCGGCACCCGTGTGGCCGGGGGCGCCGACGCCGCTCGGCGCGCGGTTCCGGGTGGGGCCCGACGGGGTCGCGGGCACCAACTTCGCGCTGTGGGCGGGAGGGGCGCAGGCCGTCGAGCTCTGCCTCTTCGACGACCGGGGCATCGAGACGCGCGCGTCGCTGACCGAGCTGACGCACGAGATATGGCACGGCTTCGTGCCGGGCGTCCGTCCCGGCCAGCGCTACGGCTACCGCGTGCACGGCCGCTGGGACCCGTGGACGGGCGCCCGCTGGAACCCGGCGAAGCTGCTCCTCGACCCGTACGCGCGCGCGGTCGACGGCGACTTCGCGACGCGCGGGCTGCCGCCCGAGGTGTACGGGCACGTGCGGGACTGGCCGCAGCAGCACGTGGCCGACACCGTGCGGGACGACCGGGACTCGGCGCCGTACGTCCCCAAGGGGGTGGTCGTGCACGACGACGCGCCGGACGACGAGTGGGCGGACGACCGGCGCCCGAAGACGCCGTGGGCGGACTCGGTCATCTACGAGGTCCACGTACGCGGCTTCACCAAGCTGCACCCGGGGATTCCGGAGGAACTGCGGGGTACGTACGCGGGGCTCGCGCATCCGGCGGCGATCGGCCACCTCGTGCGGCTCGGCGTGACGGCGGTGGAGCTGCTCCCCGTCCACCAGTTCGCCCACGAGGACCATCTTCTGCAAAGGGGCCTGCGCAACTACTGGGGCTACAACTCGATCGGCTACTTCGCCCCGCACGCGGCGTACGCGGCGTCAGGGACGAGGGGCGAGCAGGTCGGGGAGTTCAAGCGGATGGTGCGGGCGCTGCACGAGGCCGGGATCGAGGTGATCCTGGACGTGGTCTACAACCACACGGCGGAGGCCGGCGAGCTGGGCCCGATGTTCTCACTTAAGGGCATAGACAACCGCGGCTACTACCGGCTCCAGCCGTCCGACGCGCGGCGATACGCGGACTACACGGGCTGCGGGAACACGCTCCAGGTGGTGCAGCCGCACGTACTTCGGCTGATCACGGACTCCTTGCGCTACTGGGTCACCGAGATGGGCGTGGACGGCTTCCGCTTCGATCTCGCGGCGGCCCTCGCGCGCTCGTTCCACGACGTCGACATGCTGTCGCCCTTCCTCGCGGTGATCGCGCAGGACCCGGTGCTCCGGCGGGTGAAGCTGATCGCCGAGCCGTGGGACGTGGGTTCCGGCGGCTATCAGGTGGGGGCGTTCCCTCCCCTGTGGACGGAGTGGAACGACCGCTACCGGGGTGCGGTGCGGGACTTCTGGCGGGGCGCGCTGCCCGATGTGCGGGATCTGGGGTACCGGCTCTCCGGGTCGAGCGACCTGTACGCGTGGGGCGGGCGCCGTCCGTACGCGTCGGTGAACTTCGTGACGGCGCACGACGGGTTCACGCTGCGGGACCTGGTGTCGTACGAGCGGAAGCACAACGAGGCGAACGGGGAGGGGAACAGGGACGGGTCGGACGACAACCGGGCCTGGAACTGCGGTGTGGAGGGCGAGACGGCGGACGAGCGGGTGACGGAGCTGCGGCGGCGCCAGCTGCGCAATCTCCTGACGACGCTGCTGCTCTCCACGGGGGTGCCGATGCTCGTCGCCGGGGACGAGATGGGGCGTACGCAGGGAGGCAGCAACAACGCTTACTGCCAGGACAACGAGGTCAGCTGGGTGGACTGGGGGTTGCTGGAGCAGCCGGGGTGGGCGGCCCTGTTCGACCTGACGTCCCGTCTGATCTCCCTGCGCCACCGGCATCCCGTCCTCCGTAGGCGGGCCTTCTTCTCCGGGCGCGCGCATTCGGCGGACGGGCTGCGGGACCTGGCGTGGTTCACGGCGCGCGGGACGGAGATGACGGAGGGCGACTGGTACGCGCCGGCCGCGACGCTCGGCATGTATCTGTCCGGCCGCGACATCCCCGGGCGGGACGCCCGGGGCGCGCCGATCGTCGACGACAGCTTCCTGGCGATCCTGCACGCGGCGGACCGTGCCGGGAGTTTCGTGCTGCCGGGGGCGCCGTGGGCACGGGCGTACGAGGTGGTGGTGGACACGTCCCTGGAGCAGCAGGGGGAGGCGCCCGGTACGGTCCTGCGCGCCGACGCGGCGGTCACGGTGACCGGGCGGTCGGTGCTGTTGCTGCGGGTCCTTGACGAGGTCGCGGAGGCGGACGCGGGCGGCTGACGTCGACTGAGGGGATTGGTCTGAACCTGCCCATTGCCGCGGTCCGCCGCACGGGTCAAGCTCGGCGCATGGACCTGGAGTTGAGGCACCTCAGGACGATCCGGGCGATCGCCGACGCGGGCAGCCTGACCAAGGCCGCCACCGTCCTCGGTCTCGCGCAGCCCGCCCTGAGCGCGCAGCTGAAGCGGATCGAGCGTGCCCTGGGAGGCGAGCTCTTCGAGCGGGGGCGGCACGGGGTGCGGGCCACCGCGCTCGGGGAGTTCGTGCTGGCCCGCGCCCGGGTGGTGCTGCCCGCGGTCAGCGGCCTGCGGGAGGAGGCACTGCGGTTCTCCACGGCCTGGGAGGGCGGCGCGGGGTTCCGGCTCGGCGCGACGCACGGGCCGTTGCTCGGTGCCCTGGTGGACCGGCTTGCCGCCGCGCATCCGGGGGTGCCGGTGACGACCCACATCTCCTGGTCGGAGGGGGAGATCGCCTCCCGCACGGCCGACGGGCGCCTCGACTTCGCGCTGGTGGGCACATGCGGGGCGAGCGCGCCGCCGGAGAGCGGGCTCCTGGTGTGGCGGGAGGTGGCCCGCGACCCGGTCTTCGTCATGCTGGCCACGGGCCATCCGCTGGCCGGCCGCCGGGAGATCGACCTGGCGTGGCTCGCCGACGAGGCGTGGACGGACGTGCCGGGCGACGGTTGCTTCGCGGACTGCTTCACGGCGGCGTGCGCCCGCGCGGGTTTCACGCCGGCCTCGGTGTACGAGACGGACGTGGCGTCCTGCGTCCACCTGGTCCAGGTCGGGCGGGCGGTGGGGCTCTGCCGCGCGACGTTCCCGCCGACGCCGGGCGTGGTGACCCGCCCCCTGTCGGGAACGCCGCTGTACTGGCGCCACCTCCTGGGCTGGCACCCGGCGACCGGTGCCGACACCACGGCCCCCACCGTGTACGCCCAGGCCCGCGCGGCCCACGCGGAGGCCACGGCCCGCAGCGAAAGCTACACGGCCTGGCTGGCGACACCTTCCCCTCAGCTGCCGTGACGGGGCGGCGGCCGCGGTGCGGGCCGCGGACAGCGGCTTCGGGGTGAGGGTGAGCGGGCGGGTCCGGGTTCCGGTATGTCCGATCCCGTGCTTTCCATAACGTCAGGGGCAGGGGTCAGCTGACAGCTACTGGTGGGCAGTTGAGGCTTCTACGGTGTGGGCGATCCGCTCGCCCTCGACACCGAGGAGATCCCCCGTGCTCCCCATCCATCGCAGACGTGCCGCGGCCGCCGCGCTCGCCGCCGCCGGTGCCCTGGTTCTCGCCGGACTGCCCGGCACCGCGCACGCCCAGGCCGATCCCGCCGCCTCCTCTTCGCCCTCCCCCGCCGAGACCGCCGCCGTCGACAGGACATCGCCCGAGGTCCTGAAGGCCATGCAGCGGGATCTCGGCCTCACGTCGGCTCAGGCCGGGGCCCGCCTGGTCAACGAGGCCGAGGCCGGCGCCGTCGCGGGAGCCCTGCGGGTCGCGCTCGGCCGTGACTTCGCGGGCGCCTGGGTGCACGGCGCCACCTCGGCGCGGCTCACCGTGGCCACCACCGACGCCTCCGATGTCCGGGCGATCGAGGCCCGCGGCGCGCGGGCCGAGGTCGTGCCGTACTCGGCCGGCCAACTGGACGCAGCCAAGGCGAGGTTGGACCGGGCCGCCCAGAAGACGGCCACGCGCGACGCTCCCGTCTGGTACGTCGACGTGCGGTCCAACGCGGTCGTGGTGCGAGCCGTGCACACCCCCGCCGCCAAGTCCCTCGTCACCGCCGCGGGGGTCGACTCCTCCCTCGTACGCGTCGAGAAGGCCAAGGAACGGCCGCGCCAGCTGTACGACCTCGTGGGCGGGGACGCGTACTACATGGGCGGCCGGTGTTCCATCGGCTTCCCGATCACCAAGGGCACCCAGCAGGGCTTCGCCACGGCGGGCCACTGCGGGCGCGCGGGCACCGCGACCAGCGGCTACAACCAGGTGGCCCAGGGCTCGTTCCAGGCGTCCGTCTTCCCCGGCAGGGACATGGCCTGGGTCGCCGTCAACTCCCAGTGGACCGCCACCCCGTACGTCAAGGGCCAGGGCGGGCAACGGGTCGGCGTCGGGGGCTCCACGCAGTCCCCGGTGGGTGCGTCGATCTGCCGTTCCGGCTCCACTACGGGGTGGCACTGCGGCACGATCCAGCAGCACAACACCAGCGTCACCTACCCCGAGGGCACCATCAGCGGCGTGACGCGTACGACGGTCTGCGCGGAGCCCGGCGACTCGGGCGGCTCCTACATATCCGGCAGCCAGGCGCAGGGCGTCACCTCGGGTGGGTCCGGCAACTGCTCCAGCGGCGGGACGACCTTCCACCAGCCGATCAATCCGCTGCTCCAGCAGTTCGGCCTGACGCTGAAGACGACGGGCGGCGGCGACCCCGGCCCCGGTGACCCCGAGCCCGGCGGCACGTGGGCCGCGGGGAAGGTCTACGCCGCGGGTGACACCGTCACCTACGGCGGGTCGACCTACCGGTGCCTCCAGGGCCACCAGGCGCAGTCCGGCTGGGAGCCGCCTCGTACGCCTGCGTTGTGGCAGTCCGCCTGACCGCCCGGCTGTGGGCCGCAGGTGGCTGAGCGCGCAGTTCCCCGCGCCCCTTACGGGGCCCTGCGGCCTCAGCCCAGGATTCCCCTGCTGTACGCCGTGGCCACCGCCGCCGCCCGGTCGTTGACGCCCAACTTGCCGTAGATGTGGGTGAGATGGGTCTTGACCGTGGCCTCGCTGATGAAGAGTTCCGCGGCGATCGCACGGTTCGACGTGCCCTTGGCGACGAGCGCGAGCACCTCCCGTTCACGGGTGCTCAGCGCTTCGTTGCCGGGGGCACGCACGCGTGAGACGAGCCGGGAGGCGACGGCGGGCGAGAGGACGGTGCGGCCCTGCGCGGCCGCGCGGACCGCGGTGAACAGGTCGTCGCGGGGCGCGTCCTTGAGGAGATAGCCCGTCGCGCCCGCCTCTATCGCGGGCAGGGTGTCCGAGTCCGTGTCGTACGTGGTCAGGACCAGGACCCGGGCACGGGAGCCGCGCCGGTTGAGCTCGGCGATCGCGTCGACGCCGTTGCCGCCGGGCATGCGCAGGTCCATCAGGACGACGTCCGGGTCCAGGCGCTCCGCGAGGGCGACGGCCTCGACGCCGTCGGCTGCCTCGCCGAGCACCTCGAAGCAGGGGTCGGAGCGGAACATGCCGCGCAGGCCGTCCCGTACGACGGGATGGTCGTCGACGATGAGCAGAGTGATCAGATCAGCCATGGCGGACCAACGGTACGCGAGCCGAGAGCGCGGTCCCGTGCCCCGGCTCCGCCTCGACGGTGAACGAGCCCGCGATGCGTTCGGCGCGGACCCGCATGCCGTCGAGGCCGAAGCCGCCGGAGCCGCTGCGCTGGACCAGGGCGATCGGGTCGAACCCGCGGCCGTCGTCGCGTACGTCCAGGGCCACTTCGTCGTCCATGTACGAGAGGGTGACGCCGAGGCGGGTGGCCGCCGCGTGCCGTGCGGTGTTGGACAGGGCCTCCTGGACGATCCGCAGCAGCGTCGCCTCGATCTCTTCGTGCAGCGGCTCGGCGGTGCCGGTGACCGTGAACTCGGCCCGGACGCCGGTGCGCTGGGACCACTCCACGACCGTCTTCTTCAGCGCCTCGGGGAGCGCGTCGTGCTCGAGGGCCGTCGGGGAGAGGTTGTGGACGGAGCGGCGGGCCTCGCCGAGGCTGTGCCGGGCCAGGTCGGCCGCGCGGCCCAGGTGCTCGCGGGCCAGGGTCTCGTCGGACGCGGACGCGACGACCTGGAGCTGGGCGATGATGCCGGTCAGGCCCTGCGCGATGGTGTCGTGGATCTCCGCGGCGAGTCGGCGCCGCTCGTCGGCGACGCCTGCTTCCCGCGCCTGGACCAGGAGTTGGGCGTGCAGGGCCGCGTTCTCGTCCATGGCCTGCTGGAGAGCGGTGTTGGTGTGCTCCAGTTCGACGATGGTGGCGGCGGCGTCGCGGGCCCGCTGGTCCTCCTGCGTCGCGAAGTGGGCGAAGACGGCGAGCAGCGCGACGTTCACCACGAGCAGCCCGCCGAAGACGCCCCAGCCGAGCTCCTCGTCCGGCGGGAGGCCACCGGACTGGGAGCCCGACATGGTGACGGCGGTGAGGAACAGGCCGGGTTTGACCAGGCGCGGGGGAAGCAGCCGCTCGGAGTCGAAGTAGGCGACGACGGCGTAGAACGCGAAGAACGGGTTGATCCAGGTGAGAACGAAGCCGATCGTCCAGCGCAGGCCGTAGTAGCCGATGCCCGCGGGCGAGGGGCCGGGCCGGGAGGCGGCCACCGCGCCCCACCCGAGCTGGAGCGCGAGCCCCGCGCCGACCAGGGCCCCGGCCACGTACCAGTCGCCCCGCGTCATGCCGACGACGCCGCTGGTGGCGAGGGACATGACCAGGCCGAACCCCATCAGGGCGTAGGGGCCCCAGCGGTGGAACAAGGCCCACCGCTGTTCGATCATCCTCGTCGCGTCCGCCGTGCTCACGCTCACCGCCCCAGTGTCCACGACGGCCCACGTCACTCCCAGCGGAACCAGCGCGAGGCGCCGGCCGTCAGGGCCACGGTCCACAGTGCGAGGACGCCCAGGTGGACCCAGCCGGGCCAGTCGCCCGCCGCGGCCTCGCCGAGGGCCTGGGAGGCGGCACCGAGCGGGGTGAACTCCACGACGCGGGCGAGCGCGTCCGGCATGGCCTGCACCGGCAGCCAGACGCCCGCACAGAACATCATCGGGAAGAAGACGGCGGAGCCGACAGCGGTCGCCGCCTTCGTCGTACGGGAGATCGCGGAGACCATGGCGCCGAGCGCGAGCCCGCACAGGACGGCGAGGAGCAGCGCGAGCGCGTAGCCGAATGCCTGGCGCGGCAGGGCCACGTCGAAGGCCAGCCGGCCCGCGGCCAGGGAGAGCAGGGACGAGACGAGCGCGGCGGTGCCGTGGATGCCCATCTGCGCGCCGAGCACGGCGGAGGGACGTACGGGCGTGGCCGACATGCGCCGCAGGATGCCGCGTTCGCGGTAGCCGGTGAGGAGCGGCGGCATGGCCTGCAGACCCGCCATGATCAGCGAGAGCAGCACGGTCACGGGGACGTACAAGTCGACCGTCCTGAGCCCGCCGAGCGAGTCCTGGGATTCCCGGAAGGAGGGGATCGAGCCGAGGATCAGCAGGAGGACCGTGGGGAACGCCATGATCCAGAAGAGGGAGCCGGGCTCACGGCAGAAGATCCGGAGCTCGGCCCTGAACACGGCGGCGGATGCCCTGCTCTTCGCGGGGGTCCGGGGTGCTGGGGCCCGGGGTGCGGTGACGGCGGTGCTCATGCCGATGCTCCCGTGAGGTCGAGGAACGCGTCGTCCAATGTGGCGTCGGAGACGCGGAGTTGGTGCGCGGTGATGTGATGCCGGGCGAGCAGCGTGATGGCGGCGTCGACGGTCTCGTCGGTGCCGTTCAGGGTGTAGCGGCCGTCGCGGTGGTCGACGGAGACCACCTGGGGCAGCGCGGCGAGTTCCCGCTCGTCGAGCGGCGCGGACGGCGTGAAGGACATGACGGTGGAGCCCGCGGCCCGGCTGATGAGGCCCGCGGGGCTGTCGAGCGCGGCGATCCGTCCCTGGTCGATGACCGCGATGCGGTCGCAGAGGCGCTGGGCCTCCTCCATGAAGTGGGTGACGAGCAGGACGGTGACCCCGCTCTCGCGTACGTCCTCGATGAGCTGCCAGGTGTCGCGGCGGGCGCGCGGGTCGAGGCCGGTGGTCAGCTCGTCGAGCACGACGACTCTCGGGTTCCCGATCAGGGCGAGTGCGATGAACAGGCGCTGCTTCTGGCCGCCGGAGAGCTTGCCGAAGCGGCTGTCCAGCTTTTCGGTCAGGCGCAGGCGTTCGGCGAGGGGTCGCCAGTCGGCGGGGTTCGGGTAGAACGCGGCGTACAGTTCGAGCGCCTCGCGCACGGTGAGCTTCGCCTGCAGCTCGCTCTCCTGGAGCTGGGCGCCGAGGATCTGCGTGACGCGGTCGTGGTCGGCGACGGGGTCGAGTCCGGCGACGCGGACGGTTCCGGCGTCGGGTACGCGCAGCCCCTCGACGCATTCCACGGTGGTGGTCTTGCCGGCGCCGTTGGGGCCGAGGACGCCGAAGATCTCGCCCTCCTCGACGGCGAAGGAGACGCCGTCCACGACGGTCCGTCCGCCGTAGGCCTTGCGCAGGTCGTGCACTTCGATGATGGGCATGGGTCGAGCCTCGCCGGTGGGCGGGGGCCGGGGCATCGCCCATCGCGCTCGAAGGGGCATCAGCCGATCGGTTGACGCAGGGGTACGACTTCGCTGGTGCGGACAGATTCCGAGGCGGGCGCGGCCCGGTCCTAGGACCAGCGGACGAACCGGGACGGGCCAAAACTCGGTGGGTTCTGTCAGTGGCCATCCGTAGGCTCGCTCCTGATGCCGAAACCAGATGCACCGACCAAGGAATCAGCGGATCCAGCGGGCGGAAAGTCCGCCGTACGGACGCTGCTGCGCCTGTGGCCGTACGTCCGCCCTGTCCGAACCCGCCTGTTCGGCGCGGCACTTGTGGCCGTCGTCGCATCCTGTACGGGGCTGGTCTTCCCCCTCGTGCTGAAGTGGCTCGTGGACGGCCCGGTGGCGGACCGGGACCTCGCGGGGGTCTGGTTCGGGGCGCTGCTCCTGCTGCTGCTCGGTGTCGCGGAGGCGTTGCTCTTCGGGCTGCGTCGGTGGCTGGTGGCGCGGCCGCTCGCCTCAGTGGAGGCGTCGATGCGGGCGGATCTCTACCGCCATCTGCAGCGGCTCCCGGTGGCTTTCCACGACCGCTGGGCCTCGGGCCAGTTGTTGTCGCGCGGCACCACGGACCTGATGCTGCTGCGGATGTTCCTCGCCTTCCCGCTGACGTTCCTGGTCGTGAACGGGGCGACGATCGTGGTCGGCATGGCGATCCTGCTGGCGCAGGACTGGGCGCTCGGTCTCGTGCTGCTGACCCCGCTGGTGCCGCTGATGATCGTCGGCGCGTACTTCGAGGGCAGGTACATGGCCGTGGCCCGGCGGGCGCAGGACCAGGTCGGCGATCTGACGACGGTCGTCGAGGAGAGCGTGCTCGGCATCCGCATCATCAAGGGCTTCGGCCGGCACCGCAGTCAGGCGCGGGCGTTCCGCGAGCTGTCGCACACGCTGCGGGGCACGGAGCTCGCCAAGGCGCGGCTGCTCGCCGCGATCAACGCGGTGATCATGACGCTGCCCGAGATCGCGATCGGTGCGGCGCTGGTCCTGGGGACGGTGCAGGTGGCGGACGGCGGCCTGTCCACGGGCACGCTGGTCGCGTTCCTCTCGACGGCCCTTGCGCTGCGCTGGCCGGTGGAGTCGATCGGGTTCCTGCTCGCGATGAGCCAGGAGTCGGCGACGGCCACGGAGCGGTTCTTCGAGGTCATGGACGCGGAGCCGGAGTCCGCCACCAAGGCCGCTCCCTCCTCGGGTGGCTCCGCCGCGACCGGACTCCGCTTCCACGGCGTGGAGTTCCGCTACCCGGACGCGCCTGCCGGGGCGCCGCCCGCGCTCGACCGCATCGACCTGCACGTCCGCCCCGGCGAGACGCTCGCGCTCGTCGGGGCGACGGGCAGCGGCAAGACGACGCTGACGGCGCTGGTGCCGCGGCTGCACGAGGTGAGCGGGGGACGCATCACGCTGGACGGCGAGGACATCGCGATGATGGATCGTGAGCGGCTGCGCACGCTGGTGGCGGTCGCCTTCGAGGAGCCGACGCTGTTCTCCGCGACGGTGGGCGAGAACGTCCTGATGGGAGCCGAAGAGGCGGCGGGCGATGCGGAGTTGGAGCGGGCCCTCGAAGTCGCCCAGGCCGAGTTCGCCCACGCGCTGCCGCAGGGTACGGCCACCCAGGTCGGCGAGCAGGGCCTGAGCCTCTCCGGCGGCCAGCGCCAACGCCTGGCCCTGGCCCGCGCGGTGGTGGGCCGCCCCCGCTTCCTGGTCCTCGACGACCCGCTCTCGGCACTGGACGTGCACACGGAGGCCCTGGTGGAAGCGGCCCTGCGCCGCGTACTGCGGGACACGACGGCCCTGGTGGTGGCCCACCGCCCCTCCACGGTCCTGCTCGCCGACCGCGTCGCCCTGCTCTCCGCGGGCCGGATCACCGCGCTGGGCACCCACCAGGAACTGCTGCGAAGCAACGCGGAGTACGCGTGGCTGATGTCGGGGGCGGGGGCCGCTCCCGCGACGGGGGAAGCGGACTCGGCATCCGTATCCGCATCCGCATCCGCATCCGCGAACGACCGGACAGCGGCGGACGCCGCGTCCGCGGAAGGTGAGGCCGCACGATGACCGCTTCGACACCGGCCTCACGGACGACGGCCACGGACGAAACCCCCGGCCCCGGCGATCAAGTGGCCGGGCAGCCCCCGGCGGGCGGCGAGCACGGCTCCGGCAAGGCGGCGGGAGGCAAGCCGGCGGGTGAGGGGGCCGCGGGTGAGGGGGCCGCGGGCGGCGGGGGTGTCGATCTGTTCGATCGGGATTCCCTTCCCGCACCCCCCGGCGCCACCTCCGCCCTGCTGCGGTCCCTGCTCTCGGCCCTTCGCGGACGTGTCGTCCTCGCGACCGTGCTGTTGCTCCTGCAACAGGCCGCCGTGCAGGGCGGGCCGCTGCTCGTCGCGTACGCCATCGACCGTGGCGTGCCCGCCGTCCGCGCCGACGACTACGGGCCTCTCGTCGCCATCGGCATCGGCTATCTGCTCTGCGCCGCCGCGTCCGGCGGGTTCCAGTACGCGTTCATCGTGGCATCCGCCCGCGTCAACCAGGACGTGCTGCTCGACCTGCGCGGACGCATCTTCCGGCACGCGCAGGCCCTCAGCGTGGACTTCCATGAGCGGTACACCTCGGGGCGGCTCATCTCCCGGTCCACCACCGACGTGGAATCCCTGCGGGAACTCCTCAGCGAAGGGCTGCAGGAGCTGATCACCGTCATCCTGTCCTTCGTCTACATCTCGGCGATGCTCCTCTGGCTCGACCTGAGCCTCGGCGCCATGGCCGTCGCGTCCTTCGTTCCGCTCTACCTCCTCGTACGCCGCTATCAGCGCCGCGCGGGCCCCCTCTTCGGAGAGCGGTCCACGGCGATCGCCTCCGTCATCGTGAAGTTCGCCGAGACGATGAACGGCATCCGACCGGTCCGCGCGTTCCGGCGCGAGCGCGCCAACGAGGCGGAGTTCGGCGTACTGAACCGGCGCCACGAGCGGGCCAACGGCGACGCCATGCTGGAGATGGCCCGTTACGTGGTCGGCTCCCGGCTCGTCGCCAACACCGCCGTCGCCGGCATCGTCCTGTGGGGCGCCTACCGCGTCACCGACGGCACCCTCGCGCTCGGCGTCCTCGCCGCAGCCGTGCTGTACCTGCGCCGCCTCTACGACCCGATCGACCGGCTGGGGATGTTCCTGAACTCCTACCAATCGGCCGCCGCGTCCCTGGAGAAGGTCGCCGGGCTGCTCGCCCAGGCCCCCTCCGTGCCCGAGCCGCACCCGGACCGCGCCCGGCCGCTGCCCGCCCTCGCCTCCGAACACCCCGGCCGCGAGGTCGACTTCGAAGGCGTGCGGTTCGCCTACCGGACCGGCGGCGAGATCCTGCCCCGCTTCGACCTGACACTGCCCGCCGGGCAGACCGTCGCCGTCGTCGGCTCCACCGGCGCGGGCAAGTCGACGCTCGCCAAGCTGCTTGCCCGCTTCTACGACCCGACGGACGGCCGGGTCCTGCTCGACGGCGTCGATCTGCGGGACCTCGCCAACGCCGAGCTGCGGCGCGGCGTGGTGATGGTGACGCAGGAGGCCTTCCTCTTCTCCGGGACCGTCGCCGAGAACATCGCCATCGGCCGCCCTGACGCCACCCGCGAGGACATCGAGCGGGCGGCGAGGGCCATCGGCGCGCATGACTTCATCGCGTCCCTGCCCGACGGGTACGACACCGACGTACGCAAGCGAGGTGGCCGTATCTCCGCCGGTCAGCGCCAGTTGGTCGCCTTCGCGCGAGCGCTGCTCGCCGACCCGGCTGTACTGATCCTGGACGAGGCGACCAGTTCGCTCGACATCCCGGGCGAGCGGGCCGTGCAGCGCGCCATGCACACGGTGCTGCGCGGGCGGACCGCCGTGGTGATCGCCCACCGGCTCTCCACTGTGGAGATCGCCGACCGGGTGCTCGTGATGGAGCACGGGCGGATCGTCGAGGACGGCACACCGGCCGAACTCATCAAGGGCAGCGGGTCGTTCGCGGATCTGCACCGGGCGTGGCGGGACAGCGTGGTGGGGTAGCCGCACACTTCAGGCCGTCTTCCGCACCCCGCGAGGGGTGCGGAATCAGCCACGCCGCTCCGGCCCGGTGGTGCCGGGCTCTCATCGAACAATCGGGAGCCCCTGACCTCGGGCGCCCCTTCCGTATATCGAACGTGGGCCACCGCGCAGCGGACCAGTTCCGGCCAACTCTTGACGCACCCCTGACAAACAATGCGCGCCGGTGCCACTCTTCCCCTCGATTCCCAGCGACACCTCGCTCCACCCCGCTCGACCCCTGAATTCCCAGCTCCACGTTCTGCCTTGTTCTGCCCGGACGGCACGACCGCGCCGCCCGGTCCCCCTGGCCGCGTATCCCGCGGCCACGCAGAAGGAGTCCGTGTTGAGAAGCACCTCTCACAGACCTGCCTCCCACAGACGCGCCACCGCCGCGGGCGCCCTGACCGCCGTCGCCGCACTCATCGCGGTGGCTTTCCAGACGGGCCCGGCATCCGCCGACGACCCCGCGATATCCCAGGCCAAAGCCCCGGCCGCCGCGAAAATAGGCAAGGCCGACCCCGGTTCCCTGCCCGTGAAGCTCACCCCCGCCCAGCGTGCGGCGCTCCTCAAGGACGCCAACGCCACCAAGGCGGAGACGGCCAAGGACCTGGGGCTCGGCGCCAAGGAGAAGCTCGTCGTACGTGACGTCACCAAGGACGGCGACGGCACGACGCACACCCGCTACGAGCGCACGTACGACGGACTGCCCGTACTCGGCGGCGACCTGGTGGTCGACGAGGCGAGGTCAGGGAAGACCGAGGGCGTCACCAAGGCCGCGAAGGCGCAGCTCAAGGGCGTCGACACCAGCGCCGAGGTGAAGGCGGCAAGCGCCGAGAAGCAGGCGCTCGGCGCGGCGAAGGCCGAGGGGTCGAAGAAGACCGACGCGGACCGCGAGCCGCGCAAGGTCGTCTGGATGGCCGGGGGCGAGCCGACGCTCGCGTACGAGACCGTGGTCGGCGGGCTGCAGCACGACGGCACCCCGAACGAGCTGCACGTCATCACGGACGCGGCGACCGGCAAGAAGCTCTTCCAGTGGCAGGGCATCGAGAACGGCACGGGCAACACCCAGTACAGCGGTCAAGTCCCGCTGGGAACGGCGCAGTCGGGGTCCAACTACACCCTGACCGACACCGGTCGCGGCAACCACAAGACGTACAACCTGAACCGCGGCACGTCAGGCACCGGCACGCTCTTCTCGGGCGCCGACGACGTGTGGGGCAACGGCCAGGCGTCCAACCTGGAGACGGCCGGTGCGGACGCCCACTACGGCGCCGCGCTGACCTGGGACTACTACAAGAACGTGCACGGCCGCTCCGGTATCCGGGGTGACGGCGTCGGCGCGTACTCGCGGGTCCACTACGGCAACAACTACGTCAACGCGTTCTGGTCCGACGCCTGCTTCTGCATGACGTACGGCGACGGCGCGGGCAACGCCAAGCCCCTGACGTCCATCGACGTGGCGGCCCACGAGATGACGCACGGTGTCACGGCGGCCACCGGCAACATGACGTACAGCGGTGAGTCCGGTGGCCTGAACGAGGCGACGTCCGACATCTTCGCGGCGGCCGTGGAGTTCCACGCCAACAACGCGCAGGACAAGGGCGACTACTACGTCGGCGAGAAGATCGACATCAACGGCGACGGCACGCCGCTGCGCTACATGGACAAGCCCTCCAAGGACGGCGCGTCCAAGGACTCCTGGTACTCGGGCATCGGCAACATCGACGTCCACTACTCGTCCGGTGTCGCCAACCACTTCTACTACCTCCTGAGCGAGGGCAGCGGCGCCAAGGTGATCAACGGCGTCTCGTACGACTCGCCCACCTCCGACGGCCTGCCCGTGACCGGAATTGGTCGTGACAAGGCGTCGCTCATCTGGTTCAAGGCGCTGACGACGAAGTTCACCACGACCACCAACTACGCGGCGGCCCGCACCGGGACCCTCGCGGTCGCCGGTGAGCTGTACGGCACCAGCAGCGCCGAGTACGCGGCGGTGGCCCACGCGTGGGCCGGCGTCAACGTCGGAGCGCGTCCCGGTGGCGGCGGTGGCACCGACTTCGAGAACACCACCGATGTCGCCATCCCGGACCGCGGCGCTGCGGTCACCTCGTCCATCAACGTCACCGGGCGCACGGGCAACGCGCCCGCCGCCCTGAAGGTCGGCGTCGACATCGTGCACACCTGGCGCGGTGACCTGGTCGTCGACCTGGTGGCCCCGGACGGCTCGACGTACCGCCTGAAGAACTCGAGTTCGTCGGACTCCGCCGACAACATCCAGGAGACCTACACGGTCAACGCCTCGTCCGAGGTGGCCAACGGCACCTGGAAGCTGAAGGTCCAGGACGTGGCCGCGCAGGACGTCGGCCGCATCAACAGCTGGAAGCTGACGTTCCCGTAGGCCGCCGGTAGGGCCTTGGTACGAGCAGACTGCGCCGCTCCGGGTGGATTCACTCCCCGGGGCGGCGCACCCATGTGTGCGGGCGTTGGACCGCCGACCGCGCAACTCCCCGTTCGCATTGCGTACATGGACCATCGCTCAACGGACGAATTCCGGCCAACCTGCGGTCAGGTACCTGACATGCACCTGGCCCACCTGACACTCTTCCCTCGCACGACACAACAGAACATCTGTACACCGCACCGCATCTTTCAGCCCGGACAGCTCCCCAACGCCGCCCGGGCCCCCCACAGAAGGAGCATGCGTGACCCCCCACATATCCCGGAAGCGCTCCACGCTGGCCATCGCCACCGCTGTCGCCGCCGGAGCACTGCTCGCCGGCGGTCTGGCCACCGGAGCCTCCGCGCAGCCCGACCGGGCCGCGGCGCCCGCCGGATCACAGATCGCGCTCTCCTCCACCGCCCGCGCCGGCCTGCTGCAGGACGCGAACGCGGACAAGGCCGCCACCGCCGAGAAGATCGGCCTCGGCGACAAGGAGAAGCTCGTCGTCAGAGATGTCGTCAAGGACCGTGACGGCACCACGCACACCCGCTACGAGCGCACCTACGACGGCCTGCCCGTCCTCGGCGGCGACCTGGTCGTCCACACCGCCAAGAGCGGCTCGGTCAAGAGCGTGACCAAGGCGGCCAAGGCCACCATCAAGGTCGCGTCCACCTCCGCGAAGGTCGGGGCCAGGTCGGCCGCGAAGTCCGCCGAGTCCACCGCCGCGAAGTCCGGCGACACCAAGAAGGCCGACGCGCAGACACCTCGCAAGGTCGTCTGGGCCGCGTCCGGCAAGCCGGTCCTCGCCCACGAGACCGTCGTCACCGGCGTCCAGAAGGACGGCACGCCCAGCAAGCTGCACGTCATCACCGACGCGGCCACGGGCAAGAAGCTCTTCCAGTACCAGGCCATCGAGAACGGCGCGGGCCACAGCCAGTACAGCGGCGACGTCGAGGTCGGCTCCAAGAAGGGTTCGAGCGGCTTCGACCTGACCGACGACGCGCGCGGCGGCCACTCGACGTTCGACCTGGCCCACGGCCAGAGCGGTGAGGGCAAGCTCGTCACGGACGACGACGACACCTGGGGCACCGGAAAGCCGGACGACGCCCAGACCGCCGCCGTCGACGCCGCCTACGGAGCCCAGTTGACCTGGGACTACTACAAGGGCGTGCACGGCCGTGAGGGCATCAAGGGCGACGGCAAGGGCGCCACGTCGCGGGTCCACTACGGCAACGCGTACGTCAACGCGTTCTGGGACGACAGCTGCTTCTGCATGACGTACGGCGACGGCGAGGGCGACAAGAAGCCGCTCACGTCGATGGACGTGGCGGCGCACGAGATGACGCACGGCGTCACGGCGGCGACGGCCAACATGGAGTACAGCGGTGAGTCGGGCGGCCTGAACGAGGCAACCTCCGACATCTTCGCGGCGGCGGTCGAGTTCAACGCCAAGAACCCCGAGGACATCGGCGACTACATGGTCGGCGAGAAGATCGACATCAACGGCGACGGCACGCCGCTCCGTTACATGGACAAGCCCTCCAAGGACGGCAACTCCCTGGACAACTGGAGCGCGGAGGCGGGCAACGTAGACGTCCACTACTCCTCCGGCATCGCCAACCACTTCTTCTACCTGCTGTCCGAGGGCAGCGGCGCCAAGGAGATCAACGGCGTCAAGTACGACTCCCCGACCGCGGACGGCTCCAAGGTCGAGGGCATCGGACGCGACAAGGCCGAGAAGATCTGGTTCAAGGCCCTGACGTCGTACTTCACGACGACGACGGACTACAAGGCGGCCCGCGAGGGCACCTTGAAGGCGGCGACGGACCTGTACGGCGCGGACTCCGCCGAGGCCAAGGGCGTGGCCGCGGCCTGGACGGGCGTGAACGTCAAGTAATTCCTGCTGGCCCCGGGGCCTTGCGCGCCGTCGGTCACCGGCTTCGCCGAGTTCGTCCTCAAACGCCGGACAGGCTGAAATCTTCAGCCTGTCCGGCGTTTGGGCGTAGAGCCCGCCCTACCGCAGCAACACCCCCGCCGCCTCCCCCGTCCCCTCGGAAGGCACCGTCACCAGCCCCAACTCCGCCCCGCTCGCCAGCAGTCGATGCGACGGCAGAATCCGCACCGTATAGCCGAACGGCCCCGTGCGGTCCAGGGCCAGCGGGCCCTCGTAGAGGCGGCGGCCCTCCGCGTCGGGCCCGCCCACCGGCTTCAGCGGAACGGGGCTCGCCTCGGCGATGACGTCCTCGGGGTCGACGCGGCCCGCGATCGTCTGCACCTCCACGTCGTCCGGGGTCAGGTCGCCCAGATGCACGCGGACCCGCAACGAGAGCGTGGCCCCCAGTTCGGCGGTGGCACCCGTCGCCGAGGCCTCGACGTGGTCGACGGCGACCCGCGGCCAGGCGGCACGCACCCGCGCCTTCCAGTCGGCCAGCTCCGCCGCGGCGTCCGCGCCCAGCGTGCGATGCGCCCGCGCGGCGGGAACGTACAGCTGCTCCACGTAGTCACGCACCATGCGCCCCGCGAGCACCTTCGGCCCCAGCCTGGTCAGCGTCCGCCGCACCATCTCGATCCACCGGTCGGGAAGACCCGCAGGACCCTGCTCGTAGAAGCGGGGGGCGATCCGGCGCTCCAGCAAGTCGTACAGCGCCGCGGCCTCAAGATCGTCCCGCCGGTCGTCATCCGTCGCCGCCCCGTCCGCCGTGGGGATCGCCCAGCCGAAGTCCGGCTCGAACCATTCGTCCCACCAGCCGTCCAGGACCGACAGGTTGAGGCAGCCGTTCAGCGCGGCCTTCATCCCGCTGGTCCCGCACGCCTCAAGCGGACGCAGGGGGTTGTTCAGCCAGACGTCGCACCCCGGATACAGCTTCTGCGCCATCGCCATGCCGTAGTCCGGCAGGAACACGATCCGGTCGCGGACCCGCGGATCGTCCGTGAAGCGCACCAGCTCCTGGATGAGCCGTTTGCCCCCGTCGTCCGCCGGGTGCGCCTTGCCCGCCACCACGATCTGGATCGGCCGTTCCGGATGGGTGAGCAGCTCCATCAGCCGGTCGCGGTCCCGCAGCATCAGCGTCAGCCGCTTGTACGAGGGGACGCGGCGCGCGAAGCCGATGGTCAGGACGTCAGGGCTCAGCACGTCGTCGATCCAGCCCAACTCGGCGCTGGCGGCGCCGCGTTGGCGCCAGGAGGCGTAAAGCCGCCGCCTGACCTCCGTCACCAGCTGGCCCCGCAGCTCGCGCCGCAGCTCCCAGATGTCCGCGTCCTGGATCTCGGCGACCGCGTCCCACCGGTCGGAGCCGCCCACCGACAGCGCGTCCTGCGTGCGCTGCGCGCCGATCTGCCGCGCGCCGAGGCGGAACACCTCGGGAGCGACCCAGGTCGGGGCGTGCACGCCGTTCGTGACGGAGGCGATCGGCACCTCCTCGGCGTCGAATCCCGGCCACAGGCCCGCGAACATCTCGCGGCTCACCTTGCCGTGCAGGGTGGAGACGCCGTTGGCGCGGCGCCCGAGCCGCAGGCCCATCACCGCCATGTTGAAGAGGTTGGGCTCGCCGCCGGGGTACGTCTCCATGCCGAGTCGCAGTATGTGTTCCACGTCGATGCGGGGCAGCTCGGCGTCCGGGCCGAAGTGCCGGGCCACCAGCTCACGGTCGAAGCGGTCGATCCCGGCGGGCACGGGCGTGTGGGTGGTGAAGACCGTCCCGGCGCGCACGGCTTCCAGCGACGCGTCGAAGTCGACTCCCTCGCGCGCGAGTTCATGGATGCGCTCGAGTCCGAGGAAGCCCGCGTGGCCCTCGTTCGTGTGGAAGACCTCGGGCTCGGCGTGCCCGCTCAGCCGGCAGTACGTCCTGATGGCGCGCACTCCGCCGATGCCGAGCAGCATCTCCTGGAGCAGCCGGTGCTCGCTGCCGCCGCCGTAGAGCCGGTCGGTCACCTCGCGGGCGCCCGCGTCGTTCTCCTCGACGTCCGAGTCGAGCATGAGGAGCGGTACGCGTCCGACGCTCGCCTGCCATACGTGCGCACGCAGCGAGCGCCCGCCTGGAAGGGCGATCGCGACCAGGCTCGGGGTGCCGTCCGCCTCGCGCAGAAGGGCGAGCGGCAGCTCGTTCGGGTCGAGCACCGGGTAGGTCTCCTGCTGCCAGCCGTCACGGGACAGGGACTGGTGGAAGTAGCCGTGCCGGTAGAGCAGACCGACCCCGATGAGCGGCAGCCCGAGGTCACTGGCCGCTTTCAGGTGGTCGCCCGCGAGGATGCCGAGCCCTCCCGAGTACTGCGGCAGGGCGGCGGTGATGCCGAACTCGGGCGAGAAGTAGGCGACGGCGCGCGGGAGCTCACCCCCGCGCTCGGCGGCCTGTTCCTGATACCAGCGCGCCCCGGTGACGTACTCCCGAAGCCCCTCCGAGGCCTCGGTCAGGCGGCGCAGGAAGGTGCCGTCCTGCGCCAGTTGCGCGAGACGGGCGGGCGACACGCCGCCGAGCAGGCGCACGGGGTCGCACCCGGACGCGACCCACTGCTCGGGGTCGACGGCCTCGAACAGATCACGGGTTTCCGTGTGCCAGGACCAGCGCAGATTGCGCGCCAGCTCCGAGAGCGGGGTGAGGGGTTCGGGAAGGGCGGGACGAACGGTGAACCGACGGATGGCCTTCACAGCGGCTCCACCTCTACGGGGGATGCGTTACCTATCGACCTACGCGTAGACGGTAGCGGTGCCCGCCCCTATGCAACTACGGCGCACGGACGCGCACGGCGGTCACCTCGTGGTCCCGCGCCTGACGGAGGCATCCCGAATCCGTCCGGAAATCGGCGCAACCCTTACAGCACCCCCACGGGCGGTATGGCCGATTCCCCCACGCCGTGTGGTCTTGTAGGCCCTCACGCCACACGAGAGGCTGCCAAGTGGCGCTCGTGGAGGATACGGGGAATCCGGCACAGACCGCTCCAACTCCGCGAGTCGCATGTCAAGTTGGGGAGGGAAACCAGCGTATGACTCTGTCGCGCACGAAGCGTCTGCGGTGGGCCGGGGCCGTGACCGCCGCCACCACGGCGGTGGTACTTTCGGCCATCACGCTGCCCGCACACGCCGATCCCGCCGGCCCCCCGCTCGGGGAGATACTCGGCGCCGGTGAGCCCGGTTCCATCAGCGGGAGTTACATCGTCACGCTCAAGGGCGGGACCACGGCCCCTTCGCGGGCGGGCAAGGGCCTCGCCGCGAAGTACGGGGCGAAGATACGTCACACCTACAGCACCGCGCTCAACGGTTACGCGGTGCGGGCCGGGTCGGCACAGGCCGAGAAACTCGCGGGTGACCCGAGGGTCGCCTCCGTCTTCCAGGACAGCACCGTGTCCCTGGATCACACCCAGAAGGACCCGCCTTCCTGGGGCCTCGACCGGATCGACCAGAAGAGTCTGCCGCTCGACACGTCCTACACCTATCCCGATTCAGCGGGGAAGGGTGTGACGGCGTACGTCATCGACACCGGGATCCGGGCCTCGCACGAGGACTTCGGCGGCCGCGCGAGCAGCGGCTGGGACTTCATCGACAACGACGCCACGGCACAGGACGGCAACGGCCACGGCACGCATGTGTCGGCGACCGTCGCGGGCGAGAGCCACGGCGTCGCCAAGCAGGCGGACGTCGTGGGCGTCAGGGTGCTCGACGACGCCGGGTCGGGGACGACCGCGCAGGTCATCGCGGGCATCGACTGGGTGACGAAGAACGCGAGGAAGCCCGCCGTCGCCAACCTGAGCCTCGGCGGCACGGCCAACGCCCAACTGGACGCCGCCGTGCGCAACTCGATCGCGTCCGGGGTCACTTACACGGTCGCGGCGGGCAACGACGGGCTTCCCGCGTTCCTGTTCTCGCCCGCCCGTGTGAAGGAGGCGATCACGGTCGGCGCGACCGACGTCAAGGACGCCAAGGCGAGCTTCTCCAACTGGGGCGGCAGCCTTGACCTGTTCGCGCCGGGTGTCGGCATCACCTCCGCGTGGAACACGGACGACAGCGCCACGGACACCATCTCGGGCACGTCCATGGCCTCGCCGCACGCGGCGGGAGCGGCGGCCCTCTACCTCGCCGATCACCCGTCGGCCGCCCCGGCCGAGGTGGGCAAGGCACTGACCGACCAGGCGGTGCCGGGGAAGGTGACGGGCGCCGGACTCGGCTCCCCGAACAAGTTGTTGCAGGTCAGCAACCCGTAGAGCACGACGCAGCACAGAACCGGCCCCGCCGAACCCGGCGGGGCCGGTTCTGTGTGTGCGGGTGCGGCCTTGCCTCCTGCGCGATCCCGAAGCACCCTCGATAGAACGCCGGTCTTGTTATGGGGCCTTACGCACCAGTAGCCGGTGAAGCACCGGATTGCCCACCCGAGATTGGTGGGAAGGCTCCCCCGGTACGCACACGGCTCAGTACGGTCGGTCACGACTCGGTACGGCAGTCATGGCCCAAGTACGGCAGTCACGGCTCAAGTACGGCCACAAGCGCGGCACGCAGTCGCTGAACCCCTCCAGAACCCCGTATCCGCCCCACTCATGTAACGCGGACAGGAGCGGTAATGCCCTCAATTCGCCCGTCGGCGACGCCCTCGGGACAAGCCTCGGGAAAGGCCTCCACAAGAGTGCCCACACCCCCGGCACCACGGCAGGACACGCGGGATCAGCACAACCCGCCGGACACGCAGGATCCGCCCCCCTCCCCCGCCCGGCCCGGCACGCTCACCGGCCGCATACCCGTCCTCGACATCGCGCCGCTCGTGCACGGCGGCCGGCGCCCCGCCAAAGCCGTGGTGGGCGAGACCTTCCAGGTCACCGCCACCGTCTTCCGCGAAGGGCACGAGGCGGTCGCCGCCAATGTCGTGCTGCGCGATCCGCGGGGGCGCCCCGGCCCATGGACGCCGATGCGCGAGCTGGCGCCCGGCACCGACCGGTGGGGCGCGGACGTCACCCCGGACGCGGAGGGACACTGGACGTACACCGTCGAGGCGTGGGGCGATCCCCTCACCCAGTGGCGCCACCACGCGCACATCAAGATTCCGGCGGGCATCGACACCGAACTCGTCCTGGAGGAAGGCGCCCGCCTCCACGAACGCGCGGCGGCCGCGGCCCCGGAGAGTGATCGCGCCACCCTCAGCGCCGCCGTCGAGGCCCTGCGCGACACGGCACGCCCCGCCACGGCCCGGCTCGCCGCCGCCCTCACCCCGGAGGTGGACGCGGTCCTCGCCGCGCGTCCGCTGCGCGAACTCGTCACGGAGTCGGAGCGGTTGCCGCTGCTTGTGGAGCGGGAGCGGGCGCTGTTCGGGTCGTGGTACGAGTTCTTCCCGCGCTCGGAGGGCGCGGTCGTGCGGGAGGGTGAGCCGCCGAAGTCGGG